>NZ_CP139781.1:3178571-3814285 GCF_019679435.2 Actomonas aquatica
GTCAGCAGGATGAAATACACGTAATGCCCCGCCTGATCCCGCACGCGCTGACAGAGGTCCAGACCGGTGATCTCCGGCATCACCCAATCGCTGATCACGATCTGCGGCTCTTCACGGATAATCATATCCCAGGCAGAACGCCCGTCGACGGCCTCGATGGGTTCGCAACCGTGCTCCCGCAGTGCGGCATCGAGCATCAGGCGGGTGACGTATTCGTCGTCGGCAATGAGAACTTTCATGGTCAATCACTTAGGCCGCTGAAGTGCGGGTAACTACGTAATCGGCCAGTAGGGGTTCTAACCTAAGCCAAGAATCGCGGGCGCGGGCAATTTCGTTGGGCACCTGCTCCCACCCGTGATCGGCGGCGAGGTTTTCGATCTCGCGCAGGGCATCCCGCATCACGAAAGCACCGATATTGGCGGCACTGCCGGCGAGTTTGTGCGCGACCATTTCCAACTCGTCCGCGTCACGAGCCGCAAAACAACGCTCCACCTCAGCGAGTCGCCCCGCCGTCTCCTTCAGGAACAATTCCACCATCGTGACCGCCAGGGAGGCGCCGTCCCGCGTGGACATGGTTTCAAACAAGCGCACCGGCTGCGGATCCCAGTCGCTCATCCGCAAAGCCGCGGGGACCGTCCGCGCCGCCGCGGCCGATGCCCCCTCCCCCGCCGTCGGTTCGCCCAGCAGACGGCAGCGCGCAAAGGCCGCCGCCAGTTCCTCCGGCTCGATCGGTTTGGCGATGTAGTCGCTCATGCCGCTTTGCAGGCAACGCTCACGATCCGACTCCAAGGCATTGGCGGTGAGGGCGATGATCGGCAGGTTTTCGCTCACGCCCTCCACTTCTCCGCGACGGATGCGCCGCGTCGTCGAGAAGCCATCGAGCACCGGCATGTGGCAATCCATCAACACGGCATCGAAAGTCGCCTCACGCAGTCGCGCCAAAGCCTGCTTGCCGTCGCCGACCACTTCCACGCTGTGCCCCAGCCAATCGAGCAGCATGCGCGCGACGATCTGGTTCTCGTGATTGTCTTCCACCACCAGCAGGCGCAGCTTGCGCTCCGGCGCCGCCGGTCGGCGATTGGTCAACAAAACATCCTCTTCGCCAGCCTCGCGCTCCGGCTCTGCGACCGGGTGAAGCGCCTCCAGCACCTCGTTGAAACACGAGCGCAGCGCATCGCGGCTCACCGCCTCCGGCCAGCGCCAATCAAAACACGCCGCCGCCACGCCTGTCGCCCGGCCATCGACCGCGCCGACCAAACCCAGCTTCACCCCACGGTAAGCGACATCTGCCCGGATAAGCGTGGCCAGTTCCACCGCGTCGACCCCTTGCAGGTCATCCAGCATGAGCACGCATTGAAACTCCCCATCGTCCAGTCCGTCACGGGCCGCGGTGAGCCGATGCACCGCGCCTTCGGCCGTGGTGGCTTCATCACCGCGGATACCGACCTCCAGCAAACGCGCCAGCAGCGAGCGGCGCCGATCCCCGTCATGCGCCACCACCAGCACGCGCAAGTCTTCCAACCGCGGATCGCCTTTACGCCCACTCCGCGACCGCCCGCCCACCAACGGGATCTCAAACCAAAACGTGGAGCCTTCCCCTTCCTCGCTCTCAAAATCGATCACTCCGCCCATCAGCTCGACCAGGCGCAACGAGATCGCCAGCCCCAACCCGGTGCCGCCGAAGCGACGCGTGGTGCTGCCATCGGCCTGGGTGAAGGGTTGGAACAACTTCGCCTGCGCGGCGCGCGGAATGCCCACGCCGGAATCGTGCACCTCGATGCGCACGGTTTCGCAATCCCCGTCGGTGCACACCACTCCGGCACTGACGAGCACCTCGCCTTCCTGGGTGAACTTGATGGCGTTGCCCACCAGATTTGTAAGGACCTGGCGGATACGCGCGCCGTCGCCCAGAAACTCCCCATGCACCCGCGGCTCCAGCTCGCAGGTGAGCTTGATGCCTTTCTGCCGCGCCGTCGCGTCGAGCAGGGCGCAGGTGTCCTCGATCATGCGCCCGAGGCCGAAAGGCTCGCGGTCGACCTTGAAGCGGCCCGACTCGATCTTCGAAAAATCGAGGATCTCATTGATGATCCCCAACAGCGATTCGCCACTGCGGCGGATGACTTCACTCATCTCGCGCTGCGGATCGCTGAGCTCCCCTTTGAGCAGGAGATTGGTCATGCCGATGATCCCGTTCATCGGCGTGCGAATCTCATGACTCATGTTGGCCAAAAACTCCGATTTGAGCCGTGACGATTCCAACGCCCGGTCACGCATGTCGGCCAGGTTCGCCTCCAATTCCTTGCGGTCCGTGATCTCGGTGATGAAGCCATGCCACAACACGCCGCCCGCCGGTTCACATTCCGGCGTGGCCGTGCCTTCCAGCCAACGCACCGCACCGTCGCCCTGGCGCCAGCGACATTCATGTTTCCATGGCTTCAACAGCCGCGCCGACTCCCGCAACGACTCCACAAATCCTTCCGCGTCTTCCGGCAGCAGCTTGTCCAGGAACAGCCCCATGTTCGCCCGCAGGTCAGCCGGTGCGAGGTCGAAGAGATCCCGCAAACGCTCCCCGGCAAAGGGAAACCCCAGGCTGCCATCCGGCCGCATACGCGCCTGGAACAGCACCCCCGGCACCTGCGAACCGAGTTTGCCCAGCCGCGCCATGAGCTCCTCGCGCTCCGAGCGCTCCCGGGCGGTCTGCAACGCTCGCCGCACCGCCGGCGCAAACCGGGCCGGGTTGGACTTGAGCACGAAGTCGGTCGCCCCGGCCCGAAAACACTCGGCCACAAGCTCTTCGGTGCCCTCGGATGACATCACGATGATCGGCAACCCCGGGCGACTGGCGCGCATCAGCCGCAACGCGGAGAGACCGTCGTAATCGGGCAGCCGATAGTCGCAGATCGCGAGGTCGTAAACATCCTCGTCGAGCGCCCGACGCAGCGGCCCCTCGCGATCGGCCACGACGGTGAGGCACTCGATACCATCCACCGCCAAACGATCACCCACCCAACGCGCCTGCATCGGGTCGTCCTCCACCATCAACAATCGGATCGTCATGCTCATGGCAGACGAACGCCCTCGGCGCAGCCGCAGCCAGCGGCCGGCGATCTCGCGAGCACGCAGCGATCAGGGGGACAGGATGGGCCGACACACATGCATCAACCGGAATCGGTCGCTGCCGCCGTTTTTTTAGCGAAATCGCCCCGCGCCGACCGGAAATCAGGTCAACGCAAAGGGCGCCGCAGTGCCCGCCTCGTGACTGGCCAGCACCGCCCGCTCCAACACCTTGGCCAACTGCGGGATACGCACGGGCTTGGAAATGTAGTCATCCATGCCGCAGCGCAGGCACCGCTCGCGGTCGCCTTCCATCGCATTGGCCGTCAACGCGATGATCCACGGCCGATGCGCACCGGCGTCGCTGGCGGCGCGGATTTCACGGGTGGCGGCTTCGCCATCCATCGCCGGCATGTGCACATCCATGAGGATGACATCAAACTTGGTCTGCGCGGCCGCCGCCACGGCTTCGTTGCCATCGAGCGCCAACGACACGTCGCAGCCGAGGCGACGCAGCATGACCGCCGCCACCCGCTGGTTGACCAGGTTGTCCTCGGCCAACAGCACCTTCAGATTGCCAAAGGGCGGAGTCACCACCGGGTCGGTGCTCGCGGGGCCGGCCACGACGGGCGGTCGGCTCGGGGCCGACATCACCTCGGCTTCGACCGGCTCACCATCCGGCTCGGCCTGCGCCAGACGCAGCAAGGTCGCCAGGACCTGCGCGGGTTTGGCGGGCTTGGTCAAACTGGCCTGAAACAGCGCCCGTCCCGCGCCCAGATCCTGCAGGCAGAGCGACGACAGCATCACCAAAGGCAACTGGGCAAATGCCTCACGCCGACGAATCGCCTTGGCCAAATCAACGCCATCCATCTCCGGCATCTGCATGTCGAGAATGGCAAAATCGATGCGCCCGCCCCCATCGAGCACGGAGAGCGCCTCGCGGCCGGAGTTGGCCAGCACCGGCTGCATCCCGTGGTTGCGCGCCATGGTGCCGAGGATGCGGCGGTTGGTTTCATTGTCGTCGACGATGAGCAGGCGCCGCCCGGCCAGCACCGGACGCCCCGACTCCGTCGGCGGCACCACATCGGACGCCACCGGCTCGACCACCACGCTGAAGCGGAACACCGACCCTCGGCCCAACTCGCTCTCCACCTCGACTTCCCCGCCCATGAGCTCGATGAGGCGCTTGCTGATCGCGAGCCCGAGCCCCGTGCCGCCATAACGCCGGGTGGTGCTGGCATCGACCTGGTAAAAGGTTTCGAACAGTCGCGATACCGATGCATCCGGGATGCCGATGCCGGTGTCGCGCACCGAGAAGAGCAGGCGTTGGCGACCATCGGGTTGGAGTTCGCCAGTCGACACGGTCAGCGCCACTTCGCCCTCCTCCGTAAATTTCACCGCGTTGCCCAAGAGGTTTACCAACACCTGCCGCAGGCGCATGCAGTCCCCTTTCACGATCGACGGCACCGCGGGATGAATGTCGTAGAGGAAATCCAGGTTTCGCTTCGTCGCGCGCTGCGCGAAGATGTCGAGCGCGACCTCCACACAGTCCGAGAGCAGGAACTCCTCGTGCTCCACCTCGATGTGACCCGATTCGATTTTCGAGAAGTCGAGGATGTCGTTGATGACCGACATGAGCAGGTCGCCGCTCTGCCGAATGGTCTCCACGAACTCGCCCTGTTGTTCGTCCAAGGCAGTGTCACTCAACAGCGACGCCATACCGATCACCCCGTTCATCGGCGTGCGGATCTCGTGACTCATCATGGCGAGAAACTGACTTTTGGCGCGGTTGGCCGCCTCGGCGGCTTCCTTGGCCTTGCGCAGCGCCTCCTCCGCCTCCTTGCGCACGGAGATATCCTGCACGAATCCCTCGTAATACTGCACCTGTCCGTCGGGCCCCCGAACCGCCCGCGCCGATTCGCGAATCCAAATCACCGCCCCGTCCTTGCGCCGCACCTGATACTCCATGCCCTCAACCACCCCGTCGCGCTGCATGCGCTCGGCAAACTCCCGCCGTTTGGCCGGGTCGAAATAGATCAGTCGTGAAATATCGGATACAACCGACTGCGCCATCAACTCGTCCGGCCCCGCGTAGCCATACATCCGGGCGAGCGCCGGGTTGACCAGCAGATAGCGGCCATCCGGGGTCGATTGGAACACGCCTTCCACTGCGTTGTGCACGATACCGGCATAACGCTCGAACTCCGAGGGCAACCCGGCGGGGGCGGAGAAGTGGACAGACATAGAGCGGCACCTTGCCGCACGCCGCGTGCCATGCAAGTCGGTGCGTTCGACAGTTTTACCCTTTGATTACGGGCAAACGACTATAAGGCCCCTACCCCACCTATCGACCGACGCTCGAGGCCGCTTGAATTAAAAAATTTCACCCCGACCAGCGCGCGCCGGTCGGGGTGCAGAAGCTCGATTGAGCAGAAGTGGGCAGCGCCGGACTTATTCGCCCAGCACCCAGCTGAAGATGAGCGGAGCCACGATGGTGGCGTCGCTCTCCACGATAAATTTCGGCGTGGACGCGGCGAGTTTGCCCCAGGTGATCTTCTCGTTCGGCACCGCACCGGAGTAGCTGCCGTAGCTGGTGGTCGAATCGCTGATCTGGCAGAAGTAGCCCCACAGCGGCACGCCCGTGCGCTCGAGATCCTGGTGCAGCATCGGCACCACGCAGATCGGGAAGTCGCCGGCGATGCCACCACCGATCTGGAAGAAACCGATCGAGCCTTCGCCGTTTTTGAGCAGACGCGCCTTCTTGGTGTAAAGCTCGGCCAGCATCGTCATGTATTCGATACCGGTGCGCACGGTGTGCACGTTCTTCACGTCACCGCGGATGACCGCCGCCGCATACATGTTGCCGAGCGTGGCGTCTTCCCACCCCGGCACGATGATCGGCAGGTTCTTCTCCGCCGCGGCCAGCAACCAGGAATTCTTCGGGTCAATCTGATAGGACTTCTCCAGCTTCCCGCTGCGCAGGATGCGATACATGAACTCGTGCGGGAAGTAACGCTCGCCGGCGGCGTCGGCCGCCATCCACTCCTCCAGCACCGCTTTTTCGATGCGACGCATGGCCTCCATCTCGGGAATGCAGGTGTCGGTCACCCGGTTCATGTGACGATCAAGCAGTGCCTGCTCGTCGGTGGCGGTCAGATCGCGGTAGTGCGGCACCCGCTCGTAATAGTCGTGTGCCACCAAATTGAATACATCCTCCTCGAGATTGGCGCCGGTGCAGACAATGCCATGCACCTTGTCCTGACGGATCATCTCCGCGAGCGAGATACCGAGCTCGGCGGTGGACATCGCGCCGGCGAGCGTGACGAACATTTTGCCGCCGGCCTTGAGGTGGTCTTCGTAACCTTTGGCCGCATCGAGCAGGGCCGCGGAGTTGAAGTGCCGGTAGTGGTGCGCAATGAACTTCGAGATCGGTCCCTTGCGGGCGGCTCGCTTGGCATTGAGGTCTTCGGGGCGCTGCTTCTGACGTTTGGCTTTCATATTGAAGGCCCAACCTAGCGACTGCCGGAAGGTGCAGAAGCACAAAAGTGTAAAATCAGCGCACCGCCGTCTTCAGCTCCGCCATGCGCAACTCGGCCCGTTCACTGAGCACCCGGCTAGCCTCTGCCAACTCCGGCCACAGCTCCTGCGCCGCCGTCCGATCCCCCTCCTTGACCCGCTTCTCCATGTAAATCGCCAGACGCCGCACCCGCTGCCCCCCAAAGGTCGCCGCCGAGCCCCCGAATTGGTGCACCTTCTGCGCAAATGCCTCCCATTCCCCCTCGTCCCGCAGGGCCGCCAGCACAGCCAACTCGTCCGCCCAACTGGCCACGAACCCCCGGGCCACAAAGGTAAAAACATCCAAGCCCGGCTCGGCCTCGATCTCACAGAGCTCCGCCACCACCTCCTCGTCGAGCACGTCGGCCGCGCTCTCTTCGTGGATCCCATCCGTCTTCCGGGCCGGACCCATCGCCATCGCCGCCCGCTGCACCACCCCACGCAAGGCCGCCGTCACCTCGCGCGCCCGCAGCGGCTTGGTCAAATAATCATCCATGCCCGCATCGATACATCGCTGCCGGTCCCCCTCCATCGCGTAAGCCGTGAGCGCCACCACCGGAATCCTGGGATCCACCCCCGGCACGTCGCCGGCCCGCAACTTGCGCGTAGCCGTGAAACCATCGAGCACCGGCATCTGGCAGTCCATCAACACCACATCGAAGCGCGCCACGCTCAGTGTATCCAATCCTTCCTGACCGTTGTTGGCCACGGTCACCGTGTGGCCCATGCGCCGGAGCATCAGCGTCGCCACTTCCTGATTCGCCCGATTGTCCTCCACCAGCAGAATCTCCAACGGCCCCGGCCCGGACGGTTCCTTCGCCGGCGTCTCCGCCGAACCGATACGCGTCCGCTCCGCCCGCACGGCCGCCGGCTTGGCCACAGCCGTCAATCCGCCGGGCACCGGGCGCACACCCACCGGCAGCGAAAGCTCCACCCAGAAGGTCGAGCCGACCCCGAGCTCACTCTCCACACCAACGCGCCCGCCCATGAGCTCGATGATCTGCCGCGAGATCGACAGCCCCAGCCCCGTGCCGCCCTGCGCCCGTGAGTCGGATCCATCCACCTGCACAAAGGATTCAAACAACCGTTCCAGCATGTCCGCGGGGATGCCACAGCCCGTATCCTCAACCTCGATACGCATCTGGCGCCGACTCGACAACGAGCTCAGGTCGCGCAGCCGCAACGACACCGTGCCGGCATCGGTAAACTTGAGGGCATTGCCCAGCAGATTGATCACCACCTGCCGCAGACGCCCCTCGTCGCCACTCACCCACCAGTCGCTGCCCGGCGGGATCTCGCAGCGCAGCGCAACATGTTTCGACTCGGCCCGCGGCACCAACAACTCGATCGCTTCGCGCAGCAGCGTCGCGAGATCGAAATCCGCCACGCTCAGACGCATCTTCCCGGCCTCCACCTTGGAGAGGTCCAGGATGTCGTTGATGATCGTGAGCAGATTTTCGCCGCTCTGCCGGATCACCTCGATCATGCGATGGTGCTCCGGGTGGGTGACCATGCCCGACAGCATGTCCGCCATGCCGATCACCCCGTTCATCGGCGTGCGCAGTTCGTGGCTGACGTTGGCCAAAAATTCCGACTTGAGGCGCGACAGGGCGATGGCGTCGTCCCGCGCCTGCGCCAGACCCTTCTCGTATTCGCGGTTGCGGGTCACATCGATGCGGATCGAGACGTAGCGGCGCACCTCTCCGTCGACATTGAGCTCCGGCACGATCAATGTATCCACCCAGTAATTACGCCCGTCCTTGGTGCGATTGCAGATATCCCCGTGCCAGTTGTAACCGCCGCGGATTGTTTTCCACAACTTGCGGAAGAACTCCGGCGCATGCTCGCCGGAGTTGAGGATGCTGTGGTTCTGGCCCACCAACTCGTCGTGAGTGTAACCGGAATTTTCGCAGAACTTGCGGTTCGCGTAGAGAATCGTGCCATTCAGATCCGACACTGAAATCTCCACAAATTGATCGAGCGCCTGCTTGAGCATGGAGAGCTCAATCATCGCCGCACGGCGGCTCGCCTCGGCTTGCTTGTGGCTGGTGAGGTCCTGCGCCACGCCGAGGAATCCGGTCACTTCGCCGGCCTCATTGCGGATCGCGGTGACGGACAATTTAACCGGCACCTTCACCCCATCACTGCGCACGTAGGTCCACTCGCGTTCGTCCTTCAATCCGCGCAGGGCCAGCGCGACAAACACCCCCATATCGGCCGCCACCGGTTCGCCAAATTTGCGCGAGAGGGCCGCGGCTTCCCGCTCCACTTCCTCGACGAGGTGAAACCCCTCCGGCGTCCGCCGGCCAATCACCTCACTGGCCGCATAACCCAACATCCGTTCCGCCCCCCGGTTGAAGCTGCGGATGATCCCCTGCAGATCCACGCTGATGAACGCGAAATTATTGCTGTCCAAGACCCCGCGTTGCAGCGCGATCAATTCGGCCATTTGAGCCTGCGCTTTTTCGAGCTCGGTGGTGCGTTCGGTCACCAGCACCTGCGCCCGTTGCTGGGACACTTGGAGCAAGGTCGCCATTCCCGCTGCAGCCAAGACTGCCAACGCCAACCCCGCCCCGATCCAGGACGAGGTCACCGCCCCCGCCCCGGCAAATTTCTCCGTCTTGCGCCAACCCAGCGTGAACGATTCTCCGCCCAGCTTGAGCTCCCGCACCGCTGCGTAGGCCGCACCGGCATCTTGCGTCGGACCGCCCGCATACAGCAAATCTCCCGGAGCCGTGGAGCTGCCTTCAAACAAATCCAGCGTGAGCTCCTGCGTGAGACTCGGCAGCACGCCCTCGACAAAACTCTCGGTCACAAACGGCGCATACACCCAGTGCCGAAATGCAGCGCGTCGCTCCGCCACCGTAGTGGTCGGCCAGCCATTCGCATACACCGGCAGGTAGAGCAAAAAGCCCGCGCGCTTTCGCCCATCCTGCACCAGGACGATCCGCCTGGTCAGCCGAGCCTCGCCGCTATCGCGCGCCAACAGCGCCGCCGCCCGCCGGTTGGCCTCCGAGCCTACATCCAATCCCAGCGCCGCTCCATTGGCCGACTCCGGCTCGATGTAGCCGATCACCAAGTGCCTCGGATCCCCCGCCGCTACGACCGGCCTCTCCACGCCCGGCACCTCGTGCACCGCCAAGTCGCCGGCTCGCGCCGCCGCCATTTGCACCCGAAACGCCGGCAGGTCCGCCTCCTCCACCGGCCAGATCACCCCCACGCCACGGATTCCGGGAAACGATTCCGGCAACCTCAGCGCATCCGCAAACCGTCGCCACTGCGCCGCATCCACATCGCCCGTCGTATGAAACAACGCCTCTCCCGCCCGGAGCGCTTCGACATAAATCGTCATCCGGTCCTCCAGCGCATCCATCGTGTTGACGACCTCCGCATCCAGATGGGCCACCTCCGCCCGCACTTCCGTGCGCCGGTGCAAATGGTAAACCACCGCACTCAAACTCCACCCGGTCAGCAATACCACCGCGCCCAACCGGAACGTCCCCAGCATCCGAAACAGCGGCAGCGCCAACGCCGTCGCGATCACACTGGCCAGGAACACCTCCATGCTCAGCAGGCCTTCGTTCAGCTGATCCCCATAAAACGGTCCCCGACCCGTAGCGGTGGCCAGCACCGCCGCCACCGCGATGAGCATCACGACCAACTGCACGCCCATACGCCCGCCCCAGTGTTTGCCGAGCAAGAGCGGCGGAAACAGCAGAAACAACCAACCTCCCGGCTCGCTCGGCCAGAGCGCCACCCCCGCCGCCAACACGGTCGCCCCCACCAGTCCGGCCAATCGTCCGAGATTTCGCCACAGCGGCTCCGCCTCACCGCGGCTTCGCCACCACGTCTCCAAGGTCGAGACGAGCAATACGATGCCAAACACATCCCCCACCCACCACGTGAGCGCCACGACCGGCAGGTCAGTTGTCGGAACCACCCCCACGCCCCACAGGATTCCGACGCCCAAAACCATATTGGGCAGCGCCCCCGCCACGGCTGCCACCAACCACGAAACGACTTCGGCCAGCCGCCGCGAACGCAGCACCGTGCGCGCGCCGACGCGACGGATCACCTCCGCCCCGATCCAGGCTTCCACGCCCGGCCCCAATGCCGCCACCCAGGATTCCGCGCCCAGACCCGTATTCACCCGGCTGAGGAACGCGCCCAACACCACGCCCCACAACATCCGGCGCCCGCCGCGCAACACCATCCATACGCCGAGGCCCGCCGCCGGCCACACCGGCGACGCCATGCCGCTCACCGAGCTGACCAAGAGCCCCAACTCACTGAGCCCCCACACCAGCAAGGCCCCTGCGATCACCAGACGCCAAGACGCCCGCGGCGGCGCATCCATTGATGCAGCCGCCCCGCCAAACGGCGAATTCGAGCCGAAAGCGTTCCAGGCAGAGAAGGACATGAGACTGGGGCTCTACATCGGCGCGCGACCGCCAAACTGAAACGACCTTACGCCACCGCCCCGGTTGGCAGCTTGCGCCCGCGATCCGTTCTTTCCACACACAGCCTCGACCCTGCCGCCCACGCCCCATGTTCGCCTCCCTGCTCACCACCGTCTTTTTCTCGTTCTCGGCGATCTTCGCCACGCGATCGATCAAGACGATCGGGTCCACCACCGCCAACCTGGGCCGACTCGCCCTCGCGATGTTTTTCCTCGGGCTCTACGCCCACCTGTTCGGCATCGGTCTCGGCGGCGCGGGTCGCGACTGGTTCCTCCTCAGCGGCGTCATCGGCATGGGGCTCGGCGACCTCGCGCTCTTCGCCGCCCTGCCCCGCCTCGGCTCTCGCCTCACCGTGCTCATGTGCCAATGCATCGCCGTGCCGGTCGCCATGCAGGCCGAATGGATGTGGATGGGCACCCGCCTCACCCTCGGGCAAATCAGCTGGGCCTTCGTCATCCTCGTCGGTGTGACCGTCGCCCTCATGCCCTCGCGGCGCGATCCGCCCAAGGTGCCGGTCACGCGACTGGGCCTGTTGTTTGGCTTCCTCGCCGCCGTCGGCCAAGGCCTCGGTGCCGTCGTCAGCCGCCACGCCTACGAGGTCACCACCGCCGCCGGTTCGAGTATCGACGGCGTCAACGCCGCCTACCAGCGCATCACCGGCGGCCTATGCATCACCGCCGCCTACTTTATCATTCGTCACCTTGCCCAGCGCCGCCGCGAAACCGCCGTCACCGCGACACCACCGCTCGACCGCTCCACCCGGCTGCGGGGCTGGGCGCTCATTTTGGCCAACGCGCTCTGCGGGCCGACCCTCGGCGTGAGCTGCTACCAATGGGCCCTCGCGACCACGCCTTCCGGCATCGTGTTGCCCATCGTGGCCACGACGCCACTGGTGATCATCCCGCTCAGTTACTGGATCGAGGGCGACCGTCCCAGCCGCCGCTCCGTGGTCGGCGGCATCATCGCCGTCGCCGGCGTGGTGGCCCTCACCCTCGTGCGTTAGCCAGCGCAGGGTGGGCGCGGACGTCCCCGGGGCGGGCGGCGAGCGCCGATCAATACGGCGCGATTTCCGCCAGCTCCGCCTCCTTCTGGCTCTCCGCCTCGGCGCGCTGGCTATCGTGCTCGAGCTGGGCTTCGTCCAGCCGGCGGGCGATGGCATTGAGCTTTTCATCGCGCTGCGCTTCCAGCTCCGCCAGACGCGGATCCCCGGCCACCCCGTAGCTGCTGCTGCGTCCGGCCGCCACGTCCTCCTGGATCTGCAGAACGAGCCGCGCCACCTCACGATCGTAGAGGTTGTGCGCCTGCCGCTCCTCGCGCTGCAGCTCGATGCGCGCGAGTTCCCATTCGTGACTCAGCGCGTCAAACCGCTCCTGCCAGCGCTGCTCGATCTTCACCGACTTGCTGAGATACTCCCGCATCTGCCGGTTCTGATCCTCGTCCCCCACGTCGAGCGTGCGGGCGTGCACCGCCGTTTCGTCGGCCACCCGCTGACGCTGGATGGCGTTCTCCGCCTGCGTCTGCGCCGCATCGATCAACGGAATCGTGCGCCACTGCAGCTCGGCCTCTGCCTCCGCCAGGGCATACTGCGCCTCCACCACCGAACCATCCCGCTGCATCGCCGCCGGCGTGATGCCTCGCTTGAGCTCCGCGATACGACCGCGCGCCTCATCCCGCGCCTCCAGCCGCTGCCGATCGAAGTCCAACTGCACCTGACGCAACTGGTCCTGCGCCTTGCGACCGATGTCCTGCACCTGACGCAGCACGCTCGCATCCTGCGCGAACAGGCTGGTGGCAAAAATGACGGCGGCGAGCACGAGGCCCGACCCGCGCCGTCCGAAAAGAGGCAAAGAGAAGATCATACTCACCCATTCGCCAACCGCATCGCGACTGTTGCAAAGCGCGCCCCCGGCCCTTTGCGTGCCCGACTCCATGCTTACGATCGCAGATGTCGCCAAGTCCTACGGCACCCGGGAACTCTTCTCCGAGGTGTCGCTCTTCATCGCGCGCAGCGATCGCTTCGGCCTCGTCGGCCCCAACGGCGCCGGCAAGTCGACGCTGTTTAACCTCATCCTCGGTCACGAGTCGCCCGACGAGGGCATGATCGAGTGGGAACGCGGCGCCGACTTCGGCTTCCTGCCGCAGGAAAGCGCCCCCGTCGGCGACGAGACCATCATCGGCATCGCCACCGGCGGCGCCAAACTCGACCTCGAGGGCGACGACGACGAGGACTACGACATCGATTGGACCCTCGAACCGCGCGCCCGCAAAATCCTCGCCGGCCTCGGCTTCAAGGACCCCGACATGGACCTGCCCGCCAAGTCCTTCTCCGGCGGCTGGATCATGCGCGCCCATCTCGCCCGCCTGCTCGTTTCCGAGCCCACCCTCCTGCTGCTCGACGAGCCGACCAATCACCTCGACCTCGAAGCCCTGCTCTGGCTGCAGGACTACCTCACCCGCTACCCCGGCGGCCTGCTGGTCATCTCCCACGACCGCGCCTTCCTCAACGCCCTCTGCAACGGCATCCTCGAACTGCGCGGCGCCACCCTGCACAAATACACCGGCAACTACGACGACTACCTCGAGCAAAAGGACGCCCGCCACGAGCAACTCCTCTCGCTCTACAAGTCGCAACAGCGCGAAATCGCCCACCAGCAGAAGTTCGTCGACCGCTTCGGCGCCAAGGCCTCCATGGCCACCCGCGCCAAGTCCAAGGAGAAGCACATCGCCCGCCTCAAAGAGGAGGCCATCGACTCCCCCGAGGAAGACCTGCGCCGCATCAATTTCCGTTTCCCGCAACCCGCCCGCTCCGGCCTCAAGGTCGTCGAGCTCGAACACGTTGAACAGGCCTACGGCGACCACGTGGTGTATGAGGATCTCAACTTCACCTCCGAACGCGGTGAAAAGATCGTGCTCGTCGGCCCCAACGGCGCCGGCAAATCCACCCTGCTCAAAATCCTCGGTGACGTGATCCCCATCCGCGGCGGCACCCGCGAACTCGGCGCTAACGTCACCGCTGGCTACTTTGCTCAAAACCGCGCCGACAACCTCAACCTCGAGGCCACCGTGCTCGCCAACATGATGGACTTGCGCACGGCCGAGAACGACCTCACCGAGCAACAGGCCCGCGCCCTCCTCGGCGCCTTCCTCTTCCGCAAAGACGACGTTTTCAAAAAAGTCAGCGTGCTCTCCGGCGGCGAAAAATCCCGCCTCGCCCTCGCCCGCCTGCTCATCAACCCGCCCAACCTGCTGTTGATGGACGAGCCCACCACCCACCTCGACATCCCGTCGATCGACGCGCTCATCACCGCGCTCAAAGGCTTCACCGGCACCCTCATCTTCATTTCCCACGACGTGTATTTCATCCGGCAACTCGCCGAGACCGTGCTCCACGTCCACAGCGGCCGCCTCACCCGCTACGCCGGCAACTACGACTACTACCTGGAAAAATCCCAGGCCACCGGCGCCCGCGAAGCCCTCACCGCCGGCTTCACCCAAGCCCGTCCCTCCCAAGGTTCGGGCGGCGGCAACTCCGGCGCCGGCAAAGGCCAGCGCGCCGACGATCGCGCCGCCAAAAAGGAACGGGAAAAACAACTCCGCGACCTGCGCAGCGCCGTGAGCGCCGCCGAAAAACGCGTCGTCGACCTCGAGACCCAACAGGCCGAACTCACCGCCGAACTCGAAGACCCCGCGACCTACGACGACCCCGGCAAAGCCCAGCACCTCAACCGCGAACTCAGCGCGGTCACGGATCAACTCACCGCCGCCAACACCGACTGGGAAACCGCCGCCGAAAAACTCCTCGAACTCGAATCCGAGGAAGGCTGAGGGGTCGGCCCAGCGAAGAGTCGGGCATAAAGCCCGACCCACATGACAGGAACCCTATCTAAATTGTGGGTCGGGCTTTACGCCCGACATCCTGTTCCGTCGGCCCGCCCCCCCGTTACTTCACCCGCTTCGCCACCCGTTTCCGTTTCGCCGCTGGCGCCGGACCATTCAGGTGCGCACAGATCTCGCAGGTGTGCCCATCACACCCGCGCGCCGAGCAATGCTCGCGACCGTAGAAAATGATCTGCAGGTGCAGCTTGTTCCAACTCTCCATGGGGAAGAGCCGCTTCAGATCCTGCTCCACTCGCACCACCGTCGCGCCCTGCGGTGTGAGTTTCCAACGCTGAGCGAGTCGATGGATGTGGGTGTCGACCGGAAACGCCGGCACTCCAAACGCCTGCGCCATCACCACCGAAGCCGTTTTGTGCCCCACCCCCGGCAACGCCTCAAGGGCTTCGAAAGAGGCCGGCACCTTGCCGTCATGATCGGTCATGAGGATCTCGGACAGCTTCCAAATCGCCTGCGCCTTTCGCGGCGCGAGACCACACGGCCGCACGATATCGTTAATGTCATCCACCGACAGAAGCACCATCGACTGCGGCGTCGAAGCCCGGTTAAAAAGCGCCGGCGTGGTCAAATTCACCCGCTTGTCCGTGCACTGCGCAGAGAGCAAAACCGCGATCAGCAACGTGTAAGCATCCGAATGGTCCAACGGAATCGGCGTCTCTGGGTATAACCCCCCAAGGCACTGTTCTACATAAGAGGCTCTCTCCGAACGAGTCATAAGGCGAAATAAGGGCTGTTACTCAAATTTGACGCAATATCCGGCCCTGAAAACTTGCTGCTTTGGCCCGCCACTTGCAGCGTCATTCCCAATACATTCTTCCAGACCCGTTCAGGCCCACTTCGCTCAGCCATGAGATTTTCCCTTTTTCCGCTTTTGCTCGCCGGTCTTCTTTCGTCAGCCCAAGGCCAATTCGTGTCTATTTCGGATGATTTTTCGAACAACGGATCACTAGGAGGAAGCACTCCAGACAGCGGTGTTGGCAACTGGGAATCCAATGACTCAGATCCTGCAATTTCCGTCACCGGTGGCGAAGCGCTGGTCGCCGCCGGATCTGGAGAGATGGTTCAACTGAACTTTTACGACGGCAGCGGCGACCTTTCGTCGGGAACATACTACTACGGCTTCAGTTTCCGAGTGGATGATTCGGGATCAATAAGCACCAACAACACCGTTCAGGCTGTAACCGGTTTTAGACAAGGAACCGTAGGTAGTGGCACCTACGCACTCTCATTCGGAATTTTTCGTCCTTCGACAGCTACACAAAACAATAGTGGTGTCCCCAACACCTCGACGAGCCAGTTTGCAGTGGGGTTTTTCGATGGCGCCTCCCTCAACGGATCCACCAACAGCCTAACTTCATGGGGCAGTGCTCTAGACCGTGGAACCAATTACCGGGCAGTCATCTCATTTGACCTTGAAAACAATGGGGCGGAACTCTGGATCGATCCAACAAGTTCATCCTCGTCATCGATCACCTTGACCGGAATTACGAGCGACACCCGCGGTATTTTTCTTAGGCAAGCAAGCGGTTCTCATGGAGATGTCTACTTCGATGACGTGTTAGTCGCGCAGTCATTTGAGGGCGCCCTCTCCGCCGTCCCCGAGCCTTCCACCTACGCGGCGATCGCGGGTGCCGCCATGCTCGGCTTCGCGGTATATCGCCGCCGCCGCCAACAACGCAACTCGGTGGCGGCCGCCGCGGCTTAATTCCGTCGCGTTCATCTTCTTTCAATTTGCCGGACGGTAGGCCCCGCCTACCGTCCGTTTTTATGTCCGACTCTGCGAACGACCTTTCGTCGCTCTCCTCCCTCCTGCCGCCGCCCGATAGCTTTGCCCGCCGCCACAACGGCCCCGATGCCGCCGAACAGGCGCGCATGCTTGAAGTCCTCGGCCAAAGCTCCCTCGACGCCCTCGTCGATACCGCCGTCCCGGCCGACATCCGTCGCGACGGCCTCGACCTGCCACCCGCCCTGGGTGAATCCGCCGCGCTCGCCGAACTCCGCGAGATCGCCGACAAAAACCAAGTCTTCCGCTCCTTCATCGGCCAGGGTTACTACGGCACCCATACCCCCGCCGTCATCCAACGCACCATTCTGGAAAACCCGGGGTGGTATACGGCCTACACGCCCTACCAGGCCGAGATTTCCCAGGGCCGTCTCGAGGCCCTGCTGAATTTCCAAACCCTCGTCACCGACCTCACCGGTCTCGAGATCGCCAACGCCTCCATGCTCGACGAGGGCACCGCCGCCGCCGAAGCCATGATGATGGCCCACCGTCTCCGCCGCGGCAAAGGCTCCACCTTCTTCGTCTCGGAAAAGTGCCACCCGCAAACGATCGACATCGTCCGCACCCGCGCCGAGCCCCTCGGCCTCACCATCACCGTCGGTGACCACACCACCTTCGCGCCCGACGCCGATACCGTGGGCGTGCTCGTGCAATACCCCGACACCACCGGCGACATCCTCGACTTCACCGACTTCTTCGCCGCTGCCCACGCGGTCAAAGCCTACACCGTCGTCGCCACCGATCTGCTCGCACTCACCCTCCTGCGCCCGCCCGGCGAGTTTGGCGCCGACATCGCCGTCGGCTCCGCTCAACGCTTCGGCGTGCCCATGGGCTTCGGCGGACCGCACGCCGGTTTCCTCGCCACCAAAGACGACTTCAAACGCCAGATGCCCGGCCGCCTCGTCGGCGTCTCCAAGGACGCCCAGGGCAACCCCGCCATGCGCCTCGCCCTCGGCACCCGCGAGCAACACATCCGCCGCGACAAAGCCACGTCCAACATCTGCACCGCCCAGGTCCTCCTCGGCGTGATGGCTTCGATGTATGCCGTCTATCACGGCCCCACCGGCCTGCGCACCATCGCCCGCCGCACCAAGCTCCTCACCGAGCTGCTCGCCGCAGGCCTGCGCACCGCCGGCGCCACCGTCAACACCGCCCCGGTCTTCGACACCCTCACCATCGGCAACGTCGCCGCCGATCGCGTGCACGCCGCCGCCACCGCGCAGCGCCTCAACCTGCGCGCGATCGACACCCACACCGTCGCGATCTCGCTCGACGAAACCACCACCCTCGAAGACCTCCACAGCCTTCTGCGCTGCTTCAACGAGTCGGTCCACCTGCCCGACCTCACTTCCCCTTCATCTTTCGACTTAAACTCGGCGCAGTTCACTGCGCCGTTCGCCCGCACCAGCGCCTTCCTCGAAGCCCCCGTCTTCAATCAACACCACACCGAGCACGAGCTGCTGCGCTACATCAAGCAACTCGAGGCCAAGGACCTCTCCCTGTGCCACTCGATGATCTCGCTCGGCTCGTGCACCATGAAGCTCAACGCCGCCAGCGAGATGTTCCCCGTCTCCTGGCCGCAGTTCGGTACCCTGCACCCCTTCGCCCCGGCGGAGCAAACCCGCGGTTACGCCCACCTCGTCGCCGACCTCGAGCAATGGCTCGCCGAGATCACCGGCTTCGCCGCCGTGTCCCTCCAGCCCAACGCCGGCTCGCAGGGTGAATACGCCGGCCTGCTCGCCATCCGCGCCTACCACGCCGCCCGCGGTGAGCCCGACCGCACCGTCTGCCTCATCCCCACCAGCGCTCACGGCACCAATCCCGCCAGCGCCGTGATGGGCGGCATGCAGGTCGTGCCCGTCGCCTGCGACGACGCCGGCAACATCGACCTCACCGACCTCCGCGCCAAGATCGAGCAACACGCCGCCAAACTCGGCGCGCTCATGGTCACCTACCCATCGACTCACGGCGTATTCGAATCAACGATACGCGAGATCTGCGAGCTGGTGCACGCCGCCGGTGGTCAGGTTTACATGGACGGCGCCAATATGAACGCCCAGGTCGGCCTCACGTCGCCCGGCCACATCGGCGCCGACGTCTGCCACCTCAACCTGCACAAAACCTTCTGCATCCCCCACGGTGGCGGCGGACCCGGCGTCGGCCCCATTGCGGTCGCCGCCCACCTCGCCCCCCACCTGCCCGGTCACGTCAACTGGGGTTCGACCGATGGACGCGTCGGCGCGGTCAGCGCCGCGCCCTATGGTTCCGCCAGCATTCTCGTCATCTCCTGGATGTATATCCGCATGATGGGCGCCGCCGGACTCACCGAGGCCACCAAGCTCGCTATCCTCAACGCCAATTACGTGGCCAAGCGCCTCGATCCGCACTTCCCCGTGCTCTACCGTGGCAATGAGGGCCTCGTCGCCCACGAGTGCATCATCGACCTGCGCGCCTGGAAGGCCCACGGCCTCGAGGTCGAAGACGCCGCCAAGCGACTCATCGACTACGGTTTCCACGCCCCGACCATGAGTTTCCCGGTGGCCGGCACGTTCATGATCGAGCCCACCGAGAGCGAATCCCTGGCCGAGCTCGATCGCTTCTGCGACGCCCTCATCGCCATCCACGGCGAAATGCAAGCGGTGGTGCACGGCGAGTCCGACGCGACCAACAACCCGTTGGTGAATGCGCCGCACACCGCTCAAGCCCTCGCGGCCGGGACCTGGGATCATCCCTACTCCCGCGAGACGGCGGCCTTCCCGGCTCCGTGGACCCGCAACAGCAAGTTCTGGCCCGCCGTCGGCCGCGTCGACAACGTTTACGGCGACCGCAATCTCGTCTGCTCCTGCATCGGCATGGCCGCCTTCGCCGAGAACTAACGCCTCCACTCGCTCACGCTCGTAGCTACCATGGATGACCCAACGCCAAGTAGCTACGAGCGGAAGCGAGTGGCTGCGCCAGCGCCTCATCGACACCTCCCGCGCCTCTCCCCGGAACACTACACCGGGATGGCCACGGTGCACTGGACCTTCGTCGTGGAGCGTCGCGCGACGGGGTGGCTGAACGCGACGTTTCACGCCCGCTGGAGAGAGGCGCTGCTGCACGCGTGCTGTCGCTATGAACTTCTCTGTCCGATCTACGTGCTCATGCCTGATCACACCCATCTCCTCCTGATGGGATTGAACGAGCAGGGCTCAGACCAACGCACCGCGATCGCGTTTCTGCGCGGGCACACCAAACACGCGCTCGAGCCTCAAACCTGGCAGCACCAAGCTCACGATCACGTGCTCCGACCGGCGGAACGGCAGCGGAATGCCTTCGCCAAAGCCTGCCACTACGTCGCGAAAAACCCGGTGCGCCAATCCCTGTGCGACTTGGCAACCGACTGGCCCTATCTCGGAAACGTCATTCCCGGCTATCCAGACCTCCCCCTCCGAGACAACGACCACTGGGATCGATTCTGGCGGATTCGCACCAAACACCTTGCCGCGCACGACGCACCACCCACTCGCTCACGCTCGTAGCCACCAAGCAACCATCCCGTGGCTACGAGCGTGAGCGAGTGGACGCGTCGGCCCCTTACGCCGCCATCAACTCGCGGCGGCGAGCGGAGGGGGCGGCGAAGTGTGCACCTGCGCCATCACTGTCACCATCCGCCCCCGCGCCTTCGTCGGTGCGACCCATGGCGCGACGGAGCGCTTCCACGGCGGCGACGACTTCGTTGGCCTGGCTGCGCAGTTCGGTGGCGCTGGCCGAAAGTTCCTCGGCGTGCGCACTCGTCGCCTGCGCGGCTTGGTCGACCTGACTCATCGCCCCGGAAATCTGGCCCACGCCCGCTTCCTGTTCCGCGATGGAACCGGCGGCTCCGACCACGACATGCTCCAGTTGGTCGAAGCTTTGGCGCACCTGTTCGAGGCGACGGGTCAGTTCGTCGGACGCCTTGCCGCCATCCTTGCCGCTCGCGGCGGCCTGTTGCAGCAACTCACCGGTCTTGCCGGCGGCTTCCGAGGCGCGACCGGCCAGCGAACGCACCTCTTCGGCAACAACCGCAAAACCCGCACCGGCTTCGCCCGCCCGGGCGGCTTCCACCGCCGCGTTGAGCGCGAGAATATTGGTTTGGAACGCGATCTCCTCGATCGTCTTCACGATGCCAGCGATGGCCGAGCTCGACTCCGCGATGCCTTGCATGGTCTGCGCGATGCGCGAACCCGCCTGCTCGATATCGGAAATCGATCCGCGCAACTGACCCACGTGCTGATTGCGCGCTGTATTCAAATCTTCGGCACACGACTTGGACTGGGCGGAGATTTCCTGCAGCGAGGCGCTGACTTCCTCCACCGTCGCCGCCTGGCTGTTGGCATCCTCGGCGAGGTGATCACTCGCATTGCTCAATTGGGCAGAGGTGTGACGCAGCCCCCGACCGGTCTCAGCGAGTTGATCGACCACCAGCCCGGCCCCCACGACATACTGGCCAAAAATCCGCGCTAGGTAGCAACCCGGGATGGTCGCGATGACCACAAAAACCGCGTGCAACACCACGATGCCAAATCCGGCGTCGTAGTTGAACAGGCTCTCCGGTCGCCAGAAGAACATCGCAATGTGATGCACTGCCGCCGCTGCCGCTCCCGCGACGACCACCCACGGATTTCCATACATGGCGAAGAGCGGCAGAATCACGAAGATGTGGAAGTGCATTTCGATCATGCCGCCGCCCAAGTGGATAAGACCGCCACTCAACAGAATGCCGGAGCCAGCCGTCGCGATCGCCGTGAGAAATCCTCCCGGATCGAGACGGTAGAGCAGCGTCGGGCCCACCGCGCCGGCGAGACCCAGCCCCAGCGCCAGCCAGATGCTGTCGCGCCCGCTCCACCAGGCGATCGCCATAAACACCGGCACGTGCAGCCAGTAAGCGAGAATGAACCAGCGCGAGATTCGCGCCCGGTGGCCTTCAATTCCGGAGAGTGAGGCAGGGTGTTGAGTCGAATTCATAGGAGGAGAATCTGGAAAATTAAGATCGGCTGAAGGGCGTCAGAGACCGCAGCCCGCGGGCACCTGCGGAGGCAGGGAGTCCCCCCGGAGAACCGCCCGAAAGGCCGCCGTATCAAGCGGCGCCGCCCCCGCCACCAACAGGCCGGGACCGTCGTGTCGCGCCTGCCAGGCCAGTTCGCCATCGGGGCGCCACAGGGCCACGCCCAGCGAAGGCACCGTGGAAAACTCGTCCTCACCTACCACCGTCCAGCCCGCGTTTTCGAGCGCCGGGGCAAAAGCCTGCGCATCACCGCTGAGCGACACCCGCTCTGGCAGCCCCGGCAACGGGCCCCGCGCCAGCAGATGATCCACCACGCGTGCCTCCACATCCGTCGCAGCCGTCAACCGATGCTCCGCGCGCCAGCCGGGCTCCGTCCACGCCTTTTCGGCCAACACCCCGCGGGGCAAGCCACACGGCAATTTACCCATCCAGCCAAAGACCGCTACCGCCAAACCCAGCCACAGACCGAACACCGTCAGGACCCAACGTCGGCGGGACGTGGTCGGAGTGCGGTGGTGGTTGGGCGATAGAGACGGCATGCCAACGGTCTGCATCGGCACCCCTCAAACATACTAAAGCCAAACTCTGCCTGCCCGGGTTGAAGTCGCTCGGTTTGAACGGCATGCTGTGCCAGAAATTTGCCACAAAACACAACGCCCGGCGCTCGCCCCGCGCGCCGCGATTGCGTTTGCTCCCGCAGACTCCGCCTTCCCGTTCCTTTTTCGACCCGATCCGACCCACCATGCGCTACATCCGCCACCTCACACCCACCGGCCCGGCCTGGGCCACTCTCACTGTCGATGGTGCCACCCGCGCCGTGCAAGGCGACCTCTTCGGCCAACACCACGTCACCGAGACGCCCGTCGTCCCGACCAAGATCCTCGCCCCCATCGCGCCCACCAACATCCTCGGCATCGGTCTCAACTACCGCAAACACGCCGAGGAGGGCGGCAAAGCCGTGCCACAGCGCCCCATGTGGTTCATGAAGACCACCGGCAGCCTCCAGCACCCCGGCGACCCGATCCGCCTCCCCGCCGATTCCACCAAGGTCGATTACGAGGGTGAACTCGCCATCGTGCTCGGTCGCGACACGCTCAACGCCACGCCCGCCAACGCCATCGACCACGTGCTCGGCTACACCATCGCCATCGATGTGTCGGCGCGCGACTGGCAGTTTGAACTCGGCGGCGGCCAGTTCAACCACGGCAAGAGCTTCGATACCTTCTGCCCGCTCGGCCCCATGCTCGTCACCCCCGACGAACTCACTAACCCCGACGCCCTGCGCCTCGTCACCCGCGTCAACGGCGAGGTCCGCCAGGACTCCACCACCGCCGACATGGTGTTCGACGTGCGCACCCTCATCAGCTTCCTCAGCACCGACCGCACCCTGCCCGCCGGCACCGTCATCCTCACCGGCACACCCTCCGGCGTCGGCTACGCCCGCAAGCCCCCGACCTTCCTCCAAGCCGGCGACACCATCGAGGTCGAGATCGAGGGCATCGGCACCCTGTCCAACTCAGTCGCGAGCTGAGTGGGCCGGGACGTTTTCCACAGTAATTCACAGGGCCTCCCGCACTCGGCTCGCTAAGGAAAACGGCTCGGTTCGTGTGCCCGAAGGCATTTAAGATCCTACCTACCTGAAACTTACGAATCATTAGCCACTCCAATATACCGTTTGGACGGGAGTAGGCAGCCTTGGTTCACAAGTTATTCACAACGCCCTGCCGCGATTTGCGCTCACTGCAGTTCCTTACAACCGCGCGCTGCTATTCCACTCGCCCAAGCGAAACAATCCAGAGTCCGGCCCGTCCCATAGGGTGCTATGAAAAACCTCAGCACCCGCATCCTTGGCACCCTGGTCGCCTTCGCGCTCCTCGCTCCCTTGGCCTCGGCCAAGAGCACTGCGGTTCCGCCCGCCCTGCAGGTGCGCATCGAAACCCCCACGGTGATCGACCTCATGCGCGAGACCGACATCCAGGACGCCATCAGCGTTCACCTGTCCGACGCCTTCCGGCGCAGCGGCTTCAAAGGCCGCATCGCGCAAGTCGACCACCGCGACGATGCCGATCCGGCCATCCCACTCCTCACCATCCGCTTGGACAACTGGCGCGCCCGCCCCACCGGCATGGTCGAATGCCGCTTCTTCGCGACCCTCACCGCCACCGACGGCTCCGAAATCCGGTTGGGCAGCTACTACGGCACGACCATGCATTGGGGTCACGCCAACCGCTTCACGGTGCGCAACGCCTTTGAAGACGCCGCGGTGAGCGCCCTGCGCGACCTCTACCGCGACTACGCGAAGCTCGACACCGCCAACGCCGATTCGACGGAGTAGACCCTGACGCCCACCGCGCGTCGTCCTCATCTCTCAGCGCCCGTTTTTAACGACGGGCGCTTTTTTACGTCCCCGGCTCAAACGTTCTCCGCCAGCCCCCAAAGCTCCAGGATCGCCGGCATGCCATCGAGCACCACCTCCGCGCCCGCTTCGCGCAACTGCGCCTGATCATGCGTGCCGGTGGTCACGCCCACAAATCCCATGCCGGCCCGTGCCGCCGCCTGCACGTCAAACGGCGAGTCGCCCACCAGGCAGGTCGTCGCCGCGTCGGCGCCGATCCGCTCCAGCGCCCATGCCGCAAACTTCGGCTCCGGCTTCAGCCACTCCGTGTCGCCCGCCCCCACCACATCGTCGAGCAGCTTCGCCACGCCGAGATGCTCACACACTTTGCGCGCCGACGGTCCGTGTTTGTTGGTGAACACCCCGCAGCTCACGCCCCGGGCCTTGAGCGCCCGCAACAACGCCTCCGCCCCCGGCATCAGTTCCACGCCCTCCAGCATGGTCTCATCCCAATGCGGCCGGTAGATCGCCAGCGCTTCCTCCACCCGCTCCGGCGGCACAAAATGCGCCATCGCCCGCGGCAACCCACCCCCGATCGCCCGCTTCACCTGCTCGTAGGTGGGGGCCGGATACCCCAGCTTCGGCAGGGTGTAGCAATAACAGCGGTGAATGGCCGGCAGATGCTCGATCAAAGTGCCATCCAAGTCGAAGAGGACCGTGCGAAAACGCATACCTCTCCACCTTCGTTCGCCCCACCACCCCGCCTCAATCTTTCTCTTTATTCCTTATCTTTATCTTTCTCCCCTGCCCATTCTCCCCAAACCTCCCGCGACGCCGATGTCCGCACCGACCGCAGATGCACCGCCCGCCACCGCCGAGCTCTCCGCGACCGATTCCGGTCTGTGCGTGAAGCTCGCCGGCGATTGGCGCGTCACCCGGTCGACCCCCGATTGGGACAAACTCTCCCGCAACACCCCGCCCGCCCGTATCGACTTTGAGTTTTCCCAACTCGGCTACTGGGACAGCTCGCTCGTGCTCTTCCTCGACGATGTCTGCAACTGGTGCCGCACCCACGGCACCTATTGCAACGTGAAGCCGCTCCCGGCCGCCCTGCGCGACCTCGCCAGCCAGCTCGAGGACAAGACCGTCCACCCGCTGCCCGCCAACCGCTCGCCCGACTTCCTCACCCTCGTCGGCAACGCCACCCTCGATCTCTGGGAGAAGACCAAACAATACTCCAACTTCGTCGGCCAGTGCGTCATCAGCGGCGTCTACCTCGCCAAACACCCGCAGAAGTTCCGCTGGCGTGACGCCACCTCCGAGATGCAGCGCTGTGGCGCCATGGCCCTGCCCATCACCGGCCTCATCGCCTTCCTCGTCGGCGTCATCCTCGCCTACTCCGGGGCCATCATCCTGCGCCCCTTCGGCGGCGACATCTGGGTGGCCGACCTCGTCGGCGTCACCATGACCCGCGAGATGGGCGCCATGATGACCGCCATCGTCATCGCCGGCCGCACCGGCGCGTCCTTCGCCGCCGAGATCGGCAACATGCGCGCCAACGAAGAAGTCGACGCCCTCGTCACCCTCGGCATCCGCCCGGTCGATTTTCTGGTCATCCCCCGCATCGTCGCCCTCGGCGTGATGATGCCGTTGCTCGCCATCTACGCCAACGCCCTCGGCATCCTCGGCGGCGCCATCATCGCCTGGGGCCTGCTCGACATCCCGCCCCCCGCCTACTGGGTCGAGCTGCTCACCATCGTCGACACCTCCGACCTCATGACCGGCCTCATCAAGGCCGCCACCTTCGGCCTCATCATCGGTATGGCTGGCTGTCTGCGCGGTCTCCAAGCCGAACGCTCCGCCTCCGGGGTCGGCCAAGCCACCACCTCCGCCGTGGTCACCGCCATCACCCTCATCATCACCTTCGACGCCATCTACGCCGTCATCTTCAACATCCTCGGCTGGTGAGTTCGCCCGATCCCACTTCTGCTTCCGCCCCCGTGATCGTCGCCGACGATCTCGCCATCGGCTACGACGGCGTCGCCATCATGGAGCAACTCAACTTCGCCATCGCGTCCGGCGAGATCTTCTTCGTCATCGGCGGCTCCGGCTGCGGCAAATCTACCCTCCTGCGCCACCTCATCGGCCTGCTCCCGCCCATTCGCGGCGACGTGCAGATCTTCGGCGAGTCCTTCATCAAAACCACCCTCGAGCGCCGCCGCGAACTGCTCAAATCCTTCGGCGTGCTCTACCAGGGCAGCGCCCTCTGGTCGTCCCTCACGCTCGCCGAGAACATCATGCTGCCGCTGGAGGAATACACCACGCTCTCCAAACGCGACCGCCTCCAGATCGCCCGCCTCAAACTCGCTCAGGTCGGCCTCACCGGCTACGACGACTACTATCCCAGCGAAATCTCTGGCGGCATGAAGAAACGCGCCGGCCTCGCCCGCGCTCTCGCCCTCGATCCCGACATCGTCTTCTTCGACGAGCCCTCCGCCGGCCTCGATCCCATCACCTCGCGCGAACTCGATGAACTCATCCTCCGCATCCGCGACAACCACGGCACCACCTGCGTGATCGTTTCCCACGAGCTCGCTTCCATCTTCGCCATCGCCGACCGCGTCATCCTCCTCGACAAGCAGGCCCGCACCATCATCGCCGAAGGCCCGCCCAAAGACCTCGCGAAAAACAGCACCGACCCGCGCGTCCAAACCTTCCTCCACCGCGGCGATCGGCCTTCCTGACAGGCCGACCGTTTCCTCCTCGCTACTCACTACCCGCTACTCACTACTTTTAGAATGAAGACCAAGGTCAGCCCCACCGTTGTCGGTTTTTTTGTGCTCGGGGCCATGCTTATCGGCATGATCGGGCTCTTCTCCTTCGGCAGCCTCAACTTCCTGCGCAAACCGCAGCGTTTCGTCGTCTATTTCGATGAATCCGTCTCCGGTCTCGACGAGGGCTCCCCCGTCAAATTGCGCGGCGTGCGCGTCGGTCGAGTCACTCAGGTCAACCTCACCTACGACGAGCAAAACCATAACTCCGTCGTCGCCGTGCTCTGCGAACTCAACCGCGCCGTCATGAAGGACACCAGCGGCGAACTCATCGACGTCACCGACCGCGCCGAGATCGAGAAACTCATCGACGGCGGCCTGCGCGCCCAACTCGGCGTCATCGGGCTCGCCACCGGCCTGCTCTACGTCGAACTCGATTTCCGCAACCCCGCCGAATACCCCGCCGACGCCCGCGACCGCGTGCCGGTCGACTACGCCGTCGTGCCTGCCGTGCCCTCCGCCATCTCCGAGTTTCAGGCCACCTTCTCCGAGATCCTCGCCAGCGTGAAGGACATCGACTTCAAAGCCATGGCCGAGGAACTCCACGGCCTGCTCGCCGACAGTCGCCGCCAGATCAACGCCATCGACGTCGCCACCCTCAGCAGCGAACTCACCGCCACCGCCAAGTCGGTGCGCGCCCTCGCCGAGAACCCCAAGATCCCGACCATCGTTGACAACCTCGACGGTGCGCTCGCCGACCTGCGCGCCACCCTCCAACGCGTCGAATCCAACATCGACCCCACCGCCGCCGAACTCGCCGAAACGCTCCAACAGGCCCGCAAGTCGCTCGCCGCCCTCGACGAGGTGACCGGCACCGCCAACCAGTTCATCGCCGCCCAATCCGGCCTCGGCGCCGAAGCCGCCGTCGCCCTGCGTCAACTCGGCGAAGCCTCCCGCGCCATCGCCCGTCTCGCCGACTTCCTCGAGCGCAACCCCAACGCCCTCCTCACCGGCCGCCAACCCCAGCCGTAACCGACTCTTTCTCTTTCCTCTTTATCTTTCTCTTTCTCCCCGCCGACCGATGACCCGACGCCCTTCAATTCTCCCGCTCCTTCTCGGTGCCGTCCTGCTCCTCACCGGCTGCCAAATCCTGCCCGAAGCGCAACCCGACCCCACCCGCTTCTTCCGCCTCGACGAGCCCGCCCCCTCCACCACCGCACCCGCCAGCGATGCCGCCGTGCTCGGTCTGCTGCCCATCGAGGTGCCCGCCTACTTGCTCGACGCCCGCGCCATGGCCGTGCTCGACGCCGACCTCCAGGTTTCCTACCGCGACTTCGACCGCTGGGCCGAACCGCTCGACGAGGGCATGAGCCGCGTCCTGCGGGGCGCCCTCGCCAATGCTCCGCAGATCCAGCGCGTGCTCATCCCCCCCTTCCCGCTCCAACCCGAGCGCGACTACGACCTGCAGATCCGCATCGTCGAAGCCGCCCCGCTGCGCAGCGGCAGCCTGCGCTTTGTGCTCCGCTACGACCTCGCGTCGCCCGATGGCGCCAAGTATCACTCCGGCGAATACACTGCCAGCGGCATCGCCTGGGACGGCACCCCCGCCGACCTCGCCCGCGGCCTGAGCACCGCGCTCCAGCAAGCCGGTGCCGCCATCGCGGCTGAGCTCGAGTGAGCGCAATCGCTACGCCTCGGGCCGGATGCGTTAAAAAACGTCCGCGTGCGCTTTTTTTGAAACCTGCGGGCAGGCGGCGGTGAAACTCATGATACCGACGCCCGCCGTCGGCGTTTCGCCATGAATTCCACCTTTCGCTTCCTTTCCACCGGTTTCCTTTTTGCGGCGCTGCTGCTCGGCTTCACCGCGCGCGCCGACGCCAACGAGGCGCTCGCTCCCGCCGAGAACGAGCTGCCGCTGCATCTCGCGCCCTTCGTGGTCACCGGCAACGACCTCACCGTCACCATTCACGCCCGCAGCAAAAGCGACCGCCGCTACGCCGAGAAGTTTGCCGATGCCGTCATGCGCGTCGCCGACGATACCCTCGAGGACGGTTATTCGCCGGGCCGTGGACTGATCATTTTGGGCGACGAAGGTGAACCGCACCCGCTGTGGGTCTTCCGCAAATTCCTCGCCATGGCCGAAGCCGGCCAGCTCCAACCCGCCGTCGCCGAACGCGCCCCGGAGTTACAGGCCTACCTCACCGAGTGGGAGGAAAAGCTCGAGCTGGACGAAGCAGATTCCGAGCTGGGCCTCGAGTTTGACCTCGTCGTGCCCGCCCTGCCCTTCCAACTCGAGGGCATCGGCACCGCCATCTACCAGGTCGCTTGGATCCACGAGTTCGACGTCGAGCAGGTGGAATACGCCTTCCACGATCTCACCGTCGCCGACCTGACCCAAGACCGGCTCTCTCGCTTCAACTGGGTCTACTTCCTGCCGCCCCGCAACGCCTTCGACCAGGTCATCAAGGTCATCCTACCGAAAGTCATGGAACAGGAGGACATGGGCTTCTTCACCCGCACCGCCGTGCGCGGCGCCATGGTCGTTTTTAAGCCCCTCATTCGCAAAGCCATCGAAGGTCTGCGCAAGGGCATGCTGTTTAACACCATCCTGCAGACCCGCAGCCCGTGGAGCGAAGACGACAACTATGCCCTCACCGAGGCCTATGTGAGCGCCATCATGCCCGACATGAAGTTCAACGACTCCCGCGATGCCACCCACGCCCGCGCCATGGAAGCCATCGACGAGCAGAAGCGCAAAAACGCCGAATACGCCAAGGACCCCTTCATCACTCCCGAGCGCCTGACCGACTACGATCCGGCCGACTACGCGGCCTTCCTCGGCGACTACACCGACAAGGACGCCGAAGAGCCCACCCATCACTTTCTCCAGGTCGACGGCACCTATCAGTGGAACTATCGCGACGAAGACCCGCGCCTGTTTTACCCGGCCGGCCCCCGCCTGCTCGTCCGGGAGGACGGCAAAATGACCATCGAGTTCCTCGTCGACGCCACCACCGGCGAACTCACCGGCATCGAGGAACGGTGGCACCGCCGCCGCAAAACCGTCCCGGCCGGCCCGGAGGCGTAGCCCGGCCCCCCCCTCAACGACTCCCCCCCAAAACAACAAAAAGCGCCTCCCGATCAGGGAGGCGCTTTTGGGATTTAGAAAACGAGTAAGACCAATCGATCGATCAAGCCGACGGGCTGGCGACGTCGCGCGGGTTTTCCGGCACCTCGATCTCAGGCGTTTCAGGGGAGGTCGGACTGTCGACCGTCGGCGTCTGCGCGATCGGAGTCTGGGCCGCGCTTTGGACCTGCCCGGTCTGCTGAGCGCCCGGAGTCTGGTCTTGTCCGCCAGAGGAGGGGGTCACAAACGCCGTCTGCATCGTGGACGAGCCACGCGTATTAACCGCAGTCTGCACCTGAGCAGCCGCCTGCGGATTGCTAGTCTGCACGGTCGCCACCACCGTATTGGCGGCGGAACCGACGGTGGTCTCCAGCGTGATGTCGGCCGCAGACACGGCCGGATCCGAAGCGATTTCCACCGCCACAGCCATCAGCGCGGCCGAGTTCTGCGGATCCACATTGGCGAGGTTCACCGCCATCGTCGAGATGCTGGCGACCACCCGAGCCAAGCTCGCCGCGCGACCAGCGCGCACCTGAGCCTGGACGAGGGCATTGAGACCAGCCGTGTTACCAGCTTGGGCCAGCGCAACAATCTGCGCCTGCAAGGTGCGTTCGGCCTGCGACATCGGAGCCGCGGCCTGCGCGGAAGCAGTCGACGTGACCGTAAACACGAGCGGGGAACAAGCAGCCAAGCCCAAGGCGAGGCGCGCGAGACGGGAAAGGGATGAAAAGCGGTTCATTCCGCACACATGAGCGGCCTTGGACCTAACTTCAAGCGTCTCACTCATCCATGTTTGGAATCATATCATGCATTCTGCACGCATCCAGCGGCGCCGATTTGCCAAATCCCTCCACCGCACTTGTCTGCCCAATGCGCCTTCGCCCTTGGCTTGCTCTGATTCTTTTTCTCCTCGCCGCCTTCCTCGTCGCCGCAATCGGTGGCGGAGCGACCGCCAGCAGCGTGCGCGAGTGGTATCCCACGATCGCCAAACCGAGCTGGACGCCCCCGAGCTGGGTCTTCGGCCCGGCGTGGACCACTCTCTACATCCTCATGAGCATCGCGGCCTGGCGCGTGTGGTGTCGGCGCGAGGCCCTCGAAGGCGCCGCCCTCACCCTGCGCCTGCATGGCGTCCAGCTGGTGCTCAACGCCCTGTGGTCCATCCTGTTCTTCGGACTGCGCAACCCTGCCCTCGCCCTCATCGAGATCCTCCTGCTCTGGGCCGTGCTGGCCACCTTGCAACTCCGCCTCTTCCGCCACGACCGCGTCGCCGGCGCGCTCTGGGTCCCCTACCTCGCCTGGGTCAGTTTCGCCACCGCGCTCAATGCCGCGATCTGGTGGCTGAACTGATTGCGATCGTCACGGTCTTATCACCCAGTCGCCGATTCCCCGGCGACAATCCTGCTAACCTGAACTTATGAGCGCCTGGTCCTGCACCCTCGGCGGCCGCCACTACGGCTTCGCGACCTTGGCTGAATTGTTGGCCAAGGCGACCCCGCTGCGCTCGGGCGACGAACTGGCCGGAATCGCCGCCACCTCCGCCGCCGAGCGCGTCGCTGCCCAACACTGCCTCGCCGACGTCCCGCTCGCCCGCTTCCTCACCGATCCGCTCATTCCCTACGAAGCCGACGAGGTCACCCGCCTCATTCTCGATACGCACGACGCCGACGCCTTTGCGTCCGTCGCCGATCTGTCCGTCGGGCAGTTCCGCGATTGGCTCCTGCGCTACGAGACCGATACGACCACCCTCACCGCCCTCGCCCCCGGCCTCACGCCCGAGATGGTCGCCGCAGTGACCAAACTCATGGGCAACCAGGACCTCGTGCTGGTTGCCGCCAAATGCGAGGTCGTCACCGCCTTTCGCAATACCCTCGGCCGTCGCGGCACCTTCGCCACCCGCCTCCAGCCCAACCATCCCACCGACGATCCCCACGGCGTCGCGGCCTCCGTCGTCGACGGCCTGCTCCTCGGCGCCGGCGACGCCTGCATCGGCATCAACCCCGCCACCGACAACGTCGCCGCCACCACCACGCTGCTGCACCTGCTCGACGACCTCATCCAGCGCCACGCCATCCCCTCCCAGTCCTGCGTGCTGGCCCACGTGACCACCACGCTCGACGCCATCCGCCAAGGCGCCCCCGTCGATCTCGTCTTCCAATCCATCGCCGGCACCGAGGCCGCCAACCGCGCCTTCGGCATCGACCTCGCCCTGCTCGCCGAAGCCCACGACGCCGCCCTCTCCCTGCAACGCGGCACCGTCGGTCACAACGTGATGTATTTTGAAACCGGTCAGGGATCCGCGCTCTCCGCCGACGCCCATCACGGGCTCGATCAACACACCTGCGAGGTCCGCGCCTACGCCGTCGCCCGCCACTTTTCGCCACTGCTGGTCAACACCGTCGTAGGCTTCATCGGCCCCGAATACCTCTACGACGGCAAACAGATCACCCGCGCCGGCCTCGAGGACCACTGCGGCGGCAAACTGCTCGGCCTGCCCATGGGCGTCGACGTCTGCTACACCAATCACGCCGAGGCCGATCAGGACGACATGGACACCCTGCTCACCCTGCTCGGGGTCGCCGGCTGCAACTACATCATGGGCGTGCCCGGCGCCGATGACGTCATGCTCGGCTACCAGTCCACGTCGTATCACGATGCCCACTACATCCGCCAGGTGCTCAACCGCCGACCCGCGCCTGAGTTCGCCACCTGGCTGGAACAGCAACACATCCTGACGCCCAACAATCGCCTGCAATCCGTCGCCCCCGACCACCCCTTGCTGAATGGCTGACCTCCCCGCCAAGACCTCATCGACTTGGGCCGCCCTCCGGCGCCACACCACCGCGCGCATCGGGCTCGGTCGCAGCGGCGGCAGTCTGCCGCACCGTGCCCTGCTCGACTTTCGCGGCGCCCACGCCCGCGCCCGCGACGCCGTGCACAGCACCTTCGACGCCGCCCAACTGGCCGCCGACCTGCGCCACGCCGGCCTCGACTCCCTCACCCTCGCGTCGGCCGCCACTGATCGCGCCACGTATCTGCGCCGACCCGACCTCGGCCGCCAACTGGACCCGGTATCCGCTACTCAACTACGCGAGCGCGTCGCCGCCCGTCCCGACCTCGTCATCATCGTCTCCGACGGCCTCTCCGCCACCGCCGCTCACCGGCAGGCCGTTGCGACCGTGGCGCCGCTGCACGCCGCACTCAGCGCCGCGGGCTGGACGCTCGCCCCCATCCTGCTGGTGCCGTTTGCGCGCGTGAAGCTACAGGACGAGATCGGTCATCTACTGCAGGCCCGCCTGAGCCTCATGCTGCTGGGCGAACGTCCCGGTCTCGGCGCGCCCGACAGCCTCGGCGCCTACTTCACCCACGCGCCGCATCCGCGCTGCACCGATGCCGATCGCAACTGCTTGTCCAACATCCGCCCGGCCGGTCTGCCGCCGACTCAGGCCGCCCGCAAACTCGCCGCCCTGCTGCAGGCCTCGCGCGAAGCCGGGTTGAGTGGAGTCCGCCTGAAGGACACCTCTCAACCCGACGCGCTGGAATCCGCCGAATAGCGGATCGGCTCAGGACACGTATTCCAGCGGCGTGGCGGCTTCGACCTCTTCGATGGTGGTGAGGCCGAGCAGCACTTTCTTTAGTCCGTCGTAGCGCAGCGGCCGGTAGCCGACTTTGCGCGCGGCTTGCGTGATATCCTCGAGGTTCGCGCGATTGGCGATGAGGCCGCGCAACTCGCGGTTGACGACCAGTAGCTCGTGAAATGCGACGCGGCCCTTGAAGCCGGTATGGTCGCAATGCGGGCAACCGCGACCGCGATGGAAGAGCACCTTTTCGGGCAGCTCCTCATCATCGAAGTAGCGGCGCAACACCGCCTCCTCGGGCTCGTAGGATTCTTTGCAACGCTCACAGATGCGCGGCACCAATCGCTGCCCCGCCACCGCCAGCACCGACGGTGCGATGAGGTAGTTGTCCACGCCCATTTCCTGCAGGCGCACAAACACCTCGGGTGCGCTCTTCACGTGCAACGTGGTGAGCACCAAGTGACCGGTGAGCGCCGCTTCGGTGGCGATCTTGGCCGTCTCGAGATCGCGGATTTCACCGACCAGCAGGATGTCCGGATCCTGACGCAGGAGCGCGCGCAGCATGCGGGCAAACGACAGGTCGATGGTGTGGTTGACCTGGGTCTGGTTGATACTCTCGAGCTTGAGCTCGATCGGATCCTCGATGGTCGAGATGTTGACGTCGGGCTGGTTGAGCTCCGCCAGCGTCGCGTAGAGCGTGGTCGTCTTGCCTGAGCCGGTTGGACCGGTGACGAAGATGATGCCGGACGGACTCTTCATCACGCGGCGGTAAGGCTGCAGAATCGACTGCGAGATCATCATCTTATCGAGCGAGAGCATGGTGCGCAGGCTCGTGTTGCCGAGGAGGCGGATGACGGACTTTTCGCCGTATTGCGACGGGATGGACGAGAAACGGAAGTCCGCGCTGCTGGCCCCCACCGGAATCGAGAAGCGACCATCCGCCGGCATGCGCGACTCGGTGATGTCGCAATCCGCCATGACCTTGAGGCGGATCGTCACCGCCGGATGCAGCGCCCGCGGAATCGTCAGCAAAGGACGCAGCGAACCGTCGATGCGGTAGCGCACGGTGACTTCGGTCTCCTGTGGCTCGATGTGGATGTCGGACGCGTCCTTGTTGATCGCGAAGTAGATGAGCGCGTTGACGAACTCGATGATCTGCTCGTTCTCGGCGATCGCTTTGAGTTGCGCCCCACCGGCGGAGAACTCCACGTCGTCTTTGAGCAGCTCCTGGGCTTCGGCCAGTTGGCAGGCCTCGGCGAGGGACTCCTCCGTGGCGTAATGGATGCGCACGAGATCGGCGATCTCACTCGGCGGCGCAAAGGCCGGACTCACTTCCATCTGCGCCACCATTCCGAGGCGGCGCACCAGCGCGGCATCCTCGGGGTGAGCCATGGCGACAGTGAGCACGCCGTTGAGCACGTAGAGCGGCAGGGCGTTGGCTTTGGTCGCGATCTCCGCCGGGATGGCGGCCAGCGCCTCGGGGGTGACGATGGTGGTGAACGGGTCGACGTAGGAGTGATTCACCTGCCCGGCCCAGAGGCGGCAGATCTCGGTCTTGTTCACATTGCCCGAGCGGATGAGCTGCTCGATGAGCTGCAGCGGATCGTCGACCGTGAGCGCGAGCGCCTGCAGATCGATGTTGCGCGAAAAGGTGCGCAAGTCGCGGATGGCGACCAGGAATTCGGGCTCAATCTTGGGCATCGTTCGAGGGGGTTGCGGGCTGATCCTGGCGGAAGAGGCGATGGATTTCGTCCTGCTTCAACTTCTGCATGCCGAGTGCGCCGGAGACGCGTTCGATCGAGACTTCAGTCAGCAGATCGGCCAGCGAGAAACGTTCCTCCGTCATGCTCCACGAAGCGTGGGGCGCGGGAGTGGTGGGAGGTGGGGTGGAATCGCTCATGAGTCGGAAGAAGATTGCGGCAGAGCCTCGACGATGGACCGCAGCGACGCGGCGAGTTCGTCCATCGGCGTGTCTTTGAGAATGTAACCACGCGCGCCGGCGGTGAGCGCGGTCTCCACCGCACGGCGCACGTCCACCGAGGTGACCATGACGACGTTGGCGGTGGGATCGGCCGCCCGCAGCGCTTGCAAGGTTTCGAGTCCGTCCATGCCCACCATGTTGATGTCGAGCAGGACGAGGTCGGGGCGCTGCGCGGTGTAACTGGCAACGGCCTCCTGGCCACTGCCGACCGCGGTGACGGTGGCGTCCTCAAAGGTGTCTTCGAGGAGCATGCTGAGAAAACGGCGAACGTGCGGTTCGTCGTCGACGATAAGGACAGTGGCGGGAAACGGCATGAGGCAGGAGGGGATGAGTTGAAAAACGTTAGGCCGTGGGCGGCGGCGGTGAAGGAAGGACAGGCGGGAGGCGCAGCCAAAACCGCGCGCCGGCGCCGGGCGAGCTGTCGCAACCGACGGCGCCGCCGTGGAGTTCGACGATGGTTTTGACGATGGAGAGACCAAGTCCGGTGGAAGTCTCTCCGCCGGTCGGGCGCGGGGTCAGTTTTTGGAATTTTCCAAACAGCTTCGCCTGGTCTTCCGCGCTGAGTCCCGGGCCCTGGTCCTGCACCGCAAACTCGGCGCCGCCCGTCGCCGCATCGGGCGCGAGACTCACCGTCACGGTGCATCCAGAAGGTGAATACTTCACCGCATTGGACACGTAGTTGTCGCAGGCTTCGCGCAGGAGTTGCGCATCGGCTTGGAGCGTGAGCGGGTCGCCCGGTAGCAGTTGCAGGTTGATCTTTTTGCGGGCAGCGGCCGCGGCGCTGAACCGCACCACTTCGGCCGCGATGCGGCGCAGGTCGACGGACTCCGGGTGCAGCGTCATGCGGCCGGATTCGATGCCCTCGTTCAGCAGGATGCCGCGCACGATGTCGGACATGTGATTGGCCGATTCCTCGATGCTCTCGAGTGACTCGATCTCCGCCTGCGCGCGATCGTCGTCCGGAGCGGCGTGCTTGCGTTTGCGGCGCAGTAGCAGCCCCGCGATGCCGGCGATGGCCGCCAGCGGGTTTTTTAAATCGTGGGTGGCGATGGCGAGCAGTTCGCCTTTCGCGGCATTGGCCTGGTCGGCGCGATCACGTTGCACCCGCATGTCGGCTTCGGCGGCCTCGATGCCATGCAGGTGGGCCAGACTTTCGCGCCGACCGACAAACGCTGTGCCGGCCAGCATCACGCTGATCAGCAGCGCGCCGCCAAACGCGATCCAGCCCGCCACGCGCACCTCGTTGAGCCGTTGATGAAAGGTCGCCAACGAGTAGTGAATTCCACCGTAGCCGACGTAGCGGCCCGACGCGTCGAAGAGCGGATGGCGCGCATTGATGAAGGTGCCAAAGTCGTCCGAATACGGGATGTCGAACACGTAGGAACTGCCGCCGCGCAGGAGGGCGTCGGCCGCTTCGTTGCCCGGCGGAGTGTGGTAGACTTCCAGCAGCGGCGAGGGCACCGGCTCCCGCCCCTCGGCGCGCTCGAAGGCCATCACCTCGTCGTCCGTGGTGGTATCAAGCATCACCAGTTCCTCGCCGTCGGCGGTGACCCGCATCGTATAGACGTAGATCACCTCAGGATGGCGCAGGTGAAAGGCCTTCAGTGGAGCGAGCAGTTCCCGGTAGAGCGGCGAGTTAAACTGTTCGGGGCGCTGCAGGAGTTCCTGCCGATCTGCATCGACCGAAGCCGCGACGATGTGAGCCAGATCGGCCACATGCCGACGGATCATTTCGGAGTGATGGGAAACCGCCTGCCGATAGAAGTAGGCCAAGGTCCCCGCGCTACTCCCCAGGATGAGAACAAACACCAGCCCGGAGAGGGCACGCGGACTGAGTTGGGCGAGGTGACGAAACACAGCGAGGCTGGAGGAAGGGAGCAGAGAGGACCGCGGCCATCACGGAGACAAATCCCGCCGCTGCCAACACCAACCGTTTGCTTTAAGCGCCCACCGGGTGCCAGGTCGTCTTAAACTCGAGCAAATCGCGGATGGCGTAGAGGGACGGCATGGGACCATTGCCCGCCAACCAGTCGATCGGTTCCTCGGCCTTGAGCAGGCGCGTGCGCTTCACGGAGTCGGCCGCCTTCTGCTCGACGGACTCGCGTTCCTCGGCACTCAGCACACCGCTCAGAGCGCGGATGCCAACATGACTGGCCATGGTTGATACCATCTCGGCGCGGAAACCGGTGAGCAGGTTGACCACTCCACCCGGCAGGTCGCTCACGGCCAACATCTCGCCGAGCACGATCGACGCGTAAGGCGCGGTCTCACTCGCCACGGCGACGACGCTGTTGCCCGAAGTGATGGCCGGCAGGATGAGGGTCATGAGCCCGAGCAGCGGCGCCTCGTCCGGCGCGACCACGGCGATCACGCCCATGGGATCGGTCACGGTGAAATTGAAGTGCGGCGACGCGACCGGATTCACGCTGCCGAGCAGCTGCTCGTATTTATCGGTCCAGCCCGCGTAGTGCACGATGCGATCGATCGTCGCAACGACCTCGGCCTTGGCAGCGGCGGCGGTCACGCCGGGCGTGAGCAACAGTGCGGCTTCGAGTTCGGCGGCGCGCGGCTCGATCATCTCGGCGAGGCGGTAGAGGATCTGTCCGCGGTTGTAGCCGGAGCGCCCGGCCCAGCCACCGCCCGCCTTCCCGGCGACCTCCACCGCGTTGCGCACGTCTTTGCGCGTGCACTGCGGAACATGGGCGAAAAAGTTCCCCTTCGCATCATTGAGCGCAAACGTCCGCCCGCTCTCCGAACGGATGAACTTACCCCCCACATAACACTTGGGCGTTTTGGAAACAGTCAGACGAGACATGGCAGAAAAGATGGAACGAGGATTTGTTTTTTTAACCACGGATGGACACGGATGACTTCGCTAACGCTACGTCTTCTATATCGGAGAAATTCAGAGAACCACGCGCTCCCATTGCAGTTTGGCGTGTTTAAAATTGATGATCAGACCCACGGTCAGACCCGTTATCCTTAAATAGTTTATCATCTGGCCACGTTCGTGCCCGGTGATCCGATCGATCACCTTGGTATCGACGATTACCCGCTCATCCACCACCAGATCCGGGATATACTCGCCAACCTTTCGCCCCCGAAACTCGACTCGATACGAGGGCTGTTGTTCGAAGGGCACATGCTCTTCTTCGAGGGCGACCACCAACGCGTTCTCATACGGCTTCTCATGCAGTCCATGACCTATCTCCCGCGCCACTGCCATGGCACATCCGAGAATCTGGTAGCAGATATCCTCCTCCCTCAAAGATGCATCATCTCCATTCATTTCGATTGGTTTGGGGCGTAGCGTTAGCGGAGCCATCCGTGTCCATCCGTGGTTAAAAAAAACAGCGTCGGGCGGGGAGGCGTTACTCAGGTGAGTTTCACGTAGTCGGCGAGGCCGTGTTTGCCGCCTTCGCGGCCGAAGCCGCTTTCTTTGTATCCACCAAACGGCGACGCCGGGTCGAACTTGTTGTAGGTGTTGGCCCAGACGACTCCCGCTTTAAGCGCCGTGCTCATCTTCAGGATGCGCGAGCCTTTGTCGGTCCACACGCCGGCACTCAGTCCGTAGGCGGTGTTGTTGGCCTTCTCGATCGCCTCCTCCACCGTGCGGAAGGTGAGGATCGACAGCACCGGACCAAACACTTCTTCCCGCGCGATGCGGTGACTCAGCTCCACGCCGCGGAACAAGGACGGGCGGAAGAACCAGCCCTTCTTCGGCAACGGGCAGCTGGGCTGATACAACTCCGCGCCCTCGTCCTGACCGGCCTGCACCAGCTCGGCGATCTTGTCCAACTGAGTCTTCGAGTTGATCGCGCCGATGTCGGTGTTCTTGTCCATCGGATCACCCACGCGCAGGGTGCGCACGCGATTGCGCAGTCGCGTGAAGACCGCGTCGGCCACACTCTCCTGCACCAGCAGGCGCGAGCCCGCACAACACACGTGACCTTGGTTGAAAAAGATGCCGTTCACGATGCCCTCCACCGCCTGGTCGAGTGGCGCGTCGTCGAAGACAATGTTGGCCGCCTTGCCGCCCAACTCGAGGGTGAGCTTTTTGCCGGTGCCGGCCGTGCTGCGCATGATCACCTTGCCGACTTCGGTGGAGCCGGTGAACGCCACCTTGGCCGCCGCCGGATGATTGACCACTGCGGCACCCACGTCGCCCGCGCCGGTCACGATGTTGACCACGCCCGGCGGCAGTTCCGCCTCGGCGATGATCTCGGCAAACTTGAGCGCGGTGATCGACGTCGTCTCGGCCGGCTTGAGCACGACCGTGTTGCCGGTCGCCAAAGCCGGAGCGAGTTTCCACGCCAGCATGAGCAGCGGGAAATTCCACGGGATCACCTGCCCCACCACGCCGTGCGGCACCGGGGTCGCGCCCGGAAACGCGTAAGCGAGTTTGTCGGCCCAGCCCGCATGATAGAAGAAGTGTGCTGCGGCCATCGGCACATCGAAGTCGCGCGACTCCTTGATCGGCTTGCCCCCGTCGAGCGTCTCCGCCACCGCAAATTCACGCGCCCGATCCTGCAGCAGCCGGGCGAGGCGGTAGAGGTATTTGCCGCGCTCGGCACCCGGCAACGTCGCCCAGGCCGGGGCGGCCTTGGTCGCGGCGGCGTAAGCGGCGTCGACGTCCTTGGCCGACGCGTGTGGGATCTCCGCCAGCGGCTGCTCCGTCGCCGGGTTGATCGACGCAAAATACTTCCGGCTCTTCGGCGCGACAAACTTGCCATCGATAAAGAGCGTGTAGCGGTCCTTCAGTTTCGGATCCGCCGACTCCGGCGCGGGATCAAACTCCCACAGATCGCCAAACACCAACTCAGGCTCAGCACGACGGGAACGGGATTTTTTCGGAGTAGAAACAGGCATGGGAAAATCGGGAGAGGGGTTAACCACGGATGAACACGGATGGCTTCACTAACGTTCCGCCGGCACTGTCTCAGCGCGTAGCCGGTAGGCGAAGCTATCCGTGTTCATCCGTGGTTAAAAAAAGAGGTTAATAGGAGCCGGCGGCTTCGCTGAATTCGTAGGCGGCGCGGTAGGTGCCGGTCTTCATTTTCACGAGCTGGCGCAGGAGGTCGTTAAGCAGGGACGAGGCGCCGAAACGGTAGCGGCGGTTGTTCAGCCACTCGTCGCCGAGGGTTTCCTTCACCGCCACCAGGAAGGTGAGCGCCTGTTTGGCCGACTTGATGCCGCCGGCCGGTTTCATCGCGATGGCCACGCCTGTATCCAAATAATGGTCACGGATGGCATCGAGCATGACCTGGTTGTTGCCCAGCGTCGCGTTGGCCGAGGTTTTGCCGGTGGAGGTTTTGATGAAATCGTTTTCGCGGATCACCCGCATGGCCAGAAACGAGGCCGCGCGAATGTTGTCGTAGGTCTCCAGCTCGCTGGTCTCGAGGATGACCTTGAGCGTCGCCTCCCCGCAGGCTTCGACCACCGCCGCAATTTCGTCCTGCATGCGACCGAACTCGCCCGCCAGAAACGTGCCACGGTTGATCACCATGTCGATCTCGTCCGCCCCGTCGGCCACCGCCGCCTTCACTTCGGCCAGACGAGTTTTGATCGGCGCCTGGCCGCTCGGAAACGCGGTCGCGACCGAAGCGATGCGCACGGGTGCTTTGGTGCCGAGCGCCGCCCGGGCGTGTTTTACCATCGACGGATACACACACACCGCCGCGACCTGCGGGATGTCGGGGTCGTCGTGCGGATGCAGGGCCTTGGCGCAGAGCGCCTGCACCTTGCCCGGCGTGTCCTTACCCTCGAGGGTGGTGAGATCGACCATGGTCGTGGCGAGTTTAAGGCCCGCGATCTTCGAGCCGGTCTTGATGGAACGGGTCCCGTATTTGGCGACCCGTTCTTCAATCCCGACCGCGTCGACGGTCCCGATCTCACTGAACAACCGGCGAAAGGCATTGGCTCCGGAAGGCATGGCGGCACGTTCAGCCATTCGCCCGACGAAGCCAACGGCAAAGATGACCGTCTCCGGCCCCTCAGAATTCAGCGCCGGCCGGCAGGTCCGCCACCACTCCGGCGGCGACGATTTGTTTCCAATCGCGCAACTGCACGTGCTGCCCGGCGAGCCCCGCCGCCGCCTGACGGCCGGCCTGGCCGCCGATCACTGAGCGCGCGTCACACAACGCATCGCCGGAGCGCACGTCGTAAAAGAAGTCGACTTGGTTGATCGTGGCCACCTCGCGCGCCGCGATCGATCCTCGCACCTGCGGACGCGGCAAACGCGCGCCGCCCTGCACCGTGACCTTCGACTGCGGGGCGTGAATCAGCCCAGTGAATACGTCAAAGTCGCGCATCCGCACCTCGTGTCCACCGAGGGCGTGCACCACAAATCGCGCCGGCGGCCAGTCGCCACAGTTTACCGCCAGCACAATCGCTTCGTTCACGCAGAGAGTGAGCGTGGCATCACCGACCAGACGCAGCTCGCCCAGCCACTCCAGGCCCTGCTCTGCGTGCACGATGACTTGTCCCTCGATGGTGAGAGGCTGGTTCTGCGGCAGCTGCGAGAGGTCCTTAAAATGCACCAGGGTTTTGGCGGCCGGCTGACCGAGTTCGTAGACCGGCTGACCCGCGCCCGCGTCGGGCGGCGTGAGGCCGCCCAAGACCACCACACTGGTGCCGGTGCCGGTCATGTGTGGGTTGCCATGCTGACCCGGTTGGTGGGGATCACCGTGTTGCCCGGCCTGGTGCGGGTCGCCCGTGCCACCGACGATCAGGCCGCCCGTCTGCACGGTGCCGCCAGTCGTGGCCTTGCCCGTCGTCGCGCTGCCCGTCGACTTTCGCGTCCACCCCTCCTGACGCGCCCAGGTTGAATCCACTTGCGGCAGAACCGCCGGACAGAAATTACCCGCAAAATCCGCCGTGACCCGATTGTTATCAAAGCCCACCTGCGGCGGCGTATCCGGTCCCACCAGGAGGGTGCCACTTTCCGCCGGCCCTCCCGCCGGTCGCACCTGCGGGGTGCCCCCGCCGGTGCGGATCGTGCCGCGCACAAAACCATTTTGAATGCGGATCGCGCCATCCTGCGCCGAGGCCGTGCCGAGGGCGGCGTCGAAGCCAAAATTGTTATCCCAATCGGGGGCACCAAAATTTTCGCTGCTGTCGTAGCTCGCCACCCGCACGCCTTGGTCCGGCGCGTTGCGCAGTTCCATCTTATCCTGCACCGCGATCACATAACCCGGTCCGGTCAGCGGGCCTTCCAGCAAGGCCACCGTCGCCTGCACGGCACGCAGCGCCACCAACCCTTCGGCGTGTGTTGCCTGCGCCACCGAGCGCACGGTGTAGAGGTTGGAGTTGGGCGCACGCGTCAGCAGGATGCGTTGCGCGCCGGAGTTGCCGCGACCGAGATCGGTGTCCGCGGGCTTGAGCACTTCGAGCACACCTTGGTGCTCGATCCCGGCCACCGGATCGACCGCCCATTCGCCCGCTCGAATGCGTCGCGCGGCCTCCTCCAGACCGGACTCCGCCAGATAAAATGCGGCGTTCTCCAGGTGCGCGCGATGCGCTGTGTTGAGCTCGTTAAAAGCCGTTTTGTAGAGCCGCGCGGTCACGGTGATGAGCACCACCGCCAGGATCAGCGCGACCAGGAGGACCGAGCCCCGTTGCGACTGCATCCTCATGGCAACGCGATCCTCCGCAGCTGAAAGAGACTGGACGTGAACACCGCCGCGCTTCGCTCGATACCGCCGCCCGCCGAGTGATGATTCGGCACCAACGAGACCCGCACCGCGTTGACCTCCGCCGTGGTGGCCGCGACCTGTTCCACCCCGCCCACCCCGCGCCGGAAATAATGAAACGCGCCGTCGACCAACTGGTTCATCAGCACCCGTTCCTCGCCGCCTTCCTCCCGCCGAAATTCGCCCGCCGCCGCGTCCACCCGATACGTCACCACGCGCTCGTCCTTGGGGCCATCCTCGTAATAACGCACCCGCAACGTGAGCGCCTCCGGTCCCATGCTGACGAGGGCGACGGTGTTGCGCAGATCGAGCCCCAGTTGCTCCTGCACGAAGATGAAGCGGTTCACCTCCACCATGTCCTCCTGCGCCGCCACAAAACTCCGCTGCAGCGAGATGAAGGCCGTCAACACGCCCACCATCGCAAACGCCCCCAAGGTCGTCGCCAACAACACCTCCGCCAAGGTGAAGCCGCCCCGCCGATTCCGCTGTGCCTCAGCCCTCGCCCTCATAACTGATTCACCCCTTCGCGAAAAAAGTCCGCCACCACATCGAGTTCCCCGGTGTGGCTGTCGACCGTCCACAACACCCGCACACGCAGTCGCATATAATCCGGATCCACCTGCTGCGGCACCACCACCCAATCCACCGGATACACCCCGGCAACACTGGGCGCACGGACAGTTCCCTGCAGCTTCCCGGGATCCTGCAACTGTTGCTCCAACACCCCGTAGTCCATCGCCCGAAACTCCTCCACCTTGGAGCTCAACACCGTGTTGGCCCGCGCCGTCGCCTCCGCCACCACGGCCACTTCGCGGATCCGCACCGCCGCTGTCATCACCCCGGCAAACACCATCGCCAACACACACACGCCCAAGGCGACCTCCAGCAGGGTGAAGCCGGTGGCGGGCCGTCGAACTCTCGATTTCGAGTTGGGGCTGGAGCGAAACATGTCCGTAGTCGGGCTGAAGCGGACGCCAAGCCAGCAGCCTGCCCCGTTCGCGGCAAGCCGAGATGCCATTTCCCTGCATTTCTCGTCCCTCCCCTCGCTCGATTGACGGCTTTTGACTTGGCCGCACCTCCCCACCGCCGATGCTTCCGGGCTTTGTTCCGCTCATGCGCGCCTTGTTGATCACTCTCCTTACCACCGCCTTGCTCTCCGGCTGCACCGCTCTGCCGCAACGCACCCCCACCTACGGCCCTCACACCGAGTTTGCCGCGATCACCGACCCCAACCTCGCGGAGGTCAGCGGCATCGCCCCGTCCCGCCGCGAACCCGGCGTGTATTGGGTCCACAATGACAGCGGCGACACGCCGCGCATCTTTGCCCTCAACGCCCAGGGCCAGCGCCTCGGCACCGTCGAACTCGCCGGCGCCACCGCCATCGACTGGGAAGACATCGCCAGCTTCACCTACCAGGGCCAGGCGTGGTTGCTCATCGCCGATGTGGGCGACAACTACGGCCGCCGCGACGACTTGCGTTTCTATTTTCTGCCCGAGCCCGATCCCACGACGCTCCGCCCCGATACGCTCACGGTCGTCCGCCCGACCCACACGTGGAACGTCGCTTTCGCCGACGGCGCTCGCGACTGCGAAGGCGTGACCGTCTCCCCCGCCACCGGCGAGGTGCTGCTCATCTCCAAACGCACCGAACCGCCCGTGCTCTACACCCTGCCGCTGCACTTCGACGCCACGCCGTCAACCGCCCGCCACGTCGCCCGTCGGGTCACGCCGTTGCCCGGCATCGCCGCCCCCACCACGCTCGAACGCGCCCTGCCCGGCCGCCTCGGTCAGTTCCGCTCCCAAGTCACCGCCTTCGACCTCTGCGCCGACGGCACCTGCGCCGCCGTGCTCACCTACGGCAACATCTGGATCTACCAACGCCAGCCCGGCGAAACTTGGACCGACACCTTCACCCGCGACCCCGCGCGCATTCCGATCTCCGGCCTCACTCAAGCCGAAGCGATCTGTTTCGAGGCCGACAACCACGACCTCATCGTCACCACCGAACGCCTCCCCGCCCCCCTCCTGCGCTACGAAGCGAAATAGAGCGCCCCAACCAAATCTTTCTCTTTCCTCTTTATCTTTCTCTTTATCTGACGGCGCGGAGCGCCGCCCTTCTGAGCGTGCGGTTGGGTCCGACTCGTGGAGAGAAAGAGAAAGACGAAAGAGAAAGATGCCGCCGGTGACGGCTACTCCACCCGCACCGGCTGCCCCGTCTCACCCGACTGATACAGCGCGGTGATCAGCGCCACGGCCTTGCGCGACTCGGGTCCATCGATGTGCAGCGGCCGCTGCTCGCGGATCGCGTCCACCAAATCTTCGATCTGGCGTTTGTGACCTTCGATCGAAATGCCCGCCGGGTTCGACGCGCCGGAGCCCAGCTCCGCCGAACCCGCCTCCCGGATCTTGGCGTCGCCCGGTTCCTCATCCCGAAATTTCCATTCGGTGATCACACCGTCCTCCAGCCGCACCGAGCCGTTTTCGCCACACAACTCGATCCGCAGCGACCAACCGGGCCACGCCGCCGTCGTCGCTTCGATCGTGCCCAGCGCCCCGCTCGGAAAACGCAGCACCGCCACCGCTGTATCCTCTGCCTCAATACCGGTGTGCACGCGCCGCGTTTTGAACGCACTCACTTCCTCCGGCAGCCCCGCAAACCACTGCAGCAGGTCCACACCGTGGATGGCTTGGTTCATCACCGCACCACCACCGTCGAGCTTGAGCGTCCCCTTCCACGGTGAGCCTTTGTAATATTCCTCCGTGCGGAACCACTTCACGTAACAGCCCGCCGTCGCCAGTCGCCCAAAGCGTCCCGCATCGAGCGCGGCTTTGATCGTGCGCGCGCCGTCGCTGAAGCGTTGCTGGAAAATCGGCGCCAGCTTCACGCCCGCCATGCGCGCTTCGCTGATGAGTTTGTCCGCCCGCGCCGTGGTCGCCTCGATCGGTTTCTCCACCACCACGTGTTTGCCCGCGCGAATCGCCACCAGCGCCGGTTCCAAATGCGCGCCACTCGGCGTCGTAATGCAGACCGCATCCACATCGGGCCGCGCCACCATCTCTTCGACGGTCGAGGTCAGCGCCACCGCGCCATGCTTCGCCGCGAAGGCCGGCCCCTTTTCCGGCGACCGGCTCACCACCCCGACCAGGCGGGCACCGTCGACAGCGTTGATGGCTTGGGCATGCACACCGGCAATCATGCCGGTGCCGACGATGGCGAATCCGAGGGGGTGATCAGACATGCCGCCATCAAAGCCCGTCCGTCACCCCCGCGTCGAGCGGAAGTCTTGAGCAACCGTTTCGTCGGCAGCGGTGAAGATTTTCCACCGTCGCTGCAACAGACCGAACCGACTTCGCGAACAAAGACCTAGAACCCGCTTGGCCGCGCTCTCCCGCGACCCTGTCCCAAACGCTGTCCTCATGAAAAAACGCTCTGCTCCCGCCGCTTTTACCATGGCGTGCCTCCTTCCGGTCTTGGCTTCCCTGGCTCAGGCCCAGTTCACCACGGCTTCCGGCACAGGCCTGACCCTGATCGCCGACAGTTCCAACATGCCTGATTTCTATAATTTCACGCCCGAGTTCGGCAGCGTGTCCGTGTCGAACGGCCAGGTGGCCTTTGCGGTCGACGGCTGGAACAAGGGCGTGCTGCTCACCAGCACCAGCGGCGGCGGCGCCTTCACCGTCATCGCGTCGGATGCCACCGACGTTCCCGGCGCGACGACCGGCACCAAATTTTCCAGCTTCAACGGCGTCACGCTGCACAACGGCACCGTCACCTTCAGCGGCAGCGGCGCCTCCTTCAGCAGCCAGGGCGTGTTTTCCGGCAACGGCGGCGCCCTGACCACCCGGCTGTATTATGGCGATACCCCCACCAACGCCTCCGGCAGCCTGAACGGCATCTCCACCAGCTCGCCCGGCATCGGCGCCAACGGCACAATCCTGACCACCGCCTCCACCTCCGGCGCTCAGAACCTCGTCACCATCACCAGCGGCGGCGCCCAAACCGTCGTGCTCGCCCCTGGCGACACGATCCCCGACGGCAATGGCTACGCCGGCGGCACCGCGTCGACTTCCGGCCTCAGCAATGCCCGGATCGTCACCACCGGCGATCTCGCCCTGCACACCTTCGCCTCCAGCGGCACTCAAAACGGTTCCTCCTTCACCAACCGCAGCGGCCTCATGTTCACTGACCTGCAATCCGGCGACCAATCCGTTTTCTTCGCCAATGAGATGCCCCGCCCCGGTGCGTCCGGTTACCCGCAGATCAACCTGACCTCCTTCGACATGACCAGCGCCGGCATCGCCTTCACCGTGCGCAGCGCCGACTTCCAGTCGGATCTCTATTTCAGCACCGACAACGTGTTCGGCGCCTCGGATTTTCTGCTCAGTAGCGACTCCTCGCTCGATCCCGATGCGCCCATCGACTTCAGCTCGATCGGCTCGGTGGCCATTCTCGGCACGGGGGAAATCGCCTTTGAGGGGGTGACCGCCGGCGGCGAAGGACTCTACGCGATCGACCCCGTCACCGGCACGCTGCGCACCCTGCTCGAGACCGGCGAAAGCATCAACGGCGACGTTGTATCCGGCATTACGTTCACGGGCGCCTCCGCCGACAGCAGCGATTTCCTCGTCGTGCTCGAATTCGCGGCCTCCGACCCGGGACTCTACGCGCTCTCCGGCGTGGGACTTTCCGCCGTGCCCGAACCCTCCACCTACGCAGCCCTCTTTGGCGCCGGCGCGCTCGGTTTTGCCTGGTGGCGTCGCCGTCGCGCCGGCGCGGCCAGCGCCTCCGCGAGCTGATTTTCGCTCTCATCCGCAGTTCCTATATCACGTCCACCGAGCAGGGGTTACCCCGCTCGGCGGACGTTTCGTTTACCGTTTCCCGGTCATTTTTGAAGTCCTGACATTGACCCACCCATACGGGCGGGTTTGCTGGCGCCCATCTCATGGTGTCGTCATTCCCGCAACGGCCTGAGCGAACACCGTTTCGCCTCGGGCGCTCGGCTATAACCCTGCTGGTTTTACTGGCCGCCGCGAGCCCCTCCGTCGCCGCGCCCACCGAACTCGACGCGCTCTTCGCCGCCCGTGATTGGCCGGCCTACGAAGCCGCGCTTGCCACCTCGCTCGAAGCTCCCACGTCTTCAGCACTCGACCGCGCCATCGCCACCGTCCGGCTCGCGTCATTCCGCCATGCGATTCGCCAACAGGGTTTCGCCGAATCCGTCGAGTCACTCCCGCCGGCCATCGCCACGCTCGAAACCGCCGCGCCCTCCAGCCCTTGGCTCGCCGAAGGTCACGCCCAACTCGCCACCGCCTTCTACCGTCTGCAACGCATCCCCGACGCCGTGGCCCCCGCCACCGCCGGCGCCGATCTCGCCCGCCGTCTGCTCGCCACCGCCGACCTCGACGAGACCACCCGTATCCGCCTCTACACCGCCTTCAACGTCCGCGCCTCCATCCACATGCTCTCCGGCGAAGAGGCCGCCGCCAGCGCGCTCTTCGACGAGACCATCACCGCCCTCGAAACCCTCGCGCCCAACCACCCGCAGCTCGGCTCCGCCTACGTCAACCACGGCCTCATTCTCTACAACTTCGGCCGCTTCCGCGAACTCGCCGACGCCATGACCAAGGCCGGGCGCATCTTCGCCGACGGCGCCAACCCCGTCGCCCTTGCCGCCACCCGCACCAACCACGGCCTCGCGCTCAACCAACTCGGCCGCTACGCCGAAGCTGAACCGCTGCTCGCCGATGGCGTCGCCCGCTTCGAAGCCATCGGCGCCTCCCGCGCTCCCATCTACGCCAACGCCATTCAAAACTGGGGCATCGCCGCCGGTTACCTCGGCCAAACCGACGCCGCTCTCGCCCGCATCAACACCGCCCTCGAACTCCGCACCGCCCTCTATGGCGAAGACCACTTCGAGGTCGCCGTCACCCTCGCCCACCGCGCCCGCGTTCACCTCCAGGCCGGCGACTTCACCGCCGCCGTGGCCGACTCCACCCCCGCCGCCGACCTCACCGCCGCGCTCGCCGATCCCACTGCCCACCTCGACCTCGAGTTAACCGTCCTCGACGTCCACCTGCGCTGCCTCGCCGCCGCCGGTCGTATCGACGATCTCCACGCCATCTACCCGCGCTACGTCGACCGCCTCGAACGCTTCACCCGCCATCAGCTCGCTTACGGCCACGAAGGCGAACGCCTCGGTTTTCTCGATCGCCACGATCCGGTGTCCGCTGCCCTCGCGACCGGCGACGCCTCTCTCGTCGGTGAAGCCCTGCTGCACTATCGCGGACTCGTTTCCGCCGCCTTCATCGAAGACGTGCAACTCGCCGCCCAAGCCGACGCCGCCGACCTCGCCGCCTGGCGTGCTGCCCTGCGCTCACCCGAGACCGACACCTCCACCCTCGCCGCCCTCGAAGCCCGCCTCGCCACCAGCGCCACCGAACTCGGCGCCCCCCGCCGCGCGCTCGACCTCCACCTCGCCGACCTCACCCCGCAGCTCCAACCCGGCGACACCGTCCTCGTTTTCTTCCTCCATCAACCGTGGGCCGACGGCCCGACCGCGCCGACGCACTACGGCGCGTGGACACTCAGCCCCGGCCAAACCGCGCCCACCCTCCACGACCTCGGTCCCCGCGCCAAGCTCGACGCCGGCATCGCCGCGTTCCTGACCAGCTTCGATCCCAACGCCCCCGCCGTGCAAAGCCTCGCCGCCCGCCTGCACGCGCTCCTGCCCGCCACCACGCGCCGCGCCCTCATCGTGCCCGAAGCCTCGCTGCACCAACTGCCCTTCGCCGCGCTGCCCTACGACGCCGATTCCTTTTGGGCTGAGCACCTCAGCGTCCTGCATCTCACCTCGCCGCGAGACCTGATCCCAACTACTATCGCGATTGCCTCACCGGACACGCCTCACTTCGCCGCCATCGGCGCGCCCGATTTCGGTTCCTCCACTTGGGCACCGCTGCCCGCCGCCGCCCTCGAAGTCGACCAACTCACCACCGCCGCCACTGCCGCCGGTTGGACGACTCACCCCGCGACCGCGGCCGACGCCACCGAAACCCAACTCCGCGCCCTCTCAGCCGACACCACTCACCTTCACCTCGCCACCCACGGCTTCGCCCTCGCCGACCGCGCCGACACCGAGCCTTCCGAACGCCTCGCCGCCAGCGGCCTCATCCTCGCCCAACCCCGCTTCGACGCTTGGACCGACGGCCGCACCGAGTTGCCCCTCGACCCGACCGACGGCGTTTTGACCGCGCTCGAAATCATGCCCCTCGACCTGCGCGGCGTGCAGCTCGTCACCCTCGCCGCCTGCACCTCCGCCAACGGCAGCATCGCGCCCAACGAGGGCCTCTACGGTCTGCCCCAAGCCTTCCGCCGCGCCGGCGCCGGCTCCGTGGTCGCCGCCCTCTGGCCAATCGACGACGACGCCGCCCGCGACTGGATGATCGCCTTCTACGAGCAACTCTTTGCTGGCGCCTCGATCGACGCCGCCTTCGCCGCCACCCAAGCCGCCCAACTCCGCGCCATTGCCGCCGACCAGGGCCCGGCCGCCGCCATCCGCCGCGCCGGCGCGTGGATGCTCAGTTATCGCGCTCCGCATGCCGACTGAGTCCCCCGCCTCCTTGGCCGCACTCCGTCGCGGCGACCCCGCCGCCTGGCGCACGGTCTACCACGCGCAGTGGCCGCGCGCGTGGAGCGCCGCCGCCAAATACCTGCGCGACCCCCGCGACCGCGAGGACGTCGCCAGCCACGCCCTGCAACAGCTCTCCACCCAGATCGCGAATCTTAAGAGTATGGCCCACCTCGACGCCATGGTCATCGTGCTCACCCAACGCCGCGCCATCTCGCTGCTGCGTGAGTTGACCGCGCAAAAACGCGCCGACGTCGCCCCCGCCAGCCTCGATGCCCTCGAGGGTGGCATCGACACCAACCGCCTCGAGGACACCCATCCCCTGCTCCCGCCCGATCACGGCACCCCGGCCGAAGCCGCCACCCGCCGCCTCGACCTGCAACACTGCCTCGCCGACCTGCCCGCCGCCGACCGCGACCTGCTCCACGCCTACTTCGTCGACGACCGCAGCTCCGCCGAAATCGCCGCCGCCACCGGCGCCAACCCCAACACGCTCCGCAGCCGGGTCTTGCGCCTGCTCGGCCACCTGCGCGACCGTTTCGAGTCCACCTCCCCATGAGCGCCGAACGCGACCAGTTTGAACAACTCGTCATCGCGTGCCTCGAAGCACCCGACGATACGACCGCGCGCGCCCAACTCGACGCTCTGCTCACCGCCCACCCCGAATGGATCGCCGACCGCACCGAGATCGAAACCCTCTGGCACGCCGCCCACCTCACCGCGCCCACCCTCGGCGAAACCCCCGTGCCCAACGCGCCCGCCCTGCCCCCGGAAATCGAAGCCCGCCTGATGGAGGCGCACTCCAACACCGCCAAAGTCGTCCGGGTCTCGTTTCGCACCAGCTGGTGGATGGCTGCCGCCGCTGCCATCGCTGTGCTGCTCACCCTCTTCCTTTGGCCCCGCGGCGGCGGCGGCTGGACGCTTGACGCCCAAGGCCAACTCACCACCCGCGACGCCGCCGACGCCCTGCTCGCCTACGCCGACGGCCAATGGACCCAGGTCGGCGCATGGGACACCACCATCGATCCCGCGCAACGCGCCACCCTCGAATATCTCACCGGCCAAGCTACCAACGCCAAGCCCAGCCGCCCGCGTTCGGCCAATGCCGTGGAAGTCTGGTCACCCCTGCGTATTCACTCCGGCGATACCGAGTTTCTGCTCTACTCGCCCATCGACCGCACGGTGCAGCTCGAAGTGCGCGCCTTCGAATCCTCCGCACCGTTGTGGTCGACCAGCGTCACCCTGACCGCCGGTCAACCGCAGTCCGTGCCCGCCCCGTCCCTGCCGCCTGCGGTGGCTTACGACCTCTTCCTCACCCCTGCCGACTCCCCCCTCGCTCAGCAGCACCTGCGCTTTGGTCAAACGATCGCCACGCCCAGCGCCGACACCCCCGTGCCGCTTTGGGCCGCGCAAAACCTCCTGCAAAACAACCCGCCCGTCGGCGAACTCATCGTCCGCCTCCTCCCCGCCGCAAAGGACTCAGCGGGCGCCCGCCAACTCCTCCGCGCCATCGCCGCCGGTTACGATCTCCCCAACCTCGCCGCCTACGTGGGCAAGCTACACTCCGAATAACCCACCCCCGCCCGCGCTCCCCCTGCTCCTCGGCATCCCGCATCCCGCATCCCGTATCCCGTATCCCGCATCCCGCATCCCGCATCCCGCCTCACAACCCCTTCGTCAGAAAGATCGCCTCCCCGGCGCCGTCCTGCAGCGCATAGCGCTTGAAGCCTGCCGCCAAATACGTGCGCAGCGCTCGATGGTTTTGATCGAGCACCTCCAGCGTCAGTTTACAGCAGCCTTCTGCTCGGGCCTGCTCTTCCGCCCCCGCCAACAGCGCCCGGCCCACGCCGCGCCCACGATGTGACGGCGCCACACACACGTCGTGCAGGTTGAGCAAAGGTTTCGCCGCAAAGGTCGAGAACCCCAGAAAACACACCGCGACACCCACCGCTTGCGAACCGTCGTAGGCCAGAAATACCCGCGTCGTCGGAAACGCCCGCAACCCCTCCACCAGGCGCTCCCGCACCTCCGCCCGCAGCGGCGCCCCGTCGCCCATCGCGTCCTGCGAATAGGTGTCGACCATCGCCAAAACCTCGGCGGCCTGCCCCGCATCGTTCAGATCCGCCAACACCACCCGCACGGTCGATTCATCACTGCTGCTCATCGTTCCAACAACGACCACCAGCCAAGCTGCGTCCAGTCCGCATTTTCGGGCGCGTTCCTGCTCCGCCGGAAACGCAACCGATTGACCTCTTTCACTTGTTTCATTTGCCTCCGTGTTGGTTCAGCCCACTTCTCCCGCTTCGCTTCTCTCTCCCGCTTTGCCTTTCGTCGCATGGGGCCTCCATCAGCTTCCTCGTCCCCATCCCCCTCGGATGACACTATCGACCCGGATCCGGCACTCTACCGCCAGACCTTCGCTCACGCCATCGAGGCCACCACCATCAGCTCCGACGGGCAGATCGTCGATATCAACAATGCCGCTCTGGCTATCTTCGGCTACCGACGGGATGAGTTGGTCGGTGCGTCGCTGCTAAAGCTTATCGCACCGACCTGCCGCACCGAAGCCTCGCTCTCCATCGATAAAAACCAACCCGCGCGTTACGAGATCACGCTCCAGCGCGCCGATGGCTCGCAATTTGAAGCGGAAATCGAGGCGAAAATGACCGAGCACGATGGGCGCCCCCTGCGGCTGACCATCCTGCGCGACATCTCCGAACGTCGTCGCCACCTCGCCTCCCTGCACGACCAGCAGGTCAAACTCGCCATGGCCATGCGCGTCGCCCAACTCGGCCACTGGGAACTCGATGTGCCCTCGATGACGTTCACCTTCGACGACAACCTCTGGTCCATCCTCGGCACCTCCGCCGAAACCGAAGGCGGCACCACCATCAGTGCCGACGACTACTGCCGACGATTCATCATCCCCGAAGATTCCGATCGCGTCGAAGAACGCATCGTCGCCTCCGCCCAGGCCCACAACGAACCAAACCGCCCCAACGACGGTCGCATCGAACACCGCTTCAGGCGCGCTGACGGCACCGAGGGCATCATGCTCGTGCACACCGCCGTCACCCGTGACGCAAGTGGCCGCGTCGTGCGCACCCACGGCGTCAACCAGGACATCACTGCCCTGCGCGCCGCCGAGATCGAACGCCAACGACTCGAACAACAGCTCCAACAAACCCAAAAACTCGAAGCCCTCGGCACTCTCGCCGGCGGCATCGCCCACGACTTCAACAACATCCTCACCGGCATCCTCGGTAACCTCCAGCTCGCCGCCATCGACCTCGACCCGGACCACCCCGCCCACATCAGCGTGATCGATGCCGACCGCGCCGCGAAACGCGCCCGCGAGCTCGTCAGCCGTATCCTTGCTTTCGGCCGGCGCAGCCCGGCCAACCGCGCCGCCGCCCCCCTCAACACCGTGATCACCGAGGTCGCCGATCTTCTCCGCGCCAGCCTGCCCCCCAGCATCCAGCTCACCACCGAGGTCCATCCACTGTGTCCCCTCGTGGAGTGCGACCCCACGGAGATCCACCAGGCCCTGCTCAACCTCTGCACCAACGCCGCCCAAGCCGTCTCGGCGCGCGAGGGCCACATTCACATCTCGCTCAACTACACCACACCCGACGACGACTTCTGCCAAAAGCACCCGCAGGTGAAACCCGAGCACCATGTTCACCTCAGCGTGACCGACAACGGAGACGGCATCGACCCCCAGCTGCTCCACCGCATCTTCGAACCCTTCTTCACCACCAAACCCACCGGCAAAGGCACCGGCCTCGGCCTCACCACCGTGCATCGGATCATGCAGAATCACCACGGAGCCGTGAGCGTCGAATCGCCCGAAAACGCCGGCGCCCGTTTCACCCTGCACTTTGCTCCGGCCGCGACCTCCGCCTCCAACCCGAGCCCCGCCTCCAACCCGAGCCCCGCCACCAGCCCACGCTCACGCCGCGACCCCGCCGCCCTCGTCCAACCCTTCGGCCGCGGTCGCCGTATCCTGCTCATCGACGACGACGCCACCGCTCGCTCCGCCAGCCTGCGCGCCCTCGCCCACCTCGGGTTCAACCCGCTCTCGTTCGCCGACCCGCGCAACGCCGTAACCCATCTGCACCAATGCCCCGATGATTTCTGTGCCGCCATCAGTGACCTCGCCATGCCCCACATGGACGGCATCGAACTCGCCTCCCAGCTCTCCGAGATCAATCCCACCCTGCCCATCATCCTGATCTCCGGCTACATTCACGACCAGTCCTCCCGCTCCGCCTCCGCCGTCGGCATCGCCCATATTCTGGGCAAACCCTACTCCCTCGCAGATCTCGCCTCCGTCCTTCGCACCACGTTGGAAGAAGCGAACTGAGTTTTTCCCCAAAAACAGCGAGCGCCCGTCCTCTCCCCGCCGTCCTGTTCGTGTAGAAGGTTGAACCCATCACCTTCAACCACACTTCTGCATCATGTCTTCCGCCGACGCCTCCGACGCCCTCCCTCAGTTCCTCCTCCTCTTCCGCGAACCTAAAACCGATGCCCTGCCCCCCTCCCCGGAGGAGCTGCAGGCCCTCCTCGCCGAGTGGACCGCCTGGGCCGACCACGTCGGCGCCGAGGGCAAATACCACAGCGGCAACCCCCTCGAGGAAAGCGGCGCCGTCCTGCGCGGTCCCGCCGGCGAACACGTGACCGATGGCCCCTTCATCGAAGCCAAGGAATTCCTCGGCGGCTACTTCCTGATCAGCGCCGCCGACCTCAACGACGCGATCACCATCGCCCGCGGCTGTCCCGGTCTGCGTGACGGCATGTCCGTCGAGGTGCGCCCCATCCTCGCCCATTGAGCGACGACGCCCCTCCCGCGGTCTCGCGCAGCCAGCGCCTGCTGGCCCACCTCTTTCGGCACGAATACGGCCGCTTGGTGGCGGTGCTCACCCGCCACCTCGGCCCCGCTCAGCTCGCCCTGGCCGAAGACGTTGTTTCCGACGCCCTCCTGCGCGCCGCCCAATCCTGGCCCTATCACGGCATCCCGCCCTCGCCCATCGCCTGGCTGCTCACCACCGCCCGGCACCGCGCGACCGACCTCTGCCGCCGCGACCAACGCTGGCAGCGCAACGAAGCCGCCATCATCACTCACCTCGAACAACTGTGCGCCCAGGTCCAACTGGCACCGACTGCCGTATTCGAAGAGGAACTACAGGATGCCACCCTGCGCATGATGTTTGTCTGCTGTGATCCGGGCCTCTCCCCCGCGGCGTCCGTCGCCCTCATCCTCAAGACGCTGGCCGGCTTCAGCGAAGCCGAGATCGCCGCGGCCTACCTGCAACCCCGCGACACCATCGCCAAACGCCTCGTGCGCGCCCGCCGCCAACTACGGGAGCATCCGCCCGCCTTCGAGCTACCGCCCCCGGCCGAACTTACGACCCGCACCGGCGCCGTGCTGCACGCGCTCTACCTCCTGTTCAGCGAAGGCTACTGCGCCTCCACCGGCGACCAAACCATTCGCGCCGACCTCTGCGCCGAGGCCCGCCGCCTGCTCGCCGCCCTTCGGCAGGCGCCCTGTGGCCAGACCCCCGCCGCCGCCGCGTTGGCCGCATTGTTCTGTTTTCACTCCGCCCGCCTCACCGCCCGCACCGACCTCGACGGCACCCCGCTGCTGCTCGCCGATCAGGACCGTCGCCTATGGGACCAGACACTCATTCACGAAGGCAGGCGACACCCTCACCCGCTATCACTGCGAAGCCGGCATCGCCGCCTGCCACTGCCTCGCGCTGACCTTTGCGCAGACCGACTGGCCGCAGATCATTCGTCTCTACCGTCAGTTTGCTACCATCGCGCCGTCGCCTCTGGTCACCCTCAATCACGCCGTCGCCCTCACCGCCGGCGGCCAGGCCGCCACCGCCCGCCAACTGCTGGACGAAGGCATCGACCGCCAAGCCCTCGCGGCGCACCACCGCTACCACGCCGCCCGCGCCTACGCCTGGCACGACCACGATCCCGCCATCGCCCGCGCCGCCTACCAACGCGCCGTCGCCCTCGCGCCGTTGCCCGCCGAGCGCGAGGCCCTCCTCCGCCGACTGGATTCGCTGCCGCAAACCCCGTAGCTGCGTTTGAGCAAAGCGAAAACGTGGCCCACCCTGCCCCCCCCGCCTCGGCCCGCTCAGTCGATCGCGTCCTGGCTCTCCGGTTCGTGCGGGAACGGCGCAAACCACGCCAGCAGCACCGGCGGTATCGACGCCAACAATACAAAACCAAAGAAGGTCGAGTAGGTCTGGTCACACAGCGAATAGACCCAACCGCTCACCGACCCGGTCGACCAGCGCGTCATCGCCATCACCCCGGTCGCAAACGCATAGTGCGTCATCTTGAACGGCCCCGGCGCCACCTGCTGCATCATGTAAAGCATGTGCCCCACCGACCCCATGCCGAAGCCGAACTTTTCCAACGCCACCACCGCGCCAATCAAGACCACGTTGTCCGGCAGCGCCTGGCTCAGGTAGTAGTAGGTCACGTTCGGCACGTTCAGCACGAGCACCAGCAACACGAGCGAGCGTTTCAGCGTCATGCGCGCCACCAGAAACCCGCCCACAAACGCCCCCACGATGAAGGCGATCGTGCCCACCGTGCCGTTGATGTGACCCAACGCCGCGTTGTCCAAACCGAGCCCGCCCAGCGCTCGATCATCGAGCATGAACAGGGGTCCAAACTTCTCGATGAACCCTTCGCCAAAGCGGTAGAAAAACACCACCGCCAGCATCATCCAGATGTGCGGCTTCTGGAAAAAACTCGCCCACGACTCCGTCAACGCCGGCCACGCTGCCTTCATGCCCTGTCCCTGCAAAGGCGAGATCTGCCCCGTTGGCAGCGTGCGCAAATGCCACAGGCCAAACGCGCCCATCACCAGCCCCGTGCCGCCCATCACCAGAATCCAGCAATGCACCCACGACAACTGCAGGTCGTTGTGCAACCAGCCCGTGAGCGACACCAACAGACCCGACGCGATCACCGCGCCGAGATTCCAACACATGCCCTGCAAGCCCGCGTAACGCGCCTGATCCCGCACCGGCATCGTCGTCATGAACACGCCGTCCGCCACGATGTCCTGCGTCGCCGACGCAAACCCCACGATCCAGAAGAACGCCAGCGACGCCCGGAAGAAGCCTTCCAGCGGCAAACAGAACGCCACCGCGCCCAGGCCGAGCATCATGGTGAACTCCATCGAGATCACCCACCACCGCTTCGTTTTGAACGGCTCCAGAAACGGCGACCACAGCGGCTTGAGCACCCACGGCAGATACATCTGCGAGGTGTAGAGCGCGATCTCCTCATTCGAGACGCCGAGGTTCTTGTAGATGATGGCGGCGACCACACCGACCGTCACATTGGGCAAACCCATCGCCAAATACAGCGAGGGCACCCACGTAAGCGGGTGGCGGGGGGAACGAGCAGATTCAGACATGCGCGGGGGTTTTGATTTAACCCAAAACCTGCACGTAAATCCGCCCCCACCGCCAGCTCCAAGTCAGCTCCAACCTTAGGATGGCTCACCCCGTCCTCACCCGAACCCTCGCAAACACAGTCGACACGCCACCGCTCCTCTGAACGAATCTCCGCCTCAGGCTGGCCACCCGATTCGCGTTTCGCATGTCCGCATCACTTCCCCCGCCCTCCCGCCTCCGCCACCACTGGCTGTCCCGGCTGCTGCTTACCGGCCTCCTCGCCAGCCTGGTCTCCGCCCAGACCATCACCGTCCGCAACCTGCGCGACACCGGTCCCTCCGCCAACCGTCTGAACGTCGTCATCCTCGGCGACGGTTTCACCGGGGCCCAGGAGACCGCGTTCTTCAACGAGGCCACGTGGGCGCTCAGCGCCATCGTCAATGATCCCGCACTGCAGCCGTTCTACGAATATATCAACGCGACCGCCATCTTCACCGAGAGCGCCGAAGCCGGCACCCGCATCCCCGCCGAGAACCTGACCCCCGACACCTACTTCGGCGCCTCCTTCACCGACGGCGACGATTCCCGGTTGGTGTATATCCAAAACAGCGCCGGCCAATCCAAAGTCTACGACCTGCTGCTGCAGCACGTGCCGGACTACGACTACGTGGTGCTCTTGATCAACAGCACCCGCTACGGCGGCGCCGGAGGGTTTCCCATGACGGCCACCCTGCATTCGAGTTCCGCCGAAATCCTGCTCCACGAGAGCGGTCACAGCTTCGCGGGACTGACCGACGAATATGTCGACGAGGCCAACGCCGACTACTACCCGATTGCCGAATTCGCCAACAGCACTTCGAACCCCACCCGTGAATCGTTGCCGTGGCGCAAGTTCGTCGATGACGGCACCCCGATTCCCACCACCTCTTCGTTCAGCACCGCCATCACCAGCATCGGCGCGTATGAAGGCAGCCACTACCGCAGCACCGGCCAGTTCCGTCCCGTCTACGACTCCAAGATGCGCTCCCTCAACCGCCCGTGGGGCGCCGTCAACCTGCGCGCCTTCAGCGAGAGTGTTCACGCCCTCAACCTCGAACAGGCCACCGAACTCCCCGACATCATCAGCGAACCCGACCCGAGTCTCTACACCCCCGGAAGCCTCCTCTCCTTCTACGTCAACGCCTCCAGCCCCGGCCCACTCTCTTACCAATGGATCAAGGACGGCCGCTACCTGCCCGAAGCTCAGTCGCTCAGCCTCGATCTCGGCGTCGTCTCCGCCCTCGAATACGGCGTCTACACCGTGGAGATCACCAACGCCGTCGGCACCACCACCTCGCGAGCCATCGCACTGGACGCCAACGGTGCGCGCTTCCTCGAGGACGATCCGGCTCCCTCGGATCCCAATGGACGCCTCACCAACCTCTCGGTCCTCTCCATCGCCGGCTCCGGCGAGCAAACGCTCACCCTCGGCTTCGCCGTCGACAACGCCTTGGACGGCGCGACCAAACAACTGCTCGTCCGCGCCATCGGCCCTGGTCTCAGCCGCTTCGAGGTGCCCAACACCATTGGCGACCCGTTCCTCACCGTGGCCCCCCTCGGCTCCAGCACCAGCGAGACCAACGACAATTGGGGCGGCAGTTCCGAATTCGCCAACATCTTTGCCATGGTTGGCGCCTTCGCCCTCGAGGATGCCGCCAGCACCGACTCCGTTCTGCGCGTCACCGCACCCAAGCTGCCACACACCGCCCAAGTCAGCAACCGCCTCCTCAGCACGGGCCGCGCTCTGATTGAGGTTTACGATCTCGACGGTCTTTCCTCCCCGCGACTCGTCAACCTCTCCGCCCGCAGCGCGCTCAGCCCTGGTGCCCCCTCGCTCGTCGGCGGTTTTGTCTACGAGGGTTCGGCCCCCAAGCGTTTCTTGATTCGCGCCGTGGGACCGAGCTTGAGCCAGTTCAATATCGGCAACCCGCTGCCCGATCCCACGCTCACAATTCACTCCGCGTTGACCGGATCCGTCGTCGCGACCAACGACGACTGGAATGGCGACGACGCGCTGGCGGCGGCGTTCGATTCCGTGGGCGCGTTTGGCTTCAGCGACACCACCTCCGCCGACTCCGCCCTTATCATCGAATTGGCCAACGGCCCCTACACCGCGACGATTTCCCCCGCTCCCGGCAGCGACACGTCCGGCACGGTGTTGATCGAGGTTTACGAATTGCCCTGAGCGGCCTCCGCGCACTCCGCAAAAAACCGCCCGGTTTCACCGCGCGGTCGGGTCAAGCTGGCGTGCTCCTGCCGTCCTGTTCGCAGGACGGTTGAGGAGCCGCGCAGCTGGTGCATCACATCGACTCGGAGCAGCAACCGCTCAATCGATGCGCAGGTATTTTTCCGCCGGAATCTTGAAACGGTGCCCTGAGTCCAGATCCGTGAAAATGTGCCAGTGCGGATCGTCTGTCTTGTGCACCGCGACCTCTAGTTTTTGGCCCGGTTCGTAGTGGTATTCCGACGCGACCAAGACGTGGTCTTCATGTTCGATCGCTTCACCCAACTCGCCGCTGTGCGGCTCCTTAATTTCAATATGCCAGTGCATGGGAGGTATGGGGTTATGCCTTCCACTGGCTCTCACACGAAGGGCGGGGAGCCAGCTTCGGCGTTACGGGGGATGCCGCTGACCATGACCGCCCCCTGCGCCCACGTCGATTCCCCTCATCGCGCAGTTTCTGCCAAACAAAGCGCACCCCCTGCATCCTCCGGGAACCTCCCTCCCTCAAGGGAGTCGACTCCTCCCTTCGCCCACCTAATCCTCCCACCTCTTGCCGAGCTTCCCCCCGCCATCCGCTTCTTCTTCAACCCGCCGACGCCTCGTCGGACTGGTCGTGCTGCTGCTGCTCTTGGTCGGCGCGGGCTTCATGCTACTTCGCCCGCCGCCGCGTCCGGCCACGGCGTCCACTCCGGCCACCGACACCCCATCCGCCGACATCACCTCGGATCGTCCGGCCACGGGTGCCTCAGCACCCTCGCCCGCTCCGCTCGACTCGCCAGACGCATCCACCACCACGGTCGATCTCGCCACCGAATTGACGACCAACCTCCAACCCGGACGGATTGCCTTTCTCACGCTGTCCATCGATCCCACCGCCGGCACCGCCCAACTCACCGCCGCCCGCGGCTCCGCCGGACGCGCCAAAGCACTGCCCGTCCGGCCGCGGCCCGGTTACCTGCGCGTCGACGCGTTCGACGCGTCGGGTGCACTCACTTTTTCCGCCTCCGTGCCGGACCCAACCAATCGCCATCTCGAGCACCCCAGCGCCGAGGACCCCCACCAACTCACCACCACCGTAATCCGCGATCCGGACGCACCGCTGCACCTGCGCCTGCCCGGGGAATCCCAAGCCACCCGCCTCATTCTCTATCGCCTCTCCCCCGATGCGCCCTCCGCCACCGCGCCGTGGGCTCCTTTTGCCACCGTGACGCTTCCTCGCTCATGATCTCTCGTATTCCCGACGCCCTTCGCCTGCTGTTCCTCATTGGCCTGACCACCGCGTTCGCCTCCGCCCAGACCGCCACCGTGCGCAGCCTGCGTGACACCGGTCCCTCCGCCCAGCGCATCAATTTCGTCATCCTCGGCGATGGCTTCACCGCCGCTCAGGAAAACAGCTTCTTCACCGCCGCCGAAAACGCCGTAACCACCCTGCTCACCGACGAGGCCTTCGCCCCCTTCGCCGACCTCATCAACGCCACCGCCATCTTCACCGCCAGTGCCGAAGCCGGCACCACCATCCCGGCCGAGAACCTTGCCCCGGACACCTACTTCCGCAGCACCTTTTCCGAGGGTGAGTTCTCCCGCCTCGTTTACATCGACGACCCCACCGGCCGCGCCCGCGTCAACGACCTGCTCTTCACCCACACGCCCGACTACGACCACGTCGTGATGCTCGTAAATACCCCGCGCTACGGCGGCGGCGGCGGGTTCCCCCTCTGCGTCACCTTGCACGAAAGCACCGCTGGCGTGCTCCTCCACGAGAGCGGACACAGCTTCGCCGGTCTCGCCGACGAATACGTCGATGAGGAAATCGCCGACGACTACCCGCCCAACGAATACCCCAACAGCACCGCCGAAAACACCCGTGAACGCCTGCCCTGGCGCCGCTTCGTGAGCGACACCACGCCCGTCCCCACCACCGAAAGCTTCAGCACCGACATCTCCATCATCGGCGCCTTCGAAGGCAGCTACTACCGCAGCACCGGATATTACCGCCCCGTCTTCGCCTCCAAGATGCGCGACCACACGCAACCGTGGGGCGCCGTCAACCTCCGCGCCTTCGCCAACGCCGTGCACCAACTCGACCTCAACCAGGCCGAGCTGCCGCCCTTCGTGGCCAACCTCTCCGTGCCCGACAACTACACCCCCGGCTCCCCCCTCGTTCTCTCCGCCACCGCCCAGGGCGTCGGCCCCTTCACCTACCAGTGGACGAAGGACAACCGCTTCATCATCGGCCAAACCGACGCCGCCCTCAACCTCGGCAACGGCAGCCCGTCCACCTACGGCACCTACACCCTCGAGATCACCAACGCCGCCGGCACCACCCGCTCCCGCACGGTCATCGTCGACGCCTCCGGCGCACGTATCGAGGAACAGGATACAAGCGGCGTCGGCCGCCTTACCAACCTCTCGGTCCGCACCCTCGCCGGTCCGGCTTCCTCGCCCCTCACCCTCGGCTTCACCATCGACCAAGGCTCCGCCGGCGCGACCAAGGAGCTGCTCGTGCGCGCCGTCGGCCCCGGTCTCGCCATCTTCGAAGTGGCCAACTACCTCGGCGACCCGCAGCTCTCCATCGGTGCCCTCGGCAGCAGTGACCCGCGCGTGCGGAACGACAACTGGGGCGGAGACGCCGCACTCAGCGACGCCTTCACGCGCGTCGGCGCCTTCCCCCTCGACGACCCCGACAGCGGCGACGCCGCCGTGCTGCTCTCCGCCCTGCAACGCCCGCACACCGCCCAAGTCACCAGCACCCTCGAAGGCATCTCCGGTATCACTTTGGTGGAAGTCTACGACACCGAAGACCAAGCCTCCCCGCGCTTGGTCAACCTCTCCGCGCGGGCCGCCATCGATCCCATCAACCCGATCCTCGTCGCCGGCTTCGTCTACGCGGGCGACGCGCCGAAACGTTTCCTCATCCGCGCCATCGGCCCAGGACTCGCGACCTACCACGTGCCCGACTTGCTCGAGGATCCGCAGCTGGTGGTTCGCTCTCTCACCACCGGCCAGATCGTCGCCGCCAACGACAACTGGGCCGGCTCCGACGAACTCGCCGCCGCCTTCGCCGCCGTCGGCGCCTTCCCGCTGACCGATCCCGATTCGACCGATGCCGCCCTCATCATCGAACTCGAGAGCGGCCCCTACACCGCCACCGTTTCGCCCACCGCCTTCGGCTTCGGCACCGTGCTCGTCGAAGTTTACGAACTGCCCTGAGTCGGCGCCGGCGTGAGCCGGTTGAGCCAGCGCACCAAACCTGCCTGCAACACCGCGCCCACCGCCACCACGAGCATCACCAGCCACGGGCCGCTCACCTGCACCACCCAACCCATCGCGGCCGGCACCACCGCGCCGCCCACGTAAGCCGCGCCGATCTGCCGCCCGATCACCGGCTGCACCGCGTCCGGCGCAAACCGCCGCGGCACTTCGTGCATCATCGTCGGATACACCGGCGCAAAGCCCAGCCCCAGGATCAACACCGCCACCATCAGCCCCCCCGTGCCCACCGGCAGACACAAGCCCACGCCCCCCGCGATCGCCAACAGCGTGCCCGCCACCAACACCCGCCGGTTGCCCAGTCGATCCACCACAAAACCCACCGCAATCCGCCCCCCCGTGATCGCGCCAAAATACAACGACACCGCCAACCCCGCCGTGCCCACGCTCACCTCGCGCGCCACCACCAGGTAGGTCGCCACCCACAGGCCCGCGCTCATTTCGATCGCCACATACAGCGCAAAAATCACCGCACTCAGCCACCCCGCCACCGAGTTGGCCGGCATCGTCGGCACCGCCCTGCCGCCCGCCGTCGCCGCCTCTTCCGCCGAGCGCGTCGGCACCGCCTTCCACCAACTCAACGTTGCCAAAAACACCGCCGCCAAAACCAACTGCGCACTGCCGATCAGCGTGTAGCCGAGTCGCCATCCGCCGTCGCGCTCCACCACCTGCGCCATCGCCAGCGGTCCCACCGTCGCGCCGATTCCCCAACACGCGTGCAACCAGTTCATGTGTCGCCCGCTGTAGTGCCGCGCCACATACCCGTTGAGCCCGGCATCCACCGCGCCCGCGCCCAACCCCAGCGGCACCGCCACCACCAGAAGCCATACCACGTGCGGCGCGTGCGCGATGCCCAACAACGCCCCGCCCGTCATGATGCCACTGACCAGCACGACCGGCCCCTCGCCCAGCCGTTTGATCACCGCCCCGCTGCCAAAGCTCGACCCGGCCGAAAACAAGGTCAGCCACAACATCAACGGCCCCGCCAAGCCCAGCGCCAGCCCCAGGTCACCATGCATCCGCGGCCACGCCACGCCCAGCGTGCCATCCGGCAACCCCAGACTCACAAAGCCCAGATAAATCACCGGCAAAAGCCAACGTGCTGCCCGTTTTGCATCCATTCCCCCAGCCTGCCACGTGCACCCCGTTGCTTCCAAGCCTGACAATTTCTTACAACTGCCTGACAACTCCTCCCCGCCCCTCTGCTAGAGTCGCCCCCTCCATGCTCGACCGCCCGTTCCGCTTTCTCTGCCGCCTGCTCGCGACCACCGTCGTCGCCAGCACCGTCGGCCTGCACGGCGCCGAGCTTCAGCTCGAGCTCAGCTCCGAACGCGGATTCTACCCCGAGGCCACCGAATCCGAAATCTTCGTCGCCGCCCGGATCCTCCCGCCTCCCGCCCCCGCCAACGCCCGCCCCGCCCCGCGCAACCTCGCCCTCGTGCTCGATGTGTCCGGCTCCATGGCCGGTGAACCCATCCAAGCCCTGCGCACCGCCACCCTCGCCACCCTCGACCGCCTGCAGGATCACGAAACCCTCGCCGTCGTCGCGTTCGGCTCCGAGGTCTCCACGCCGCTGCCCGCGACCCGCGTCGACCAAGCGCGCACCCAAACCGACGCCCTCACCCAGCTCGAACCCGCCGGCGGCGCCGCCCTCTACGACGCCCTCAACCAAGGCGCCGCCCAACTCCGCCGCTTCGCCACCCCCACCACGCGCGATGAACTCATCCTGCTCGTCGATGGTCCACCCACCCGCGGCCCCCGCGAGGCCGACGACTTTCTGCGCCTCGCCAGCGCCCTCGCCCGCGAGGGCATCCGCCTCACCACCATCGGTCTCGGCGCCGACTTCGATGAAGACCTGCTCGCCGCCCTCGCCCGCACCGGCGGTGGCCGCTTCCTCTACGCGCCCACCCCCGCCGACCTCCAGTCCACGCTCGCCCAGGCCGTCACCACCTCGACCGCCACCGCGCCCGTCGCCCGCGACCTCACGCTCACCCTCACCTTCAAACCCTACTTCAATACCCTCAACCCCCACGGTCGCATTCCCGCCGAGTCCACTCCCACGCAACTCACCTACTCCCTGCCCGACCTCGCCCCCGGCCAGCCCGTTGCCTTGCTCGCATCCGCCACCATCTGGAACGCCTACGCCGCCGTCGGCCACCAACCCGCCGCCGTCACCGCCCAACTCACCTGGCGCGATCTCAACGCCCCGGCCGACGCTCCCGCCCGCACCACCTCCGCCGACCTTGACCTCCGATTCAGCGCCGACGCCCGCACCGTAAAGGAATCGACCCACGACGAAACCTTCCGCCTCGCCGTCGACACGCTCATCACCGACGGCCTGCAGGACGCCATCGGCCACATCGACGACGGCGATTTCAACCGCGCCCAACGCACCCTGCGCCGCACCCGCACTCGCGTGCACGACCTCGCCGTCACCCGCGAAGACGACGCCATCGCCGCCCGCCTCGTCGCCCTCGACACCTACCTCGCCGAAGTCGCCGCCCGCGGCCTCAACCAACTCGATCGCAAAATCCTGCGCTCCGGTCTCTCCAACGCCTTCGCCCCGCCCGCCGCGGACGACGACAACGAGGACGCTCCCCGCTGACCATGCCCCCCTCGCGCACGCGCTTCCGGCAGGTTCTACCGTGGCTGATCCTCAGCCTCCTCGCCGTTGGCGCCGTCATCGCGCTGGCCCTGCTCCACTTCACCACCACCAGAACGCTGCACGACGAAGGTAACCGCGCCCGCGACAGCGCTGCTGCCGAGTTCGAACAACGCGCCACTCAATACCTGCGCACCACCCGCCTCGCCGTCTTGGCCGAGTTGATCGCCTTCCACGAGGAAGGCCTCGCCTACGCCTTGGAGCGCTGGAACGAATCCAACGAAGTCGTCGTGGACACCTTCCTTCTCCCCCCCGGCGAACGCGTTCCCGCGCACATCGATGCCCACTCGCACGAGATTGAAGTCAAACCCCTGACCGCTCTTCCCGACCTGCCGAGCGACCTCGGCTACCAGGACGAGAACCTCGAAAACATCCGCTACGCGGGCCGCACCGCCCACCCCATCGCCGGCTTCGCCGCGTCCCGCGAGGACCCGGATGCCCCTTGGGTCATCTGGTATCGCGCCGGCCCCAGCGAACCGATCCGTGGTGCCATGGTGGATACAACCCCGATCATGGCCGAGCTGCAGACGCTGTTGCCCGACCCCACCGTCGCCCACGTCGACTCCCTCTACCACCGCCTCGAACCCAACCTAAAACTGCCGGGGTTCCCCGCCCGCAACTTCGGGTTCTCGCTGGGCACCCTGGCGCAGAACCGACTGGAAACGGCCAACCACATCGGCCTCGTCGCCGGCCTCCTCCTCGCCGGCCTCATCACCGGCGTCGCCCTGCTCGTGCGCCAAAGCCAACGCAACACCCGCGACGCCCTGCGTAAAACCACCTTCGTCTCACTCGTCTCCCACGAGCTGCGCACCCCCATCACCTCCATCCGCATGTTCGCCGACATGCTGGCCGACCCCGCCCTCCCCGCCGCCAAACGCGAAAAATTCACCGCCACCATCCAACGCGAATCCACCCGCCTCGGTCACCTCATCGAACGCCTGCTCGCCTTCAACGCCCTCGAAAAAGGTCTGCCCCCGCCGCCCCGGCACCCCGTCGAACTCACCGCCCTCATCCGCGAAACCATCGACACCGCCACCCCGCCCCTCACCGCCGCCGGCCTCACCCCTGAGCTCACCCTGCCCACCACCCCCGTCACCCTCGCCACCGACGCCGAGACCGTGCGCCAGGCCCTGCTCAACCTGCTCGACAACGCCGCCAAATACGCCCCGTCGTCCGGCCCCCTGCGTATCCAACTTTCCACGACCGACGTCCACGCCACCCTCACTGTCACTGACCAGGGGCCCGGTGTCCCCTTCTCCCAGCGCGAGCGCATCTTCGAAGCCTTTGTCCAGGGTCACGACCGCCTCACCGACAAACAACCCGGCCTCGGTCTCGGCCTCGCGCTCTCCCGCGCCGCTCTGCGCACCATCGGCGGCGACCTCACCGTTGCCCCCAATTTTCCCGCCGATCTCCCCGGAGCCACCTTCACCATCCGGCTGCCCCTCGCATGACCCCGCCTCCCACCCGCCACGTCCTCATCGTCGAAGACGACGAAGCCATTCGCGAAGCCCTCACCGCCGCGCTCGAACTCGACGGCCACCGCACCAGCGCCGCCGCCACCGGACCGGCCGGCGTGGAACTCGCCACCACCCAGCGCTTCGACCTCATCCTGCTCGATCTTATGCTGCCCGGTCTCAGCGGCTACGACGTCTGCCGCCGCATCCGCGAACACGACCGCGACGTGCCCATCCTCATGGTCACCGCCAAAGCCGACGAAATCGACAAAGTGCTCGGCCTCGAACTCGGCGCCGACGACTACATCACCAAACCCTTCGGCACCCGCGAACTCCTCGCCCGCGTCCACGTCGCCCTGCGCCGCAGCGACCGCCGCGCCGAGCTCGTCGCGTCTCCGCCCGATCCCAGCCAGACGCCCCAGCCGACGTCCACGACCGACACCTTCGCCTTCGCCCACGCCACCATCGACCGCAAACGCTTCACCGCCCGCCGCGACGACGGTTCCAGCACGGAACTCTCGGCCAAGGAACTGCACCTCATCGAGTGCTTCCAAGCGCACCGCGGCGAAGTCCTCTCGCGCGAAGCGCTGCTCAACACGGTCTGGGGCGTCGACTACCTCGGCACCACCCGCACCCTCGACCAGCACCTCGCTCAAGTGCGCAAAAAAGTCGAAGACCCCGATCGTCCCAAGACCCTCAAAACGATCCACGGCATCGGCTACCAATACCTCGCATGAGCCCCAACGGGGCTCCCCCTCTTTCTCTTTCGTCTTTATCTTTCTCTTTATCCCCACCGGCCGAACCCCGCTCGCCTACCGAACGCGGCGACACTCCGTGTCGTCAGAGAAAGATAAAGATAAAGACGAAAGAGAAAGAGGCTCAGCCGCCCTTCCAGGTGTAGCAGCGGCCGTCTCGGCCGCTCCCCCCTGCCCCTCCGGCCGCTAGCGCGAGCAAGCTCGCAGCCTACAGTTCGTATTCGAACCCTCCTCGGAAGCCGCGCCCTCAGACCCGCTTCCCCCTCCACCGAACGCGGGCGACACGCCCGCGGCTACATTCCCCCATCCAAGTGTAGCCGCGGCCGTCTCGGCCGCTCCCCCCTGCCCCACCGCCCCACCACAACCCAACCCCTCACCACATGTTCGTAATACGAACATTCACCGTAACACTCTATGAATAAGTTACTTATCATCCATTGTTCGTATTACGAACATGTGGTGGGCGCGTTTTGGGGCGGCTTGCGAGGGTGCGAGGGAGGAAGGGCGGGGAGGCCGGTTGCGCTCTGCTGCCGGGGTGGGCCGCGGGAACGCGGGTTAGGGCCTGCCAGGGAAAGCCCCAGGCTTTTGTCGAGTTGCGCGGATCCAGGCGCGCTTAGCCCATGGGACTGCAGATCTCGATGAGGTGACCGTCGGGGTCACGCACGTAGGCCACCATTTGTCCCCACGGTTTGGATACGGGGGCCGTAAACGCCTCCGCTCCGCTGGCCACGGCATGGGCAAAGGCCGCCTCCACTTCCGTCGTGACGAAACCGATTTCCACGCCCTGCGGTGCTGCGCCGCGCGCCGGCATCGCGGGCGCTTGGCCCAGCACGTCCTCCGCCTGCGCCTGACTCACCAGACCCAACTTGGTCGAGCCGGTATCGAGCTCGCCGTAAGCCTTGTCTCCCTCCACGTGCAACATCGTGCGCGTGAGCCCAAACGCCGTTTCGTAGAACGCCATCGAGGCGGCGGCATCACGCACATAGAGAAGAATGTATCCGAGGGAGAGAGAAGGAGCACTCATGGTGCCTCGAACGCTGCCGCACGGCCCCCATTCGGTCCACTCCCATTCCCGCTTTCTGACAATCCACTGACACCTTTGCACAAACTCTTACCTCCCTCTGACAACGACCACGCGGAGTCCCGGTAGAGTGGGGGCGTAGTCGAGGTCCTCCTGACCTCACCCCTTCTCCCCTCAACTCCCGCATTCCTATGAAGCTCCCCTTCCTCCGCCAAGTCACTGCCACGACGCTCGCTGCTTTATTGACCTGTCCTGCTCCCGCCCTCCTCGCGCAAACCGCTTCGCCGCCTCCGGCAGACGAAGAGGACGAGGAGCTCATCATTCTATCGCCTTTCATGGTATCGGCCGGCAGCGGGGGTAGCTACGCCGCCACATCAACGCTCGCAGGTTCCAGCATGGGTGCCACCGCCGGTGGCGCGCAGGACATCAACTACTTCCGCTCCGGCGCCGGTCGCGGAGAGGTGCCGCACCCGGATACCATCACCGCCGAAGGGCTCTTCTCCGAATACGATCTGCCGCTCGACCTCGGACACACCTCGCCCGAACTTTTTGTCGTGCAAGCCGCCGCCGCGCCCGCGCGCTTTGAGGTCCTGCCCGAGGTCACCCACCTGGCCCAACTCGGCTTCAGCTCCGGCCTCGCCGCCGCCACGTGGGAACGGGCCCCGCTCAACCTCGTCGCCGTGATCGATAAGTCCGGCTCGATGGCCGGCCACCCGTTGGACCTCGTGCGCCAGAGCCTGCAACAGGTGCTGCGGCAACTCGGTCCCGGCGACCAATTGAGCATCGTGCTCTACGGCGACCGCGCTCACGTCCACCAACCCGTTACGCGCGTCGCGGCCCACACGCGCCATCTGCTTGAACGCGCGATCCGCTCCATCCGCTCGAACGGCTCGACCAACATGGAGGAGGGACTGCAGGTCGGCTATCAGGTGGCGCGGGAGTCCGCCCGCGATTTCGCCGGCACCACTCGCGTGATGCTCTTCACCGACGAGCGCCCGAACGTCGGCGACACCTCGCCGGAAAGTTTTATGGGTATGGCGCGCGCCGCTTCGACCGACGGCATCGGCCTCACCACCATCGGCGTGGGCGTGCACTTTGGCACCGCGCTGGCCGAGCAACTCTCCAGCGTGCGCGGCGGCAACTTGTTCTTCTTCCCCGACGAAGCGGAAATGCTGACCACCTTCACCGAGGACTTCGACACCATGGTCACGGAGCTCGCTCACGACTTCTCCGTGCGCATCCGCCCGGCGCGCGGCTTCCGCATCGCCGGCGTGTTTGGACTGCCCGCCGACCTGCTCCGCTGGGAAGGCAACGACCTCGTGTTTACGGTGAACACGATCTTCCTCAGCAAGCGCAAGGGCGGCATCTACTTCGCCCTCAGCCACGAGGGCGAAAAGGCGCGCGGTTACTTGCCGGCTAGCCCTGCCCGCCCCGGCGACCGCGTGGCCCAGATCGACTTCAGCTACTCCGAAACCGAAGCCGGGCGCACCGTGCGCGCCCAGTCTGACGTGCGCCTACAGCACCCTCGCGATCTGCAGGCCGGACTCACCCGCGGTCGCGCGCTCGTCGACGAATTTCTCACCCTGCGCCGTGCGGCCTCCGCGCACCTCTTCGACAACGACCAGGAAACCGCCTTCCAACTCACCGCCGACCTCGTGCGCCGCCTCGAACGCATCGACGACCCAGCGCTCGACCCCGAACGCACCCTCGCCGCCAACGTGCACCAGACCTTCGCCGAGCTCTCCGGCAATACTGTCGAACTGATTTGCGGTCTGTCGATTGAGGTCATCGACGAGGTCGACGATGACGGCATGCCCCACCGCGAGGTGCCGGTCGACAACCTCACCGGACTGCCTTCCCGCCGCTGAGATCAGACGGGCGCCGGCCGCCGTCGCTGGGGCGACCGGGCCGGCGCTTTGCGTCTGACCGAACCGGATGCCGCTGGGGTAGTCTGCGGCACCACGTGCACTCCGATCAAAAGTGTCTCCAAAGAATCGATACGACTGCGAACTTCGCGCGCGTGACCTTCCATCCGGTGCGCCGCGCTGGCCGACTCCTCTGACGCCGCCGCGTTGCGCTGGGTCACCAGGTCGATCGTCGAAATGGCCTTGGTCGCCTGATCGATCGCCGCACGTTCCTCGGTCGCGATTTTCTCGACGGACCGCATCGACTCCCGTAGCCCCGTGGCGTGGTCGACGATGTGAGCCAGTTGATCATCGACCTGCCGGGTGATCGCCGTGCCCTCCGCCACGCTGCGATGCGCATTGTCGATCTTCGCCCGGGTGGAGTTGGCCGAGGCCACACTCTTTTGCGCGAGCGTGCGCACTTCCTCTGCCACGATCGCAAACCCGGCTCCGGCTTCGCCTGCCCGCGCGGCTTCCACCGCGGCGTTGAGCGCCAACAGGTTGGTCTGGAACGCGATCTCCTCGATCTCCTTCACGATTTTGCCGATGTCGGAACTGGAAGCTTCGATGCCCTCCATCGCCCGACGCATCTGCGACATCGATTGCGCTCCGGCCGCGGCGGCTTGATGCGTTTGCTGCGAAAGGGTCTGCACTTGGTCGACGTGGCCCACGCTGTCGTTGGCCATGCCGCGGATCTGCTCCAAGGTGGCGTGCAGCTGTTCCACGCTGGCAGCCTGTTCGGAACAGCCGTCAGCCAGTTCGGTGCTCGCCCGCGCCACGAAGTCGGAGATCTCCTGCCCTTCGTTTGAGCTGCGTTCGAGGTCGCGGGACGCCTCCCGGATCGAACGATCGATGCGCCGCACGATCAAAAAGCCGCCGACCGCGAAACCACACACGGCCAACAACACCAATCCGATCTCGCGTATCATGCCGTTGCGGGTGGCGGCTCGTTTGGCCGCGGTGAAAGAGGCAACGTCCTGCAGGATAAAATCGCGATACTGCGGAAACGCCTCGTTGAAAGCGACCACCTCGGCCGCCACGTCCCGCACCAATTTGGGCGCGAAGGTCTTCTTCTCACCGTTGGCACTGAAGCCACCGGCGCGCACCTGCTCAGTCGCAGCCACGATCGTGGCCAAGTGAGCATTGTCGACCAAGTCGCGCAGCTCATCGAGCCCGTCTTCTTCCGCCATCATGGCGATGCGGTCGATCATCGGGCGGCTGTCGTTGAGGAAGATTTCAAACCGCGTCGTCACCATCTCGGTGACCGCGCCGGACTCCAGGGCGTAGTTCAGCAACCCCGAGTGCCTATCCATCATCAGCTGCATTTGCATGACCAGATCGGCCACCGTGATCTTGCGCACCAACTCCGCGTCCTGGGTCTCCGTCGCGAGCTGCGGAATCATGCTGAGCAGGCGCTTGATCTCGTCGTTGTAGAGCAAGGTGGTGGGCCAGGGGTCGGCGTCCTCCACGAGGGACCGATGGCGGATGGGTTCGAGCCGCTCCGCAAAATTGAGCTCCGTCGTCATCAGCTTACGAAACCGCGCGGTGTGCTCCTGCAACTGCATCGAATCGACCAGCGCGTGGGTCTCCGCGATAACGGCTTCGGTCTGCGCAATGAGTTCCCGGTAGCGCGCCCGACCTTCCTCCAACTTGCCCTTCTCGCCGTGCATGGTGGAAGCCGCCCACACCCCGCCACTCTCCTGCGTGAGGGTATCGCCGAGCCGGATCATCTGCGCGAGAAACGCCCCCACCCGATCGAAGTTGGCCAGACTGCGCTGCTCCTGCGCCCGCTCAAACACCAACACCCCGCCGAGCACCAGACAGACGGCGATGGCGAAAACGTTCAGGGCAACGATCTTGGCCTTGATGGACATGACGGGAGACGGGGTCGAGGGTCGAAAGCGAGGCGGAGCTCCACCGTGGCGGCGGCACGCGCTCCACCTGGCTTATCGGCTCACTGCCTCGCCGACCTAAGTAATTCCCCCTGTTTGCAACGCGGTTGCACCCCCACGTGGACCTACCCATGCTCCCGGTCGCCTCGCCATGCCTGACGATACACCCATCGACGACCTCGGAGCCGCCGCCACTCCGCCCGCCGGTCAAACCAGCGCCCGCCGCCCGAAAGGGGTGCTCGACGCCGCCCGGTTACAAGTCGCTCCCACCCTCCTCGGCACCCGCCTCGCCAAACCCTGGCAACGGGCCGCGGCCATGGCGATCGACCTCGTGGTCATCGCGTGCCTCTCGCTCCTGTCCCACCCCGTGCTCGGTCTGCTCACCGGCGCGACCTTTGCGGTGCTGGGCACCCGCCGCGAGAGCGACGCCAAGACTTGGGCCATCCTGCGCTGGGGACTCATCGCGCTCGGGGCCATCGTGATCGTGCTCTCCGGCGCCCTGCTCGCCGGCAAACCACTGGTGCGCTCCGGCGCCTTCAACCTCGCCGCCGAAAGAGAAGCACCCGATCTGTCGCCGGTTTATTTGCCCGCCGCTCCCTCGTCCGCCGACCTGCGCGATGCGGTGCGACGACTCGATGCGCAGGTCGACTACCTGAAGCAGGAAAACGCCGCGCTGCGCGACGAGATCCGCGGCAACTCGTGGCTGCGTCTCGCCGCCGACACCTCCCGCACCATGGGCTTCACCTTCGGCTGGGCCGGCGTCTATTTCACCCTCACCACCCTGCTGCTGCGTGGCCGCACGGTCGGAAAGCTGATCCTGCGCACCCGCGTAGTGCGCCTCGATGGCCAGCGCCTCACCGGCATGGACGCCTTCATCCGCAATGGTGGTTACGCCGCCGGCCTCGCCACCGGCCTCATCGGTTTTGCCCGCCTGCTCTGGGATCCCAATCGCCAAGCCATCCAGGACCGCATCGCCGGCACTGTGGTCATCCGCCCGGAGTGATCGCCCAAAACAAAAACCGCCGCCGGGCGAAACCCGACGGCGGCGATGGCTACGGTCTACATTACCTATGAAGCAAAAGCTCGGGAGGTGAGGCGCGCGCTACGCGGTGCGGCGCGCACGCGACCTCACATCGGCGGCAGAATCACAGTGTCGATGATGTGGATGACACCATTGGAGCTCTGCCAATCGACGCCGGTGACGTTGGCGGTTTCGATCATCACGCCGCCGTCGGTGCTGAGCGTGGCATCGTCACCGTTGGCCATGCTCACCTCGCCCGCGGCGACGGCGGAGGATTCGACCTTGGTGCCACTGATCACGTGGTAGAGCAGGATGTCGCGCAGGGTCGGAATGTTCTCTTCCTGCAGCAGACTCTCGACTGTGCCTTCCGGCAGCTTGGCAAAGGCTGCATCGGTGGGCGCAAAGAGCGTAAACGGACCCGCGCCATTCAACGTGTCGACCAGATCCGCGGCGGTCACCGCGGCCACGAGGGTCTCGAAGTTGCCCTGAGCGACGAGGTTCTCGACGATGGTCTGACCTGACGGCGCTTCACCCGGGAGGATGACCTCATCGATCACGTGAATCGTGCCGTTGGTGCCCATCCAATCGACCTCGATGATGTTGGCGTTGTCGATCATCGCGCCGTTCTCGGTGGAGAGACTGGCGGGCACGCCGTTGGCCATCATGAGCGGACCGGTGGCGACCGCCGACGCCGGAATTTCCTGACCGGAAACGACGTGATAGAGCAGAATGTTGGTGAGCGCCGGGATGTCGTTGAGCAGGCCTTCCACGGTGCCGGCCGGCAGCTTGGCAAACGCCTCATCCGTCGGCGCAAAGAGCGTGAACGGACCCGCGCCGGAGAGCACGGTGTCGAGACCCGCCGCCTGCACGGCGGCCACGAGCGTGGTGAACTCACCAGCCGCCACGAGGTTGGCCGGAATGTTTTTCTCTTCGATGAAGAAGGTTTCGAGCAAGCCGTTGGCCGGCGTGTCATGACCGTGCAGGTGCACCGTGTAAGCGCCGGGCACCATCATGGCCAACATGGCGCTTTCGTTTTCATCGGTGGGCGCGTAACCGGAGGCGCGAATCGCGTAAGACTGGCCGCCCGTCATCCAGTTGTCGTTTTCGCCCATGAGGGTGGCGCCAGCGTAAACGCTGATCGCCGGGTCCGTGACCACATTGGTCAGGCCGAAGTCGGCCAGCGTCGGACCGAGACCGCGGAAGAGCACCGGCACGTAATCATCGGCCGGACCTTCCACCACGACGCCGGAGATCATCGTGTTTTCGCCGGTGCCTGCGAGGCCGCGGGTGGAGACGTTGGTGGCTTCGACGGAGGAAGCATGGTTATCAGCGAGGAGGGGGGAGGCCGAAAGCAGCACTCCGGTGAGGAGGGTAGTTGTGAATTTCATGGTTTGGGTGGTTCAAGGGTAAACAAAACCTTCACAAAAGATAGCGCCTGGCGCATTTTTGTTTAGCTTTTGTTGAGCCTAACCGGACCAGCCCACCGCCGATGGGTTCCTCTTTTCACTCTAAAAGCCCGATTTTCCGCTCCGCACACGAAATCGCGCTGGCCCCCCTCCTTGTTGAGCTTTTGTTAGCTTTTACTGTGACGTCCGACCTTCACGTTCCGATCCGTATTGCCGCCGAACGCAGCGGCCTCACTCCCCAGCGCATTCGCATGTGGGAGAAGCGGCACGGCATTCTGGCGACCCACCGCAGTGCGACCAACCGGCGCCAGTTTACGGAGGCAGAGGTCGAGTATCTGGCGCTCCTGCAGCAGGCCACCACCGCTGGCCATCGCATCGGCGATCTCGCTGCCCTGTCCATGGAGGAAATCCGCCACCTCCTGGCCAGCCCCTCCACCCCTGCGCCGACCTTTGCGGGCGCCACCAACCACGTCGATGAAGCTATCGAAGCGGTGCGGGCGCTCAATGAAACCGAGCTGCTTCGGATCGTCGATGAGGTGCACCGGGAGGAAGGCCACCAAGCATTGCTGCAACACTTTGCTGCGCCGCTGCTCGAGCGCATCGGACACGAATGGGTGGCCGGCTCGCTGCGCACCCTGCACGAACACTTCGCCACCGCCGCGCTGCGCAACGTGCTGCTGCAAGGCGTCCGTCCCTACGCTCCCGGGGTCGACGATCCCGGACTGCTGTGCGCCACGCCGGTCGGCCAACTACACGAAATGGGCGCGGTCCTGACCGCCGCCGCCGCCGGCAACCAAGGATGGCGGGTGTTATATCTTGGGGCCAATCTGCCAGCGCTGGAGATCGCAGCCGCCGCACGGCAAACCTCGGCCCGGGCGGTGGCGCTAAGCATCGTGCACCCCGCCGATGATCCGCGCCTGCCCGGCGAGCTACTGGCCCTGCGCGAAGCCCTGCCGCTGCCCACGGCCATCATCGTCGGCGGTCGCAGCGCCTCATACTATCGCGCCACGCTGGACCGCATCGCGGCCTTCACGCCCTCCGGGTTGCCGGACCTCATCACTCAGCTGCAAAAGCTGCGCGGGTAACCAAACGGCAGACCCGCGACTTGCGAGCCGACGACCGCCCCCTTGGACTTCTGGCCGTGCGCCGTATCGCCCCATTTCTTTGTCTTCACCTCGTCCTCGCGTGGTGGAGTCCCGTGCCCGCGCAGGAGGTGCAGCGCCACGGCGTCGTGTTTGAAGCGTGGATACGCGACACGTTCTTCGATGGCTACGAGCCGGAAAGCTACACGCAGAAATGGGACATTCCGGCGACCGCCAACCTCCGTCACGGCGGCCTGCCGGTTAATCCCAAGGCAACCAAATATCGCACCGCCGTTGGGCTCGGTGATGCGCTGCGCCAATACGACATCGACCAACCCTTCATCCTACTGGTCGGCTTCTGGGAACAGGACGGCGACGTGAAGCGATTCGTGAACATCACGCCGGTGACCATCCACCCGGAGACCTGGCGCATGATGTGGGGACCGGTGACGCGGTCCGACCTCGAGGAACTTGATGCGCTGATCAAAAACCGCGACCTCGACTATCGCGAAGTCCGGGAGCGGGCGCAGGCGATGAAGCGGGCCCCGCCCTTCAGTGAGTCGCTCATCGTGCTCAACCCCAAGATCGGCTCGGGGCCGCGCGGCCAACGGCGCCTGCAATGCAGCCTGCGTTTCGACCACCTCTTCGATCTGCTCGCCAGCCACGCCGATCGCACCCCCAGCGACCACCCCACCCTCTGGGGCAAGCCCTTTCCCGGCCCCGTCCGCTCGGCTCCCCGATCCTAAGGGGTCAATCTTATAATCTTGAATCGCCGCCCCACCTACAGTGCAACCGCCTGGCCGGACGCCGAAGCCCGGTAAATCGCATCGATGAGCACCATGTCGCGCCGGCCCATCGCCGCCGGCACGATGTCTTCGCCGTCGGTGAGAATCGCCGCCGCAAACGCATCCATTTGGTGCGCCTGTTGGTTGAAGCCATCCATCGACGCCAGGGTCTCGCCGTCGAGCTCCATCCGCAGACGGTCGTAGGAGAACGCGGGTTGGAGTCGCAGCGCTTGATTGGCCGCGGTGGCGGCAAAATGGTTGGAGCCCTCGACGCCGCTCGACGTGCCTTCGAGCTTCGAACCGTCCGCCCACTCGAAGGTCCAGTTGATCGTCTCTTCGACCTCGCTGAAGTATTCAGGCCGGGTCTTGGGCGGCTCACTCGCCGTGACCGCCATGGGCATCTCCCCGCCCTTGGCCATGAGCGCGGATTGGATGACATAGATGCCGGTGTTGGGCAGCTGCCCACCACCCGCCAGCGCCTTGTTCACCCGCCAATCGTAACCCGTCCCCATGCGGTAGCCAAACCCGCCCTGCATCGCGATCGGACCGCCCCAGGCCGCCTCCGCCGCGAGCGCTTTGACGCGTTGGTGATAGGGATGGAAATGCAGCCGGTAACCCATCGACAGCCGCACACCCGCCTCCTCGCACGCCGCGATCATGCGGTCGCATTCCGCGACCGACGTAGCCATGGGTTTTTCGCAGATCACGTGTTTGCCCGACGCAGCCCCGGCCAGCACATCCCGCTCGTGCAGCCCCGGCGGGGTCACGCTGTAAACGATGTCGATATCAGGGTTATCCGCGATGCGGTGCATCGTATCATAATCGTAGATACTCGACTCGGGAAACCCATAGTCCCGCGCCCAACGACGTCCCTTGCCGTGCGGGTCACCCGTCACCACGCCGCGCAGTTCGCAAAAGCGCGTCTCTCGCAGGGCCGGCCCCAGTTGCCCGGTGGAATAGCCGCCCAACCCGATGAGCGCGACGCCTAGTTTACGCCGACCAGCCAAGACGTCCTGCGCATACAGTCTCCTGCTCAGTCCGAGCCCCAAACCCACCCCTCCGATCAGACTCTGAGCAAGAAAACGACGACGCGAAGACAGGGGAGGAGCGGGGTAAGCGTTCATGGTGACTCACGATGCCCAAAGCTCGCCGGAGCGCAAATCCACCACCCAGCTCCGCGTCGTGAGCCCAAACTGCGTAATAGACCCCAGCCATTTGCGTAATTTCTCCACTTACTAAATGCCCCACGACTCATATAGGGTCTTCACCGTGGTTCGGATCACTGGCCTGGTGCCGTTGCGACGGCGCCGATCCGGCACCACTCCCCCCTCTTTTACTTGTAATGACTCGAATCTTGCCCACGCGAAACTGGTTCCGCCGGAGCCGGTGTCTCTTGCTGCTCGGCCTGACCGCCGCCGCCGCGAGTCTCCGTGCGCAGGAGATCACCCCTTCGCTGGATCAAGCCAACGCCACTCGGATCGCGCGCAGCACCGCCGAGTTTTGGCTCCTCGCCTCCGAAAACCCGGACATCCCGCTCGCCTACGACATCGAGTGCGACGTGACCTACTACAACCCGGCTTGGAACCTCATGTGGGTCCAAAGCGGCCCGACCGGCGAATACGCCATTCCGGGCTCACAGCCGCGAACCATCCGCTCCGGCGACCGCGTCCGCTTTCGCGGCACCATGCCCCCTCCCGTCACCAATTTTGATCTCTCCACCGCCACCACTGAGGTGATCGGCCCGTCCCGTGCACCGGTCCTGCCCCTGCCCGCCCCCAGTCTGGAAAACCGTCACCTGCGCAACCACCTCGTCAGCTTCGAAGCCTGGGTCGACAAGCAGTCCCCCATCGACGACGAATTCATGCGGCTCACCTTCTCGTATCTCGGCGCGACGATCAACGCCACGGTCAGCCTGCAGGCAGCCGACTATCCGTTGCCGGTGTTGGTGGACCGTCGCGTGCGGGTGCAAGGCGTCTTCGCGCCGCGCATTGATCCCACCGGAGCCAACAGCGAGCTGCAGGTGATGATCCCCGGCCTCGCGCAAATCACCACGGTGGGTTGGGTCGGAGACGATCCGCGTTTCGAGGTCCCCATCCGAGCAATCGCGGATCTGCCCAACCTGCCCGTCGGCACCGCGGTGCGCCTCGAGGGAGAAATGATCCACCAAAACACGGGGCGTTCGCTCACCGTTCGCGACGACTCCGGTCAGATCACGCTCGAGTCCGCACAGCTCCGTTATTTGCGGAGGCAGGACCCGATCGCGTTGGTGGGCGAGGTGGTTGAATCGGAAGGTCAACACACCCTGCAGCACGTCATGTTTAGACGCGGCTTCGCACCGTTGTCGTCCGATCAGCAAGCCGCTCACCCGGAGCACGCCCGTCGCCTGCTCAATCTGGCCGCCCGCGTGCGGGAATTACCGGAAGCGGAACTCACCCACGGCCACCAAGCGAATTTGCGAGGCGTCGTCAGCTGGAGCCACCCCAACGTCGCCCACTACTTCCTGCAGGATGCCAGCGGCGGCCTGCAAATCCTCCGCGGCCCGGGCAATCCATTCTATGCCCCCGGCACCAACTTGGAAGTTCGCGGAGAAGTGCAGCCGGGCGACTTTGCTCCGGTGCTCGCCGAACAAGACGTTGAGGACGTGGGCGCCATGGCCTACCCCCAGCCCCGCGAACTCAGCCTCGAGGACGCCCTCTCCGGAGCTCACGACGCCCAGTGGGCCTCCCTGCGTGGATACGTGTATGCGGTGTCCCGGGATGACGGAATTTGCACCCTGCACGCATCAACGCCGCACGGCGACTTCGCCGTCCACATGGTTTCCCCCCGTCCCCGTCGCGACTTGTTGCACGCCGTGATCGAAGCCCAAGGCGTGCTTCAAGCGATCGCCTCACCGGACCGCCAACTGACCGGCGTGCAGCTCTGGGTGCCCGAGCCGCACTTGCTCAAGAATCTCGACGCTGCGCCCGCCGACCCGTTCGACCCACCCACCCTCTCCATCGCCCGCCTCGGTCGCTTCAATCCCGGCGCGGATATGTCCAACTTCGTCAACGTCACCGGCACGGTCCTCGCCCACCTCCCGAACGGTTGGCTCTACCTCTCCGACGGCGACGCCGTCATCCGCGTGCACACCCGCGAGACCCTCACCTTCCCTCGTGGTCGCCGGCTCGAAGTCGCCGGTCGCCTCGGTCGTGACCACGGCGATGTGGTTCTACGCGAAGCCCTGCTTCGCCCTCTGGGGGTCGGCGAACTCCCGGCCGCCTGCGCCCTCCCAAGCGAGCCCTCCGAACTGACCCGTTTCGAAGGTCGCCTCGTGCAACTGCACGGCACGGTGCTCACCGCGGCCTCGGCCCGCGACTACGTGCGCCTGACCGTCGCCCAAGGCCCCTTGGTGCTCGATGCGCAACTGAAGTTTCACCCCGCCGACCGCCCCAGCGACATCGATGCCTGGACCCAACCTGGTGCCCACGTCGAACTCACCGGTGTCCTCCTGCCGGCCGCCACCGAAGCCCGCACCTCGAGCCTCGCCCTGCGCCTCTCCGAACCCGCCGACATCGTCCTGCGCCAGACCGCCCCTTGGCTCACCACCAACCGGCTCACCAACATCGCACTCTCCTTGGTGATCGTGCTGGGCCTCGGCATCCTCTGGGTGCGCGTGCTGCGCCGCCGCGTGCGATCCCAAACCTTCCGCATCAAAGAACAGATCGAACGCGAGTCCCACCTCAACGAGGAGCTGCAAAAGGCCACCCGCCTCGAATCTCTCGGCCTGCTCGCCGGCGGCATCGCCCACGACTTCAACAACCTGCTCACCGTCGTCCTCGGCAACCTTTCCCTGCTGCGCCTCGACATCCCCCGAGGCAGCGACGCCGACGACAATCTCAGCGAAGCCGAACGCGCCATCAGCCGTGCCCAACAGCTCACTTTGCAGCTGCTCACCTTCGCCAAAGGCGGCACCCCCGTGCGCCACGCCGAAGCCTTGCCCGACATCGTGAGTGAGGTCACCCAATTCGCCCTGCACGGCACCAGCGTGCGCTGCGACCTCCAGGTGGCCGACAAGCTTTGGCCGGCACACGTCGACAAGGGCCAGATCTCCCAAGTGGTGCAGAACCTCACCATCAACGCCGTCCAAGCCATGCCGCGCGGCGGTCGCTTGGAAGTCAGTCTCGCCAACGCCGGTCCGGACACCCCGCGCCCGCCCACCGTGTTCCCACAGCCCTACGTGCGTTTGCGCATCACCGACAGCGGCATGGGCATCCCCGCCAACCAACTGCCGCGCATCTTCGATCCCTACTTTTCCACCAAGTCCGACGGCCACGGCCTCGGTCTCGCGACCGTCTACTCCATCGTGCGCAAACACCACGGCGACATCGAAGTGGAGTCGGTCGAGGGCTTGGGCACCACCTTCACCATCTGGCTTCCCGCCGCCGTCCAGACGCCCACCGCCGACGAAACTTTGACCAACGACTCCGCCATGCCTTCCGCATCCATTCCGCCCGAAACCCGCATTCTCCTCATGGACGACGAGCCCAGCATTCGCACCGTCGCCTCCCGCATTCTGCAGCATCTCGGTTATCACCCCGAGGCCGTCGTCGATGGCGACGAAGCCATCACCGCCTTCCGCACCGCTCAAGCCGAGGGCAAACCCTTCGCCGCGGTCGTGCTCGACCTCACTATTCGCGGAGGCAAGGGCGGCCTGGAAACCCTCGCCGCCCTGCGCAGCCTCGATCCCGCCGTGAAGGCCGTCGTCTCCAGCGGATACTCTTCCGATCCCGCCGCCGCATCCTACCGCGACCTCGGTTTCGATGACCGCATCCCCAAGCCCTACGAGATCGCCACCATCGACCGCGTCCTGCGCAAGGTGCTGGAGGCCTCCGAGCCGGCGGTCACCGCCAGTCCGGCCTGAGATGCGCTCCGCCACCGGGCGACCAACCGCCACGCGCTTTGTGTCGCCGCCTCGCACTCGCCGTGCAAGCTGGCGCGATGATGCGCGCGACTCGACTGCACGGCCCCCAAGACCTCCGCCACGATTCGGTGCCCGCCGCAGGCGAGCCCAGCCCCGCCACCGTGCGACTGCGCATCGATGCCGTCGGCGTTTGCGGGTCCGACCTGCACCTGTATGAGACTGGCAGCATCGGCGGCCGCGTCGCCGACGAACCCTTCATCCTCGGTCACGAATTTGCCGGCACCATCGATGCCGTGGGAGCCGATCCGCGCACCGCTGACGGTCAAACCCTCTCCATCGGGCAACGGGTCGCCGTCGATCCCGCCGTGCCCTGCGGTCAGTGTGAGTGTTGTCGTGAGGGTAACCCCAACCTTTGCCCGCATCACCACTTCTTCGGCGTGCCGCCCGACGCCGGCGCCCTCCGCGAATTTGCGGTGGTCCCCGCCCGCAACTGCTGGGTGCTGCCCGACGCCACCTCGGCCGCTGTCGGCGCGCTGCTCGAACCGCTCGGTGTGGCCATGCACGCCACCGATCTCGCCAAACTACGCATCGGACAAAGTGTGGCGATCTTCGGTGCCGGGCCGATCGGGCTGCTCATTCTGAGTCTCGCCCGCCGCAGCGGCGCGGATCCCATCTGCGTTTTCGAGCCGGTCCCTGAACGCCGCGCCAAAGCCCGCGAACTCGGCGCCACCCATGCGTGGGACGTGCCGACCGACGCCACCGACGCCGCGGTGCTGCAACCCCTGCGCGAAGCCACCGCGGGCCGCGGAGTCGACGTCGCCATCGAAGCCGCCGACGCCCACCGTTCCGTCGACCTCAGTTTTGGCGCCGCAAGACCCGGAGGCCGCGCCGTTCTGGTCGGAATTCCGGCCGACGATCGCACTCATTTCAGCCACGCCGTGCCGCGCCGCAAAGGCCTCACGGTGCGTTTCGCCCGGCGCATGAAACACACCTACCCGCGCGCCCTCGCCCTGGCTCAGGACCCTGACTTCGCCGCGATGCTGGAGGGCCTGATCACCCACCGTTTCCCCCTCGCCGAAACCGCCGCCGCCTACGACCTCGTGCACCGCCAAGCCGACGGCGTCATCAAAGCGATCATCGAATAACGGCCGGAGAGAGAACTCCCACCGCCACGAGCAACGGCACCATCAATATCATGAATTTGCCGCCTCACGCCTCCAACCGATCGCGCACGGCTTGGAGCACGGTTTCGCGGCGCACGGGTTTGGGCAGGAAGAGGTTCATGCCGGCCTGCGTCGCCCGCTCCCGCGTCTCTTTAAACACGTTGGCGCTCAAGCCGATCACCCACGGTTGCGTCGGGGTGCCCTCCACCCGCTGACGCAACCAGCGCGTCACTTCGATGCCGTCGCGACCAGGCATCTCCACGTCCATGAAGATCACGTCGTAGCGATTGCGCTCCAACAGTTCGCAGGCTTCGTCGCCGTCGCACGCAAAGGCGATCTGTTGGTAGCCGCCCATTTCCAGCATGAGCCCCACAACACGGCGATTGGTCGGGTTGTCATCGACGACCAGGATGCTGGCCGGGTCACTCGGTTCCGCTTCAGGCTCGGCTTCGGCAGCGTCGTGGACCCCATCCATCGGATCCACCGCCTCCGGCGCGGTGAGACAAAACTCAAACGTCGACCCTTGCCCTTCCACACTCTGCACTTCGATGCCTCCACCCAAAGCTTCGCAAAGTCGCCGGCAAATCGCGAGGCCCAGGCCGGTGCCACCGTAGTTGCGGGTGGTGGAGGAGTCGACCTGACTGAAGGGCTTAAACAGGCGATCCAAGCTGTCTGCTGCGATGCCGATCCCCGTATCGATCACGCGCCCGATGAGGCGATCGGGTGACTGGTAATCGAGCTCGACCTGCACGCTGCCCTTGGCGGTGAACTTGACCGCGTTGCCCACCAGATTGAGCAGGATTTGCCGCAGGCGGGCGCGGTCGCAGCGCACAAAGGGCGGCAGGGGGCCGACCACCTCCACCTTGAGCGCGAGGTCTTTGCCTTCGAGCCGCGAGCGCATCATGTCGACGACGTCGGCCGCGACCATGCGAGGGTCCACCGGCTCGACGGAAAGCTCCAGTCGGCCCGCCTCGATTTTCGAAATGTCGAGCACGTCGTTGATCACTTCGAGCAGGCCTTCACCGGAGCTTTCAATCATGCGCACGTAGCGCTCCTGCGCGCCATCGAGCTCCGTCTCCCGCAACAGGCTGGTGAAGCCGATCACCGCATTCATGGGCGTGCGGATTTCGTGACTCATGACCGCGAGAAAATCGCTCTTCGCGCGGTCGGCACTCTCCGCTGTTTCCTTGGCCTGCCGCAGCTCGGCTTCGGAGTGTTTAAACTCGGTGATTTCCACCGCCGATACGATCACTTCGGTCACGGCTCCCTCCGAGTATCGCGGCTGCAGTTGAGCCACATACCAAAGTTCATTGGCCGCATCAAAACCCTCGTAGGTTGCGGCCTGCCCCGACCACGCTTGCTCATAGGCTGCGCGCACGACCGTCACTTGATCCGCCGGCAGGAAGTCCTCGAGGGCCTTGCCTTCCACCGCCTCAGCACTCCAACCCAGACGCAGCGCCAGCGCGCCGCGACAAAGCGTATGCACAAAGCGACCCTGCTCCCGCCGGAAACACAGGATCATGCCCTGCTGCAGTTCCAAGGTCTGCTCGTAGTAGCGGGTGAGATCCTGCAGGCGGCTCTCCGCGTCATGCCGGATCTTTTCGTTCGCGGCCGTAAGCTCCTCGGACACCACCTCCAGCGTGCGCTCCACAAATTCCCGCTCCTGATCGGCCTGCACATACGCCGCATCCACGGCTTCCAGAAAGTCCGCCAACGGACCGGAGGTGACATCCAGGCCGACGAGTTTTTTGCGGATCTGGCGAGCGAGCAAGGGGTGCATGACTGAGCGGACGAGAGAGGTTTTGAAAAAGTGGGACAGCGACCTGAAGCCTTCAGTCCGTCCGTTCTCCCAACAGGGTGTAGGTGAGGGTTTGATTATGGAGGTGGCAATCGCGCGTAAAGCCGCGCGGACCCAACTCACCATACGAATAAAAACCGGTCGCCGCACGGACTCCTCCGACGGCCTGCAGCATCGCTTCCAATTCCTCCTCCGTGCGCTGGTCGAGCAACAAACGACGCCCCACACAGCTCACGATGAAAGCCAACTCCGCCTGCTGGGGCGATGGATGTCTGGCTTCCCCCTCGCCCGCCTGTTCCGCCGCCCGAATCAGTCGCTCCACCGTAAGTTTCGTCAGTTGCACCGACGCGCCCTGCGGCACCCGTCCGGCAAAGGTCACCGATTGCTCGACTTCATCCACGGCCAAAATTGTGCGCACCACACTGGGGGCGTTGCCATCCTCGGAGAGCAACTCGAGCGGAAACAGCAGGCCGGTCGCCGGCAGCCCGCTGGCCCGGTCACCGAGGTAGGTTTTGTAGAGGCTCAGTGCCGGCTTCCCATCGAGTTCGTATAACACATTGCCCCGCGAGCGCGTGACCCGCCGACGTGGACCAAATTGACTCCAGCCCGCCCCCGAGCCCCAACTCACCTCCAGATCGGCGCCATACAGGCCGATCGCAACGACCTTGTCGGCCGCCACCGCCGTGCCCGAGACGACCAAGGTTTCCGCAAACCGAGTGCCGTCCCCCGCCAGGCCGCCCGTCGCGGTCACGCCCTCCGGCAAGCCCTCGCGCAAACCGTCACTCAAGGCAGCCCCATCCACGTGCAGCCCCTCGCTCACGACCAGGACATGCCGCAATTCCGGCCCCGCCAACGTCTCGGCCAACCGACGCCCAATCCCCGCGCTTTCATGTGAGTCCGCGACGGTTTCCACCGCCACCTGCACGCGAGTGGTGGCAAATTCGATCACCGTCGCCACCGCCACCTCATCGCTGATGGTGGCACCCGCGATCTGTCCGGCCGTGCTGCAGCCCACAATTTCCGCCGCCGGAGCTCGCGCCTGCAGCTCGCTCAACAAGCCCGCGTCTTCCCGCAAAGCCTGCCCGCTGGCGAAAACCAAAACCAATTGCGCGCGCGCGAGCTCGGGCCCCGCCGGCGTCCATACGCCGTCTCGGCGCAACAAGGTCGTGGTCTTCATGAACAGTCACTCATCGGCCTAAGCAGGGCTGGCTGAAGTCCCAAAGCCCATCGCCGCCTTCAGCCAGCTCCAGGCTTTGTTGATGCCGATCGGCTGCACGCCGCGACTCAGTTCATACGTCGCGGCCAGCTCCTCCTCATGCGTGCGGTAGCGCGGCGGCAGCACCAGGATCTCGCCGCGCGCATCGGTCACATTGGAGAAAAAGGCACCGCGCCCCACTGCCAGCGTGGCGGGATTCGGCACCGGCGTGCGCCGCTCCGGGAAGACCAGCCACGGCCGGTAAACAAACTCCAACGAACCCGTCTCCTTCTTCATCAAACGACCGTAGGTGCGCTGCGGCGCGCCGCCCAACCCCGTGCCGGCAAACACCTTGTTGGCATCCGGCGCGATACGGAAACGCCCCTTGCGCCCCGTGAAATAGTCCCAGCAGAAGATGCTGCTGAACACCGACAGGCGGAAGGACCAGCCCGCCACAAAATACGCGATCACGATCACCACCAGCGAGAGCCCCGCCCCGATCCACGGATCCATCTGCCCGGCAAACACCAGCAAACCGAGCAAGGCCGTGCGACCGGCCTTGAGCGCCGCGTCGATCGCGCCCCACGGGCTCAGCAGGATCAGGCCGTTGATAGCGTGGGAGCCCATGAACACCACCAGGTAGATGGCCAGTCCCGCCGGCACCGTGATGATGTTGAGGAACCACGACCAATCGATCGCCGCCAAATGCAGCATGCCCACGCCACCCAGATCCACCGTGTGCGCCACCGCGGAAGCGTCCCCGCCGTTGATGATCATCTTTGAAAGCATCGACATCGTGAAGGGCACCACCGCGCCCGCCGCGACCAAACCCGTAGCCTTGTTCTCAATCGTCTCGAGCACGTCGAACGGCTTCTTCCAGCCCGGCGGCAGCGCCGCACCGGCCGCATCCTTGAGCGCGACCGCGCCCACCAAACCGAGCGCCGGCAGCCAAAAACTCATCTGCGCAAACCACGGCAGGTCGGCCCGACCCGCCTCGCCCGCCTGAAACCACAGATAAGCCCCATACGCCCCCGTGCCCAGCAGGGGCGAAATCGCGATGCCCGTCACTGCCGTGATCGCCGCCGCGACATGGCCGGCCGGAGAGTGATCCGAACCAACGACCGTCTCGGCCTCCGTCGCTCCCCACAACGGGAGCACGATGACAGACAACAGGAACAATAGGGCGACAACCGGAGCGAAGCGTTTCATGGCGGTAAACAGGAGCAGCGAAGTTGCGCCAAGGCATAGGCCCGTCCCCGGACTTTGCAGCCGAAAACTTGCATTTGGGTGCATCCACTTACGGAGGCCGCCACCGCCCTGCTCAGCCGTAACGCACCCCTAGCTGAGCACACCAGTCGAGCATCGCCGCCAGGTTGCCCCGGGTGTCGGCCCAGGGGCAGGCCGGCACTTCGCGTTGCCCAGCCCGCACGGCGGCGGCAAACGCATCCGCCTCGTAGGCATAAAGATCCCGATCCGGCGTGACGGTGATGTGCTCGGGCGCGCCCGCACCATCCGCCCACACCTCCAGCACCGTCGGCTCCGGTTCATGGTGCACCACAAAAGGCGACGGCACCACGATACGGCCCTTACTGCCGTAGACGCGCACCACGTTTTCCTGCGTCACATCCGTGCCGCAGGACAACTCCGCCGTCATCCCGCCGGCAAACTGCGCCACCGCGCTCGACCGCACGTCGGTCCCCGTTTCCGGATGCACGACCCCCACCGCATGCAGCGCCACCGGCTCGGCAAAGGCCGTGCCCTGCGCCACTCCCGCCAGCAGCCGCGCGTAGGACAGCGGGTATCCGCCCACGTCGAGAATTCCACCGCCGCCGAGGGCCTTGTTCCACAAGCGACCCGCCGCATCAAAAGGTGCATTAAAACTGAACGCCGACTGCACGTGGCGCAGCTCGCCGATCGTGCCCGCGCGCACCAGCTCGACCAGGCGGGCCGTCTGCGGGTGGCAGCGATACATCCATGCTTCCATCAGGGTGCGGTCATGCGTCGCCGCCGCGGCCTGCATGCGCTCGACCTCGGCCAGACTCATGCCTATCGGCTTCTCGCAGAGCACGTGTTTGCCCGCGGCCAGCGCCGCGACCACGGCATCCTCGTGAAACGGGTGCGGCGTCGCCACATACACCGCTTCCACCGCGGCATCCGCCAGCAGGGCCTCCCGACTGCCGTGGGCGTGCGCGGGATCGATCCCGTGCTCCGCCGCGAAGCGTTGCGCGGCGGCCTCGTCCCGACTGCCCACGGCCACGAGTTGGCCGGTCTGGGCAGAGCGTAGTCCACGAGCAAATACACCGGCAATGTGCCCGGTGGCGAGAATGCCCCAACGCAGGGGTGGAAGTGTAGCAGCGGAATCGGTCATCGGTCGAATGGGTAAAACAAGCTTTCGCCTCCGGGTCCCGTAAAATCCCGGGCCTCAGCTCCAACCGCCGACTCGCCAAAAAACGAGTTCACAAGTGCGGCCCCGGTGCTAAGCGTTTTTGCCAACGACCCTCGTTACCGCCTGTCGCGCTGTTGTTTAAATGAAGGACCTGTTCCACTGGCTCGATCTCCACCCCGTGTTCTACACCACCGCGGGAGGCTGCGCATTGGCCGCGATGCTGGTGGTTTGGGCGGCGGTGGGTTTACGGACACCGGACGCGGCGGGCGAGCCACGTCGCTGGCGACGCTCCGGCTTGGCCTGGCTCGGCTGGGCCGGTGGTTTTACCCTCCTGCTCTTCGCCTGGCGATGGCCCCTGCTGCTGGACTCATTCCCACTGAATCCCGATGAGGCCGGCTTTGTCGCCAGCGCTATGAAGGTGCTGCACGACCCGGTGTTCTTCCGTTCGATCGACAACACCACCTCCGGTCCACTTGCCTCCCTGCCGCTCGCGCTGGCTTTCGCGCTCGGGCTCCCGGCCGATTACTTCACCGCGCGCTTCGTGGCGATTCTGCTGGTGGCGGGAGCATTGGCGTTCAGCACCCAAGCCATGCGACGCCTGGCGGGACCGCGCGCCACCGTCATCGGCCTACTGCCGGCTTGGCTGCTGTTCACCCTCGGGCAGGACTGGGACTTCACTCACTACAGCTCTGAAGTCCTTCCGCTGTTCCTGATGGGCTTGGTGGTCTGGGGTGTGGTGCGCGCAGCCGACCGCGGCTTTGGCGGGATGATTTGGGGCGTTGCCGGGTTCAGCCTGGGTTGCCTGCCCTGGGCCAAATTGCAATCGGCCCCCATCGCCCTCACGCTCGGCCTGTGGGCCACCGGATGGACCTTGTTTCGCCCCGATCGCTCCTGGACCCAACGCGGCCGCAGCGTCGGCCTTCTGGCTCTCGCCACGATCGCCCCGACCGCCCTGCTGCTCGCCGGTTATGCGCTCTCGGGCGAGCTGAACAACTGGTGGCAGGCCTACGTGCTCAACAACATCATCTACGCCGGCGGCATCCCGGGCGACACCGGGGTGGAGAACATCCTCAAGAGCGCATCCTACACCTATAACCTGCATAGCTTTCTCTTCGTCAGCGTCGCCTTGGTTTCCATCGGACTGAGCTGGACCCGCCATCCCCATCGCCAACCCGGCTTCTGGCTGGGCGCGCTCACCACGGTCTCTTCGGCCTATGCCATCATGGTGCCCGGTCGCGGATTTCAGCACTACGCGCTGTTTTTTATCCTGCCCACCGCCTGGTTGAGCTGCGCCCTGCTCGGCCATTGGCTGGACCGCTCCACGGCACCGCGCCGCAACGCCCTCGCCCTGCTCAGCTTGGTCTGCGTCGTGGCCGCCCTGCCCATTATCACCCGCGCCTCCCACCTGTATCCGCCCGAGTTGGGCCAGGCGTTGAACAACTGGCGCTTCCCCCACACGCAAATCGCGGAGGTCCTCCGCCACCTGCGCCAACCCCAGGACACGCTCTCGGTCTGGGGCTGGGATCCCAACCTCTACGTGCAATCCGGCCTGCCGCCCGCCACGCGTGACGTGCACACGGAGAGGCACATCAACAAGCACCCCATGCGCGAGGGCTTCTACTTGGCGCTCTACCTGCAGGAACTGCAGCGCTACCAACCGGCCTTCTTTGTCGACGCGGTCGGGGCCAACGCCTTCCAGTTCAGCAACCGGCGCGAAGAGGGGCATGAGACCGTGCCCATCGTGCGCGACTACATCGCGGCAAACTACACCTATGTCGGCGATTTTTCACCCTGGCGCCTCTACCTGCGCAAGGACCGCGCCGCCGATCGCAGCGCCGTGCTGGATGCCCTGGCCTACTCGGTGCGGCGTCTCCCGCCCCTAGCCGATCAGCCCCGACCCGAGGTGCAGATCGGCCTCCTCCCGAACGTCCCGCGCCGCAACGTCGAGGGCAAGGAGGTGAGCATCATGGAACCGCCTCTCTCCATCGACCTGTTCCTGCAAGGCAACGAACAGAGTGTAATCTTCGAATACGGCTACGACCCGCGGGCCTACGAACGCGACGACCAGGGTGATGGCTCCACCTTCGTGCTCTCGATCCGCTACCCCGACGGTTTCGTCCGGGAATTCTGGCGACACCACCTGGACCCCTCCCACCTGCCGCGCCATCGGGGACGGCAGGAATCGGAGGTGCCATTGCCGCTGATTCCCTCCGGTTGCCATCTGGTTGTGCAAACCACCCGCGGCCCCTACGGCGACGGGGCGTGGGACTGGCCTTGGGTGGCCAATTTCCGCTTCCGGCGCGGGCCACTGATCAGCGCCGAGTTTATCGATTTTTCCCAGCGCTGACTAAGTAACGGCGACCGCGAGCGCGGTCGCCGTCCGTTGGAATTACTTCAGACCCGCCGCGGCGGCGATGTCGTCCCAGGCGTAGAACTGGAAGGTCTTGTCCGTCGACATGGCCACAAACAACCCACCGGGATAACCCGGCAAAGCGACCGCCGTCACGTCACTGCCGTCGCTCTCATCGGTGCTCAAGGTCACCGCCGTGACAAACTGGTGATCATACGGATCGCTCGCCGTGCCTTCGCGGGTGAAGATGCGGAAGGTATTGGCCTGCTGGTCGGACACCAGGATGTAGCCGGTGCCGGGACCGGTCGGATAAATCGAGATGCCTTCGTGGTCGCGGGCAAAACCGGTGAGGCCGAACTCCGCGAGCTGGTCCTCCGCGTCCTCCGCCAGCGGATCGGCGGCGTATTGGCGAATCCCATACGTCTCGTCGGAATAGTAGATGAAGCCCAGCTCGTTATCGACCGCGATGGCCTCCACCTCCTTGCGCCCGCTCCACTCACCGAAGGCCCGGGTGAAGAGGCCGCGCAGCACGCCGGTTCCGTCGTCGACCAACCGATACTGATGCAGGTAACCGGCCGTCGGCGCGCCAAAGTCCGAGCGACTGACCACCGCAAAAAGCGCCCCATCGGTCGGGCGGGTGTAGAGCGCGATGCCCATCGGGTCGCGGGCGCGCTCGCCCTCAAACACCGGAATGCCGCCACCGTCGACCGGCGCCATGTCAGGCAGTCGATAGACGCGCAGACGGTGCGCCAGGCGTTCGGTCACGACCGCAACGTCGATCTTTTCGCCCCCGACCATCACGCCGTAGGCGATGTCGACATTGTTGGGCCGGGCGAGCCCGCGCACCGAGAGGTCCTTGCGCTCGACACCGTCGAGGCCGAAGACCAGCAGAGCACCGTCCGCCTTCTTGTCGGTGCCGACGACGAGGCTTTGCGCCGGATCGGTCGGATGCACCCAGATGGCAGGATCATCAGTGTCGTGTTTGGCAAACGTGGAAACCACGCGCGGCGCCACCGGCGTCGCAGCTGTAACCAGCGAGGTGATACCGACAAAAACAGCGGCACCAAAGAAGAGAGCATTACGAAGAGATGCAGACATAAGAGAAAAGGGGCGGCGGGTGGGCCACGGACGCAGACAAGGGGTGGCACCCTGCGGTGCCGCCCCGTCTACGATACACAACTATGGACTAACTACAGACCGAAGCGGTCAAAGGTTCAGAGGCTCCAGCGCACGCCGAAGTTGGCGGTCCAGTCGTATTCTTCCCACTGGCCGAGGCGATCGCCGCCGCCGTTGGGCGACTTGAAGAACACGCGGAAGGGTTCGTTGGTGATGTTGGCCCACTCGCCAAAGATTTCCCAATTGTGGTTCACGCGGTAACGCACGGTGAGGTCGAGCTGGGTGGCATCGTCAACCCAGACATCCTCGTAGATGTCGCCGCCGAACTCCTCGTCTTCACGCAGACGCTCGCTGCGGTGATTGAGCGCGAGGCGGGCGAAGAAGCCCTTGCGCTCGTAGGTCAGCGCCAGGTTGCCGACGAGGTCGGAGTTGCCGATGAAGTCCAGGGTCTCGCCCGGGCGGGTCGGGTAGGTCGCCTCAGAGTCGGCAAAGGTGACGTTGGCCATCACGCCAAAACCGTCGAACGGCGCCGCCAGCATCGTGAGCTGCTGCTGGTAAGCGAGCTCGAGACCGCGAATCTCGCCGGAGCTACCGTTGGCAAAGGTGGTGAGTTCGTAGTCCGGCAACGGGGCATAACCGCCGTCGACTTCATACTCGTAGGAGAAGTTTTTGATGTCCTTGTAGAACACGCTGGCCGACATCACGCCGAGCGACGGCAGGTAGTATTCCACCGAGGCATCCCAGTTGGTCGACTCGAGGGCCTCGAGGGCCGGGTTGCCGAGGAACACTTCCTCGTCATCGTGATTGATCGCGATGCGAGCCGCGCTGCTGCCAAAGGAAGGACGCGAGAGCGAATTGGAGAAGGAGGCACGCAGCACAATGCTGTCACTCAGATCGTGGCGGAGGTAAACGCCCGGCAGCCAGTTGGTGTAGCTGCGGGAGAAACGCTCGTTGCCGAGAACGACCTCGTTCTCGAGATCAACCTGCTTGCCGGTCGAGTCGAACTTCGTGCGCTCCACGCGGACACCGGCCGTATAGGTGGTGCGACCGATCGTGGTGCTGCCCATCACGTAACCCGCGAGCACGTCCTCATTGGACACCCAGTCGTCGAGCTCACTGTCTTCAAAAACACGCTCGGCGTCAAAAGAGGACAGGTTGGGGAAGAACGCTTCAGCCGCCGCCGCACGATCAATGCGGGGGACATCAAAACCAAACGGGTAATCACCGATTTCGCCCGCCAAGTTGGCGAAGCTGAAGGAATCCGGGCCGTCGGAATATTCAAACACCTCGACTTCGGAGGTCTTCTCTTTGCTGCGGAAAGCGCCACCAAACTTCACGAAAGACGGCGCGTCGCCGCCAAAGTCGTAACGGGCATTGAGCAAGGCATCGAACTCGGTCTCGTCACCAGCATCGCTGGTGAACTCCACGCGCTGCAGCTCGTAGGAAGCAGGGTTCTCAATCGAGGCGCCGGCGAGCTGGCTGATCCTCAGATCGTAAGCATTGCTGAAATCATAGGTGAACACTCCGTCACGGGTGTTGCGGCGGAAACGGTATTGCGTCTCGTCCGGGCTCTCTTCGTGGCCCTTCGAGTAACCAAGTTTGCCGTCGATCGTCCAAGCGCTGTTGCGAAAATCGAACCCGGCGGAAACCGCCTGCAGGTCCTGATCCTTCACGCGGTCGCGCAGGTCGCGACGGAAGCGGCGCAGGTCTTCGATCGTGGCGGAATTGGCGTCGAGCGCCACGAGGTCACCCTCGGTGAAATCGATCACCGTGCGATAGCGCTGCTCGGTGTCCTTGAAACGGTTGTAGTTGCCGCGCACATACCAATCGAGGTTCTCATTCGGACGCCCCTCGATCGCGGCGGAGACGCCGTAACGCTCACGCTCGATGACGTAGTCGCGATAGTTCATCGCTTCGAGGAAGTAGTAGTCATTGCCGTCGGTCGGGGACTCCTCTTCGCTCCAGCCATCGTTCTCGTAGTTGTAGGAGCCGAACTTGCGCACCTGCCAGGTCGGGGCGATGAGCAGGCCGAGTTTGCCGTCTTCCGTGACGGTGGAGAACTTGCCGTTGAACTTGTAGCCGGTCTTGCCGGAGAGCGCGGAGTAGATGCCCTGCGCCTTGAACGAAGCATGCATGCCGTCGTGATCGAAGGCGCTCTTGGACTTGATGTTCACCGTGCCACCGATGCCTTCACCATCCATGTCGGGGGTCGGGACCTTGGTCACCTCGACGCTGTCCATCGCGTCGGCCGGGATGACGTCGAGCGCGATGCCGCGGTCGCCTTCCTCCGGGCTGGCGAGTTTCACGCCGTCGAGCTGCACGTTGTTGAGCGCGTAGTTGATGCCGCGCACCACGATGTAACGCCCTTCGCCTTGGTCACGGTAGAGCGACAGGCCCGGCACGCGCTGCAGCGCCTCGGCGGCGTTTTGATCGGGGAAACTGCCGATGGCGTCGGAGGCCACGATGTTGCTCAGCGTATCCGCCGCACGCTGGGCGTTGATCGCACGGGCCGTGCCGACCACGGCGCCTTGGATGACCATCGCTTCCATCTCGAGCACCTCGAACGCGGCATCGAGGCGAGTCACGCCCGTGGAGCTCACCTCCACGGCGGACTCCATTTCATCATAGCCCACGTAGGAGAAGCGCAGCGTCTGGCTGCCTGCTTCAACGTTGGGCACGGTGTAACGGCCATCCGAGCCGGTAAAGGTGGTGGCGGCGGTGCCCGCCACTTGGACGCGCACGCCCTCGAGGGCGAGGCCAGTGTTGGCGTCGATCACGCGACCGCTCACGGTGCCCAAGGCTTGGGCCAGCAGCGTCGCGGCAGAACCGAGAGCAAGAAGAAGGGTGCAGAGAATGCGTTTCATAGGGCGCAGGTGTAAGGTGGCCTCTCGGTTCACCTCCCTGCCCGCTCCGGTCAATCGACCACACCGCCCGTCACCAGAACTTCACCCTCCCGCCAGCCTGCCGTAACCTACGTGTCGACCAGGTGACGGCGTCACCCGTTTGTCACCGTTCCGCAACGACGACCGTGACCTGCGTCTTCACCGAATTCGCGATAAAACAGGCCTCGTGCGCCCGGTGGTGCAGCTCGCGCTCGACCTCCACGCTCGGACTTTCTCCCTCGTAACTGACTTCCGGATACAGCGTGACCGTCTCGACCCAATACCGCCCCTGCGTATCCCGCGCCATCACGCCCACCGCCCGATCACGATAAGCGGTCACCTCGAGCCCGGCCTTGGCCGCCAGCGCCAACCACCAGAGCATGTGACAACTGGAGATCGACGCCACAAACGCTTCCTCGGGATCGACGTGCGCCGGATTGCTCCACGGCGCCGGCACCACCGACGGGGCCGGCGAGGCCGGCACGGTCAGGCCGCCGTCAAACGTCCAGGTGTGCTCCCGCGAATAACGCCCCTGGGAAAACGCGGCCCCGTCCGGCCGCTGCCATGCAATGATCGCGAGGTGTTCTGCCATGTTGCAGGGGCTAACGGCCGCCACCGCCGTTGCGCAAGCTCGCGCGAGCATGACGTTGCCTTGGCGCCGCCCATGCGCCGTGCTCCTCCCATGCCGCTCACCAAGGCCCAGATCCAACGCTTGCGCAGCCTGCGTCAGAAAAAGACCCGCGAAGAAACGGGTCTGTATGTCGTCGAAGGTCCCAAGGTCGTGACTGAGCTGCTCGCCGCCGGGCATCCCTTTGCCGAGGTCTATGCCACACCCGATTGGACCCAACCCGCAGGAGCCGCCGTCGAGATCGTGACCGCCAGTGAGATGGAGCGCATGAGTCACTACCCCACCCCGTCGCCCGTGCTCGCCGTCGGTCGCATCGCCCGCGCCGAACTCGCCGCCGGCGAACTGACCCACGGTCTCACCCTCGCCCTCGATGGCATTCAGGATCCGGGCAACGTCGGCACCCTGCTGCGCATCGCCGACTGGTTTGGTTTCGAACGCGTCCTGCTCTCACCCGACTGCGCCGACCTCTTTTCCCAGAAGGTCATCAACGCCTCCATGGGCTCCTTTGCGCACATGCGCGTCATCACGACCGACCTCGCCCCCGCGCTCGCCGCGGCCGCGCCCACCGTGCCGGTCTACGGCTGCGATCTCGACGGCACGCCCCTCAGCCAACTCCAACCGCCCGTCGCCGCCGTCGTCGTGATCGGCAGCGAAGGCCGCGGACTCTCCGCCGCTGTCGCCTCCACCCTGTCCGAGCGCATCACCATTCCACGTCACGGTGGCGCCGAGTCGCTCAACGCCGCCGTCGCCGCTGGCATCGTCTGCGCCCACCTGCGGCCATGACCACGCCGATCGCCACCGACGACGCCACGTGGGCGCCGTTTCGCGCGGAGTTCCACCTGCCGCCCGACCAAATCTACCTCGACGGCAATTCGCTCGGCCTGCTCAGCCGCCGCGCCGAAGCCGCCGTGCAAACCGTGCTGCGCGACTGGGCCACCCACGGCATCGGCGGTTGGTCCGAGGGGGGCTGGATCGATCTCGCCGAGCGCACTGCCGCCGATCTCGTCCCCCTGCTCGGCGCGTCGCCTCAGGCCATCGCGCTCACCGCGCAGACCACGCTCAATCTCCACCAACTGCTCGCCACCCTCTTCGATCCGGCCCACCCCACCCGCCGCGTCATCCTGGCCGATCCGATCAACTTCGCGTCCGATGCGCACGCCATCGAAAGCCATCTCCGCCTCCGCGGACTCGATCCCGCCTCCCACCTGCGTTGGATCCGCTCCACCGATGGGCGCACGCTGGAGACCGCCGATATCGTGGCCGCCTTCACGCCCGATGTGCAGCTCGCGATCCTGCCGGGCGTGCTCTACGTGAGCGGCCAACTGCTCGACCTGCCCGCCATCAACGCCGCTGCCCGCGAGCGCGGCGTGCTCATCGGCTGGGACCTCTCCCACAGCATCGGCGCCGTGCCCCACCACCTCGAAACCGAGGGCGCCGACTTCGCCTTCTGGTGCACTTACAAATACCTCAACGCCGGCCCCGGTGCCATCGGCGGGCTCTTCCTGCACCCTCGTCATCACGAACGCCCGCCCGGCCTCGCCGGCTGGTGGGGCGTCGATCCAGTCCATCGCTTCACCCTCGATCTTGCTCATCGCCCAGCCCCCGGAGCAAGCCGGCTGCATGTGGGCACGCCGCCCATCCTCAGCCTCGCGCCGCTTGCCGGGTCGCTGGAACTCTTCCCGCTCGTCGGCGGCATCGCCGCTCTGCGCGCTCGTTCCCTTGCGCTTACCACCCATCTGCTGGCCCGCTGTGATGACACCCTCGCCGCTCTCGGCGTCACCATCGCCACGCCCCGCGACCCCGCCGCCCGCGGCGGACAAGTCGCCCTCGTCCACCCCGCCGCCGGCCGGCTTTGCCCCGCCCTGCGTGCCGCCGGTGTCGTGCCCGACTATCGCCATCCCGACGTGCTGCGCCTCGCGCCCAGCCCGTTTTACAACACCTTCGCCGACGTCGATGCCGCCATCGACCGCCTCGCCGAAATTTTGCGCTCCCAATCCTACCTCGATTGGCCCGATCCCACCACCGCCGCGCCATGAGCTTCATCGACATCACCCGACCGCTCCGCTCCGACACCCCGCCCTGGCCAGGCGACCATCCGGTGGTGTTCACCGCCGCCGCCCGCATTGCCGAGGGCAGTGCCGTCAACCTCGGCAACCTCTCCCTCAGCGTGCACAACGGCACCCACGCCGACGCCCCCTACCACTACAACGAAAACGGCACGACCATCGACCAGGTGCCGCTCGACGCCTACGTCGGTCCCGCCCAGGTCGTCGACGTCCGTGGCCACGCCACGATCTCTGTGGCCCTGCTCGAATCCCTTGGCGCCCCCACCGCCCCGCGTTTGTTGCTTCACACCGGCGCGTGGTCCGCGCCCGATCAATTTCCGGAGACGTGGCCCCTGCTCGACCTCGACGTGCCGGCCTGGTTGGCTGAACGCGGCGTGCGCGTCATCGGCCTCGACGCGCCTTCGGTCGACGCGCTCACCAGCAAGGACCTGCCGCGCCATCACGCCTGCGACCACGCCGACGTGCTCATCCTGGAAAACCTCCTGCTCGATGCGGCATCGCCCGGCCTCTACGAACTCATCGCGCTGCCGCTGAGGATCGCCGGGGCGGACGGCTCCCCCATTCGCGCCGTCCTGCGCCCCCTCGCCTGAACCCAGGCCCGCCGCTGGAAAATTTTGGGACCGCCAGCACACTGGCCTTCGCGCTGGCGGCCCCGTTCCCGAGGAGTCGGTGACTCGACTCTTTAAACGACTCCTCGAAATTCGTTGATGCTCCTCATGGTCTCAACCGCTTGAAGACCAGAAAAACGCTCCCGTCATGATCGAACCGGGAAGACAGCTTGAGACCTGCCTTGGCCTGAGCTTGGCAAGCCAGATCAATCTTCGACTGCAGCTGCTGGTTCGATGCATCCATCGACACACAGACAATCTTGACCCGCTTTCCCGGTAGTCCCGGTAGCACGTCCGCCGGCTTGGGGGCCGCAGCAGTCGTCGCTGGCGGAGACCAACGGCCCTTCACCGAGATGGGCGAGTCAGCCGATCCTCCGGAAAACGACACGCGATCCCACCATCCACTCAGAACCTTCGCGACCCCACGCAACCGCGGCGAAGCAGACAGCTCCGGGGCATGAGACTTAGAAAAAGGGGAGGAGGTAGGCGACATCGGTGGGACCAAAGCGTTCTTTACCCAGTGAAACGGGTCAAAATCCCCTATCCTTTCAAAAACTTTCAGATTTCTTGAAAATAGTTTCTCCGAGCCAGGCGCCCTTTCTTGTCACGATAGGTGCGTCTCGCGCGCTTTCCCCTCGTCGCGCCTCCCCAAATGCGAAAAAATTTCAATTAGCAGAAAGATTCGCCGCTTTCGGCCCGTTTCAGGTGCAAATGCCGATGCCAACCTTGTCCCAACCTTCTCTTCTCACCCGCCCAAGTCTGCTCCACCGACTGCGCGACTGGCGCGACAACTCCAGCTGGGAAGAGTTTCACCGCCTCTACCGCCGCTTCATTCACGGCCTCGCCACCCGCGCCGGCTTGAGCAGCAGCGAAGCCGACGAAGTCGTCCAAGAGGTCCTCCAAAATGTCGCTCAACGTATCTCTGACTACGAGATTCGCGACCGCCGTGGCGCCTTTCGTCGCTGGCTGATGAACCAGACCCGCTGGCGCATCGCCGACAAATTTCGCCAGCGCGATCAAGCCAGCCTGCCCGACGGCACTCACGTGGTTTCTCCGCTCAATGACCACTGCGACCCCATGGAGGACGTCCCGGTCGAAAACGACATCGTCGATTTTTGGGAAGTGGAGTGGCAGCAGCACATTCTCAACACCGCCATGGAGTGCCTCGCGCGTCAGGTGCCGGCCAAACACTTTCAGGCCTTCGAACTCTACAGCCGTCAGGGCTGGCCCGTGCGCCGCATCGCTCACGACCTCGAGATGAACGCCGCCACCGTCTACCTCATCGCCCACCGCCTCACCAAGCGCCTGCGCAACGAGGTGGATCGCCTGCGTGACCGCCACGGCTAAGCCTCCGCGGCCACCGCGTTTCCCCCTTTCGCTTCCGGTTCCTAATCACCGTAGCTCGCGCCGTGCGCCCCCTCCGGGGCCGCGGCGCTTTTTTATACCCACGTTTGAGCAAACCTGAAACAGGTCGACGCTCTGTCATCCCTTTGCCTCAATCGCCTCCGTGCCGCCGGAGGAAGCCAACCCTACCACGCCCCCACCACCACTGATTCCCGACTACGAATTGCTACGGCGGGTGGGAAGGGGCAGCTATGGCGATGTATGGCTGGCGCGAAGCCAAACCGGACTCTTTCGCGCCGTAAAAATCGTTTGGCGCTCCCGCTTCACCGACCTCGCCCCCTACGAGCGCGAGTTCAACGGCCTGCGTGAATTCGCCCGCATCACCGCTGGCGAATCCCGCCAACTTTCCCTCCTCCACGTCGGCCGCAACGAAACCGAAGGCTTTTTCTACTACGTCATGGAGCTGGCCGACGATGTCGTCACCGGCCGCGAGATCGACCCCGGTTGCTACGAGCCGCTCACCTTCCGCCATTTCCGGACACACGACATCTCGCCCCCCATCGACGAGGTCATCGCTCACGCCATCGAACTCGCCGGTTGCCTAGCGGAGCTCCACTCCACCGGCCACATCCACCGCGACGTCAAACCGTCCAACATCATCGTCGTCCACGGCCACGCCAAACTCGCCGACATCGGTCTGGTGACCCACACCTCCGACGCCCTCACCTACGTCGGCACCGAGGGTTTTGTCCCGCCCGAAGGTCCCGGCACCATCGCCGCCGACATTTTCTCATTCGGCAAAGTCCTCTACGAACTCGCCACCGGCCGCGATCGCAACGACTACCCGCGCCTGCCCGAAAACCTCGGTGACCGCCCCGACCGCACCCAGCTGCTCGAGCTCAACGAGATCATCCTCCGCGCCTGCGCCAGCCGCCCCGAAGAACGCTACGCCGATGTGGCGAGTCTGCTCGCCGACCTCCAGTTGCTCGTCGCCGGACGTTCCGTGCGCCGCCTGCGCCGCGCCGAGGCCGGCCTCTCCCGCGCCCGCCGCTGGATCGCCATCGCCGCCGCCATTGCCGCCGTCGCCTCGGTCGGCGCCTACCTGGAACGCCAACGCGCCAACGTCGAATCCGCCGGACGCCGCGCCGCCGAGGCCGAACTCGCCGCCCGCACCCGCGAGTCCCTCTACTCCGCCAGCATCGCCAACGCCCAACGCGCCCTCAGCGCCGGCGAATACGGCCTCGCCCGCCTCGCCCTCGCCGACGGTGCCCCCGCGCCCGGCGACCCGGACCTGCGCGGCTTCGAGTGGTTTGCCCTCCACAACGAAGCCGCCGGCGACCCCGCAATCATCCTGCGCGAGTCCGGCCCCCAGGTGTCCCGCCTAAGCCTCTCCCCCGATCGTCGCCTCGTCGCAGTCGAGGACACCAGCACCACCGTGCAGGTCATCGAGATCGAGACCGGCCACATCGCCTACCAGCTCGAAGGGCTGCACCGCGTCGCGGGCTTCAGCCCCGACGGCCAACGCCTCGTGGGCAGCACCCCGGACTACGAACTCGAGACGTGGTCCCTCGCCGATGGCTCCCCCGATCCGCGCCCCAATCAACCCGGCATCTTCCGCCCCCTCTTCGCCGATGCCACCGCCCCCCGCCTGTTCTATTTTAAAGACAGCCGCGATGAGGCGCCGCATGTCCTCGGTATTCGAAATTACAATACCGACCGGGACGAACTCACCTTCACCGTGCCGCATTGGGAATCGGACCAAAGCGCCTGGGTCTTCCGCGAAGCGCAGGCCAATGCCGACCTTTCCCAGCTCGCTCTGGTCATGCAGCGAGGCCTCAGCCCCCACACCGACTTTCGCCTCTGGTTTTGGCACATCGTGGACGGTGCCGCCGTGCTCCAGTTCACCCGGGACTCCAGCGACTTCCCGGTGTTGTTTGATATCTCCGCCGACGGCTCAACCTTTGCCTACTGCATCGACCAAGCCGAAAACCACTTCTGGGCCCATGGCTTGCCGCAAGCGCCTTGGTCCGGCCCCGCAATCGGCTGGGAAGCCCTCTCCAGCGCCATCTCGCCCGACGGCTCCAAAATCGTCATCGGCGATCGCGAGCGCAAAATGTTGGTCTACGATTCGCTCACCGGCGCGCAGTTGGGACTGCACCGCGGTCACGTCGGGATCCCCAACGCCAGTGTTTGGGTCGATGCTTCCCGCGTGATCAGTGCTTCCATGCAGGGCGACGTGCGCGCGTGGACGATCACCGCTTCGAGTGGCGAAAAGCTTCATGAGTTTAGCCTGCCTCCCACCACCGTCGCGACCTACAATACTCGCGCGGTCTTCGAAATAGACGGTGGCCGCGTGTTCCTACCCTCCCAAATCGGTCAGAGTATGTTCTTCGACTTGGCGACGGGGCGCAGCCAAACCGTCCCGGCCGAGCTGCGATCGGTCCTGCATTTTGAGCGCGGGGAATACCTCTGGGTCGATGACCAAGGTCGCTGCTGGCAGAGCAACACCGATACCCCCTCCGCACCGCACCGCGCCATTGCCTTGCTCGACCCGGACGAGGCTTTCAACCACGCCTCCATCTCGCCGGATGGCCATTGGATTCTCGCCACCAGCCAACGCGGCCAGATCGTTCTCTGGGATCGCTTGGCCGAAGAGATCGTCTTCAAGGATCGACGCCCCCTGGCTCCCGCCTACCCGGCGATCAACAACCACGGTCATATCACCTACCTGTCGCCCGATCAGATCCTGCAAACTTGGGACCTGCTTACCAACACCCTGCTGGCCGAACGCAAAATCCTCTGGCGCCCCTCGGCCCTGACCGTGTCTCCCGATGGCAAATGGATCGTGGCCCCCGAGGGCGCCCGCGGCTTCTCCTTCCTCCGCGCGCACGACCTGAGCACTGCCCTGCACGACCCCACCACCTACACCATGGCGATCACGAGTGCCTTTCACCCCGACTGCCGGCTCTTCGCCACCGCCGGCGCGTTGGGCACCGTGCGACTCTTTGGCCTCGATGACGCCGGCGCGTGGCATGAACGCCCCCCGCTGATTTTCGCCGACCCCGGTTCCGAACGAGCCCAGGACTTGGCCAGCCGAATCACATTCAGTCCCGACGGCACCACGCTCATCGCCCACACCCGCACGGGCTACCTCCGCATCTGGCGGCGTTGATCACCGCGCGGAGTGAGCCCAAAAAAAGCGCGGTGCCCGCCCCCATGAGGACGCCACACCGCGCCTGTCCAACGGACAACCACAGATAAAAAATCAGGGATTCTCTTCACCGCCCGGAATCGGCGGCGGCGGGTTGCCACCACCCTCGCCCCCTTCCGGTGAGCCTCCACCGCCTTTCGCTTCCGGCGAACTCCCGTCCTCGCCCAACATCGCCATAGGCTCCTTACCCGGCACCGGCGTGCGCACCGGCACCACCTGCACCGTGCAGGTCTGACTCGTAAAACTCAGCTCGGCAGCCACCGCCGTCCCCTGCGCCGGCACCGTCACTGCCGATCCCACTGGCAGCGCCGCGAAGGCGCCGCCAGCCGGCTTAAATTGCGCGTCACCCGCCAACACCGTCAGCTGCACCGCATACTGCGTCGCCTGCGCCCCCACCGTGCGCAGGTTGTAAATCGTCACGCCCGCCGGATCCGGACCCGCCGGCAACGTGGCGATATAGAGCGTCGGCCGGGCATCCGCCGCCGCACTGGCGGGACGGAAGCCTTGCCAAGACACCCTGCGGCCATCGGCCATCAGGGCATCGTAAGTGGTGACAAGAATCAGGGGATTTTTGCTCATAAGTATCTGGGAGTCGTGAGTTTTGGGTCGAAGGCGACGAGGCAGACCGGAGCCACACCTCATCTCTAAAACGACGGCGCGGCCCGGAATCTTTCAAAATAATGTCAAAAGATCACCAATATCGACCACCGAGCCGCCTCATCCCACCACCGGTTCACTGCAAAAGCCTGTAACGCTGCCACGGACCCGCGGTTCCCCTCCCCACTAGCCACTCATGACCCGCCCTCGCCGTGCCGTCCTCCTGCTCACAAATCAACTTCGCCTCGCCGTCCGACCGCGCTACAACCACGGACAACCCCACCATGGATGAGGCCAGCGACCATGACCTGATGCTTGCCGTGCGCGCCGGCGAACTCGCCCGGCTCGGCGACCTCTTCGAGCGCCATCACCGCATGCTCCACGGCTTCCTCGCCCGCCTCACCGGCAACCCCGATGTCGCCGAAGACCTCGTGCAGATCGTCTTCCAACGCATCCTCAAATACCGCCACACCTACCGCGACGAGGGCAAGTTCACCGCCTGGCTCTACCACCTCGCCCGCCGCGCCGCCGCCGATCACTACCGCCGCGCCAACCGCGCCCCCATCCCCACCGATCCGACCGACTTTACCACCGTCGCCGACGACGCCACTCCCACCGCCGACGACCAGGCCACCCGCCGCGACGAGCTCGACCTCATGCAACACGCGCTCTCCCTCCTCCACCAGGACCAGCGCGAGATCCTCGTCCTCCACCGCTTCCAACACCTGCAACACGACGAGATCGGTCGCCTGCTCAACATCTCCGCCGGTGCCGCCAAAGTCCGCGTCCACCGCGCCCTCTCCGCCCTCCGCGACAAATTCTTCAAACTCCGCCGCACCTCCGCGGCCTGAGCCCTCAGCCCTCCCTTTTCCCATGAACTGCCAACGCATTCAGGATCACTTCATCGATTACCAGGCCGGCACCCTGCCCACCCACGAGGCCGCCGCCGTCCGTGATCACCTCAAGACCTGCCTCACCTGCCAACGCGAGTGGGCCGACCTCCAGCAAACCTTGCTCACCCTCGACAAACTGCCCGTCGCCGAGCCCTCCCCCCGCCTGCGCGCCAACTTCTACGCCATGCTCGACGAAGCCCAGGCCGAAGCCGATGCGCCCAGTCCCTTCGCCCTCGCCCGCTCCCGGATCGATAGCTTCTTCGCCGCGCTGCTCCCCAGCCGCCCCGCGCTCCAATTCGCCCTCACCGTCGCCGTGCTCATCGGCGGCGTCTGGCTCGGCGCCCGCGTCATGCCCGCTCCCGAACCCGAGGTGCGCGTCGTCACCCAACCCGATCCCGCCACCCAACAGGAACTCGCCGACCTACGCCAACGCGTCGAATCCATGGACCGCGTCGTGAGCACCCACCTGCTCACCCAACCCGCCACCCAACGCCTCCAAAGCGTCATCGCCGCCCTTAACGAAAACGACGCCAACGACCGCACCCTCGCCGACCTGCTCAACACCCTCGCCTTCGACCCCAGCGTCAACCTGCGCCTCACCGCCCTCGAAGCCCTCTACGCTCACGTCGATCGCGCTCCCGTCCGCGCCGGCATCATCAACGCCCTGCCCCGCGAACCCTCGCCGCTCGTCCAGGTTGCCATGATCGACTTCGTCGTCGCCTCCCGTGACCCCGACGCCGCTCCGGCCCTCAACCGCCTCGCCCAAAACCCGAGCGCCGACGCCGTCGTGCGCGAAGCCGCCCGCCGTGGTCTCGCCCTGCTCTGAGCCCCTTTAGTTTTCAACACCTGCAACATCACGTTCACCACCAACTTCGTATCCGTTTATGAAATACATCACTCGACTCCTGCTCACGGCCTCCGTCGGTGCCCTCGTCTTCGCCGCCGCCGCCCGGGCCAATGAGACCACCTTCAAGTTCTCCGATCCGTCCCAACCCGGCCACCTCACCGTGCACATCGCCCACGGCTCCGTGCTGGTGATCGGCACCGACGATGAAGCGGTCACCATCGAAACCGACGCCGACGCCGGCGCCGGCGAAGAGCGCCGCCCCGATGGCCTGCGCGTTATCAGCTCCAGCACCACTTATCACTGCGAGGAAGCCGACAATCAGATGCTCCTCACCTACGGCCTCGACAACTGGGGCCAACCCGCCGACTTCGTCGTCCGCGTCCCCCGCGAGACCTCCCTCGACCTGCGCACCAACTACGGCGGCGAAATCGAAGTCCAAGCCGTCGACGGCAATGTCACCGTGCAAAACCTCAACGGTGAGATCGATCTGCGCGACATCGGCGGCGGTGCCATCATCGAATCCATGAACGGCGAGATCAGCGCCAGCTTCACCCGTCTCAGCGCCGAGAACCCCGTCTCGATCACCACCATGAACGGCGAGGTGAGTGTGCGCCTCCCGGCCGACGCCTCCGCCAACGTGCGCTTCCGCTCCCAAAACGGCTCCATCCTCACCGACTTCGACGAGACCGAACTCGTCACCCAAACCACCTCCGGTCCCGCCTTCGCGCCCGATATGCACGAAGAGTTTGCCGAAGCCGCTCGCGAGGTCGCGGCCGAGGCCGCCGAGATCGCCCGCGAGGTCGCCGAAGAGGTCCGTGCCGCCGTCGCCGAGATGCGCGAATCGGAGAAGACGTCGATCAAGGTCAAGGCCCCCCGCGCGCCGCGAGCCCCGCGCGCGCCCCGCGCCCCGAGCATCCCGTCACTCTCCGGCGGCAAGGTGATCAGCGGCACGCTCAATGATGCCGGCGACGCCAATGGCGACCTGCAGATCGCCACCATGAACGGCGACATCATCGTGCGCAAAATCGACTGAGCGCGCCAAGGCGCGCCCCGTCTCGCTTACTCGCTCTTCGCCGCGTCCGACGATTCCTCGGGCGCGGCTTTTTTGTCGGCCGAACCTGCGTCGGAAGCCTTTTCGGTCGCCGCCTTCTTGGTCGTCTTTTTCGTTGTCGAACGCGAGCGGGAACGCTTCGGCTTGGTCTTGGCGTTCAGCCACAGCGAGTCGTCCTTGGCGTTGCGATTGAGCCAAAGGATCTCGTCGCCGAGCTCGGCAAACTTCGGCTTCTCATCGGCATCATCCGGCACGTTCAGGCCGGCCTTCACCAACGCTTCGAGCAACTCGACCGCCGGCTTGTTGAGCTTGCGCGCCAGAGTGTCGATCTCCGCCGCCGCGCCATTGCCGCGGGACTTGGGCTTCAACAACAGGCGCAGCGCCGGCAACGCCTTCGCGCCCGGCTCAAATTTCACTTCAACCTCTTCAGTCTCGGTCGTCGTCGCATCATCGGCATCCGCCTCGGCCGCCGGCTTCACCGGCTCGGCGGGTTTCTCCTCCGCGCTGGACTGATCTTCGTCCGCTGCAGCGTCGGCTGCTTCGGATTCCGCGTCCTTGGGCTTCACCGCATCCTTGTCCTTGTTTCGCAGCTTGTCCTTGTCGCGGGCATTGATCCACACGCCACCGCGGCCGTCTTTCTTCAGCCAATACACTTCGTCGCCCACCTCCACAAAGGCCGGCTTCTCGTCGTCCTTTTCCGCCAGCTTCAGACCGATGGACTCAAACGCTTTCAAGAGGTCTTCCTCGCTGTGCTTGAGGGCCTTGGCGAGGAAGGACAACGAACCCGACTGGCCCGGACCGCGGCGATTGCGGCGCATCTTCGGCTTCACCAGCTCGATCACCGCTTCGCCTTCCGGCAGCGGCTCCGGCGGCTTGTTGGCCTCGGCCTCCGCCGCAGCCTTGCGGGCGGCTCGCTCGGCCTCGCGCGCTTCGCGTTCGGCCTGCGCCGCGCGCTTCTTTTCCTGCTCGGCCTCGTGTTCGGCCCGCAGTTCCTCCGACGCCGGATCCTCCGGGTCGAGCTTGCGCATCTGCGTCGGCTTAAACCGCGGCCGCGGCTTCTCGCGCACATTGATGAAGGTCTGACCGCGGTTGTTGCGGTTCAGCCAGTAGAGGTCGCCCTCAAACTCAAAATACTCGGGCAGGTCGTCGTCGTTTTCCGGCACGGTCAGACCGCACTCCTGCAACGCGCCGAGCACATCCTCCGGCTCCTGCTCCCAACGGCGCGCGAGGTAGTCGATCGCCGCAGCCTCGCCCAGACCCTTCTGGTTGCGGCGCAGGTGCGGTTTGATGGCGTCGAACAAGGTCGGCAGATCGTCATCGAGCGACATCTCATCCCAATCGTCGCCCAATGAAGCGGCCTCAGCCTCTTCGGCGAGTGCCTCCGGGTCGTCGTCGCGCTCGGTGTCGCGCAGGGTGCGCAAACTCTCGTCACGATGGGATCCCTCTTCGTCGCCCTCGCCCGCGATCGCGGCAGCGGCGGCCTCGCGAGCCTTCTCGGCGTCACGTTCGGCGGCCTCCTTGGCCGCGCGGGCGGCGGCGAGCTCGGCGCGGTTCTTCTCCTCTTCCGCCTTGGTCTGCGCCGCTTGGGCCGCCTCAAGCGTCCAATCGCGTTGCGTGCCGCGGCGAGCCAGCCCGTTAAAAGCCAGCGGATTATCGGGCGCGGTGCGGAAATCGATGATCTCCCACTCGTCCTTGCCCAGTTGATTCAGAAAATTCTCCAGCAACTGCGGGTTCGCGAACCCACCCTTCCCGCTGCTGATCACTTTGTATTCCCAGATAGCCATGAATGCTTGGTTTTTATGCGTTTAAGCGACCCACCCCTCCCAGATCGCACGCCCCCAATCGAGAACATTCTCACCCCCGCCCCCGCCAACCACCCCTTCCTCCCCCCATCAAAGTTGTCACCCATTAGGTGACAATTCGCCATTACCCCCTTAACAACAACAAGTTCCGATCCCATAAAAGGACACCTCCCCAGCCACCAGTCCCCAGCTACCAGCTACCAGCACCCAGCTACCAGCTACCAGCCCCCAGCTCCCCAGCGACCAGCCTGCCTCTACCGCTCCGCACAAACCGTCCGCAGGAACTCCCGCACCGCGTAGCGCGTGAGCTGCCCACCTGGGCCGTGCAGGTTGTAGTCGAAGGCATGCACGCCCCACGGAAGCTCCACCAGCACGTGCGGCACCCCCTCGTCGTCCAGCTTCGCCGCCAGGCGCCGCGAGTGCTCAACCCAACACAGGGTGTCGATCGTGCCGTGCATGAGCAGCGTCGGCGGCGTCACGCCCTGCCGCACCATCCCCTGCGCGCTGGCCGAATCGTAGCGCTCCCGATTCTCCAGCGTCGGCTCCCCACCCAAAAATTGGTTCATCAACTTCACCGAGTTGAGCACGTCGTCCTCCCGCGCCAGCGACCAAACGAAGTTCATGTCGTAGACGCCATACAGCCCGATGAACCCACGCACCGCCTCGTCCGGCGCGCCGTAGGCCACCGCACTCGCGATCTGCGCTCCGGCCGACCGACCCATCAGCACCAACCGCCCCGCATCGATGCCGAGCTCAGCCGCGTGCGCTTTTAGCCACGCGATCGCCACCAACACATCCTGTCCCTGCGCTGGCCACGGATGCTCCGGCGCCAGCCGATACGAGACCGCCGCCACCGCATAGCCCTCGCCCGCCAGCCAGTGGTTAAAGTCGACCAACTGCTCGCGGTCGCCGCCATCCCAGCCACCGCCGTGCACCACGATCACACACGGCACCCGCCCGGTCACCGCGACTCCAGTCGGCGCATAAAAATCCAAACTCAACGCGTCCGCCGTCCCCGCCCCGGCAAACACCCGCGTGCTCACCCCCACCCGTTCCACCCGCGGAGTCGCCAACAACATGTCGCCAAACGAGGTCACCCGAAACGTCGACACCTTCGCGCCCAGCCCCTGCTCCACCGCCTGCGGCAACCGCTGACCCACCAGCGACGCCATCACCGCCGGCGCCAAAAACAATCCCGTCGCCACCAAGCTCGCCGCAAACCCGCCCCCCACCAACAGCCACTCCCGCCGCGGCGACGCCGCATCACTCACGCCCAACACCGCCCCATGCGCCACGATCGCACACGCCAACACCAGCGCGACGATACCCAGGTAGTGGCCAAACTCGCCCGCCACGATCGCCGCCTGCCACACAGCCTTGTTCCACGCCTGCACCACCACCAGCGACGACCACGCCAGCAACGCCAAAGCCAAACTTAAAAACACCCAACGCATGCGAGCTCAGACCCCACACCAACTCATCCGATCTCGCAAATCCCCATTCCCCTCCCCCAAACGTTTACCGCCCGCCAACGCCCAATCAAAAATCGAAAATCCCATCCCCATGCGCCGCCTCGACCAACTCCTCGCCAACCTCGGCTACTGCTCCCGCCGGGATGCCCGCGCGTGGACCAAAGCCGACCGCATCACCACCACCACCGGCGAGCCGCTGAAAAACTCTGCCCAGAAAGTCGACCCCGCCGCCGTGCTCATCGATGGCGAGCCGCCCGACCACCCCGACGGCCTCCTCCTCCTCCTACACAAACCCACCGGCCTCACCTGCTCCCACGACGAGCGTGAAGGTCCGCTCGTTTACGAACTGCTCCCCGCCCGCTGGCGCGCCCGCAACCCCACCGTCACCAGCATCGGTCGCCTCGACAAAGACACCAGCGGCCTCCTCCTCCTCACCGACCAAACCGCCCTCGTCCACCAGCTCACCAGCCCCAAACACAAGGTCCCCAAAATCTACCGCGCCACCGTCGACCGCGACCTCGACCCCGCGCTCATCCCTCTCTTCGCCAGCGGCACGATCGAACTCGAAGGCGAGAAAGCTCCCTGCGCCCCGGCCGAGCTCACCCTTGTCGACGCCCGCACCGCCGAGCTCACGCTCATCGAAGGCAAATACCACCAGGTCCGCCGCATGTTCGCCACCCAAGGCTACCACGTCGAAACCCTGCACCGCACCACCTTCGGTCACCTCACCCTCGACGACCTCCCCCCCGGCACCTACCACGAACTCCCCCTCACCACCTTCGCGTAGACGGCCGCCGCCGGAGCCGGCGACGGCCTTTCACCGCAACCGCCTTCAACTTTCGTGCAGGTGCAGTTGGGCGGCGTCGCTCTTGCGGCCGCCGTCGATGCGAATCAGCCGATCCGGGTGTTGGTATTGGGCCACCAAATACCGCGTGAGGTCGACCTTAAGATCCGCCGCGCCCGTGAGGAACGCCAGCCGTTGCGCGTCGGTCGCCTGCTGTTGCTGGAGGTCCAGTTCACCCGCACGTCGGCGCAGTTCGAGCGCCTGCTCCTCCGCCAACCGGTCGCGCTGCCGTCGCGCGGCATGCTCGGCCGTCTCCAGCTCCACCCGGTGCGTGAGTTCCTGTTTGGCGAGCTCCTGCTGCACCTGCTTGCGCCGTCCGTCGCGCTCCTGCTTCAGGTCGGCCAGATCCTGCGCTTGCCGTTCGGTCTCCGCCTCGAGCTTCAAACGCGTGCGCGCCTCGATCGCGTCGTCGTGCATGGTCTGCAACGTCGCGCTCGCCTCGTATCCCCGGTAGACGATTTTCCCAATGCGATAGCCGGTCAGCTCCGCTCGCCGCACCAGTTGCGCATACGTATCCAATTCGTTGAGACGTTCGGTGCGCTCCTTGAAGGCTTCGAAAGTCAGCTCGGCGGCAAAGTCGATCACATCGGCCGTCGTCGCGTTGATGAAATCGGCAATGGGATCATGCGTGCGATCCAGCATCTCTTCGATGTCACGTAGTTCGAAGAAGATCATCAGTTGCACGGTGATGAGCGCGTCATCCGCCGTGCGCACGTTCTCCACATCGTAATAAAGCTGATCCGGCATCACTCGCAGTTTCTCAAACTGCAACGCCCGGGCGACCTTGCGCCGCGGTTGGCGCGGATCCGCCCCATGCCAGCTGAACCGATGCAGCCACTCGTCCGGCGCCGGCACGAACAGCGCCGGTCCCCGCGCCACCCGCCGTGTGACCCGACCGTCTTGCTCCCGGTAGATCACGATGGCCTCATTGGCATTCAGTTTCAGCTTCGGGGCAACCTCGATGCGCTCATGGCGCAGCGGGTCAAACCACAGCGCCGCCGGCCCCGCCCGGTGCTCGATCCCACCGTCCGCCCGATGCACAACAAGGTATTCCTCCGGCCCGGCGAGGTGTTGCTCCAGCACCTGCAACCGCGCCCCCCAGGTCCAGACTCGACGCGGCCCGTCCACCGTAGTGGCTCGACCACTACGATGCCAAACCAGCGCTCGCTCGCCTTCTCGAATCACGTGTGGGACAATCATGGCTTCAATCCTTTCTCCAACAGTTGCTTGCTATCCGTGAGGCGGACTCCGGCCGCGACCATGGCCGCCAACGCCCGCTCGACATCCCCGTCCGCGAGATCCACGCCACGGCAACCATCGGTGACCAACGTCACCCGGAAACCGGCCGCCACGGCATCGATCGCCGTGGCTTTCACACAATAATCGGTCGCCAAGCCCATGACCGCGACGTCGGTCACTCCCTGTGCTTGCAGATAGTCCGCCAGTCCGGTTTGGCGGCGACCGCCGTTGTCCTGAAACCCACTGTAACTATCGATGGCGACGTCAGTGCCCTTGGGAAACACCGCGGCGATTCTCGCCGCGTTCAGCTCCGGCGCAAATGCCGCGCCGGGCGTGTCCTGCATACAATGCACGGGCCACAGCACCTGCGGCAGGCCGCCGAGCTCTGCCAGGTCGCCGACCTGCGCGCCCGCATGATTCGCCGCAAAACTCCCGTGATCGGCCGGGTGCCAGTCCTGGGTTGCAGCCACCACGTCAAAGGAATCCATCAAGGCATTGGCGACGGGAATCACTGCATCTCCGCCCGGCACGCCCAAGGCGCCGCCCGGCAGGAAATCGTTCTGCAGATCTACGAGGATAAGAGCCGTTTTCATGGTGGGATCAGTTGGGTTCACAGTTCGAAATTGAAGCCGCGCTTGCGCAGCGCCTGGTAGGCCGCCTGGTCAAAGCGGTAGAGTCGGGCGGCACGATGCGCCACGTCCTGTTGGATCTCGTGCGTGTCCTGCAGCAGACCCATGCCTTGAATTTTTTTGCGAAAGTTCCGCTTGTCCAAAGGCTGCTCGAGGACCGTCTCGTAAAGCCGCTGGAGCTCCGACAGCGGGAACTTCTCAGGCAACAACTCAAAGCCGATTGGCTCGTAGCGGATCTTACCCTTCAGCCGCTTGAGCGCCATGTTCACGATCTCTTCGTGGTCGAAGGCCAAGTCCGGCAAATCTGCGACCGGAAACCACGCCACTTCCTTCGCGTCGCTCGCCGCTCGCACCGCGTGGTCCATCAGCTTCACCAACGCGTAATACGCCACGCTGATCACTCGTTCCCGCGGATCCCGCTCCGGCGCGCCAAAGGTGTAGAGCTGCTCCAGAAACAATCGGCTCAACCCGGTCTCTTCCGCCAACTCGCGGCGCGCCGCCGTTTCCAAGTCCTCCGTCATTTCCACAAAGCCACCCGGCAAGGCCCAGCTGCCTCGGTGCGGTTCTCCGGCCCGCTGCACCAAGAGCACTTTGAGGTCGCTTTCATCAAAACCGAAAACGACGGCATCCACGGTGACAGCCGGGTGAGCATACTGGTAGGTGAACGACATGGGACGGCAGGTAGGTGTTATTTCGACACTATGTCAAATTCCAATGTGTTATTTCGACACTTAGTCGACACGTGAAAGCTCCATCAACGTTGGATCGCTCCGCTCACGCGCCGGGCGCTTCGCCGCGTGCTTGCTGGATGAGCTTGTGCTTCAACTCGTGTAGCTGAGGCCCGAGTCCGACCGGGTATTCGTGCGGATTCAGCAGGCGCCGAATACCCGGGTGCGTGCGACTCAACTCGGCCCGTGCGTGGGCTTTGGTCTCCTCCAAAGTCGGGCGATCGTAGACCAGTTCGCCGTTCCGAAAAATTGGCTGCAGCAACAGCTCTTCGCTCGCCTCGGCCGTCACCCGCTTGCGCCGCATGCTGTCGGCCGGATCCACGATGGTGCGGCTCGTCTCGCCCCCCTCGCCTTCGTTGATGATTTGGTCACCCGCGATCAGGCCGTCCTGCACGAAACGACGCACCTGCAGGATGCCGGGATTCGAGACCTTGATCGACTGTTCCGAAAGTTTCAGCCGGTATTGCCAGTTCCCCGCACCGTCGCGAATCGCGCCGAGTTTGTAGACTCCCCCCAAAGCCGGTTGATCGAAGGCCGTCACCAGTTTGGTGCCAACGCCCCACAGCCCGATCTTGGCTCCCTGCTGCTTTAGCGAGGCAATGATCGTCTCGTCCAAATCATTGCTCGCCACAATCACGGCGTCCGGAAAACCGGCCGCATCAAGCAGTTTGCGGGCTTCAATCGAGAGGTAGGCCAGGTCACCCGAGTCCAATCGCACGCCCACCATCTCGTGCCCCGTTTCGCGCAATCGCTTACCCACCTCGATCGCCGCCCGCACGCCGTCCAGCGTGTCGTAGGTATCCACCAAAAACACACAGTTGTTAGGCATGGCATCCGCGTAGGCTTGAAACGCCTCCGGCTCGCTATCGAACGACATCACCCAGCTATGCGCGTGCGTGCCCTTCACCGGGATGCCGAAGAGCTTTCCGGCCAAAACATTCGATGTCGCTGCACACCCGCCGATGTAAGCCGCCCGACTGGCCGCCAGCGCTCCATCCACGCCCTGCGCCCGCCGCAGCCCAAACTCCAGCACCGGCTCGTCCTGCGCCGCCTCACAAATGCGGGCCGCCTTGGTGGCAATCAACGTCTGGTAGTTGATGAGATTTAAGAGCGCCGTTTCCACCAGTTGCCCTTGCAGAATCGGCCCCTGCACCCGCAAGAGCGGCTCGTGCGGAAACACCACCGTCCCCTCCGGCACCGCGTCCACCTCGCAGGTGAACTTCAACTCGCGCAGGTAATCGATGAAGCCCTCTTCGAACAACGGGCTTCCATCGTTGCCCTCCAGCGTCTGCAGATACGCCAGCTCGTCTTCATCAAAATGAAACGCTCGCAACCAATCGATCACGTCCGCCAAACCCGCCACCAACGAATACCCGCTCGCAAAGGGCGGCTTGCGGAAGAACAGGTGAAAGACGGCCTCACGCTCATGCGTGCCCGTCTTCCAGTAGCCGTAAGCCATCGTGAGTTGATACAGGTCCGTCAGAAGCGGCGAAGCAGCAGCATGGTTTTGCATGACGCCCCTTAGTGTTGTTTTGACACTTTTAAGACAAGATCAAATTCACGCGGTCTCCACAGCCTCGCTGGAGAGAAACTGCGGCGGCACGTCCGCCGTCAGCCAGACGCCGTTCGCAGAACGCCAAAACATCCGTCCAGCCGCCACCATTCCACCTGCATCCACGACCAAAATATACGGTCGTCCGTGTCGCGCCCCCACCTGCCGGGCCGTTGCCACATCTGCCGACAGATGCACGTGCAGCCGCCCCATCGGTTTGAGACCCTCCCGCTCAATCGCTTCCACAAAACGCGTGGCCGTGCCGTGAAAGAGCTGCGCTGGCGGGGTCGCGACTGCCAGATCCACGTCCACCTGCACCGAATGCCCCTGATTCGCCCGGATGCGCTCGCCAGTATCGTCGATCAGGAAGCGCCGCTTTTCGTTGGTCTGCACAATCTCCAGCAGCTCCTCCGGCGTGATCACTACTCCCGCGTCGGCCGCGCCCCGCAACAGCTCACCCACCGCGACCCATCCCTGGGCATCCAGCGCCACCCCCGCCGCCGCCGGATCGTGCCGCAACACCAGACTTAGAAACCGTGACTTACGAACCAACTCCTTGCGCATGCCCGCAACCCAAACCACGGCAACGGCAAAGACGATCGCGAACTGATTCCCCGCCAGGCCGCCCGCCTCCCCCGCCTTGGCCAATCCGCGGAGCGATCAGGAACTCACTCACCGTCGCCGGATTTCTTGTCCCGAACTCCTGGATACAAGCGATCCATGCAGTCATCGCAGAACCCGTGGCTGAACTCCGCCCGGGTGTGCTCTGCGATGTAAACCTCCACGTGGTGCCAATACCCCTCGTCGTTGCGCACCTTCTTGCAGCCCGCGCAGATCGGAATGATGCCGCGCAGCTCTTTGATTTCCCCCAACGCTTCGCGCAGGGACGCCGCCTGTTCGCGCACCTGCCGATTTAATTGCGCAAATCGCACCACCGCGCCCAACAGCCCGAGGATCACGAGCAACGCCACCACCAGCGCCACCACCAGTCCCCATGACTGCGCCGCCACCGACTCATCGCGCCACACCATACCCGCGAGATCGACGTCGCCCTCCACCATGCCGAGCTCCCGATAAACCTCCGCGATGTGCTGCCAACGTCCGGGATTCTGATAACCCAGCTCCACCACATCCGAGAGAATCAGCTGCCGCAGATGCTCCGCCTCAAACCGCAGATGCGCCCGACTGTGTCGCTCACTGTAGCGCGTGAAAATCAACTCCACCATCTCGTCGACGTGCGCCAGCGCATACGCCCAGCCCCGCAACGACGCCTCCCGAAAACGCCGCACCCGGTCGCGGTCCGCCGCCACCACCGCCTCGGTGGTGAACAACACATCACCGTAAAAATCGATGCCTCCCGCCCGCGGTGAAAACGACCGATACGCGACCCCGGCATCCTCCAACAAAAACGCCTCGTCGGTCACATACGCCGACATCGCCGCCACCTCGCCCGCCATCAGCGCCTGCGGCCCAAACGTGTGCGGCACCCACTCCACCGCACCCTCCGCGATGCCTTCAAATTTCAGGTAGGCCAGCAGCTCCTCCGCGTGCGCCTCGAGCATCACCCGCCGTCCCGCCAAATCGTGCACCGTATCAATGCCCGCGTTTTCCGGCGTCACAAAGGCCAGCGCCGAGTGCTGCAAAATCGCCGCCAGCGTCACCACCGGCTCCCCGGCCTCGCGCAGCAGCACCAAGTCCGACCCCGCCACTCCAAAGTCCGCCCGCCCCGCCAGCACCACCTCGGCCGGCTCCTCTCCCACTTCGGGTTCACGCAGCGTCACCGCAAAACCGGCCTCCCGATAATACCCCTGCGCGATCGCCGCGTAGTAGCCCGCCGACTGAAATTGGTGCCGCCATTTTAACTGCAGCGTGACCGGCTCGAGTTCCGCATCGCGCGTCGCGGTCTGAGCCGCCACCGGCGCGACGACCCCGAGCATGGCCAGCCACCCCATCGTCCATCGCACTGGCCATACAAATTTCCCGAGCAATCGCATCGGAACACACCCCTGCCCGCTCCGGGGCGCGACCGCGAGCCCAATGTCCGCCCCCCGGAAACTACGCAGCCTGTTCGCCCGCGCTCAGGGTCTCTCACCTAGGCCTGAACCGGGACCCCATCACTATCCCGTAAACAGCCTGTCAAAGCCCCGCCGCCGGCTACATTGCCGTTCCCCGCGTGCCGAGATTTTCGATACAAACTCACCCTCGATTTTCGCCATGCACCGCCGCCTCTTCCTCCTCAGCTTCATTTGCCTCGCCCTCGCCGGGCGGGCGCACGCCGAGTCGCGTTGGGACACGATGGGAGTCGGCCTCAGCACCACCGATGTCGCCGCCGCGTTGGGCTCGCCGCTCATCGTCCACGGCGGCCACGGCTTTGAGCAATGGACCTTCGATCACGGCGGCACCGTCATGTTTCACAACGGTGCGGTGATGCATTGGAACACGCCGCGTGGTTACCGCGCCCCGTCCCGCCAACCGCTCGTGGCCAGTCACATGGCCGGACTGCGTCGCCCCGATTTTTCCCGCTTCACCAAAGCCACCGCGGCCACCGCCGTGGCCGCGTCGACACCGGAAACCACCAAGACCCTGGTCGACGAATTTGATGAGCCGCCGGCGCCCCCCTCCGACGAAATCGCGCCCACCCAGCAACAGCGGGTCCGCGTCCCGACCTTCGACGAGTTGGCGCAGTCCTGAGCGGCCAATGCCTCCGCGCGACCGCGAAAGGTCAGCGGCATCGACAGCTCCGTTCAGCGGTGCAATGCATGGAAGCCTCGCCTCACCGGCGCCTGCTTCCATCGGCCATGAACCAGTTCGACCGCTACATCGGCATTGATTACTCCGGCGCCAAAACGCCGGCCTCCAGCCTGCCGGGTATCCGCGTCTACTACGCCGATCAGCGGGGCGACGAACCCTTCGAAATCGATCCGCCGCCCAGCCCACGCAAATACTGGACCCGCCGCGGACTCGCCGCATGGCTCCAGCAGGAACTCGCCGTCGGGCCGCCGATTCTGGTCGGTATCGACCACGGGTTTTCGTTTCCGCTCCCCTACTTCCAGCGCCACCACCTGCCGCCCGATTGGCACGACTTCCTGCGCGACTTCCGCGACCATTGGCCGACCCACCTCGACGACATCTACGTCGACCACGTGCGGGAAGGTGTGGTCGGCAACGCGAAAGCGCGCCAAGGCGATTCACACTGGCGACGGCTCACCGAAGTCCGCTCCGGCGCCGCCAAGTCGGTCTTTCATTTCGACGTGCAAGGCAGTGTGGCGAAATCGACGCACAGCGGACTCCCCTGGCTACTGCACCTCGTCGAAACCGTCGGCCACTGCGTGCACTTCTGGCCCTTCGACGGCTGGCAACCACCGGAAGGAAAGTCGGTCATCGCCGAGATCTACCCGCGCCTCTGGCACGAAGGAGAAGACATGGAAGGCCGCACCCCCGACCAACACGACGCCTACTTGGCCGCAAGTTGGATGCAGGAAATCGACCTCTACGGCGAAATGAACGAATGGTTCAACCCGCCCCTCGGCGCCCACGACCGAGAAATCGCCGACCTGGAAGGCTGGATCCTCGGCCTTCGGTGAATCGCGGACCTCGGCCCCGACCCCCGCAAACCCCTCAACAGCTGTAACCCATGTCCCGGGACTATCAGTTACCTATATCCCCGGATCATCCCGAATAGCAGAGTTGGCGATGTCGACTGGGTCCACCGCGGTAAAAATTCCGCAGTAACCACTGCGGCATGCAACTGCACGAATCCCTGTCAATTACGGGATGGTGGATCTAAACCATGGAACGGCCCGAGTAATTCCACGGTAGAGTCAGGCAGCAAAACTTCCTTGGGCAAGTCGTGCCACGAGCCAACTGCGGCCATTACTTTTAGGTCACGGATCCGAGTGATGGACAAAATTCAAGCTTCCACCGCCATCAAGTCCTGCCGGGCCGGTTCACCGTCGACGACGAATGCGTCGCCGTCCTCGGGAGTAAAAAGGCATAGATCGGACTCCGCGTGCGCCAGATCGGGTTTTTCCATCGCGCGCCGTTCCATCTCCAAAAATTTTTTAAGGCGGACCATCGCATGCGTCATGCTGCCGGCTACCCAACAATCTGGACATGGTCTCAATCCAAACTTTGTGGGCAATGGATTCGTCGCTCATACCTGCGGAAGATGGGTTGGATTGCCTCGGTGTGCCACCGGTTGTTTGACGAGCTTGGCCACCGGGTTCATTCACCGACTATGCTCGCAGAACTTCCAGCCATCATCGCTGCGATCGCGCCGGCAATTTCGGTTTCCGCGGGATTCATCGCGGTGACCACTTTCTTCCGATCCACCTTCGGAAAGCAGGACGAGGTGATCAAGCAACTGGGGAAGCGTGTGACCGAGCGATACGCGAAGGAAGAGTGGCGACTTAAAGCGGCCAAGGAACTCGTAGCAGTATTTGGTGAAGTCGCCCCCTTGGTTGGTCCGGTCCGAGAATCCGTGAAGCGAGACAATCTTCGACTACTGATGTTCGTTCTCGGAGCGGCTGGAATTCAGGTGATTGATTTCCCAACGAGCGCCAGTCCGTCAAATCCCGCATTCGAATTCTGGGATTTCGGACTTCTGGCCGCTCAAATGGGCGCAGTCCTAATTCCGCTTACCGACGGGATCATGGGCGAAGAGCGGCGCTTCCTCAAGAACTGCGCTGTGCTGCAGGACTGGGCTTTCGAATTACTGCACCGCGACGACGTCGTCCTCCTGAATAAGAAGATTGAAGAGAATCATGTCTTCAAAATGAGGGAAGGGGATACGAAAAAAGAAATCGCAAGTCGCGCTGATGAGATCCGAAAGAGAATAGAGGAAAATCGTCGGGAACAGAATCGGGGTGACGACACTTCCAAAGAGGATCCGAACCAACCCCGCCCTGATTAAGCGGAAACCACAACCGCCTCGAATCGATCGGCGATGAAGAAGGTCCGGTATGATCCGGGGACATAGGTAACAGATAGTCCAGGGACATGGGTAACACTAAGAAGGGCGTATGCCCTGGAAAGACGTGTCACCCATGGACCAGAAGATGCAGTTCGTCAGTTTGGCGGCCACCGGTCGCTTCAGCGTCTCGCAGTTGTGCGAAGACTTCGATATCAGTCGCAGGCGGGCTTAAGACGTCAGGGCTTAAGACGTCAGGGCTTGACTCTTGACAAAAGCCGCTCGACCGCGGCTCTGCCTTCCTTTTTCAGCAGTAACCGGCGCACGAACTGACTCGCACTGGCGGCCTGTCCCATTTCAAGGCGAGTTGCCAGCCAACCATTCGAGACGGAGGTGGACTGTTTTAACGCTGCCGCCAATAGCACCTTTTCCGGAGCTGACTTCCGCTTCCCCAACTTGCCCAAGTCGATCCGCGCGCTTGCCGCTAGGGCTACCAAACGATCCTCCCAGACCTGTTCACGTTCTTTGCGCAACTCTCCGGCACCGCTCCCCTTGAAGCGCTCCAGTTCTGCCCCTCGCTCCTTCATTTCCTCCATCTGTTGCTTTTTGAACTCAAACGAACCCAAGCACCAACCACGGCTCATCTTCTTCGCCACCAGCTCCTTCTTGCCCACCACATCCTCCGCGAGGAATTCCAAATACTCACCATAGCAACGCCAACCTCGAGCGGTGTCTTTCAGGCCGCCGGCCGTATCCAGCACGGTGGATGGATCGAGCCACGCCGGCCGGTGTTTTTTGTCCGCAAACCTAGCCAGACTACCTGGCCGATAACTCCAGGCTTCGGTCGCACTCACCACCTTGGCCCTTACCGGGTTGAGATGGATATAGTGGCAGACCTGCCCAAAGGCGTCTCCCGGCTCTACCAACAACGCCTTGTAGCGGCCCTGAAACGGTCGTCCAATTTGCGTCCGAATCACGTTGAATCGGCGGATCCAAGTCCCCTGCAGCCACTTCATTCCCTCGCTCAAGTTTGGCTCGGTCAGTTCGATCGCCAGGTGAAAGTGATTCCGCATCACCACGTAAGCGTGCACTCGCCATGCATACCGCTGCGCAGCCAGATCCAGCACCCGCTCAAACGCCTGCGCCGCCCCCTTCCCGCCAAAGATCGAGGACCGATAGTTCCCACGATTGATCACGTGGTAACACGCTCCTGCATATTCAATACGCCATGGTCGTGGCATCCCCAATCAGGCGTCACCGCCGGCAGTTTTGTCAAGAGTCAAGACCTGACGTCTTCCGCCCGTTTACCCCGCCTGACGTCTTCAGTCCGCCTGACGTCTTCAGTCCGCCCTGACGTCTTCAGTCCGCCCAACTGTCATCAAGGGCTGCACGCGCCTCCTTAAAAATCCATTCGAGGAACGCCGAGAACGAGGCGAAATGGAGTGTTTCGTTTCCCTTAGATAGTGCATTGGAGTCGTAAGCAAAGAGCCGTCCTTCCAATGGAAGATAGACGTAAGATTCTCCCGCGTGCTCCATGACTTTCAACGCAGGCGCCATCTCCGGTGGGAGGTTCCTAGATTCGGTCAAGGCACTGAAAGAACCGTCGTCACTACCGGCTAGAACAATATTGAACGGGCCAACCGTGGCGTTTCCAACCCCTACCACGAACGCCTCCATATCTTGGGGTAGCGCCGTTCCGATATAGTCCACTAACGGCCTGAGCTCCTCGGGGCCGACACGACCCCATACTCGCCCCTCAAGGCCATTGGATCGCAGCTTTTGCTGCATTTCTGATTTTGTCATTGGTCAGCTCCTAATTGCTTCGTTCGCCAGCGCCAATACGAAGGCACTTCTCGACGGAAGGCCTCTGCGGCAGCCGGATCTGTAACGCGCCAGCTTGGCAGCGGAGCGTTATGTTTAACCTTCTTATGCGGGGCGGACTAAAGACGTCAGGTCTTGACTCTTGACAAAAGCCGCTCGACCGCGCCTCGACCTTCCTTTTGCAGCAGTAACCGTCGCACGAACTGACTCGCACTGGCAGCCTGTCCCATTTCAAGGCGAGTTGCCAGCCAACCATTCGAGACGGAGGTGGACTGTTTTAACACTGCCGCCAATAGAACCTTTTCCGGAGCTGACTTCCGCTTCCCCAACTTGCCCAAGTCGATCCGTGCACTTGCCGCCAGGGCTACCAAACGGTCCTCCCAGACCTGTTCCCGTTCTTTGCGCAACTCTCCGGCACCGCTCCCCTTGAAGCGCTCCAGTTCTGCCCCTCGCTCCTTCATCTCCTCCAGCTGTTGCTTTTTGAACTCAAACGAGCCCAAGCACCAACCACGGCTCATCTTCTTCGCCACTAACTCCTTCTTTGCCACCGCGTCCTCTGCGAGGAATTCCAAATACTCACCATAGCAACGCCAACCTCGAGCGGTGTCTTTCAGGCCGCCGGCGGTATCCAGCACCGTGGACGGATCGAGCCACGCCGGTCTCTGCTTCTTGTCCGCAAACTTGGCCAAGCTACCTGGTCGGTAGCTCGATGCTTCAGTCGCACTCACCACCTTGGCCCTCACCGGGTTGAGATGGATATAGTGGCAGACCCGCCCAAAGGCGTCTCCCGGCTCGACCAACAACGCCTTGTAGCGGCCCTGAAACGGTCGTCCAATTTGAGTCCGGATCGCGTTAAACCGTCGGATCCAAGTCCCCTGCAGCCACTTCATTCCTTCGCTCAAGTTTGGCTCCGTCAGTTCGATCGCCAGGTGAAAGTGGTTCCGCATCACCACGTAAGCGTGCACTCGCCACGCATACCGTTCCGCGGCCAGATCCAGCACCCTCTCAAACGCCTCAGCCGCCCCCTTCCCGCCAAAGATCGAGGACCGATAGTTCCCACGATTGATCACATGGTAACACGCTCCCGCATATTCAATCCGCCATGGTCGTGGCATCCCCAATCAGGCGCCGCCGACCGCGCTTTTGTCAAGAATCAAGACCTGACGTCTTGAGTTCGTGCCTGACGTCTTGAGTTCGTGCGCCTCCGACCAACACAACAAGCTCAAAAGCTGTAACCCATGTCCTTGGACTATCTATTACCGATGTCCCCGGACCATTCCATCCAGTTACTCTACCGAGTCAAAATCCACGATTGATGACTGCTCAATCAAAGAACCAAACGAAATACCCAGTCCCTCAACCGCACCGCTCACAATATCCACAATGACAACATTGCCATCCGCCATTCCATTCAGTGCTAATAATACCTTTCGGCCATTCTTGCTGTTCATATTCCGAACAACTTCCCCAATCGCGAATGGTATAAATCCGCCTCCACCGTTCTCCTTTCGCCGCAGGAGATTCGGCTGATTGCGCAGCCAATACAAACTATCCTCACTTGTAAGACCGTTAATAGAGCCACGAAAACAAAGAAAATATTCAATTAATATCAATTGAGATTCGTTAATTTTATAAACATGAAATCCATCGACAGAACCCCCGTTCCACTCTCCATAGTATTCCTTAATCTCATCTGAAACCACCACTCCAGACTCGATACTGAACTCCTCAAAATCTCCATTCCTTTGAATGTGACCGTGTTTGAATGGGATTTCCATTTCAGATTCTGAATGTAACGTCAAAACGATGCCTAAATTAATCAGGAAGAGAAGATTAGTTTTCACCGGAGTAAGGAATTAATCTAACAGGATACTGAGGGAAGTGCTTTTTCAAGCCTTGATATCCAGCTTGATTGTCCACGGCTATCTGAAAACCCAGATTGCAGGAGGAGGATACCCGAGAAGCTCGGGAAAATTGCGCCTCTAGTGAAGTCAGCACCCGAGGATTAACGCCATCATTGTTTAGAAAACCATGTCTCGTCTTCGCCTCGTAGGCGAGATTCGGACCGACAAATGGCGTAGCGGCGTCGAAATTATACGCCTCATTATCCTGCGCGATGACTAATAGTTCAGCGGAAACCCCGCCCTGAAGACTTGCAGCATATTGATCATGATACCTATCTCCGCCACGAGAAGGAACCCTTGACATTTCACAACCAGCTTGACCACCTTCATCAACAGGCGGCAACCATGGAATGGGACCGGGTCTTGGCTTAGGTTCCGGGCTAGGCTTAGGTTCGACTTCGCCCACGATTTCATAGAATTGAGTCCTCCGGCCGCTCCCGACCGAATCGATGTAGGAGAAATTTTCGTATGCGTCATACAGTGCATATACGGAAACAACCGCGAGTGCCGCCCGCAGAAACAGGCTGATGGTCTGTGCCGCCTGAAGTTCCACAGCAATCGAGCTTCTCCCCGAGTAATCCACATAACCTACCGGATCATGGTGCGTATAGCTATACTTGTGTAATGTATACGGATCCCAACTGAAACCTTCAAAAATATCGGAATTCCAAAACCTTCCGTTCTCCGGGTTCATGAACCGTGCCCTAAGATAGTAGAGCCCGGCATCTGGATCCCACTGCTCTCCACGATAGAGATAGCTATTCTCAGTTAGCCCGACAGATGTAACAATAATACCAAAGGCATCGTATACATAGGTAACTGTAATTGAGCCGGATTCGTCGGTCAGTTCACGAACCGTGCCTCCTCCGTCGTAGACGTAGTAGTTTAGGTCGAACGTTGAAGCAGCGGGCGGCAGTGTTGCTTGGCTGATGAGGTCGTTGCCGTAGGTGTAGACCTTGGTGGTTGTTTCGAAACCGGGGTCACCGCCCCCGGCTACAGCAGAGGTGCGCTCTTCAAAGACTTGGGCGTAGCCGGTGAGGTTGTTGGTATCGACCAAGTAACTGGTGGTGCGCCCGACCGTGCCGACGCTGTTGACGATGAGCTTTTGGCGGCGGAGGCCGTCGGCGTCGTAGGCTACAATCACCGATGAACCGTCGCTGCGTGCGCGGACGATCAGGCGGTCTTCGAAGTCATACACGTCGGGATCCGACGTGGTAGCGAGTAGTGGGTAGCGAGTAGCGAGTTGATCGGAATTCAGCGTGTTGCCGTTGGCGTCGTAGGTGTCGCTGTCGAGCCAGTCGCGGACGTTGTAAGTGCTGGACTGGTCGGTGACGGCGGGGATCGACGAGAGGCGGGTGAGGCGATTGCCGACTTTATCGAGGTCGTAGGTCACGGTGCCGAGTTCCGCCGCGGTGGCCGATCCGGTGACGGTTTCACCGCGGAGGCGGTAGAGGTCGTCGTAGGCGTAGGTCGTGACTTTGAACGGACCAGACGGAGCTGGTCCCTCTGTGACCGATTGGCGGTGGCCACTGGCGCGCAGGGCGTAGGTGTAGTGGTGCAGGGAGCTTGCCGATCCGGGGTCACCGACCCCGGCTACAGCGGCTACCGTTACGTTCAGCGTGCGGAGGCGGTTGAGGGTGTCGTAGGTATAGGTGTGGGTGACCCCGTTGGGAGTGGCGACGGTTTCCAAGCTGCCATTGTCGTTATAGGTGTAGGCGGTGGCTTTGGCCGGCACACCCGTCGAGGCATCGTCGACATAAGCGAGGCGGTTGGCGTCGTCGTAGCGGTAGCCGATGTTTACGCCGTCGGCGTTGGACGAGACGACGTCCTGTAGGAGTCCGTTGGCGTAGTAGCCGTAGTCGAGTCGGCCGGCGGCGGTATCCTTGTAATCGAGGCGGCCACGTTCGTCGCGCGGGGTCGACTCGGCGTAGAGTTGGACATCGGACGCATTGTAGGTGCGCGCGGCGGTGCGGGCTCCGTTGTCGTCGTAGTCGTATTCGATGCGGGCGATGGCGTGGCTGTGGATGAGCGATGGATGGGTGACATCGGCCGTCTTCGTCTTGAGACGGTTGAGCGTATCGTAACCAAAAGTCGTGGTATGTCCGGCGAAGTCAGTGCGGTGCCAGAGGTTGCCCCATTCGTCGTAGTCGAGCACTTCGCTCACCTCGGCCACGCCATTGGCGGGATCGGACGGGAGCGTGCGGGTGAGCCGACGACCGAGCGCATCGGTGGCGTAGGTCGTCACCCGACCGAGCGCGTCGGTCTGTGTGGTTTGGTTACCAGCTTCGTCGTAGGCGTATCTCGTTGAAACGAGATCCGCAGTTGAAGGAGGCAAGCTGAAGTCGAAGTCCGACTCGACGAGTGACTGGTCGAGGTATTGGCGGACCTCAACGAGGCGGCCGAGGCCGTCGTAACGGTAACGCGTCAGCTTGCCTTCCTGATCGCTGACCGCGACACGACGACCGAGGGCGTCGTAGAAGGTCTCGGTCTGCGTGACCGGATGCTCGTCGGTGGCCGGGTGGATAACCAGGTAAGGACGGCCTTGTTCGTCGTAGCGGGTCTCCGTGGTGTTGCCTCGCGGATCGGTGATGTGGGTCACGTTGCCGGCGTTGTCGTATTGGTAGCCCGTGGTGAGATTGCCGGTGGCCAGGTGCTGAATGCTCTGCTTACGGCGCTGGAAGCATGAGCAGCCGTCTTCGTAAACGAACTCGGTGCGGTTGCCCAACTCGTCGTAGGTATCGGTGACGCGGCCCACCAAGTCATAGACGGTTTCCGTGCGCGGGTTGTCAGCGAGGCGAGGATCATCGGCGCTGGTCGGCGCGGCATCGTCGATGCCATCGTTGTCGTCGGGGAAGAGGGTGAAACGCTGCCGGCCTACGGCGTCGTAAACCATGAACGTGCGGTAACCGCGGCGATCCTGGGTCCAGATGCGGCGACCTTCAGCGTCGAAGCCGGCACGCTCGCTGGTGCCATCCGGATAGGTAGTGGCGACTACGTTGCCGCGATCGTCATAGTCCATCGAGGTGATGCGAGCGGCGGAGTCGTCACCCGCTTCGTAAGCGGCCACGCTGGTCGATTGCACGCTGGCGGCTTCAGCACCGAAGGACGTGTAACGCATTTCCATGACGCGGCCATCGGGCAGGATGGTGGCCACAAGGCGGTTCTCCGCATCGAAGCGGTAAGCCGTCACGATGTCTTCGCTGGATCCGTCGAGCAGCGTGCGCGTAACGATCTGAGCGAGCTGGTTCTGCTGGGCGTCGAGGATCGAGCGCGTGCTGCGCAGCACCGTGCCCTCGGCGTCGGTCACGGTGGTGGTGACGAGTTGGGTGGCGGTCGGGTAACTGGCGTCGGAGTAGCCATAATCGTAATCCGTGTCCGTCACTGTAAGCAGCGCATCGGTGATGGTATCGAGCGTGCCGTCGGCGTTGTAGGTGTAGGTGGTGGTGGCGGCTTCGGCGGTCCCGTAGCCTACGGTATGCGTAAGCAGGTCGTTGGTGACGGGATCGTAGGTGAAGGACTGCACGCGACCGTCGGGGTCGGTCATGAAGAGCGGTGCACTGCGGCTGTTGTAGGACGTGCGCGTCGTGTAACCAATCGTCGGCGTAGCCGCATCCTCGGTGGCGTCGGCACCGATGGTTTCGACGGTGACGTTGCCGCGGGCATCATAGGCCATCGAAGTCACGTTGCCGTAGTGATCGATGCGCAGTCGCTCGCGGTCGCTGTCGGGGTAGTAGGAAAACTCAGTGACAGCACCCATGGCATCGAGCTGGGTCGTGATGTTACCGCGTTCGTCGTAGTAGTAAGTGGTCGGATTGCCGAGGCGGTCGGTGATGGTCTCGAAGCGACCGGTGGCGTCGATGCCGCGGTCGAAGATCGTCTCCTTGCCATCAGCATCGATCTGCTTCTTCAGGCGACCGTTTCCATCGTATTCGGAGCGCAGGGCCGGGAGGCCGCGCGGATCGAGAATGCGTGTGAGGTAGGTCGGGAAGTTGGGGTTCTCGTAGAAGAACTGCGTGGTATCGAGCTCACGATCGGTGACTGACTCGAGGCGGCCCTCCGTGTCGTAGAGGTAATCGATCTGCCGCCCTACGAGATCTTCGATGTAGTCCACGCGACCCGTGGCATCGCGCACGATGGACACGGTGCGTTCGATTGGATCGGTATCGGTCACCTGCGCGGAGGTGATCGTGTCGATGCGTTGATTGGCGTCGCGACCGAGGGTGAGCTCATTGCCGGTGAGGTCATGCATCTCGAGTAGACCGAGCTGTTCGTCGAGGATCATCACCGTGCCGTCGCTGGTGGTGAGGCGGAACCGGGTCGGGTTGAACGGAATGTAGTCGAAGTCGCCGTATTCGCCGAGGTAGAGATCCTGATCGCCCGTGCCATCGATCCAGAACTGTTCGGCTAGCACACCAGTGGCGTCGATCGGCTCAAGGGTCGCTGTCGTGTCGCCGAGCGGGTAGAACTTGTAGAGCCCCTCGCGGACGATGGAGGCGAAGGACCGGTAATCGGGATCGCCGGGGCGATTCTTCACCAAGGCGCCGGCGCGGAAGCGATGGGTCTCACCGTCCGGCATGGCGATCGTTACGATACGTTCGTCGATCGGCAACACGTCGTAGAACTGTATACCGTCGCCCGACTGCGGCGTCTGCCACCAGGCCGTGCCGAGGTTGCGGTTCTTCTGCACGCGCACGTTACCCACCGCGATCCACCAACCGGGCCCGAAGTCCCCTACTCGCTGGTCACGACTGTCATAGGTGCGGGTGATCGAAATCGGAATACCGGGGGTCGGCACCGACAGGTCTTCGAACGCGATCGAGAAGGCACCGATCTTCATGTTGCCGTCCACCACGACGGCGAGTGGACCGTAGGTCGTAGTGCCGCCAGCGGAGGCGACAACCAGGCGCAACTCGTAAATGCCATTGAGCAAGAGAGTCGGATCGAAGATTCCGATCACATCCGGAACAGCTGCCGACTCGCCAGTCGCTGCCGTGCCAACCGGATCGATGCCGGAGGCGACACTGATCCACGGTTCAGCAGAGCCCGACGTGTCATCGCCCGACGGCCGGAGGCGGTATTCAAGATTCCATGACTGCAAGGATCCTGACGAGATCACGCCGGAGACTTCGGTTGGCGCGGAGATACGGCTATCCTCGGCCGGACTGGCGATGAAGGCACCCGCGCCAACGACATCCGGATCGTCGGAGACGGTGATTGAGATTTCGGGAGAAGTGGTTGCGAATCCCGCGTTGTCCGTGGCAACGGCGGTGAAGGTGTAGGAGCCGGCCGAGAGTCCGTTGGTGAGCGGCCAGAAAAAGACGTCGGGCTCGTCCGCGGAGGGCAGGGTTTGTTCGCCGAGTTTCTCCGCGCCGTTGAAGAATTCGACCTTCGCGATAGCCACGTCATCCGTCGCGACCGCAGCGATCTCGAAGTAGGTGTCGGCCAACAAAATGTTACCGTCGGCCGGTTCAAAGATCGTGATCGAGGGAGGCGTGCCATCTGGCGACTCGGCAACCTCAACGGTCACTTCGTCGAAGGCCGACAACTCCCCGTCGTCGACCGTGAGCCGCAGCACATAGGTGCCTGCTGTATCGAAGGTGAACGAAGGCTCCGCGATCGCGGGGTCACTCACCGCAACCAAGCCCGGCCCACTCTGCTTAGTCCAGAGATAGGTCAACGCCGCCGGCGGATCCGGCAGACCGTCGTCCGCGACGAGGATCGCCGCGGAGACCGGAACCCCGACAAACGCCGACCGCGGCTCCGAGGCGACGACAAAGGGAGCAACGTTATGTAGCACCGGCGGTTTTCCCTGGGCGCCTGAGGCATGGATCGCCGCGATCTCCGCCGCACTGAGCGGCCGACCATAGAGCGCTATCTCGTCGAGCACGCCTTGGAAGTAGCGGTTCTCCCGACGCAAGGACCCGATCTGCAGGTCGTAGGTCGTCTGCATCCGCAGGTTCGCCGCCTGCGCCTGGTCGAGGATCATCACGCCGTTGCGATACAGCCGGACTCGGCCCGTCACTCGATCGTAGGTCACCGCCACGTGCGTCCACGTGTTCGCCGTAAAGACGTTGTCTGCCTGCACTCCTAGACTGCTGCCGCTGGTCGGGCGCAACTCTGCGTAGAGGCCTCGGCCGTTGTTCCATTGCCGTAGGCTCAGACCTTCGGATCCTTCGTTCGCCCATAGCACCAACGGCACGTCCTGTGTTCGGCTCGGGTTTACCCATAACTCGATCGTGAAGCCTGCTTCACTCACTCCAAGGTCCAGATCGGCGTGTTTCGTGATGCGTCCATGGTCGTTCACGCCGTCAAAGGTAAAGCCTTGCGACACTTGACCCGTCCCGTAGCCCGCTCCTTGCAGCAGCTCCACATCGTGGCCTCCGTTGATTTGCTCGTGCGGATCGCCATTACCCGGCCACCACGCCGCCATATCTGTCGGCACGGCTGCGTCGAACACGACGTCCGCTCGCACCAACACCACGTCAGGCGTCGCTTGCAGGAGTCCATCATCCGCATCCAGTTGCAGCAGGTAAGTGCCTGCTTCGCTGAACGACACGCTGGTGGACGCGCTGCTCGCATCGCCAAAGATGACGGTCGCTCCCGCTGGACCTTCTACCAAGGCCCATCCCACGGTGAGCGCGCTGCCCGCCGGCTCGCCATCATCACTCACGGTGCCGGTGAGCGTGGTGCTCAGAGTCGTGATCGATTGATCCGCTCCGGCATAAACCACCGGAGCCAGATTGCCATCGAGCGGCGGTTTTCCCTGCGCGCCCGAGGCATGGATCGCCGCGATCTCCGCCGCACTGAGCGGCCGACCATAGAGCGCTATCTCGTCGAGCACGCCTTGGAAGTAGCGGTTCTCCCGACGCAAGGACCCGATCTGCAGGTCGTAGGTCGTCTGCATCCGCAGGTTCGCCGCCTGCGCCTGGTCGAGGATCATCACGCCATTGCGATACAGCCGGACTCGGCCCGTCACTCGATCGTAGGTCACCGCCACGTGCGTCCACGTGTTCGCCGTAAAGACGTTGTCTGCCTGCACTCCTAGACTGCTGCCGCTGGTCGGGCGCAACTCTGCGTAGAGGCCTCGGCCGTTGTTCCATTGCCGTAGGCTCAGACCTTCGGATCCTTCGTTCGCCCATAGCACCAACGGCACGTCCTGTGTTCGGCTCGGGTTTACCCATAACTCGATCGTGAAGCCTGCTTCACTCACTCCAAGGTCCAGATCGGCGTGTTTCGTGATGCGTCCATGGTCGTTCACGCCGTCAAAGGTAAAGCCTTGCGACACTTGACCCGTCCCGTAGCCCGCTCCTTGCAGCAGCTCCACATCGTGGCCTCCGTTGATTTGCTCGTGCGGATCGCCATTACCCGGCCACCACGCCGCCATATCTGTCGGCACGGCTGCGTCGAACACGACGTCCGCTCGCACCAACACCACGTCAGGCGTCGCTTGCAGGAGTCCATCATCCGCATCCAGTTGCAGCAGGTAAGTGCCTGCTTCGCTGAACGACACGCTGGTGGACGCGCTGCTCGCATCGCCAAAGATGACGGTCGCTCCCGCTGGACCTTCTACCAAGGCCCATCCCACGGTGAGCGCGCTGCCCGCCGGCTCGCCATCATCACTCACGGTGCCGGTGAGCGTGGTGCTCAGAGTCGTGATCGATTGATCCGCTCCGGCATAAACCACCGGAGCCAGATTGCCATCGAGCGGCGGTTTTCCCTGGGCGCCTGAGGCATGGATCGCCGCGATCTCCGCCGCACTGAGCGGCCGACCATAGAGCGCTATCTCGTCGAGCACACCTTGGAAGTAACGGTTCTCCCGCCGCAGCGACCCGATCTGCAGATCGTAGGTCGTCTGCATCCGCAGGTTCGCCGCCTGCGCCTGGTCGAGGATCATCACGCCATTGCGATACAGCCGGACTCGGCCCGTCACTCGATCGTAGGTCACCGCCACGTGCGTCCACGTGTTCGCCGTAAAGACGTTGTCTGCCTGCACTCCTAGACTGCTGCCGCTGGTCGGGCGCAACTCTGCGTAGAGGCCTCGGCCGTTGTTCCATTGCCGTAGGCTCAGACCTTCGGATCCTTCGTTCGCCCATAGCACCAACGGCACGTCCTGTGTTCGGCTCGGGTTTACCCATAACTCGATCGTGAAGCCTGCTTCACTCACTCCAAGGTCCAGATCGGCGTGTTTCGTGATGCGTCCATGGTCGTTCACGCCGTCAAAGGTAAAGCCTTGCGACACTTGACCCGTCCCGTAGCCCGCTCCTTGCAGCAGCTCCACATCGTGGCCTCCGTTGATTTGCTCGTGCGGATCGCCATTACCCGGCCACCACGCCGCCATATCTGTCGGCACGGCTGCGTCGAACACGACGTCCGCTCGCACCAACACCACGTCAGGCGTCGCTTGCAGGAGTCCATCATCCGCATCCAGTTGCAGCAGGTAAGTGCCTGCTTCGCTGAACGACACGCTGGTGGACGCGCTGCTCGCATCGCCAAAGATGACGGTCGCTCCCGCTGGACCTTCTACCAAGGCCCATCCCACGGTGAGCGCGCTGCCCGCCGGCTCGCCATCATCACTCACGGTGCCGGTGAGCGTGGTGCTCAGAGTCGTGATCGATTGATCCGCTCCGGCATAAACCACCGGAGCCAGATTGCCATCGAGCGGCGGTTTTCCCTGGGCGCCTGAGGCATGGATCGCCGCGATCTCCGCCGCACTGAGCGGCCGACCATAGAGCGCTATCTCGTCGAGCACACCTTGGAAGTAACGGTTCTCCCGCCGCAGCGACCCGATCTGCAGATCGTAGGTCGTCTGCATCCGCAGGTTCGCCGCCTGCGCCTGGTCGAGGATCATCACGCCATTGCGATACAGCCGGACTCGGCCCGTCACTCGATCGTAGGTCACCGCCACGTGCGTCCACGTGTTCGCCGTAAAGACGTTGTCTGCCTGCACTCCTAGACTGCTGCCGCTGGTCGGGCGCAACTCTGCGTAGAGGCCTCGGCCGTTGTTCCATTGCCGTAGGCTCAGACCTTCGGATCCTTCGTTCGCCCATAGCACCAACGGCACGTCCTGTGTTCGGCTCGGGTTTACCCATAACTCGATCGTGAAGCCTGCTTCACTCACTCCAAGGTCCAGATCGGCGTGTTTCGTGATGCGTCCATGGTCGTTCACGCCGTCAAAGGTAAAGCCTTGCGACACTTGACCCGTCCCGTAGCCCGCTCCTTGCAGCAGCTCCACATCGTGGCCTCCGTTGATTTGCTCGTGCGGATCGCCATTACCCGGCCACCACGCCGCCATATCTGTCGGCACGGCTGCGTCGAACACGACGTCCGCTCGCACCAACACCACGTCAGGCGTCGCTTGCAGGAGTCCATCATCCGCATCCAGTTGCAGCAGGTAAGTGCCTGCTTCGCTGAACGACACGCTGGTGGACGCGCTGCTCGCATCGCCAAAGATGACGGTCGCTCCCGCTGGACCTTCTACCAAGGCCCATCCCACGGTGAGCGCGCTGCCCGCCGGCTCGCCATCATCACTCACGGTGCCGGTGAGCGTGGTGCTCAGAGTCGTGATCGATTGATCCGCTCCGGCATAAACCACCGGAGCCAGATTGCCATCGAGCGGCGGTTTTCCCTGCGCGCCCGAGGCATGGATCGCCGCGATCTCCGCCGCACTGAGCGGCCGACCATAGAGCGCTATCTCGTCGAGCACGCCTTGGAAGTAGCGGTTCTCCCGACGCAAGGACCCGATCTGCAGGTCGTAGGTCGTCTGCATCCGCAGGTTCGCCGCCTGCGCCTGGTCGAGGATCATCACGCCGTTGCGATACAGCCGGACTCGGCCCGTCACTCGATCGTAGGTCACCGCCACGTGCGTCCACGTGTTCGCCGTAAAGACGTTGTCTGCCTGCACTCCTAGACTGCTGCCGCTGGTCGGGCGCAACTCTGCGTAGAGGCCTCGGCCGTTGTTCCATTGCCGTAGGCTCAGACCTTCGGATCCTTCGTTCGCCCATAGCACCAACGGCACGTCCTGTGTTCGGCTCGGGTTTACCCATAACTCGATCGTGAAGCCTGCTTCACTCACTCCGAGGTCCAGATCGGCACTTGCCTTCACGGTGCGACTCAGTTCGCGGGTTCCAAAGTCGTAGCCCAGACCCACTTTACCCGGAACATAGATCGCATCTCGGGTGCCGCCTAAAATATGATTGGAGACGACATCCAAATTGGAGCCATTCAACGGCCACCATGCCACGGCGTCGTTCGGAATCAGTGCATCGTAGCGGAAACCGATGCGAAACTCTGCCAAATCACTTCGCTCCTCCTGCCCGTCGGTCGCGGAGAGTTTGAGAACGTGGAGGCCTGCTTGAGTGAAAGCTATCTCCGGTTGAATACTGTTGGTATCGCTGAACACCACCGCAGCGGCATTGCCCAAAATTCGCCATTCCACCGCCAGTGCATTCCCGCGAGGCAAACCGTCGTCCGTCACAACGGCTTGCGGGCGAATGGAGTCGCTGAGGTCCGACACGACCTCGTCAGGACCGGCATAGACCAAAGGGGGCTCATTGATCTCAACAAGGATCTCCACCTCATCAAAAACCTCAAACTCGCCGTCGCTGACGGTGAGGCGGAAGCGATAGGTCCCCGGGTCGAGCATCGATACGAGGCTCGTGGCGGCATCGGGGTCTTCGATGAACGCGAACCCGGGACCATCCTCCAAAGTCCATTGGTAGCTGAGCTGTCCTGGAGCAGGTAATCCATCATCAATCACGCTTCCTTGCAAAGTGTAGGACGCCGAAACCGCCGAACGCGAATAAAGCGCCATCAAGTCACGCTCTTGGTAACGATTTACCACCGAAGTGAGCGGATCGTCCGGGTCGATCACGATAACCGGGTTCCCGTTTTGGTAAAACAGCGTCTCGATCCCCTCAAAAATGGGGTGATCCGAATTCACCGCCAACGTGCCACTGACCCCGTTATAAGGAAAACTGTAGGCCAGACCGAAATATTCCAGAAAGTCGTTATACCAACTCGCCTCCACGTGGGCGTCACAACCGCACCATTTGGTTCCGGCACTGATATAGACACTCCCCCCTCCTTCGACGTATTGGATGAGGATCGCATTGTCGACGTCGTTGGCCGCAAGGAAGACGGCATCGAACTCAAGGAGTGTCTCCAGCGTGAAAGGTATTTCCGAACTCACTACCCATTCGTGACCGTCCGCTTCGAGTGCAGCCTTGAGAGAGTCTCCAGTGTAGGCGAAATCTACCGAACCGGGAACGGTATCGGTGTAAGCGAGGAACCGCCCCGGCCGCCCTCCGGTAAACCAATGCGCCATGTTCTGTGCAAACAGACCGGCGTAGGGACTGGCCGCAAATCCTTCCTCGGTCAAAGTCCACTCGTCGTGATTGAGGATGATATTTCCGTAGGGACTGATTTCAGTGCTCGTCCCAACTGCTGCGGTCGCGTCCAATCCGGCATCCACTGTTGGCGGTTGATTGGGGGCCGCTACCATTATCGTCACAACACCAGGGTCTGAGTCCAAAACTCCATCGTTGGCGAGGAATGCAAAACTGTCGCTCCCGGAAAACCCGGGCTCTGGGGAATAAGTGAGTGCAGGAGCAGTTCCTGACAAGACTCCGTGCTCTGGCTGAGCGACGACCAGAAAAGTGAGGGGATCACTCTCAAGATCCGATGCAGTCAAGGTCAGCGAAACCGGGGTATTTTGAAAGGTTGTCACCCCTTGAGAGATCGCCGCAGGGGCGTCATTGACCGGTGCGACTTCGATCGTGATCGATGCAGGCGCGGAGATCAGGGACCCATCACTCACCTGGAAAGTGAAGCTGTCGCTTCCGTTGGCATTCGGACTCGGGATGTAGGTCAGGTCAGGCGCAACCCCGCTGAGCGTGCCGACGGTGGGTCCATCGATGACGACATACGTGAGCACGTCGCCATCGACATCGATTCCAGCCAAGGTGATTGCGACCGCCGTGTCCTCGAGGGCATCTACGGTTTGGGCAGAGGCGATGGGTGCATCGTTCGTAGGTGTAATCTGAATACTCACGATCGCGGGGGCCGATTCGCTCTCTCCATCCGTGACGCGGAATGCGAATGCGTCCGAACCGTTGAAATCGGGATTCGGGGTGTAGCTCACGTTTGGCGCGATGCCGCTGAGACTGCCATACGCGGGATTTGCATCGATCACGTAGGTGAGCCCATCGCCGTCGATATCCGTGCCGGTTAGCGTGATGGGGAGCGAGGTATCCTCCGCCGTCGTGACGCTCTGGTCATCCGCTGCGGGGACGTCGTTCACGGGTGCCACTTCGATCGTGATCGTGGTCTCGGCGGAATCGAGTTCACCGTCATTGGCGACGACAACAAAGCTGTCCGTGCCGTTAAAGTTGGCGGTCGGCGTGTAAGTTAATTCCCCCGCCGCATCCACGCTCAGCGCACCATTGGTCGGCCCGGCGGTGATGGTAAACGTGAGTGGGTCATCTTCGATATCGGTGGCCGTGAGCGTAAACGTGAGCGGCTCATCTTCGGTCGCAGCGAGGGTGGCGGCTTCGACAACCGGTGCGTCGTTGATCGGCAGGATGGTGAGTGCAATGAGTGCGGGCGCAGAATCGGCCTGACCGTCGTTCACCGTTATCACAAATTCGTCGGTGCCGTAATAGTCTTCGTCCGGCGTGTAGGTCGGCGCGAAGGGATCGCCCGACAGGGTGCCATGAACCGGCGGCGTGACCACGGTCAGCGTGAGCGCATCCCCTTCCGCATCAAATGTCGCCAGCTCGACAACCACCGCCGAATCTTCGTCCAGTTCCACCTCGGCCGCAGCCACGCTGGGCGCATCGTTCACCGCGGTCACAGTGATCGCGACGGTCGCTGGAGCAGAATCGACAGTGCCATCATTCACCACGAAGGTGAACGCGTCGGGGCCCGCGAAGTTCGCCTCCGGCGTGTAACTCAGCGCTGGCGCGGTTCCGCTCAGCGAACCGTGGGTCGGTCCCTCGATTACGGTGTAGCTCAGGGCATCTCCATCGATATCGCTTCCGGTCAAAGTGAACGCCACCGACGTGTCTTCGTCGGTCGAGACGGACTGCCCGGCCGCCACCGGCAGATCGTTGCCGGGCGTGACGATGAGTGTCACGGTGGCCGGGGTCGAATCCAGCAAAGCATCGCTGGCGAGATAGGTGAAACTGTCGCCGCCGTTGAAGTCCGGCGTCGGCGTGTAGGTGGCCGTTGTTCCGACCAGCACCAACGTGCCGTGCGCCGGGCCCTCCAAGATGGCAAACGTCAGCACGTCACCGTCATCGACATCGACACCGCTCAGCTCGATGGCGAGCGCGACGTCCTCAGACGTGGACACCGTCAGGTCGTCGGCTGCGGGGGCGTCATTCACCGATGCAACGACGAGTTCGACCGTCGCGACGTTCGAGTCGGCGCTCCCGTCGTTCACGACGAACGTGAAGGTATCGCCACCATGGTAGTTGGCCGCCGGCGTGTAAGTGAGATCCGGTGCGGTGCCGGACAGGGTGCCGTGGGTCGGGGCGTCGACGATTACGTAAGCCAGCGCGTCGCCATCGATATCGGTGCCGACCAACGGGATCGCAGCGCTGTCGTCTTCCGCCAACTCGACCCGTTGCGAGGCCGCGACGGGCACGTCGTTGACCGGCTGCACAGTGACGGTGATCGTTGCTGGCGCGGACTCCAACTGGCCATCTGAAGCCGTGACCGTGAAGGTGTCCTCACCATAAAAATTCTCGAGCGGCGTGTAGGTAACCTGGCTGCCGACCAACACCACGGCACCCGAGATCGGCGCGGTCGCGATAACGAAGCTCAAGCTGTCGCCATCAGGGTCGCTGCCGCTCAGCGCAAACTCGACGGCCGTATCTTCGAGCGTCGTCACCGCCTGGGTGGACGCACTCGGCGCGTCATTCAAATTGGAGACTGCAAGCGTCACCGTGCCCACGTTCGACGTGATTGATCCATCGGAGGCGCGGAACGTGAACACGTCGGTTCCGTTCGTGTTGGCTGGCGGCGTGTAAGTCAGATCCGGAGCGGTGCCATCGAGCGTGCCGAGGATCGGCGCATCGATGATCGCAAAACTCAGGACATCCCCATCGACGTCGGTTGCCGGTAGCGTGATCGCGAGCGTATCACCTTCATCGACCGCGAGGGTGAGGTCGCTCGCCACCGGCGCGTCATTGATCGGGTGGATCACCAGCGAGACGGTGGCAACCGACGATGTCAGTGCGCCATCGGAGCTCGTGTAGGTGAAACTGTCCGCGCCGTGGAAGTTGGGATCCGGCGTGTAAGTGAGCGTGTCGCCCGCGCCGCTCAGCACGCCGAAGCTTGGTGCATCAGCGACCGCGAAACTAAGGGTGTCGCCGTCCACGTCGTTGCCGCTCAAGCTCACCGCGACCGGCGTGTCTTCGTCAAGTGACGCGCTCACGTCGTCCGCCGTCGGCGCATCGTTCACCGCCGCGACCGTAATGGTGAACGTCGCCAGGTTCGAATCGCCGGCCCCGTCCGACGCGCGGTAGGTGAAGGAATCGGTGCCGTTAAAATTGGCCGCGGGAGTGTAAGTAAGGCCGGGCGCCGTGCCCGACAGGCCACCGCTGGTCGGGGCATCCACCACCGTGTAGCTGAGAGCATCGCCGTCCGCATCGTTCGCCACCAGCTCAACGTCGGCCGGGTTGTCCTCATTGGTCACTATAGCCAAATCTTCCGCGACCGGCAGGTCGTTCACCGACTGGACCACGAGCGTGACCGTGGCCGGCATCGAAACCAAACTTCCGTCAGACACCGTGAAGCTGAAAGCGTCTTCGCCGGCGAAGTTCGCAAAAGGCGAGTAGCTCACCTGCGCCCCTACCAACGTCAACGACCCAGAAACCGGCTGCGTATCGATCGCGAAACTCAGACTGTCGCCATCCGGATCGCTGCCCGTGAGCGTAAACTCGACCGCGGTGTCTTCCAGGGAGTTGATCGTCTGGGCGTGTGCCGTCGGCACATCATTCAGGTTGGTGATGCTGATCGTGACCGCACCGACTTCGGAATACGCCGAACCGTCGAATACCCGATAGGTGATTGTTTCGACTCCATTGGTGTTCGCATTAGGCGCGTAATCCAAGTCGGGCAAGGTGCCGCTCACTGCGCCCAAGACCGGCGCGGTAAGCAGCTCGTAGCTCAACGCGTCGCCATCCACGTCGGTCGCCGGCAACACGAACGCGAGCGTATCACCTTCATCGACCGCGAGGGTGAGGTCACCGGCCACCGGCGCGTCATTGATCGGGTTGATCAACAGAGATACCGTCGCCGCCGCCGAAGTCAGTGCGCCGTCGGAGCTCGTGTAGGTGAAACTGTCCGTGCCGTGGAAGTTGGGATCCGGCGTGTAAGTGAGCGTGCCGCCCGCGCCGCTCAGCACGCCGAAGCTCGGTGCATCAGCGACCGCGAAACTAAGGGTGTCGCCGTCCACGTCGTCGCCGCTCAAGCTCACCGCGACCGTCGTGTCTTCGTCGAGTGACGCGCTCACGTCGTCCGCCGTCGGCGCATCGTTCACCGCCGCGACCGAGATGGTGACTGTCGCCAGGTTCGAATCGCCTGCCCCATCCGACGCGCGGTAGGTGAAGGAATCGGTGCCGTTAAAATTGGTCGCGGGAGTGTAAGTAAGCCCGGGCGCCGCGCCGGACAGGACACCGCCGGTCGGTGCATCCACCACCGTGAACAAAAGCGCATCGCCGTCGGCATCGCTCGCCAGCAGGCCGACTGCGACCGGGGCATCCTCGTCGGTCGCGATCGCCACGTCCACCGCGACTGGCAACTGGTTCGGGACTGCCGCCGCGCGCAACTCCAACACACCACCGCTGTTGACCGTGAGTCGATCGGCGACGACACCACCGACCACGCGGCCATTGATATTCACCGTGCCATTCGGGGCCTCGATGAAACCATACAGCACGGCCCCGCTGTTGTCGTTGAGGCCGCCTGAATGCACCCGAAACTTCAGCCAGGACGGGTTGGCCGGATTACCCGCCAACGCGTTGAGATTCAGATCATATCGCACGGTCACAATCACCGGCCCGACCACCGAAAGCACCGAATTGCTGTTCAGAGTGAGACATTGGAAATGATAGATCGCAGGCTCGGTGGCACCCGGCACCCCGAGCACAAAGCCCGCCCCGCTGTTGGCGGCGAAATCACCGTAGGTTCCGGCCGGGACCGTGACATTGCCCACACCGCTGTTGAGATTCAGATTACGCAGGGTCGCAAAGTCCCCCGGCGACTCAGAACCATTGTTCAGATTTACATAACGGTTGCCGGTGGGATTCGGCGGCGCGGAAACCGTCGGTAGGGCAACCGCATCGACCCGACGAACGATGCCACCGATGGAAGATCCGCTGTTGATGGTGATGCCGTAATTGCTCGGAGCGGCACTCCCGTCAGCATCCACGATCAGGCCAATCTCCGGACTACCGTTTTGATTAATCTGCGGCGAGCCGGGCACCCGCAGCTCGCCGGTGATCTGCGCCCCGCTGTTCATATTCATCCACTCTCCCAGCATCATCTGCACGCTGCCCTCGACCTGACCATTGATCTGCGGGGCATGACGCACTTGGGCGACGGGATCGTCGGCTTGCGCGAAAAGCGGCGCAGAGAGACCGACAAGAAAGCTAAGCAGCATAAGGCGCGAAAACCCGCGCGGAGGCAAAAGGTGGCAGGACATATCGGGAAGAAGCTGTTCCAGAAAGCCGGCCAGTGGCACTCAGGGTGCGGTCACCCTACCTCGCTGCAAACAGGCGTCAATAATTCATAAAATATTGATGCGCATTTGCTTCTATAACCCGTTAGCTAGGGACTATTATCCATTCAGTGCCTGAGACAACTAAGCTAATAACCGCTTCAAGTTTTAACTCTGCACCACAAAAACTCTAACCGGATAATCCGAATCGGCGTGGAACCTACGCCTTGAGACCGACGACCAAGCCAATTCCCGAACCAGATATGTCGCGCCCACTCGCGGCGAGGGACGGGCTTGTAGCGCAAGGGTTAGTTCCGAGTGCGAAGCGCGATATCTCGGCATCGAAATTCGATGCAGGCACAGGGGACCTGTCTCCTGCGGATTTCCACACTGGACGCCTCGCCCGAAATCACACCATTTTTCCCATCGGAGCGGGCTTGTAGCTCAATGGTTAGAGCAGGGGACTCATAATCCCTTGGTCAAGGAGCGATTCTCCCTCTGAAATGGCCTTCTGAAAACGTGCCACTGGACACTTCTTGGACACTTTTTTACCGCACCGCAGACCAACCACTTTTTCGGGTCGAAAAAAGCTACATCCACCACCGTCCGAAGGTGAGTGCCTCCGCGAGCAAGGCACCCATTGTTTGTGCGTACATGAGTCGAACCCCGAGTGACGCCGATCTGAATGCTATCGCTGAACGATTTCTTGAACTCTTTGCCCAACGACTAGCCCAAGTGCTTCCGGCCCCCCCCGTGGAGAAATCCTGCTGCGGCATGTTAGTCGGAAGAAAGTGCCGAAAGACTTCGCAACGCCCAGTTACCTTCCAGTTGCCAATGCGCCCACCCCTGACTCAAAGGGCGTGCGCCACTGTCTGGTTGCCGCTGGCGCAACCTTGTCATGGTAACACCGAACCGTTCCTTCCGATGCCGAAAGTAGTCGGAGGTCTTAGCTACGGATGAAAGATCAACATTGCCGGGTTAGTCAACGGATCCCGGGGCAAACCCGTCCTCGGTGCCCGACTGAGCGTGGTATTGGCCGGTGCGGACGCTACCTTCCCGAGTGTTGTAGAGTTCAATCACCCGGAGCAATTCACCCAACGAGATCTCCGCATTGTGATCGATATCGGCCGAATGGAATTGGCCGAAACTCGGTGCGGTCCCGCGCGGTGTTTCGGGATCGGCGCGGAAGCCATCTTCCGTGCTTGTCTCCGCTGGCGCATACCGCCCCGTGCGCACTGAACCACTGCGGGCGTTGTAGAGTTCAATGACTCGCAGAAGTTCACCGAGGCTGAGTCGGAAGTCCTTGTTTGTGTCAGCGGAGTGCGTCGTGGGCGCCGGAGTGAGCACGAGCGGATCGGGCAAAACCAAAGCCTCAAAGCCCAGGTCATAGGCGCGCGGCTCGACCATCGCTGAAATCGCAACGGGCCCTTCGGCTGCAGCGGGGACATTCAAGGTATAGGTAACCTGGGCTTCTCCTGTCGGCAGACCGAGCCATGCCCACTCGAGCACCAAGGTATCCCCAACCTGCGGCAGAAACTGCGCCGAGCTTTCACTTCCGGCGTAAGACCAGGATTCGCCTGCAACATCGGGCGGCATCACGACAGACAGCCCGAGCCCTGTGACCTCTTCACCGTAACTAACGACGACGTTCACGGTCACTGTTCCTCCCGGGACATACCCTGTCCCGACGACGGACTGCATTGTCGTCACCTCGACGACGAAAAGGTCCGCACGGGCCGAGTCCATACCATGGTCGTTAGATACCTCAACAGAGTAGCTACCGCGATCCTCCAATGACGCTGCTGGAATCGTGTAGGTAGCTTCAGTGGCACCCGGAATCTCGCTGCCATCGTGAAACCACTGGTAAGTCGGAGCTGGATCACCCGTGGCCTCGACCTCGAAGGTGGCTGACTGACCGAGAGCGACGTATTGTGTCGTTGGCGGGACCACGATTTCGGGCGCGGCGCCGGCATCAGGCGCGGCTTGAGTCAGCACATGTTCCTGACCGCCAATTAAGATCGTACCTGCACGCGATTCGCTTGAGGTATTGGCGTCCACCGATACGCGAACCACGCCGTTGCCTTGCCCCTGAACAGGGGTAACGTCCGGCACCCACCCCGGAATCGATTCGACTTTCCAACTCGTGTTTGAAGTTATGGTGATGTCATAGGAAGTTTCGCTCGCCCCAACTGAAATCGATTCAGGGTCGATGGTCGTAATGCGGTCTAGCACCGTGACCGTCACCGGTTCCGAATCAGTGCCCCCCCATCCATCGGAAACAACAACCCGGAAGGAATAAACACCGGGGCCATCATCCGCGGACGGCGTCCAAGTGAACTCGCCCGTTGCGATATCAATTGATGCGCCAACCGGGGCATCCTCCAAAGAAAAGGAGAAGATTTGCGCCGGCAGGTCTGGGTCGGTCGCTGTGACAACAAAACTCAGGTCATCTAGCTCCATGACCTGCTTATCACTTACCGGGTCCAAGACCGGTGGTTCGTTGTATTCCTGCACTCTCACCGTGATCGATTCAGCATCACTTTCGACACCGTCGGAGACTTGCACGGTGAAAGTGTAGTCTCCCGGCCCCTGCGGTTCGGTCGGCGTCCATGCAAAAACACCGCTGGTCGGATCGATCGACGCGCCATCAGGTTCGCCCTCCAATGAGTAGCTCAGGCTCTGAACCGGAATATCCGGATCCGTCGCCGAAACCACAAAATTCAGTTCTTCCAGTTCAGTGGCCTCTCTGTTTCCGAGCGGATCCAACACCGGCGCTTCATTCACTTCGTTCACCGTGATCGTAACCGGTTCGGAATCGGATGCTCCTCCTACGGTCGCTACTGCAGACCTGATCGTCAATAAACGGAACCCGCTCTCGTTGATTCCATCCGATTGCGTCCAATTGACAGTTTCCGAGCCATCGATCTTCATGAAATAGATTTCGCCACCTTCGCCGAAGGCGACAGTCTCATCATCCAACCATTCAAGTGGATAGGTCCCGGAGGATGTCTTGTCACGAATCGTCTCGAGTATGCTTGGTGTCGCCCAATCCATCAGACCAAGACCAGTGCCGGCCGAAGTTGTCATTTGAACGAGCAAGCGGGAACCGTTTGGCGACGGTATAGCGAATCGCGTTCCCCCAGATACAGCGCTCATCAAATCGGTCACCTCGCCATCGTCCCAAATATGGACGACATGGTAATCCGCCCAAGAACTGGCAACCCGTGTATCCGAGAATAGGATACGACCATCCTCCAACCAAGTAAAGGACGTCTTATGCGTTGAATAGCCCCGCGGCTCCGCATCGCTCATGAAGGAATCCGTGGTTCCATCTGCCAAATTGAGAAAGAATGAAAGCCGTTCAGTTGAGGACGCGGTATTCTCTCCCTCCGCAAAAACCACTTTTGCTCCGTCGGGCGAAAACGCAAAACTGCCACTCACGTGAACGTCCGCGACCCTGCGCAGATTTCCGCCATCGAAATCCGCCAGGAAAAGTCGACCATCACCTCGGTCTTCGCTCTCATAGACATTAATTCCGAGACGTCCGCCGACCTCATCAAAATCGAATGCCGCCACCTTCATTGGGCTTTCGAAAAACGTGAGTGGCGTCGCTGTTCCGGCCACACCGTTTTCCCACAGAGCACGATACAAATTATTGGTCCCACTCTCATTGGAAATCCAGTAGGCAAAGACCTCTCCTGAAACACCTCCCCCATTTGTGCTGCAGGAATCCGCTCCATCGGTCACTACCACGTCGAAGGTGTAGGTGCCAGGCCCCTGCATCTCGGTGGGAGTCCAAGTAAAGACCCCGCTTACTGGATTGATGGAAGCACCGGACGGTTGCCCCACCAGAGTATATGTCAGCATCTGCGCCGGAAGGTCGGGATCGGTCGCCGAGGCGGTGAAGCTAAGTTCTGTCAACTCGTCCACCGTCTTATCGCCGATTGCGGAGAGCACGGGAGGATTGTTTTCGGCGAACGACGCACCAAAATGCGTTACTCTGATGTGCGCTATCTTACTCCCGGAGCTGTCGTCGCGAATAAACACAGCGTCAATTTCGTTCAAATCGGTAACCGTGACTTGGTAATTTTGTATTCCCGTTGGCAACCACTCGCTCGCACCCAGTTCGCGATAGCTCAGGCGAGCCAAACCTCCGGCCTCCCAATCTATCTCCCCCTTCATTTCCAACCAAGTCGCTGGTGGAAGGGAAACGGTTCCGGTTACACTTCCCGACTCCGAACCGGTAGCAATGAACCGATAGTTTCCAAGGACCCTCTGCGCAGCAAATCCTAGGCTTGGTTGCACGCCGTCCCCATCCATCAAGAACACTTGGCTACTTGTATTCTGACCACTGCCCCCGGTTGCGGATACGCTTCCGACCCAATAAACCTCGGTTCGCAAGACACCAGTAAAGTCGAACTCCACATCTACCAGATTCCAAGCCATGTCCCCCCCCGAAACGGCCTGACCTAGTTCGGAATCTCCTGTATCATAAACACTTTGTGAGGACCTTCCTGAGTATGTTTTCCATCCGCCCTGACCGGAAAGAGCACCCGCAGAGTAGGATTCAAACCCTTCCTCGAAGACGACCCTTCCCCTGATCTCTCCAGCTTCTCGCACGAAAACCGTAATCTCCTCCGAGTCCGTCGTTGTGCCGTCCGAAACCACCACTGTGAAAGTGTAGCTGCTCCCGGCCTGAGCCTCCGCCGGCGTCCATTTGAAGACACCCGTGGAGTCATTAATTTCCGCTCCACTTGGTTCATTCACCAGCGAGAAACCTAGAGTCTGTGAAGGTAAATCGGCATCGCTGGCTGTCGCAATGAAACTAAGTTCCGTCAGTACGGGTGCAATTCTGTCTCCAATATGGTCTAGCACCGGACCTACGTTCACTTCATCTACAGTGACCGTGATCGTCTCCGAATCGGTTGCCGCACCATCGGAAACCTCTATTGTGAAAGTATACGAGTCCGGTCCCTGCAATTCAGTTGGAGTCCAGGTAAACGCCCCACTCGTTTCGTTGATAGTGCTTCCCAAGGGAGCGCCAATGAGTGTGAAAGTGACGCTTTGCGCAGGAACATCGGGGTCGGTGGCTGAAGCGATGAAGCTCAATAGGTGCCCCTCGTTCACGCTTTTTGCTCCAATAAAGTCGAGGACCGGCGGACTGTTGTCATCGCTCTTTTCGATGACTCGAACAGTTTCGTTGCCCGCAACATCCAAAACACGCACCGAGAGAGGTAGATCTTGGGGGTGCACGCTAAAGCGCCAGACTTCCGGTGTGCCAAGATTGGGCGAACCGTTGGAGGCGGTAACCACTGCCAGACCCGAGAGGGCATCGCTCGCGGTTCCCTGCACATCAAACGCGACGCCACCAGAAGTGCTCGGAGTATCGAAATCAGCACTTTCCAATACAGGTGGCGTAAGGTCGACATAGAAGTTGCGCACCGCCGGGGTGGGATCGACCAGACCATCCAACTGCGAAACCCGTAGAGCCACTGCAATCCCCCCCTCTCCGAGCGAGTCCACGGTGAATCGTGATTCGCCGGCGGAGGGCGTCGTCCAACTTCCGATAGGATAGTCCGCTTGCCAACTGAACAAAAGATCTTTTTGGTCGAGGAAAACCGCGTCGCGTCCTTGTCCCGTCAATGTAATTGACGTTGTATTTACCCACTGGTCTTCGGCCGGAAATATGGAAGCGATGCTCGACTCAGGAGCCAAATCTAAAGCGTTGAAAACAACGGGCGTCAGGGTTGCAGCTATGTAGCCTGCCATGGTTGCAGTTGCTTCGATCTTGTAGTCACCAGGTCGATTGAGCGGCAAAGAAGTCACATAAAGTCCACCACTTTGTTCAATAGTGTTAAACAGAACACTCGATCCTTCTGGTGGGATCAATTTACCCGAAACAGTGGCGCCGCTAATTGCTTCTCCTTGGTAAGTAACTTGGAATGCCACCTCATGGAGGGTGCCTTCCACCGGAGTTGAGGGAATTTGCGAGAGGGCCAGCGCCAATTCGGGCGGACCGCCTAGAGTGAGTGTGTTGCTAGCGGTATTGTTTCCTATTTTACTGTCGCCGGCGGTCATGGCGGTCGCCACGATATTATAAGTTCCTCCCGGTAGACCTTGAGTGCCCCAAGTCACGGGTAGGCTGGCACTGCTTTGGAAAGTTTCCAGGCTTGAAAGAAGTGATCGCGAGTAATTTTCCGGCCCTGTAACCGTCAGCGAAACGTCGGAAACTTCGGTATAACCTCCCGCTGCAGCCAAGTTTACGGTGAGTCCAACCGCATCACCGCTACTGGCGCTGGAAGGAACGAGCAGACTGACGGATACATCATGCGGTTCGAGCACAGTTAGCTCAAGTCGTTGGAAAACAGATCGACCGCTTCCATCATCAGCACTGACGAACCACTCATAGTTACCCGGGGCTAGCCCACTTGTTTGCAGTTCAAAAACAAGATTCCCAGATTCGCGATCTCGACTCCAATTTTGGTCGTCGATCGTGTCGCCCTGTCGCCAGCCTCGTAGAACATCCATGTTATAAATATTGAAGCTGGCATCGATTAGAAAATCCGCCTGTTCACCACGGAGGACGGTCTGCTTTGCCGGTGTTGCGCGAGCCGAAGAACCGGCAATGCCATACTCTATACCAGCCATTGGAGTGCCGATATTTGACATTCCCATTACATAAATCAGGATGTCATCACGCAGGTAGAGATCGTAAAGATCAAAACGTTCGTTCGAGTCCACCGTTGCACCACTACGCTTAAGGTTGGCTTGAAAGTAACGTCCCGCATTCACACCGACGATTTCGAGAGTGTAGCCGGAACCTAAACTCACGTTCCAAGGCGAGCTACCCACAAAATCAACCCACACATCTCCCCCAGTATAACCATCGGCATCTTCGACATCACCGACAAAAACCCCCCACGATACACTGTTATCGGTTGGATTCTCATCACCCTTGCTGGAGATCGCAGTCACGACAATCCGCCAAAGTCCAGTTGTATTGCCGACTGTGAAGTTCCGGCGCAGACTTTGCGACTGTGAGGCTGGATAGCTGCTAAGCATTTCGGCGCTGGGCGCGTTGCCTGACATCAGTTTTCCACTGGGATCAAAAACTTGATATTCCAAACGCACATCAGTCGAGAAGTCCCCCGCATTGAAAACACTAAACTCCACATTCGACGTGCCACCGGACCCGCGGCGTCCCGACCCGCTGATCAACCGAAGCTCAATGTCATAGCCCTCGACATTCCGGGTAGTGGTGACGGTGGTCTCAGTAGATGCTTGAAGGTTGATATAGTTCGCCGAAATCACAATCTCATGGGTGCCACTGCTATTCGGTGCTGTCGCTTGGAACGAAAAAGACCCATTCGATTCGGTTGTGGCGATCCCGACAGTCAAGTCACCCAGCTGAATCTGCACAGGCAGACCCGAAAGAGCATCGCCATCGAGGCTCAGTCGTCCCTCGACCAAAAAGCCTTCGCCATTGAACGCGAAATAGGGTCCTCTGCTATTCAACGAAAGCACCGAATCGGGGACTTGCACCGGTTCCATTTCCGCGGCGTTCATCTGCGCATCACGCAGCGCCAACTGGCGGCCTGATTCATAGCGGCTTTGTAATTGAGCTTTGGACGAACCATCGTCCGGACGAAAAATCAGAAGCTGGAACCAATTCAGCCAACCGCTGTTCTCCGCTACTTCTAGGATATAATCATAGGCCAGAATCTGCGTCGCATACTTGAGTTCGGCAATCTCCGGTTCATGCAAGCCAAGTCGGCGATAAAGCGTTGTGGCGATGGTGGCATAGTGCAGAGCATCGACATAGTCAGCGGATTCGGTGAAAAAATAGCTCCAGGCGGCAGGAACCGCCGCCCAACCTGGATGAGTCAGGGCAAGTTTTTTCGTAGCTAATTTGTAGCCTTCATTGAGCCCCTTTTCTATAATGGCAGAAAGATTATCTTCGAAAGCTAGGATAAAACTTCGCATGGAATCTCCCTGTCCGAGTGCCTGCATATTCGCGCGAACTTCGTCGATGGCGGCATCCCACGCCGCATCACGCTTACCACTCAAGGTTTGGGAAAACAATTCCTGCGATTCCAACACATCGAGCCTTTCCAAGGCCAACTCTGCCGCAAAGGCTTCGTAATACGCAATGGTTACAACAAAATCATTGACAAAGAGTGCATCTGATAACCCGTCCATCGCACTGTCCACCTTATCCAGAATCGGCGTTTTCCCCTCCACCAACTTCAGTCGCTTCATGCTATTACGCAATGCGCCCTGAAAATTCTTATTCTTAAACTGGTGGATATTACTCTCGGATAGAAACTGCGCTACATCGCCTGCAGCTTGAGCACTCGTGAGGAAGGCTCTGGCCTGCGAGTATTCGGCGGACCCAACACCCATCAACTCAACCAACTGCTCGTCCCATCGTTTACGTGTTGACTCCCGACTTGCAACAAGATCGGTAATGACTTTAACGTAAGCATTCTTTCTAAAATGGTAATGATATAGATTATCCCGTTTGATCGAATCTAGACCAAACCACCCTGAAGGATCAAAAAGCGCCCCCATCGAATCAGACGCTGTGTAAGGCCTTATCAGGCCGAACCCAAAGTCTTGGATATCCCCATTGGAATTATACTGGATTGGAAAAAAGAACGTTCCATCTGAGTCATTCGCCAGGGGGTCATAAAAATCCTGTGCGACTGAGCACAACGGAAGCAGTCCGAAAACTAACAATCCGCCGATAACATTAGAAGATTGGTTAACCTTATTAAAAAATGGGACGAAAAACTGCGACCACCTGCGATCGAAATACTTATTAAATTCCATTGGGATTAATATTGAATTATACTAATGAATAATGGTTCATCAATATGAGTTTTGGGCCAATCGACTGGCAACCATTCCCTCGGACATGTTGATCCTTTTTCCTACCGAGGTGCTCAAGCACTCTACTGTGGAACGGCGAAGTGAAACTCGAAATCTGTGTCCGAACATATTCCAACCGTATTGCTCCCTTCAGCCGAGTTCTGACCGCTTGGTGAAAAATTGCCAATTTTCCATCCAAAATGCCTGACGAATTAACCCTTGCGTGCGAAACGAATTGGATTTTGCCAGTCACTAGTGTCCTCATGGCTCACCACTGACCCTTCACTTCTCGAGCTTATGCGGGCTCCGGGAAAGGAGCAGGCGGCTTGGGATGCGTTCTTTGAGCGCTACACGCCGGCGCTCCGGAGCTATTGCGCCGGCATCGGGCTCCACGCGGCTGAGGTCGACGATGCGGTGCAGGATGCTCTCATTCTACTGGCGCGGCTGATCGGAGACTTTCACTATGATCCGGCGCCTGAGCGCCGATTCCGCAACTACCTCATCACCCTCGCCCATCGCTGTGCGCTCAAGCAGCTGCGTCGGGCCGCGCGCAAGCGCAACGTCGCCCTGACCGAGGACCATCACGGTTCGCGCGCCCCGATCCATCTGGGAGCCGCCGATTCACGACGCTGGCTTCGCGCGCTGGGCGAATCGGCGCTGTGTCTGCTCGCCACGGAAGTGCGAGCCACCCCGCGCACCATCGAGATCTTCCGCGCCTCCGTGCTCGAGGCCCGACCGATTCCCGAGGTGGCGGAAGAGCATCAGGTTTCCGCCGATGAGGTCTATAGGGTGCGCTCGCGCTACTTCTCCCGCTTCAAGGACTGTTACCTGCGGCTGGCACAAAATTCCGGGGCCGACTTCGAAGCGGCCGCCGACTACGTGCGGGAGCTTTGAGGTCAGAATGCGAGGCCTCATGACAATACAGCTCCAAGCATGAGCGCTGATTCTCCCAATCACCCCACCGGCGCTCCACCGGACAACTGGAGCCAATCATTGCGGCATGCGGCCGGACTGCTCCTCGCGGTGTCTCCGCTTTCCGCCGGGCGTTGGTTGCTGGATTACGATGCCGAAGCCTTTCCGCGCGCGACTTCGCTGGAACCCGTCACCACGATAGGGCGTTTCGACGAGTGCGACCTCGTGCTGCCTGAGTCGGAAATCTCCCGTCGCCACGCGCGGATCATCTGGGATCCCGACACCGAGGAGAGTTGGCTGGAGGATCTCAACTCCACCAATGGCTGTTGGTTGCGCGGCCAGCGCTTGGCCCGGTTTCCGCTTCACAACGGCGACACTTTTCGACTCGGTTACCACACCCTCGTTTATGTTGAATTGCCCGAGGAAGATCGCTCCGACCCATGACCGGTGAACAGGCGTCCTCTTTCGGACGATGCCCGTCATGAGTCTGACCAGCGACAATTTCCCCCCGGAGTTTCCACCCACTGCCAAGGTGCGGGAGTGGCAGGAGGGACTGAAAATCGTAGATCGCTTTCGTCTCCAACGCCTGTTGGGCCGCGGCGGTCAAGGCACCGTGTGGCTGGCCGAGGACGAGCTCCTCCAAACTCCGGTCGCACTCAAACGTTTCGCTCCGCACTTTTCCTGGCTCGCGCCAACCGAGATCGAGCGCATCCGCCGCGAAGTGGTGCGGGTGCGAGCCATCTCCCACCCGGGGGTGGTCCGGTTGCACGACCTGCTCGCGCTGCCCGACGGCCTGGTGCTCGTGATGGAGTGGATCGATGGCGAATCGGTGGCCGATCTCATCCGTCGCGAGGGGCCGCTCACCCCGGACCAAATCCTGACGTGGTTGCCCGGTCTGTGCGAGGCGCTCGATCACGTGCATGCCGTCGGAAAACTGGTCCATCGCGATCTCAAGCCGGGCAACGTGCTGCTGGATCGCGACGGCCGGGCGCATCTTTGCGACTTTGGTATCGCCGCCCCTCTCGCGGAGAGCCTCGCCCGCATGAGTGGCCTGTCCTTGCCGGGCACGCTCGCCTACATGAGCCCGCAGCAGCTGTTTGGTGCCGATCCCGCCCCCTCCGACGATCTCTATTCGCTCGGTGCTCTACTCTACGAATGCCTTTGCGGCGAACCTCCCTTCACCCAAGGCCACCTCCCGGCCCAGATCGAACGTCTCATTCCGGAGAAACTGAGCACCCGTCGCCACCGCAAGAACCTCAAACCCGCCCCGTGGGAGAAACACTGCGATCGCCTGCTGCAGCGCTGTCTGGACAAATCGCCTGAAGCCCGCCCCCAGTCCGCCAAGCAACTGCTGGCGCTGGCAGATGGGCGCGAGACACTCCGTCCCAGCTTAAGGCGCTGGCGCCAGATCGGAATGATCACCATCGCAGTGGTCGGACTCACCATGATTGCATGGCGTAGCGCCTCCCCCCTTCGCTCCCACCTTTCCCTCGCCCCCACCTCGCCCGCATCCGCCACTCCCCCCAACTGGCGCGACTATCGCCGCGAGCCGGCCCGCTATTGGAGTGGAGTCATCGCGGATACGCTGGTGCTACACGCCCCGCTGGGAAGTCAATGGATTGACACCAGTGGCTTTGGCCATCGCCCCACCTACCTCGCCGGAAGTGCCACCGATCCCTGGGGGCACGCCAACGAAGCAGTGGCATTCGATGGGCGCACCCGGTGGCAGGTCCCCGCGCATCCGGTTTTTGCCCTTGGTTCGGACGATCCCTGGACCCTCGCCATCTGGCTGCGGGTGGACTCCCTCAATGGTTCTCTGTTTCAACTCACGCCAGCCGATCCGGCGTCATTGGGGCTGGAACTGGCCCTGCAGGACGGTAGACCCCGGCTGGATTGGCATTCGACTCGCTTGGGCGACCGAGCCTGCTTTCTCGCCGACGCCACCCTGACCCCAAACCGTTGGCACCATCTGGTGGTTCAGCGAGGACCCGATGACCTGCGCATCGAGGTGGACGGCGAGGCGGCCGGTGCGTTTCGTTTGGACTCCTTGCCTACGATTCCCGCCGGCGCTGAGGCGACGCTCAGTTTCGGCCGGACGGCCACACAACGATCCGGTCCCCAACTCACCTTTGCGCTCGACGAGTTGCACTTTTGGCGTGCCGAGCTCTCGACCGACGCAAAGCGCTCCGTATTTCTCCGCGATCCGACCCACTCACCCGCCGACCCTCGGGCCTTCTTTCGCACTGCTCGTCGCTACCGGATACTCGAAGAGGGCACGGATGACCTCGCGGTCCTGCACCAACGCATGAGCGACACCTTCGGCCAAGACTCTGCGGTTGCGGCGTGGGAAGATTTAAAGCGCGACTTCGATCAGTTCGGCGACCTGTTTGCCATGCTGCATGGTGGAGCCGATCGAGGCTCATGGCACGTGACCTACCGCGGAGACGCCACCTTCTCAACGGGTCGGCTGATGCGGCTCCAACGACGCGCCAGCGATATCTCGCCGCAGTATCTGGCGCAGGATGAATTCTTCGACCGCAGCTTCGTGCTGGGATCCTGGCTCACGGTCAATGGTGCCATCGTCACCCTGCCGGACGCGGATGTCGCAGTCGCCTCGACTTACCTGTCTAGCGAGCCAGGGATGTCCGACTGGCCGGCAGGAACCGAAGTCACCGACCAAACTTGGCCCCTGCTCCATTCCGGGAAAAGTCTAGCCATAGGAGTCGGGTTGCAGCCCTTAAAACCGTCACAATCCGACGAGCTCACGTTGAGCTGGCAACCGAGCCACGCCACGCAAGCAGCGTTGGAGTGTCGGATCTCCCAGGGTCCCAACCGAAGCGAAGATTACGCGCTCTCCATTCGGGAACACGGACGCGAGGTGGCCCAGCGTCGTTTTTTGATGGATACCACCCGCCATACGCTATGGCTGGTCATACGTGGGGATCGACTGGTGCTCGTCCTTGCCAAAGTCGGCAGCTTTGCTCGCACGCTCGAAGTGGAAATCACGCTCAGCCGGGCTGTGCCCCGTGGGGAAACGGTGATGCGATGGAATGCAGAGGGCGATAGCCTTCGTCCCCAGTGGATCGAAGCAGGCAGCCTGTGAGCGTCGTGACCCGCGGCCACCCTGACCGCACGAGCGTAGAGACTCCCGGCAGGGCAAGGGCCAGAGGAGATGGCGACCGCGACGAAAAATCGCTGCCAAGATCAAAAACTAGGATGCCACCTGGGAGGGTTCCGGCCCGGAAATGAAGGCGCAACGAATCGTGCCGGCACTGGGCGCAAAGAGACTCGTCGCGCCCCCCATCAAGGACCGATAAAGTCCGGAGAGGGAAGATGTCTTGTCAATCCACAGAACGCCGTCGGTCGTCCGGACGAAGTCGCCTTCCACCCCGAGGATTGCGTCGAAGGATTCGCCCTCGCCCCAGATGGCGCGGACCACCTCGGACAGATCACCATCCGACACCAAGTCGTGTTGCAAGGCGAGCTTCGCGCGCCCCCTTAAAACCAGCGGCCGTAGTAATTTGAATCGATGAACGACCTTGGCTAAAAAATTTATTCAAGCCTAACCGTAATTCCCATATTTATACCGAATTCCAACGACTAGCGATCAGCTCATATGAGTTGTGTGAATACCAAATGCCAGATATTGGAAATATCCGGCCGTTTTTTGCAGTAAGCTCATTGCAAGTTCGAAAAGTCCAGAAGGGATCGCCAACGTCGGAACAACTGTGATGCTTCCACGTAACCCCCTGAAAGCCGCATTTTTAGGAGTGGCCCTGATCGCCGGATCCACCCATAATTCATTTGCGCAAGCATCGAGTGAAAACGTGCTCGATCCGGTCGAAGTTGTCGGGACTCGGCTGCTCGAATTCGACGGTAGCGTCTTTTCGAAATTCGAAGTCGACGCGTCCGAAATTGAATTGAGCGGCGCCACCACGGTGGGCGATTGGCTGCAAACGCTGCCCGTCAATAACGGCGGGCTGAACAGCTTTGCGTCGAACCCCACCAGCGACGCCTCAGCCCGCCAAAGCGTGAACTTTCGCGGACTGGGAGGCTCGGCCACTCTGGTGCTGGTGAACGGGCGAAGAGTGGCGCCGATGGGGTTGCTGGATGGCAGCGCACTGCCCTTTGATATCGGCGCACTGCCGCTCGGCGCCCTGGAGTCGGTCGAGGTCTTGCTAGACGGGTCTGCTGCGACCTATGGAGCCGATGCCGTGGGAGGGGTGATCAATCTCCGGACGAAACGCGGGTTTAGCGGCGGCAAGGCCAAGGTAGCCTATCGCCAATTTGAGGACACGGATTGGAGCCGGCGGGAGGCGTCGCTGGTGCAGGGGGTTTCAAGGGACGGGTATTCGGTGCTGATGGCTCTGGACTACGCCGCCAACAACGACGTGCGATTTGGCGATCGGCCGGTCTCGCGCACCGAAGACCTGCGAAGCATTGGAGGGCGGGACCTGCGCTCGACCTTCGCCTATCCGGCTTTCGTCAACATGCCCTACACCGGAGTTCCTGCTGAATTGGCGGGTAAACTCGTGGGCTTGGGGACGATCGATTCGAATGGGGTCATCACGTGGTCGGGACCGGCAACCACCGTCGGGCCGCAGGACTTTGTGGAGGTGCCACCCAACGTGCTGCCGGATGGTTCGCCCCGCCCCGGAGACTCGCGCACCGCATTCGACCAGGCCCCCTACACAAGCATGATCCCGGCCGAAGAGATGTTTGGCGTATGGCTGAGCGGGAGGGTCGAGCTGTCGGAATCCACGGAAGCATTCGCTGACCTGGCCTGGCGGCGGCGGGTGCAGGACGGTGCCATCCAGCCAGTCGTCGTTTCCTTGCGCAACGAAGGCGCGCAAGGGGTGGGCGACGGTCCCAACGGCGCAGTCATTTTGCCGGCGAGTTCCCCCTACAATCCGCTTGGGGTCGATCTGGATGACGTGCGGTTCTCGTTTGCAGAACTCGGGTCGCGTCACCGGATTTACACCAACGACGTGATGCGGGTGGTGGCCGGAGTGGAGGGACGGTTAAGTTCAAACACGCACTGGACCTCCGGGGTGCTTTGGACGCGCAACGCCGTCGATGAAGTGGCCGAAAACTACATCACCGACCAGATGCTGCAGGATGGATTGAGCGGACGCTTGGGAGGCTACATCAATCCGTTCGGCCCATCCGATCCCGGCGTGATCGATCGGGCGCGCACGGAGCTGCACAACGATCAGGACTATACGCTAAGCCAAGTCGACGCGCGGATGCAGCACACGTTTCACTCTGGGGGTTGGGGACCAGAGTGGGTGTTGGGCGCAGGCGGCGAATGGCGAAACGAAAAATTCCGCGCCCGCCCCACTCCGCTGGCCGAAGTGCGCGGTTACGTCGGGTGGGGTGTCCCCGCAACGCGGACCCTGAGTCGGGAAACAGCGGCGGCCCACGTCGAACTCGGAATGCAGCAATGGCACGGCGTGGTGGCGCATGTGGCCACGCGAGCCGAACACAACGAAAACTACGGCACCGCTTGGACGCCGCAACTGGGAGTCACTTACCAATTGCACCCCAACCTACTGATACGGGCGCGACGTGCGGAACTATTCCGCCCCCCGGAATTGATCGTCACCGGCGGCGATCGAATCACCTACACCTCCACCGTCGGAACCGACCCCGAACGCCCGGACCTGGGATCCTACAACGTGCTCTACACCGCCGGGAGCAATGGAAGTCTCGATCCGGAAAAAACCACCGCGTGGCGAGCCGGACTGGTTTGGGACAACGACAAGGGAGATTTCAATATGACACTCAGCGCAGACTTCTGGCGCTACGAGCAACGTGGACTCATCACGCGTTTTGGGACTCAGAACATGCTGGATTTCGAAGCGATTTCTCCGGGCAGTTTCACTGACCGCATCATCCGTGACCCCAACGAGCCCGACGGACGCGCCGGTATGATACGCCAGGTCGACGACTCCTACATCAATATCAATCAGGCCACAGCTCAAGGATGGGACTTCGGGAGTAAAATCCAGTGGGGTGATCACCGTGGAGCCCACTGGCTACTCGATGTTCTGGCGACCTACCTGATGCAGCACTCGCGCGCCGACCCGCTCCGTGGCAATCGAGAATCTGCGGGCAATTCGGGCCGCCCCCAGTGGCAGGGAACGGTGGCGCTTTCATATTTAACCGGGCGCTGGGATGCATCCCTATTCGCCAACTACATCGGATCGCAGACGGGGCGCGGTTACGCCGTGGACGGCGACATCGGATTGGACAGTCGCGTTTTCACCAACCTCTCATTCGGCTGGCGGGTGCGTCCGGAACTGCGGGTGCAGTTTTCGGTGACCAACGTGTTGGATGTGAACCCGCCCGTCCTGTTCAGCAGTAACCGTGGGTATTCGCCCGGCAACTACAACAACCGTGGCCGCGGCTTCACTTTGGCGGCGGAACACACTTGGTAGGGCACCGGACCGCTCGTGTTGTTTTCTGCGCAGCCCCTAGTCTTTTGGCGGCGTCGGCGAAACCGCCACGATTTCAATCGAAACCAGGTCACGTTCCCCGCGTAGCTTGTAAATGATGGCTCCTTCGATGTTGGAAAAATTGCTCAATCCGGCGGGATATCGAAGATCAATACGGTAAGAAAACCTGTCGGCCGGCAGGTTTAGGTAGGCAAACTCCGCAGCCTCCGTTGAGCCCGGCACGGGACAAATACTGGGCAAGTTTTCCCCGCTGGCTCCCACATAACTCCACCCCTCGGGCAGGTTTATGTTTACCCCCAGCGTGGAGATCGCCTTCCCGGAGTATTCGAAGGTTAACTCACAGGAGACACTGCCACCTCCAGAAGAGATTTTGTCCGTGAGGAGGACAAAATTGGAGGATTGACCAAACACTCCGATGACAGACGAAAAAGCTAAGACTAGCGCACTGATTTTTTTCATGATTCCGAAGCTGGAAGAGTTGGAGGAAGTAGACTCACGTTTGCGTAGAAACAGAATCTTGGTTGTCGCCCCCGAGCTGAGAGGGTTGATTGCAGAAGAGCATAGGAAAGGAACCGAACTCGATTTGCATACCGTCGCGAAGGTCCACGGTTGCGGACATTTTTCCATTTACGCTGGTGCCGTTTGCGGAGTCTAGATCGGTCAAAACAATGCGGTGTGACGTGCAGCAAATCTTCGCATGCCGCCGTGAAACGCTGCGTATAGACAATACAATGTCATTCCCCGGGGCTCGTCCGATCGTGGTTCGATCAGCCAGCAGCTGAAACACTCGCACCGTCCCATCCTCCGGATCGCGCCAGATCAAATTTGGCCCCGAAACGTCCACGGCCAAATCACGAAACAAGGTGCTGATAAATGATAGCCGCTGTCTGATGCCGGAAGGGTGAGTTGAGGCTTCCAGAGCCTCCGCATCCGGCGGAATCTGAGAAGAAGAGGGCATCAGGCTTGTGCGTGTTGGCGACTATGGTCAGCCTATCATTTCCAAGTTTTCGAAAACCAGTGACGAAGCCCGAAGTTGGGGCAGATCAAGGTAGTTCATTTTCGGGACCGGTTGCGAAACCATCAATGGTAGAGGGATCTGCATGGTATTCCCCGGTGCGAACGGTGCCATTGCGATAGTTATAGAGCTCGATCACTCGGAGCAGTTCCGAGAGTGAGAAACGACAATCTTGATCCGTATCCGCGCAGTGATAGGGTGGACACTCTGGCGTTCCTGAACCGGTTGCAAAACCATCGATGGTCGTCGGGTCCACGTGGTATTCACCCGTGCGCACGGTGCCGTCGCGCGTATTGTAGAGCTCAATCACACGGAGCAGCTCAGAGAGCGAGATACGGTAGTCCCCATCCGTATCCACACAGTAGGTTGACGGCATTTCATCAATCACCAGCGGATCCGGCATCACCATGGTCTGAGGCTGCATGCCATCATAGACCGGGGTCAGAATGGCAGTCAGCATGACCTCACCGTCTTGCTCTTCCGGCACGTTGAGGGTGTAGACGAACTCAAACGGACTCGGGAAGAGTGTGGTCCAAGCCCATTCCAACAATTCAGTTGTCCCTCCCGCTGGTGGAACCTGCCCAACCTGACCACTCGAGGACGCCAGACTCCATGGCGAATCCGCAACGTCATCAGGGAGAAGCAACGCGAATCCCAAAGTGCTGATTGGCTCGACGCCCGTGGGGGTGTGCACCCCGGTATAGTTAATGGTCGTTTTGACCGAAACGGTGCCGCCGGCTTGGTAGCCCGCCCCTTCAACTTGGTGTGCGGCGAAGATATCCACAACCGAGAGGGATGCGGACACTGGATCGCTGTCACCGGCCGGGTTCGAGACCACCACCGAGTAGAAGGCAACATCGTCGATCGCGACATTCTCCAGAACCAACGATGGGGAAGAGGCGCCTTCGATCAGGCTGGAATCCTTGAACCAAGTATAGGCGAGAGGCGGAGTGCCTTCGGCCGTGGCTTCAAGCGTCGCGGAGCCACCAGCTATTGCCAACTTGTCCTCCATTATTGTGACAGCTGGCACGAGTCCTTCGACAATCTGGTAAGTGGCATACGACGATCTTTGCCCGTTCTCGCCCGAGATCGAATAAAGTGCTTCGGCATCGAAAGCCTGAGCCCCAACGAGCCCCTCAGGATAGGTCAGTTCCATATCAAAGGAAGCCGATCCGGAGGGTGGAGAGAAGTAGGCAAATTCAGCCATCTCGGTCGTTCCACGACTAGGAATTACCGCAGGATAGTCTCCGCCTATCACTGAGCCAAACGCCCAACCGTTGGGCAGCGTAATCTTCGCCCCGATGGTCGAAATCGCCACTTCCGAATAGTTCATCGAAACCGAGATAACCGCCGTGCCGCCATTCGGGGAATAGTAGCCGTTCCCACTCAAGCGGAACGCCACCGGAGGGTCTTCCTTTTCGATGGTCAGACTGACGGGATCCGAAGTTTCGCTACTGACTTCGTTGGCCACCACAACCTGATAGCTGCCTTGATCCTCTTCTGCCACTTCGGTGACGACCAAACTGGATTCAGTCGCGTCAGGGATCAGATTACCGTCTTTGGACCACTGGTAGGTGATATCTTGGTCGCCGGAAACAACGACCGTGAAGGTCGCATTTTCGCCCGGTTTGACGATCCGACCGATCGGCTGTTCATCGATACTGACCGGGGCCAACACATTCACCTGGGCCAACGTTGAAACAATCTGTCCTGCCGAATTGGATACAATCACCGTGTAGGCACCGCTATCCGTTTTTTGGGCAGAGGGAATCGAAAGCGTGTCAGAAGTGGCGCCCGGAAGCACCGTCTCATCTTTTCGCCATTGATAGGTTAGAGCTTCACCTGTCGCCGCTACTGAAAGGGTTACTTCAGCCCCGACGGCAACCGTTTGACTCTCTGGTTGAGTGCCAATGGCCGGGGGAGCAAGGGAATCGCCCGCGGTCGTGATCGAGACATCGTCAACGAGATTAACCACTCCCACGGAGCGCCCCTGCAAGACCAGGCGTCCGGTTGCGGTGCTGCTGTAATCAATCCAACCAGCTGCGGAGGTGTGTATCACGGACCCATCCATGTAATAGGTCACCGAACCGTTTTCATTGAGGCGGAAGGAAAACTCGTGCCATTCGTTGACTGTCGCCCCCACCGCAATAACTGCAGCCGATGGCGTGTCCCCCAAATGCACCGTGCCATTGCCTCGATGGTGCACGTAGGGGAGTAAGGGGTCAGTGCTCACGCCTTCGCCAGACGTGACGAAAACGGACAGGTCCCTAGAGTCCAATCCCACAGTGTTGCTAGAGAGATCGGAACCGGCGCCCGAACTCGCGGTGAACACTCTACTTGCTACGACCAACCCCGGCGTGACCTCGAAAGTATGTTGGGTGGTCACACCACTGTGCCAGTTCGCATCACCATTGTTGTTGAACGAGTAGATTCCCAAGACGTTCCCGTCCGACTTGAGCACCGAAGCTGGGCTGCCCCAAGCATGCCAGACCTCGAGGTTGATTTCCCCGGACTCCCAGTCTTCTGTAAACGGAAGTCTCGGCGAATGCTCGTCCAAGAGAGCCTGTCCCGCAATCCGTCGAATATCGTCAATGGAGGCAGTGCCGGTGAAGACTCGCAGCTCATCGATTTGAATACCGCTGCTCACATGCTGAGGATTACCGTTGCGCGCGGAACTATACTTGTAGGCGCCGATAAATCCTTCTGCAGCGGCGAACGTGGCTGAATTGATCGCTGCTTCTTCAACCAAGCTTCCATTGACGTAAAGTCGACGTTGGTTGGCCTCGACGTCCACTGCAGAAGCAAGATGAATCCATCGACCATACAGGTTGCTTAACCGAGAATCGAACTGACCATTGTTCAGGTCGCCAGGATCATACACGGAATAAACGCGATCCGGTTTAGCTTCCGACTCCGGTGCCAGTCCCAAGATAAACCCTTGGGCGAAATCACCCGTTTGGTAGGTCAACACGTTGGCCGCCGGCCTGTTGTCATTCTCATTCGTGAACCAAGCTTCTTCGCTTTCCATCCTCACCCAAGCGCTCACCACGAAGGATTCGTCACCCAAGGGAAAGACGGGAATCGCGATACGATGGTCGGGAATGTTGGGCATTTGCATCGCGAGCCCTTCGCCCGGTCCCGGCACGAATTGAACGTCGCCACCCACAGATTGCCCGTCCAGTTCTCCCAGCGCGTCGTCGAGAGAGTTTTCGAATGAGTATCGAACCACTTCGACCAAGTCCCAAGAAGGCACCAGTGATTCGGACCAATTCAGGATCTCGGCCTCGGACATGACGGACGCGCGAACTTCGAACCCACTGAGACTACCCGTGAAAGGGCTATGCGGTAGCTGGCCTTGGAAACGAGTCGCACCAAAGCGAAGGATTCCTCCATCGGTGTAATCTGCCGTGGAACTTATCGTTTCGCTTCCTTGCAACTGACCGTCCAAAAAGAGGCGCGCGACACCGTTTTCTTGGTCCAGTGTAACAGCGAAGGTATGCCACTCACCATCGTTGTAGGAGTTCTCAACGTTTTGGGTGATTACCCAACCGACATGGCCAGATGACGAATAGCGACCGCCAACACCCAACTTTCCGTTGGCGAAGGCGACATCAACGGCAGTGAATCCATCGTAACCACCCGAATCATAGGTGCCGAACAAGGTGCCGCCATCCGTGGTCGTCTTGAAGGCCATGAGAACCGTGTGACTCATGGGCGGAGTGTCCCCAAAGATTTGGTGGTCCGAGGGTCCACTCAAGTAGGACGATCCGTCAAATTCCCACGACGGCAGTCCGTCGACAGGACCAATGCCAGCGGTGACCCCTTCGTTGGAAATATCGGAGTCGAGCAATGTGGGCTTCCAATTCCCCGTATAAGCGGGCACGTGCAAACGGTAGAGATAGGACTTGTCTTCTGCGCTCGCGTCTCCGCCCAACAAGTAAATGTAGTCCCCCTGTCGAGTCGCCGCGCCTCCGTTGAGGTGCTCCGGTATCGCCTCATCCAGTTTGACCAAAGACGCATCTGCCGCGTTCAACTTGAAGAGCGACAATACGGTGCCTTCCGCTTCCCTCAGGATGAAATAGCAGTCTTGCTCACTATCAACCCAAGCGAGGTCGCCGAGGGTAGCAACAACATAGCCCGCTGGGATATCGGCCAGCTCAGTCACAACCCGCGTGCTCGGATCGTAGTAGGCTACCTTTCGATTACCCCAGGAAATGAGGTAAAACCCGCCGAGCTCGTCGTAAACTGAATACAACGAATTAGCTGCCCAAGGGAGCTGGCCAACGGACTCAAACATTCCGCTCACTGCATTGAATTGATAAATACTTCGAAGGTTACTACCGTTGTGCCCGCCAAAGAAGTAGACGTTGCCCTGGCCGTCACTGGCAGCGGACACATCCCAGGTATTTTCAGGATACCCGACGGCAAGTTCAGCGGCGGACGGAGCCGCTGGGTCGAATTCCACAATCCTGCTGCGCGAACCCCAACCGCCGCCGCTGGAAGGACCGCGAGCTGGACCGAGGTAGATCTTTCCGTCACCGGCTGCTGCCGAGGACAGTCCCCACCCCATGCCGTAGGGCAACGAGGCAGAACTCTCCGTGAACAATGACGCGTCTGTATTCCAACGGAATACCTTCGCGGACCCGGAGGAGGCGCCGTCCAGACGTCCACCGAAGATAAACAACGAATCGCCCATCGCTGCCATGGTCGCGTCGATGATGCGAACAGGCAGTTCAGAGACTTTTTCAACAAGAGGATGATCCGGCGAATCAGACAGCGTTATCGAATCACTTCGCGTCATCGATATGCCATTGCCGTTGCGCAACTGAAGATAGACCGTTTTGAGCTCCAATTCACTGCTCAACATAAAAACCGGCGCACCCATATACGGCAACCAATTGGAATCTACAAAATTTTCATTCTCACTGACCCGGTATTCGTCAGGCACACCGCCACTCCAAACATGATTGAGTGTTACGGTGCGGCTTCGGGTAGATTCGCCCCCCCCATTGATATCAAAGGATTCAAGCGAAGGAGGCCCCGCATCTACTTCACTAAAATGTGCGATCACTTCCATATCTGCCGTAACCCCTATCGAAAGGGGATTCTGTGTCTTAAGCTCCTGGGTGGTTATAACTCCTAATATCGCCCAGCGATCAAACTTCATCCCAGTGTGCGGAATTGCGGTAAACTCGACCATTTGCCCGTGGGTATAGGCTGACGCATCCGGACTGATTACTACACTTCCGCCTTCACTTGGGGACGCACTCGCCGAAACGGTATAGGAGAGAGGCTCAAACTCCGCGATGAGCGTAATACCACTGGATACGACTTCCACACTTCGTTCCGCTGCTTCGTGACCATCCGACCACCGGACAAAACGATACCCCAAACTTGGTTCCGCGCTGATGGATACGATTGACCCCACATCGTAAACTCCGCCGCCCACTACATCGCCACCAGCGAACGGCGAACGTTGAAGAACGATGACTGCCGTATCTGGCTCGGGTTCGGCCACAACGAGGGTCGTCGACACGAAATTATAGCCCTGCTGGTCCAACTGTCCGCTCCCCGTTGAAACGGGATCCCGCCTATCAGCTATCGTCGCGCGATATTTCAGCGAAACCGTGGCCCCTGGGGTCGCATCTGAATCTATGGCGAGTGGCAACCGAATTGAGTAAGTGGAACCTGAGGAAACGCCTCCACTTCTCCACCCGGAAACCAAGGCCTCTTGTGAATTGATTAATTCGCCAGCCGAATTGTAAATTTCGCTATTCTCGGGGTAATAGGTCAATGCTGAGTGCCACTCCGAACCGCTCAGCTGTCCCACGCCCACCAACGATTCGTCAAACGACACGTCCAAGTAGGTGTCGACATCCGAGAGGGTAGTTCCAGTGCTGGTCAAAGACAGGATAACTTCAACGACCTCCCCCGGAACCGGCGATTCATTCGAAACTTCAATCGATACGACCGGGGTTGCCTTCGCTTGAAATTGATTAAAGTCCACGTCCGCTACGTTGCCATCGACCATTATGGTGCTGCTGGCAAAACTCGCACTCCCCTCCGCAAAATAATCTGCATCTCCGACCGTGACAGTCCTCGCTCCCGCGGGAACGCCAGTCAAATTATACGTGCCGTCGTAGACCGTCACAGCCGATTGCCCAGTTTCAGTTGAGACCGTGACTCCTCCAACGCCCGAAAACGGGTAATTCCTGGAAGTCACAACTCCCGAAATAGTGTAGGTATCAATCTCATTAAAAGCCAACGAACGCTTCCAACCCACCAACGATCCATTCAGTTCCCCTCCGCCGTCCCATACACCACTCCCAGATACAGTCTCAGAATAAAATTTTATCGGTCCCGAATGCCCCGCAAATCGACCCAGTTCCCCTCGATCCACCCTCAAAGTAATCCCATCGTCCCGCTCAGGAATCCAATCCCATGTCACGGTGGTCGCATTAGACAATGCACTAAAAACATAGGACCCCTCCGTAAAGTCCGATGTTGTGAAATAGAATTCGGATCCGACTGCACCCAACGTCTCAACCGGAGACCTCAAATTAGTTTCTCTAAGAGTTTCACTTGTCATAAACGAATGACTAAATGGCCAGGTGTAATAGACTGTTTCATCGGGAATAAACGGATCCAAGAATGTAAACTGCATCTCAGTTTCAGGACTATTATTTTTTATATATTCACCAGCACTATAAATCGCCCAGGATCCAGCACTATGAGCGATGAATTGAATCCTATCTAAATTTTGAGCACCAACCTTCCGAACGATCTCCTCCCCCAACACCAGTCCATGTTGATAAGCCCTTTCCGCTGCAGTAATTGCGTAATTTTCCATTGCCACCAAAGATACCGCAAGCGGTGCTAACACCACGATAGCCGCCGGTATCTCTTCACTGGAAGAACCTGCCTGAGGACCGACCAACGAGACGAAAGCAGCATCATCTTCTTGATTGGGAAACAACGGGGGCCACCACTTCGCCGTCCTTGCATCATGGGACCAGTCATACCTCACCACGCTCCAATCATCCATCAAGTGGTCTTGACCAACGATTTTATGATAAAGGTAATTTAGTGAATCATCCTTATTTGCGTCCCGCTCCACCGTAGGGCTCCCATATTCGGCAAATCCATCCGTCCACCCATGAACTAATACAATTATTTTTCTGTCTTCACTGTTGAGCGGACGCCCCCCTTTACTATCAACACGGATCGGATGATCACCACTTACACGAGAGCGCAAATCATGCAACCCTTGACGACTCGAATCGCGAAGAGCATCAAATCTACTCGGATCAGGATCCAATCTCCTAATATTATATGGATCACCCTCAACCCCATCCCAACTCGCCAGAAAACCCATCTGCTCCTTAATCGCATAATTCGGAGCGACCATTTCGTCGGATTGCTCGTCGTATCCATCCCACAAACCCACGACAGCTTGATATTGACCGGCTTTCAGGTAAATTGGCAGTTTTATATTTTCGAACCGATACTGGAATTCTGCCCCTGGCTCAACAACTTCGGTTTCAACCGGAGGAACGTCCCACCAGCCGTCCGGCCAATCCCCTGCCCCCGGCTCCTTGTAGCTTAAACCAATCCAAAACCGGGCGGGAATGTTACCGGTATTTTTGCCATTAACTGTCACACTAACTGTATTCCCGGGCGATACCACCGCGAGTCCATTTATAACAGAGACGATTTCCGCATCTTTGGTCTCGTCCAAATCCACGTGCAATGTTCGCTGCGAACCCCAATGCGCTGTATCGGTCGTCTTGCTACCACCCGTTAGGTTATTGGTAATTACCTTGTATACAGCGAAGTAGTCCCCGATTACAGCCGGGGTGAAGGCAGGTAGATCGATGTCTTTTTCCTGCCCGGCAGCTATCGTTACACTACCTGATGTTTGGCTGTAGTCTGGAGCGCCAAAATTTCGGGTCCGCGATAGTCGCGCCTGAACCGATACGCTACGACTTATGCCGGAGTCATTGCGCACCCGTATTTGCGGTATCACGGATTCACCTACTTTGATTTCGTAATTCCCATCCTTTAACTGAACGCCGCTGGTTGCATATGGCAGGTTCCGCACGAAATGCAGCGGGGAATCCACCGTCACGGTTTCATCAATCCAACGCTCCGACTCATCCCAGGGATTGTCGCTGTTGGAGGTGGTATGGGATGCCCATACAGTTTGCTCTCCGGCAGGCACCAGCGTTACCACCGCCGGATTTCCGCTGCCTGTCCGACCACCAATATACCACTGCACATTCTCCGGATCCGCTCCGGTGGCGGTTCCATCCAAAGACAATGTCACGGTACGAGTATCAGGCTCCACCAACAGCGTCCGTTGGCTTCCCCAGTGCGCGGTATCAGTCGTCTTGTCGCCGCCGGTCAGATTTTTGGTCGTCACCTTGTAGACCGCAAAATAATCCCCTGCCTGCGTCGGCGTGAAGGAGGGAAGATCAATGGTCCTTTCCTGACCGTTCGTAATCGAGACGCATTCCGAGGTTTCATTGTAATCCAGGCCGCTGAAGCTCTTCGACCGCGAGAGTCGCGCCTGCACCGTTACGCTCCGGGTTGTGCCGGAATCGTTGCGCACCCGTATTTGCGGAACCACGGATTCCCCAACCAGGGTTTCGTATTGATCATCCTTGATCAGGACTCCGCTCGTCGCATACGGAAGATTTCGTTCGAAATGCAGGGGAGAGTCCACCGTCACCGTTTGGTCGATCCATCGCTCTGCTTCGTTCCACGGATTGCTGCTGTTATTCGTCGTGTGCGACGCCCACACCGTTTGACTTCCCAATGGCACTTCGGTCACCACCGCGGGATTGCCGCTGCCAGTCCGACCACCAACATACCACTGCACATTTTCCGGATCCGCCCCGGTGGGGGTTCCATCCAAGGACAATGTCACGGTGCGGGTGGGTGGGTTCACAACAACATCGTATTCCGCGACATCCCATCCCTGTTGATCCGTCGTATTGCGGTTTTCTCCTGAAATCGATATGTCATTGTAGTGATTCCCGGCCTTGTCGTTCATGGTGACCCGAACCCGAACCCTTAACGTTCCGCGCCTGTCCGGAGTCACTTGAAACGACGCTTCCCGGCGCTGCCCCGCGGGCCAGTCGTATTCCACGAACTCCACCAGTTCGTTCTGCGCGGTCATGGTGCCGCCGTTCATGCGATAAATAGGAGAAAAGCCAGGATTTCTATTTAGCCGCTGGTCCGCCCATGACGCGCTCAACCCCGAAACGTTGAGGTCGCGATCCGAGTCATCTGACCAATAGAGTGAAGCCGTGATCGAAGAATAATCACCGGCCTCCTGCCCGTCATTCTCCGCTTCAATCTGAATCGTTATGGGAACGCCGACCTGAGCGGGATTGGGAGAAATGGACACACTACGCAAGTCCGGGTCCGGCAACGGATCCGAGACGGTCACTGACCCCACAAACAACGTTTTTTCGCCCTGGTGATCGGTCGTTCCCGAGGTAGGAGCAGTGTAGGCTCCACCCGCTGAATCCAACAGATACATTTTGGCATAAACTCGGTAGGTGCCGGACTCGTTCGCCCTGAAGCGAACCGAAAGAGTCTTGCTCGTTTGCGCAGTCCAGTTGTTCCACACCGGCTCCACATGCAAATACTGCGCGGTATATGCACCATTGCTCAAGGAGTCGCCCTGCCACCTTTCGAAAAGGCCCGATGACCCGGAGGCGGTGACTGATTCGATGGATAGCTCCTCATCTTCACCCTTCGCCTCTCTTATCTGAATAGTAATCCCTCCTTGGCTGGCGTTGGATCCCCACGTGTTTTTCCCGGTGATGGTAACCGTGAAGGTCCCGCCGGTGGAGATGTTTTCGCCGGCTATTGCATCGCTGGTTATCTGTTGCGCGCTCAACGGCAACGCGCAAAACACCCCGGCGAACCACACGGCCGATGAACGCAAATTTCGCCAGAGCCGAATGCCTAGCATCGATTTCGACCGGGGCAGTGAAGAAAGGATCGACTGAAAGATTCCTAAGCTAGCCATACGCTCAAGTTTTAGAGATCTCCCAAGCATTCTTACGTCGGAAATTCAGAATGCGGAAATAACCGCATACTGTTCCTCCTGCCCACCGACATTTTCCTAGTCCAAGTTCTTCCAATTAAGTTGCCGGCGAATTCTCTGACATAGGCGGTTCTTAATTTGATAGATCGCGTTTGGCTTCATCCCGAATCCTTCCGCAACTTCGCTAACCGGACGTTTTTTGACGACATATGCCTCGAAAACGGCCCAAGTTCGCTGATCGATATCTGAACATTTTGAAACCTCGAGCAAGGCCTCTTCGTAAATCGACTCGCGCCACAGCTGCATTTGATCTTCTCGCAAACTGGACTGCTTGGCCTCTTCAATTTCCATCGGACTCGCGGAGTCCCACGGGACATTGGAATTTTTCAGTCCGCGTCGAAATACACCCATCGCCTTGCGATGAACAATGGTCAGCAGGAAATTGCGAAACCTCCCGCGAGATCGGTCGTATTCAAATTTCGGCAGGATGCGCATCAGGTCCACCATGGTTTCCTGCAACACGTCTTCCGCCTGGGTCTGGGATAGCCCCAGTTTCCGGCCATACCGAATAATCGCCGCCCAATAGTTGTCGTAGAATTCCTTCCAGGCCTCGTGAGCATCCAGTCGTTGCACGCGCTCCAAGAGTGATTCGTTCGTGGTGATCATCGTATTCGGTCGACGAACTACGGATTTTCCACGGCGTAAATGACCGTCGGGAGTTGCTCAAGGCTGGGCAACGGTTTGGCAGATTCCAGGGTCAAGGTCCAAGCGCTGTCCCGCACGTCGGAGGTTGAAACCGGATCGATCACCAAGCGCTGCTGGATCGTATTACGCTTGGACTCCGCTATCATTTGGAAGATTCGTCCCTCGGACTCCACGATGATCCATCGGTGTGGGAGTGCCGAGAGGACAAAGTTGCGACTGACTCGGGAACCTTGGGTATCACCAGCGTAAGCAATCTCCCACTGCCGCCCCTTGGTCGATGTGAGCATGACTTGGATTCCGCTACCCAGCGCGAGCCTAATGGCGGTAACTTCGTCGGCCATACTGGACAGCTCGACCACCCAGTGCCTTCGCACCACGTCCACCGGTGAGCCTCCACTGGATACGCTTCCCGAGGGCGGCAATTCATGGTCCAATCTCCAGATATTGGCACGCTCTTCCGTCCACCGAGTCTTATCACTCTGACCAGACCCAAGTTTCCGCACGGTAAATTTTCCTGTGCTCGGAACTGTCGCAAGAATGGGTGGCGTGCTCGTCCAAGAACCAAGCGCAAGTTCCTGCTCCCCAACGTAAGCATGAGCGAGGAAGAAGCGAGGAATTCCCCCCGGCATCCGGGTCACCTCGTATTGTCGTTTATCCGTGAATGAAAACTCCCCCCCTCGCGTTACCATCCTGCTATCCCGGTAGAATCCGCTCATCTCCGCCCAAAGCTGCGGCCAAGGTCCGGCGTCGATTTTGAGTTGGTCCCAATCCGCCACCTCAGCCACCTCTCCCAGCTCAGCCCGGACCATCGCCCGCCGGTCGTCATCAGCCGCATACTGCGCCTCCGTCGACCGATAAACATGGTCCTGCTCCCACGGCCACTGGAACTCCGCCGTATGCACGATCGGAGCAATCGGAGGATCATCCTCCAGCCAAAGGCTGAGCACTACTTCGTCATCCAGCGTGCGACGCCAAATGCGAAGGTCATCGAGCACGAAGTCACTTACAGAGGTAAGAGAATGTTGGTCGTGGCCCAGAATGAGGGAATAATGTGGCGAAATACTCAGTGGCAGCGCCCGTTCGATGGTTCGGGTTCCTTGCTCCTGACCGTTGAGGTAAAGGGTCACCGCGAGATCGTCTACCGCCACCGCGAAGTGAAACCACTCGTCATGCGACGTCGGCAGAATAGTAGCAACCTCCACGCCGTCATCCCCCCAATACCCTCGAAGTCCCGCCATCAGGACACCTCGATTCAGCGCCACGCTGAGTCCCAACGCCCCCTGATCGATCGGACGCAGCTCCAAAAACTGCCCACTATTGCCATCGGCCCTCACCCAACCGGCGACGGTTAGCTTGTGCCGGCCGTCCACGGCAAAGTCTTCCTCAAGTGGATAGGTGATTAAACTGCCCCACCCTATTCTCGCCGCCGCCTCTTCACGCCCGAATCGATCCGGAACCCACGCTACCCGCGACTGGGTCGCTTGGGGCAGGTTTCCAACCATATTGACCGTCGAGCCATCGAACGGAAATTGGCAGACCATTTCGACCGCCATTGAACCGTAGACAAAACGCGAACCTGGTAGGCCGGCTTCTTTAGCCCGTGAGTCGCTGCCCGTTCCGGATTCCTTACCAGCGATCAAGTTCGACGTGGTCTTTGCCACTTCTCCAATCTCCCCTTCGCCGGACGAAGCGAAATTATTATCGCTCCCAAGTCTAAGCCACAATGCCAGCCCCACCGCTCCTGCCGCCAACAAGCCCCAACGCAGCCAGTCGCGATGCCGAGATCGCACAACCCCAAAGGCTTTCGCCGCCCTGCGCGATTTGACTCCGTTCCCGGAAAGCTGGCCGACCAGTTCACCGACACTCGACGGTCGATCCTCGACCTTTTTGGCTAGGCACCCAGCAATGGCCTCTTCCCAATACAGGGGAATTCGCGAGCTACTACCAAGGGCCTCCCGTTTGCGGTTGATCAACATCGGCGTGCGATGGACCACTTGGGTGAACAAGTCGCCGCGAAGAAACGGAGGCTCTCCCGCCAGCAGCTCGTAAAGCGTAGCCCCCACCCCGTAGACATCGTCTCCGGTGCAGCTGAGCTCCCCCCAGAGCTGCTGAGGACTCATGTAAACCAAGGTTCCTCCGGACGCCACCGTGCTCACTCGCGCCAAAGTTTCCGTCGTTTGCGCCGCCACTCCAAAATCCGTCACCTTAATCACCCCCTTCTCAGACAGGATTAGATTAGCCGGCTTGATATCCCGATGCACTACGCCCTGCCCATGGGCGTAGTCCAAGGCAGACGCCAAATCGGGCAGCCATCGCAAAATGTCTTCCGGCGCGGCTAACTCCTCGCTCAGACCCAAACGCCAAGTCGACAAGGTCCGCCCAGTGACGAGTTCCATCGCAATCGCCAGCCCGGCTTCACCCACGTGCAAGTCGTGCAGGCGAACGATGTTGGGATGATGTAACTCTCGGGTGCGCCGCACCTCGTTGCGAATTCGGCGCATGCCGGCCTCATCCCAACGTAGAACTTCAGGCAGCACCTTCAGCGCAACCCGCTCCTCCAACACCCGATCCTTTACTTCCCAAACCGACCCCACGCCGCCACGGCCCAACATCCGCACAAACTCGAAACGATCAAACCAGACGACTCCCGGTTGCGGGGTACCGAAATGTTCCGTGGGCTCATCCGGTAAGCGATGGGACATTACTCCATGAGAAACAGTTACTTCGATCACCGGGCAAACAAAACCAGCGGCAAATCACCACAGCCGCGCTCTCTCCGGGAGAGAGCTTTCTCACGCGCTTTAACTATTGAAGCGGTATTCAGATTCTTACTCAGAAATGAAATAATCTCCGCAATACTTCGGAAACGGGGCGAAAACAGATCCGAGCACGTCTGCTCGACTGACCGTGCGTAACCGCGACCCCGATGGTCGTAGCCGCATCGCGAATAACCCAGGCGGCTATTGTGGGAGATAGGCGCATTGAAATCGAACAGGTTGCGCACCACCAGCCCGACCCTGAGTGCGGGTTCCGGCCACCAACCCAGCGATAGGTGAGTGAAGATCCCACTGCTCAGGTTAATCTCACCATCCACCGCATGGCCCCGACCCACTGAGCGGCCGATGTGGTTCGACTGCACTGAGGTGTTCCACTACCCGTGCTGATAGCTGCCGATCGCCCCCCCCCGCCAATGCGGCGCACCGGAATCTCCAGCCAACTGCCGGTTGCCACAGAGAGGATCCTCGCGCAAATCAGACACTTGGAAAGTCGCCACAAAGTTCATCCGCCATGACCCGTCACTGGCATCAGACCACGACGGCTTAGCAATGAAGTCCCAAACCTGCACCGAGGCCTCATTGATGTTCACATGACTATCATCAATCTGGCGTATCCCCCTAGGGCGTGTCTGGGAAAGACCGGAACAGGCAAAGTATCCATAACTGGGATACAATTGTTTGACTCCACTCGGTGCTCTGTTACGGATCTCGTTGTGAATCAGCAACCAAGGTTCGTCCTCGGCGATGTCGAGTGGGGCGAACTAAAAAAATTAAAGCCCGGCGTGATCAACTGACCGGGGCGAAGCGCTGTGGCCGCACGTGTAAAAACATGCGACTGCGCATTGAAGCGATCTTGTGGATCCTGCGCACAGGGGCTCCTTGGCGAGATTTGCCCGAGTATTTTGGCCACTGGAAGAGCGTGTATGATCGCTTTCGAGCGTGGTCTCAAAACGGTCTGTGGTCGGTGCTCTTGGCCCAGATCAGTGCTCAGGCGCGGGATGATGAATAACCCCAAGATTCATCAGTGTTTGTCCTTCCGAGCTTTTCCGACGCGTCGAATGTCGCGAGAATCAGCACGAGCACGTAGCTCCCCGTGGAGTTGCGAGACGCCGATCACCAACGTGCGAAGCTGCTCCAGCAGCGCGTCGATCGATTCCGCACGACGAAGCGCCTCGACATGACGCACTAGAGGCGCGTCAGACGGTAGCGACACGGCGTTCCATTCGAGACTTTGGAGGCAGTCCGTTGCTCCGTGAATGATGAGCGCCAGAGCCCGTAAGTTCGCCGGCGAAGAAAGGTCGTCGGGCCTCCCGCTGGCGACACCCTTGGCTAGTCGAGCGACCAGAGCTTCATGAACAATTTGCGACGCGTCGCAATCTAGCCGTGCTTGCTCTGCCGCGAGGAGCGCTTCTTCCGCCTTAGATATCGCAGTGCTTACTCGCCTGCTTCTCTTCCGTTTACTGCTCATCGATTTGCCCTCCCAAGGCATGTGGTAGGCCACTGCATAAACTTGCTGTCACAGCTCGTAGATCCGTCCGTCCGCCAAACCCTGAAGAAGGAGTGTGTTCCCGCCCTTGATTCAGTTCGTCCAAACAAACCCGACTTCAGTTGTTCCGATAGGGTACCATTCGCCCATCGTGTTGAACCCGATTTCGCGGCGCGTCGCCTAGATGAACTCCCCAAAAGGTTGTGAACCTGAGACACCCACCGAATTGGAGAGTGATTCGAATCTCCCCGAGGGGGCTGCCGTATTTGTGCGTCGACTACGCAACAACATATTCGAACGAGTCCCAGGCCCGTGCAATTAGGGTGAAAGGAAACCGCCCTAGGCTCCTTCGTGAAAGTCGGATCCGCGCTCAAAACAGTTCTCCTTGGCACCATGAACTGTGGTCCAGTTTTTTGGATTTTCTCTGCTCAGGCTCCTTAGGCATGGCAGGACGAATCGCGGGCAGAGATTCTCCCGTCGCCGCGACGCGTCGCGCACGAGCCCGTTCTTTAGCCAGTGCCTTTAACGCACTGGCCAAACCGTAGATTCTGGGACCGAATTTAGCGACGGCCGCCTCAAACAAAGGCAGTTGTTCCGGGGTTAGGAAAATCCGACGTTCAATCAGTTGCCCTTTTGTGAGCGCGCGCATCTTCGCGGCACGTTCTCGGTCCTTTTCACGTTTGATGGTCTTTTTGGTTTTCATAGGAAGGGGGGGGCGCAGCTACAGCGCTGAAAGCGCTTCAAGCACTTTGAGAACGGCCGGCCGCTTTTTCACATCGGCCCACAATGCGAGCATTCGCCGGTCGTCTTCGCTCTCCGCCACCATCACCACAGGGGAAGGCTTTGTGTCTTTCCGATCGCTGGACGGACGAAGTTCCGCTGCCATCGCGAGAATGGAGTCTGGACGAAGCCGAAGCTCCGCCGCCGCCTTGCGATCGAGTTGCTCACCTTGAGCGACCAGTCCAACCAGAATGCCAAGATCGTAACGCAAGACTCGGGCGTTGAGGCGGTCGGGTTCGAATCCTCGGATGGGCTCCCAACGAGCAACGGTGCGCGAGCTCACTCCAAGAGCAGCTGCAAGTTCCTCACGCGTGAGTTTCAGGCTATGGTGGGGCACAGCACAACCGACCAAGCCAATCTCCAGCTTGGGTGGTATGGTTGGAAGTCGACTCCTCCCCGAAAACGAGCAGCCCGGCCGCCCCCTTGTAGGGGGAGCTTTGATGCTCGGACTATCGGTCGGAGGTTCCATCTTCTACTTCCCATTATGGCGGACAGATCCGGGGGTGTGCCCAAACCGGCACCAAGCCCGCCCCCCGGAGTACACGGCCCTCGAAATCCACGGCTATACGGCCCACTAGGACTCCAGTCATCCAGTGCTGCGCGTTGGGAACCACGGGGCACGTTGGACGCGAACGCGGCTGGATCGCCCCCCCCAATCTCGCACAGATTGCAGAATCCTCCCGAACGCCTCGGCGTCTGAAAATTTTGTCATGAAACCGCCATAGTGGCGGCCTCCCACACAGCAGGTGCTTATAGGATTGGGGGCTGGATAGACTGTATGAATCGCGGAACCGCATCGGCCTTTACCTAATTATGGCGAATACCGTGGGGGGGGGGGGCCCGATACGCGTGGGGACCTGCAAATCAGGTCTGCCGATGCAACGTCGGTTGACTGCGCGAGCGCGGCTCTTCCGTGCCGGACAAAGGGGGGGGGGCGTTGGCCGGTTCATCCGGCGTCATTTGCCATAGCCCTCCTCGCGCGCACGCGCGCGCGAGTTTGACTGGCACCATCGACCCGTTACCAGAAATCGCTTTCTCTCGAGACCCCGCCGTCCCCCCCCCCCCCGCGCCCGAAGCCCGCAGAAGGCCCGAATCAGGGGCTCGAGGTAGCCGCAATACTGCAAAAAGAATGGAAGCCACCGGAGGCCCCCCCGGGGGGTGCGCGAGCAGGCGAAAGGCCGATCAGTTCACCTCGTGTATCTCTCCCAGCGCGACGCCGGTGGTGCTGTTCACACCGGAGACGGTAGCCGTGCAGGTGCCGGGATCCAACCCAACGAGCACGGCCGAATCCTTGTCCTCACCCACCAGTGCAGTCCGTGAAGCCCCCGTTCCCTACATTATGGGGGCTTAGTGGGAAGGTGGGGCGAGTCGGCAGGAGGACTGGGAAAATGCGGTGATTCAGGGGGCTATTCGCCGCAGAATGTGCGGCGAATCGGGCCCCGATCTGAAAGTTATCAAAAAACGCTAACTTGGGGTAACTTCGCTATAAATGGCGGCGACCAGTGGGGAGTGCGGTTTCCGTGAGGCCCGAAAAGGAAGCCATATTGCTATCGTTCTCGATCCTTCTGATCGACGCTGCGGATGGTGACAAAAACTTCGCCGCAACAAACCTATGCGAGCGACTTTGAGCGCGTGGGTAAGGAGAAGGTTTGGGAGGACCAAATCAGCAAGGAAGAGTTGGCAAATTCTTGGAAACCAAGGACGATAACCACGCAATGAATACGGACTTCTCAGTCTGCCGCGACACCTCGAGCGGGATGCTCGATCCGGGTAAGGTTGCTGCACTGTTCAGGTACTCTTTGGATGAACTGGCTGCTCTGCTGAAGGTGTCGCCGACGGAACTCATCGGCCAGAGCGACTCCGCGAGGATTCAGACCCTACTAGAGCCGTTTGATCAGGTCGCGCGCTACTTGGGTTGGTGCCGAGACAAACCCGAGCGATTTCAGGCATGGCTGGCTGATCCTAATCCAGACTTCGCCTCAATCGGCAACGTACAGCCATCTCCGCGGAAGCTTTTAGAAATGGGGCACATTAAAATTGTCGCAACCTACGTACGGAATCGATGCCTCGGCCTACCCTCCTGATGGGCCATCTCAGCCTCAAGCCAGTCGTTGGTTCTAGGAAATCCACACTCCCGAACAAGCAAGTTTGCCATGATTCCACTCCCGAGATCGTGGAGGAACAGTTCGCAAATGGGTTTGATTGCCCAGCCGAGCGAATTGTCGTCCTTCTCAGAATCAAGGCTGAGAACGTCGCCGCGATTGAGGAGTCTTTCAGCGCTCCGATGCCTTGGTTTCCGGCAGTGTTTACGGCCAGGGAGCGACATGCCCTCCTACCTAGTAAGCGCTCCTAGGATAGATGATGGAACGGCACACCGCCGCGCGAAGACGACGAACCAGTTCTCGTAGAAAAAGGTACGGTTCGCCTAGAATCACATTCAGGAAAGCACCTTCGCCGGATCGAGCGAGGCAGGCTTCCGCATCCCTCCGATCGCACGGACTGCCTCCGCAATCTCGTCGTCATCCACGTGCAGGTAACGCTGGGTCGTCGAGCAGCTCGCATGACCCATGACCGCCCGGGTCAGATTCAAGTCGTGTTGCGTGATCGAGTAGATTCGGCGGCAGAAGGTTTTCCGCAGGGTGTGCGTGCCGTAGACGCCATCGTCATCAAGCCCAGAACTCCTCAGCACCGCGTGAACAATGTCGGTAAGTCGCTTGCCGCGAAAGCGGCTGGGAAAGAGGGGTAAATTCATCGGCAACTCGCCCTCCCCTGCTCGATCCATCAAGAATCGGTGCAGGCAATCCACCGCAGCATCGTTCAACGGGACAATTCTTGAGGTCACGCCCCGGCGGCGAGCACCGCTGCCACCCTTCATCCGCGCACGCGTGACCTTAACTTGGGGACGCACTCCCGCTCCATCCCACACATCGCCGACATTGAGCGACAGGAGCTCGCTGATCCGAAACCCGGTCTGCAGCCCCAGCGTAACCAAGGCTTGGTCGCGGAGCGGGAAATCGGAAAGAACCGATAGGACGAGCGGGAGTTCGTTTTCGAGGATGGGTTTTCGACCTGGCACAGACCAAGTTGGGGCAACTCACCCCGGAAGACGGCGCCCGTCACGCTGCCCCATGCCGCTATTCCACCGCACCGTCCCGGCATCCAGGTCGATGTCGATACGAGCCGGTTCCGCAGCGGTGCTACGCCGGCGCCCAGGATTGAGGATAACCGACTGACCAACTCGCCCCACCCACCGCTTCGGCTGATGCACGTGTCCCGTCAAAACGAGCCGCGGTTTGAGCAGCTCAGCATCAAGGTAGTCGCGCAGGCCAATGTCGCCCCAATCCACACCTTCGGGCCTTTGAATAGCCGTGCACGACTTTGCCGGCGGCTGATGGCTGAGAAGCAGATCGAAATCTCCCCACATGGGCGCCTCACACCAATCCGAGATCCCGATCCGTAGACCATGGATTTCCACGACGGACTCCTTGGTGCCAATAGTCCGAGCTCGCAGCTCCTGAATCCAATCGGCCGCGCCATAGGGCAATTCGACGTCACGGGTATCGTGGTTCCCCGAGCAGATTAGCAACTTGCCCTGCAAGCCCTCCCCGAATTTCCGAACCATCTCAATCTGCCGATCGACCGGTGTGCGCAGGGCTTCATCGATCAGGTCTCCGGTCAAAGCCACGAGATCGTAGTTCGCCGCGTTGCGGGAAACCCAATCGAACCACGGCTGATGTCCATGGAAGTCGGTTACGTGCAGAATTCTCATCGTCACCAAGTTGGGCTCGTCGGGCGCGCGTCAAACGCCACTACCATTTCCACTCTTTCGCTTCATCGGAATCTTGAGCGGCACCGCATCCGGAGCCGACTGAAGAAATCGGCGCAGACCCTCATGGAGAGCGGGTTGAACGATCTGACACAGCCCGGTCCCCGTCTCGTAACCGAGGTAGCATCGCGGATACACTATCTCGTCTCGTGAGGGATTCTTGGGACGCGGCCTAGGCACCAGGACTTTGTTCGCATCGCCTGAAGTGTATCCATAGGTCGCGAGACATTCCACCGCACGACGAAACACAAAGAGAAGCAGACCGGGCCATGGACATTGGGTCCACCACCCACGTGCATCCATGGCGATCGGCGTTCCTTGGTTGTCGCCAGGAAACATTACAATGCCGAAGACCCACCTGGTGGTTGGTAGGTATCCCAGCTCGAGGTGCTCTTTCATTTCACTGAAAGGAGCGTGCCACGATTCCTGACCACCAAGTTGGCGCCATAGGGTATAAGTCGAACGGGAACCAGGAAGAGCATAGGCCATGCGATCCGCGAGGCAGAGTTCCTCGATGAGATCGGGACGGACCCTGAAATGCCACGGCTCCGGAACCCGCAGATAGATGCGATTTTTCGGAAGGTTTGAGTTCTCCATGACTCAAGTTGGCAACTGGCCATGACCACTTGGCCGGAACTGTGAATCCGAATCGGAGCGCATTGGGGTTTCTTGGAGGAATCGATCCCTCGGTTGCTCAAACCGACTGAAGACGGAAATAAGGGTGGATTCCCAGCGGATCCTCCTCTTCAAACACCTCGTTCTTTTTAGGGCCTGTAGCTCAATGGTTAGTTCCGAGTTCCGCTAGGCGGGACGACTCCCAGCATCGAATTTCGATGCTGGCACAGGGGACCCTCCCCTGCGGATTCACGCGATTCGAATCGCGTCGACCAATGGGTGACCAAGCCAAGTTTATGGGCCTGTAGCTCAATGGTTAGAGCAGGGGACTTTCACGGGTCGCCAGTGGGGAAACCTGTTGGTAGTCAGGTGTAAATTCGGTGAACGGCCTGTCCGTCAGGACGACCCAACGCCGAGCCAAGCTCCACTTCGGTGGAGAAGGTGTAGAGACTATAATCACCCACCTACCGTTCGGGAAACCGAGTCACGGTGAAGGCATAGTCCAGACCACGAATCCGACCAGCCGGTCAGAGCGGTGAAAACCGAAGTGGTAAGCATAATCCCTTGGTTCCGGGTTCGACCCCCGGCGGGCCCACCATTCGTTGCTCAGAAAGAATGGTGAATGGTCACGTTTCAGTATGTTGGCCTACTCATAAGCCGCGATGGCCAAGTGGACTATCGGTCGCTTCAGCAACTAAGGTTCGACCCATGGGAGGCTTCGGTAGAAACCGACGATTATCTGAAACGACTCATCAAAGTCAGCAAGTGGGTGCGGTAGCTCATCGGCCAAGGTGTGATAGTCGTGTTTGGCACGTTCCCTCACTTCTGGGGAGCCTAGGGAGTCAATGCTCGGTTCAATTCTGCGCGAACGGGATTTAATCAAAAGGCTTCCGTGAAATTGGCCGAGGTCGAACTCACACAGGTGGACGCTGCGAATCATCAACGTGGGCCATCAGATTTCGGGAGGGACCTCGGTCTGCTGCCAAACCCAATCACAATTAATCTGCCACGAGTTGAACCAACTCGGTATGGCGAAGTGGTTTGAATTATGTGGTCAAACGGCGGCTCGGTATCAATCGCCCACTGCCCCGACCCCTCCACTTTATGCAACGTGTTGCATGGAGATTGATTTGCCGCGGACAAGCGTCAACGTTGTCCCTGGTTTCCCCCTTACCATCGACTCGACTCGCCGGTGATTTCACCCACCCCGATCGGTAACCCCTGGCCCCCAACCCCGATGAAAAACGACCTCGCCTCCCTCGGTTCGGCGTCCGCGCCTTCCATGGAGACCATTGCCGCCGCCGCCGGTGTTGCCACCAGCACCGTTTCCCGCGCCCTCAAGGGCGACGCGCGCATCAGCCCCCAAACCAGCCGGCGCATCCGCGAGATCACCGAACGCCTCGGTTACCGCCCGAACCCGCTGGTCTCCGCGCTCATGACCCAGCTACGCTACGGCCACCCGCCGGTCGCACGCTGCAATCTGGCTTGGTTGGACTTCTTTCCCGGCCCGGAAGACTGGCGCGACGACCCCGTCCAGGTCGCCTTCTGGCAAGGTGCCCAACGCCAGGCCCAGCGCCTCGGCTACGCCATCAACCGCATCCGCACGCAGGACAAATCACCCAAACGTCTCGCCGGCCAGCTGCACAGTCGCGGCATTCAGGGCGTGCTGGTGCCGCCGTTCGATGAGAGCGACGGACTCGCCACCACCATTCCGCTCCCGCTCGACTCCCTCACCATCGTGGGGGTAGGCACCCGATTCGAAAAACCCGCACTGCACTACTCCAGCGACGACCAGTTTGAATACGGTCGCATGGCGGTGCAGAAACTTTGGGAACGAGGCTATCGCCGCATCGGTTACGTCGGCGAACCACGCGTCGAAAAATTCGTCAACGGCCGCTTCTTCGCCGGCTACTACAGCACCCTCTGCAGCGAACTCGGCGGCACCCCGCTGCCGCCGCTCGTGTCGGCCCGCGACGACGACGCCATCGAGTGGCTGCGCCAAGCCAAACCCGATGTGATCGTGACCGCCAACCGCCGCCTGCTTTCCGTGTTGCGCAAGGCCGGCCTGCGGGTGCCCGACGACGTCGCTCTGGCCCACCTCAACATCGAGGATGTCGAGGGCGCGTCTGCCGCCGAGGTCGCCGGCATTCGCCAGGACAATGTCGGCGTCGGCGCCAATGCCGTGGAGCTCCTCGTAAGTCTGCTCTACCAAAACGAGAGCGGTATTCCCGTGCATCCCCGCGGCATCCAGGTCCACGGGGTGTGGGTCGATGGTCCGACCGTGAGCCGACCCAAGCCGGAACGCCAGACAGCCACCAACTGAGCGACCTCCTTAGCCGCTCCCACCTCACGTTCCATCCTGCCCGGCGGGCTCCCTTCAGGAGCCCGCTTTCATTTTTACAGTCGCAGCAGCGGCACCAGAAACGCCTTCGTTCCGCTCTTCAAAGTAGGCAAAGCCCATCAACTCATCGCGCACCGCCGCGATTTGCGAACGCATGATCGGCGCGGAATAGAGCGAGCGATGCTCCGCCAGTCCGTGCTGCGCCATGAGGGCCTCCAGTCCGTCGTTGGCGGCTTCGATCGCCTCGATGGCCTCGACCACATTAAAGCGGCCCGGCGACGTGGGGGCGGGCGGCCAGCGGGCATCGCTGACGTAGGCCGTGGTGATCCGACGCATGACTTCGCGAAACTCCACGGTATCGCGCAGAGTGGCACCGAGGTGATCGGCCACCGCTTCGAGCCCTTGGTGCACACTGCGGCACACCGGATCGAGGATGCGGGCATGCGGCGTGTTGGCCCAGGCCTTCGCCGTGCCGCCGTGCCATGCACACCCATTCTCCACCCGCTCAAAATCGCGGCCCGACACCACCGGATAGGTGGCCACGGCCTGGCTCGGGGTGATGAGTTCGAAATCGAGGTCGCGGGCCAGTTGCAGCACTTCCGCAAAACGGCGCAAGCTGTCCGGCGCGGGCTCGAAGAAGCGCGCCTCGCCAAACTGCTTTACATAAAAATAGGCGGTCGTGCCGATGTATTCGGCGTCCTCCGCATAAGGTAGGATGAAGCCCTGCCCCCCTGGAATCCGATCGCGCCAGCGCACGAGCGTCTCGCGCACTTCGGCCAACGAGATCGGTTCTTCGCGATTCCCTTCGGTCGCGCCCATGAGATACCAGAGCAGGATGTTGCACATCATGTCCGAGCGCAGGACGACCTTGAGGCCGTTCGCCAGCTCACTCGGCTGAAAGAGCGCCCGCAGGATCTCGGGCCGATCCGCGATCTCCTGCTCGATCTTGAAGAGCGCGTTTTTGTTGCTGTGCCCGCGCACGTCGAAGCGCAGCCCCGTGGCTTCCCGCAGACCGGGCACACTCGACAACAGAAACGAATCGGCGTCACCGATGAGGGTCTCAAAACCCGCCTCCCGATAAATGTCGGGAATGAATCCCGCCCAGCTGCACTCCGGATTCCAACCGGTCACCGGGCGCACACCGGTCAGGCGCTCCCACGTGTCGAGGCCATTGCGCAACGAATCGAGACCGATCACCGGATCGATGTTGGCCAGCATGATGTGGGTCTGCGGTGACGCCACCGCCTCGATGCGCCCGGCCTTGATGCCGGCCACGAGTTTTTCCAACACCTCCGGCGCTTCCTCCGCCACGATTTCCAAGGTCTCGCCCGAAGCCTCAAAAGCGATGGGGGCGTTCGCGCGCTCCGACATGTCGAAGAGCGGTCCATAGGATTGGCGGGCCACCCACGCCCGTTGCTCGGGACGTAGCTGGGAATACTGCAGGTTGCCGTGGGGTAGGAAAATGATTCCGGGTCGCATAGATGAGGCCCCGATTAGCCTACGCCCACCCGGGACTTGCGAGGGCCCGCGCGTGCAATGCCTTGCACATGCCCGACGCGCCCCGGCTCGCCTGCGAGGTTGGGTTACGGCGCGTCGCTCGGACGGTCCGGTCGCGCCGGAAAATCGTCCGTCAGGGGCCGCCCAAATTCGATCGCCCCCATGTCCGGGCCGTCACCGGCAAAGTCGTCGTTAAAACCCGGCAGCCGCACGCCCTGATCACTGCCCGGCGTGCCCGGAGCGAGGGCGACGCTCCAGGATCGCTCCGCATCCAGCGGTGCCGCAAAGACCGGCACCGCGTGCACGCCGTGGGTTTCACTGCCGTCCACCGCCCGCACCAGTCCGTTGAACAGATCGTAGTCAAAGTCGTTGGTCGGCGAAGCCTGCCCATCAAACACCGCGATGTTCCGGTCCATGCGCGTCCACAGCACATTGTTGCGGCTGAAAATCTGGGTCTGGTGTTTGTTGGCCGCGGAGAGACGCACCCCGCCGGTCGCCCCCGAGGTGGCATCGAATCCGCCCCACGGTTCCGGTTGCAGCACCGTGTTGTGCAGCACGTAGGTGCGGCCGTGAGCAAACTCCGCCTGCCGCGGATCGGCCCCCAGCTTCAGGAACAACTGCCCTTTGTAGGACTCCTCGTCCGTCCCCGGTCCGCGCCGCGAGTGCAGGTAGATGTTGCGATAAATGTAGGCCGGGCCGAGCGAGGTGGTGGCCGCGCCGATGCCCACGTAGGTCCAGTCAATGACGTTGCCCCAGCAGCGCACATTCTGGTTGGCGCCCTCCATCTCGATGCCGTCGTCCCAACAGTGCGAGATGCGGTTGCCATGGATGTCGGAGTCCCGCCCCGGAAACCCGGCGTAACCGAAATTATGATACTCGCCCATGGCGTCGTTGAACATGTGTTCGAAGTCCGAATAGATGTCGTTGTGGCGGATGACGATTTCGCCGTCGGCGTTGATGAAGCTGATCGCCTGCGGTCCGATCGGGTGCTTGCTGCCCTTGCGACTGGCGCGCGGCTGCAACCACGAGTTGGCGTTGGCGCGCGGGTGATGCAGGCGGTTGCGCTGAATCACAATGCGGCGCAGCACGCGCGGCGCGTCGTCCTCCACGCGGTGATAGATCGCCGAGTCGAAGTTCCGTCCCCAGCCATCCTCAAGGTCCTGCCCCCAGCCGGAGATGTCGCAGTCTTCGATCACCACGTGTTGCACTGTGCCCAGCTCGATGCCGTGCCGGCGCGCACCGACCAGATCGAGGCCTCGCACGATGACATAGGGCGCGTCGATGCGGATGTTTACCTCCGCCTCATTGCGTCCGTCGATGCGGCTGCGCGTGCCCGCAGGTGAGGTGTAGACGACATAACCCGACTCCGCACTGCCGCCTTCGCTTATGACCAGCGTCTCGTGGCTCAGCGCCGGTAATTCCACCGTCTTCGCCACCGGCCAACGCTCCGCCCAGGTCTGTGTTTCGAGGCGCACTTCCGGCCCGTCCGGCAGGAGCTTGAGGCGAATCTCGTAGGCCGTGCCCGGCGTCAACCCGACCAGACTACCGCGGTATTCCCGGCTGCGTTCCGGTCGCTCCGGATGTTCCATGGCGTCGAACCACAAGGGCATGGCCTCACACCAATCCGCGTCTCCCACCGCCCGATACGACACCGCGCAGGTGCGATCCGCCGCCCCTTCCGCCGGTCGCCAATAAAGCCCGATGTTCTCAAACGTCGGCACCGCCTGCGGCGTCGCTCGCACCAGTCCCGCACTGAGGGCGACGAGCAGGACTCCGCCCGCCAATCGCGCCAACCACCCACGGCCAAGGATTCCGGAAAGGATCATGCCGTCGACATTGGGACGCGGCCCGCACCGAGACCAGTCAATCACCCGCCGCAGCATACTTCGTCTCATGCAACGCCTTGCAGAAAGCCCGACTCACGCAGGCCGCCCGACCTCCATTCGACGCGCCTGCCCGCTTCGCGTTTCACCTCTAAACCGCCCCGCAATTCACTCGCCTTGCCCCCTCGCACAGGCGCCCTGAAATCGCCCCGATTACCTGCGCAACGGATTGCACATGCCACTGCGTTGTTCACCTTCCCGGGTCACGCCTTTATTCGAGTTGCAACCAAGACGCTGATCACTTCGACACGCCCAATGTGGGCCGCTCGTCATGGTCTTGCACCGACCCTTAACCCCCAAGCAACACCATGAAGATTGTATGCGAGGCGCCGATCCGGCGGCATCGTTTGATCATCATCGCAGCGTCCCTGGCCGCTGCCTTTTCTCAGCCGCAAGGCATTCTGGCGCAGTCGGCCTCCGACGCCCCCCCCACCGACGATGACATCGTCACCTTGAGTCCCTTCGAGGTAAACACGTCACAGGATATTGGTTACATGGCGACCTCGACGCTGTCGGGCACGCGCACCAACACCGCCCTCAAGGACGTCGCCAACCCGCTCGACATCATCACCGCCGAGCTCATGGAGGACCTCGCCATCCAGGACATTCAGGACCTCACCAGCGTCGCGAACGGCGTGGAGCCCAACGCCGCTGGCGACCTCAATTCCGACGGCCAGGAACGCGAGGTCTGGAACTACAACTACATGCAGATCCGCGGCTTCAAGACCGGCGTCCTGACCCGCAATTTCATGGATCTCAATGCCCAGTTCGAAGCCTACAACTCCGAGCGCGTCGAATTCTCCAAGGGTCCCAATGCCATCCTCTCCGGCTCCGGCAACCCCGGCGGCACCGTCAACTACGCCACCAAGGTGCCCCGCCTCGAGCGCAACGCCTACTCCATCACCCACCGCACCGATGATCTCGGCAGCCAACGTGTTGCCGCCGACGTCAACCAAGTGCTCATCCCCGACCAACTCGGCATCCGCCTGAGCGCACTCTGGGAAGATCAGGACTTCTACCGTTACCCGTCCTACGAGCGGCAGAACGCCTGGCACCTCGTCGGCAAATGGGCCCCCACCCGCGACACCAGCATCACCGTCGGCCACGAAACCCGCAGTTCCGAACGCGCCAGCCCCCGCGGCATCTTCCCGCGCGACTTCGTGACCGCTTGGCTCGACGCCGGCTCTCCCATCGTCACCGCGGTCCCCTCCAACAACAATGTGACCGTCGATGGCACCACCGTCTCCGCCGCCTCCCAGGGCCTGGCCACCATGAACGGCAACAACTGGATCCTCGATTCCGACGGTGTAATCCGCAACACACGCCGGACCGCCCGCGGCAACTTCACCCGCGCCAACGGCATCAACATGGACACCGTCGCCACCGGCTTCGACTACCCGCTCGATGTCTGGATCGGCGGCCCCAACGGCATCAACGACAGCGACTGGGACATCACCGAGCTCAACGTCACCCACCGCATCAGCGACGACTTCAACGTCGAGCTCGCCTTCGGTCACACCACCAACGAGGTCATGCAGGGCAACAGCGTCGATCGCCGCCTCTTCGTCGATCCCAATGACTTCGGCGACAACGTCCACCCCGGCGAGCTCTACATCGAGACCCGCCCGTTCTGGATCCATCGCGACATCGAGATCGATCACTACCGCGCCACCGCCTCCTACGAGTTCCATCCCGACGAGATCAACGAGTGGTTCGGTTCCCATCAGCTCGCCTTCGCCTACGAATACAACGAGCGCGACGAGGCCTGGAACAGCGGCCGCCTGACCATTACGGAAAATCCGTCCGGCGTGATTGATCCCACCGGTTTCTCCGGCGGCTACAACAACAGCTCCCTCGCCCTCTACGTGCGCGACTACCTCGACCCCTCCGCCGGCAAGGTCGCCCTCCACGACCTGCGCGACCTCTACTACTCCGACGGCATCAATCAGGACGGCTACGTCGCCAAGTTTCTGCCCAACACCAACTATGGCACCGCCCGCACCCTCACCGAGCAGGACAGCCTCCTCGGTGTCTTCCAGAGCCGCTGGCTGAAGGACCACCTCATCACCACCATCGGTCTGCGCAAGGACAAGCGCCGCGTCTACGACGCCCCGATGCAGGACGACGGCACCGGCCTCTTCGTGCCGGTTGAGCTCGAACCCGGCGCCCCCGACGGCAGCACCCTCTCCAACCACGCCGCCTTCACCTCCGCGCCCAACGTCGTTGAAGGTATCTCGCGCAACTACGGCGCCGTCATCCACGCCCTCGATTGGCTGAGCTTCTCGCTCAACTACGCCACCAACTTCTCGCCCCGCACCGAGAGCCGCGACCTCTACGGCGAGTTCATTCCGGCCTCCACCGGTGAGTCCACCGACTACGGCTTCCGCCTCAGCCTGCTCGACGATCGTCTCAGCGTCAGCCTCATCCACTTCGAAACCGAAGAGCTCAACTCCGCCACCAACGGCAACGGCATCAACTCGCCCTTCGACGAGATGCTCGCCGCCGACCAGATCCTGGTGGACAACGGCATCCTCCCCGCCGTGCGCCCCGTCGACCGCTTCACCACCGCCGACCGCAGCGCCAAGGGCGAGGAGCTCACCATCATCGGCAGCCCCACCCGCAACTGGACGATCCGCCTCACCGCTTCGAGCCTGGTCAACAAACAGACCAACCTCGCCCCAGATGTGCGCGCGTTCTACCTCGAGAATCTGCCGTTCTATCAAGCGCAGGATCAAACCCTCACCCGCACCGGTGGCACCACCACGTTGCGCACCTACGTGGAGGACATGCAGGAGCAATACGCCCTCATGAACACCCGCGAGAACGTGCAGGTCTTCCCCGCCAGCAAATACACCGCCCGCGGCACCTTGAAGTATACCTTCGATCGCGACACCGCCCTCAAGGGCTTCGCCATCGGCGGCACCGCCTCCTGGCGCAGCGCGCCCATCATCGGCTACTTCCTCCAGGCCGACGGTTCCTTCGACGTCAATCGCTACGCCCGCGGCGACTCGCGGATCAGCGCCGACCTCTTCCTCACCTACCAGCGCAAGATCGCCCGCGACATCGATTGGAAGATTCAGATCAACGTCAGTAACCTCTTCGACGAAGACGACCCCTTCCCGATCGGCGCGCGCAACGCCACCTCCGACGCCGGTTCGCCGTGGGTGGAAACACTCTACCGTCCGATGGACGGCCGCGTCATCTCACTCACCAACTCCTTCAGCTTCTGAGGTCGCACGCTGATTGAAATTTCACGGTCCGATCGGGCCACACTCAGGACGCCTGCGGGCGTCCTTTTTTTGTGCGCCGTCCTCGCCGTGCCCCGGATGCAACGGGTTGCGCGGGTGGCAACGTTGTCCCAGGCGCGAGCAGGTTTTTTTCCTCATACTAGACAACTCCTAGGGCGCCTTGAGGCTCCTCATGACTAGCCCGATCGGGCGGGAGTTTGTTAACCTCAACCCCAACTGCATCACCATGGAAATCACCTCTGGACCCCCGTCCGTGCGATCCTGGCGCGATCGTTCGCTGACCGCCACGTTGCTCACCGCGTGCCTGCTGCCTCTCAGCCTGGCCGCCCAAACCAATCCCGACACGTCCTCATTCGCCGAAGACGACGAGATCATCACCCTCAGCCCCTTTGAGGTCAGCACCGATCAGGACATCGGTTACCTCGCCACCGCCACCCTCTCCGGCACGCGCACCAACACCGCCCTCAAGGACGTCGCCAACCCGCTCGACATCATCACCGCCGAGCTCATGGAGGACCTCGCCGTCCAGGACATCCAGGATCTCACCAGCCTCGCCAATGGCGTGGAGCCCAACGCCGCCGGCGACCTCAACTCCGACGGCCAGGAGCGCGAGGTCTGGAATTACAACTACATGGAGATCCGCGGCTTCAAGACCGGCGTCCTCACCCGCAATTTCATGGACCTCAACGCACAGTTTGAGGCCTACAACTCCGAGCGCGTCGAATTCTCCAAGGGCCCCAACGCCATCCTTTCCGGCTCCGGTAACCCCGGCGGCACCGTCAACTACGCCACCAAAGTGCCGCGCCTCGCTCGCAGCGCCTATTCCATCACGCACCGCACCGACGACCTCGGTAGCCAACGCGTCGCCACCGACGTCAACCAGGTGCTCATCCCCGATCAACTCGGCATCCGCCTGAGCGCGCTCTGGGAGGATCAGGACTTCTACCGTTACCCGTCCTACGAGCGTCAGAACGCCTGGCACCTCGTCGGCAAATGGGCCCCTTCCCGCGACACCAGCATCACCATCGGTCACGAGCGACGCAGCTCCGAGCGCGCCAGCCCCCGCGGCATCTTCGCCCGCGACTTTGTCAGTGCCTGGGTGGCCGCCGGCTCCCCCATCGTCACCGAGGTCCCGGCCAACAACCGGGTGATCGTGGATGGCGTCAACTATTCCTCGTCCTCCCAGGGCCTGGCCACCGTCAACGGCAACAACTGGGTCCTCGATTCCGACGGCCTTATTCGCAACACCCGTCGCACCGCCCGCGGCACCTTCACCAAACTAAACGGTATCAACATGGATACCGCCGCCACCGGCTACGACTATCCGCTCGACGCTTGGATCGGCGGCCCCAACGGCATCAACGACAGCGATTGGGACATCACCGAGATCAACCTCACCCACCGCATCAGCGACGATTTTAACGTCGAACTCGCCTACGGCCATACCACCAACGACGTGCTCCAGGGCATGAGCATCGACCGTCGTCTCTTCGTCGATCCCAATGACTTCGGCGTCAACACCCACGCCGGCGAACTCTACATGGAGACCCGCCCCTTCATCATCGATCGCGATATGGAGATCGACCACTACCGCGCCACCGCCTCCTACGAGTTTCATCCCGATGAGATCAATGAGTGGTTTGGCAGTCACCAGCTCGCCTTCGCCTACGAATACAACGAGCGAGACGAGGCTTGGAACGGCGGTCGCATGACCATCACCCAAAACCAGAACGGTGTCGTCGACCCGGCCAATTTCTCCGGCGGCTACCAGAGCAGCTCCCTCGCCCTCTACATCCGCGATTACCTCGACCCCGCCGCCGGCAAGGTCGCCCTCCACGACCTGCGGGAGCTCTATTACTCCGATGGCATCAACCAGGACGGTTTCGTCGCTGAGTTTCTCCCCATCGCCGACTACGCCACCGCCCGCACCCTCACCGAGCAGGACAGCCTCCTCGGCGTCTTCCAAAGCCGCTGGCTGAAGGACCACCTCATCACCACCATCGGCCTGCGCAAGGACAAGCGCCGCATCTACGACGCCGCCATGCAGAATGACGGCACCGGCCTCTACGAACCCGTTGAGCTCGTGAGCGGCGCCCCCGAGGGCACCACCCTCTCCAACTACGCCGCCTTCATCGACGAGCCCACCACGGTCGAGGGCATCTCGCGCAACTACGGCGCCGTCATCCACGCGCTCGATTGGCTGAGCTTCTCGCTCAACTACGCCACCAACTTCTCGCCCCGCACCGAAAGCCGCGACCTCTACGGCGAGTTCATCCCGGCCTCCACCGGTGAGTCCACCGACTACGGCATCCGTCTCAGCCTGCTTCAGGATCGCCTGAGCATCTCACTGATCCACTTCGAGACCGAAGAGCTCAACTCCGCCACCAACGGCAACAACATCAACTCGCCCTTCAGCGCGATGGACGCTGCCGATCAGATCCTGGTCGACAACGGCATCCTGCCGGAGACGCGACTCGTCGACCGCTTCACCACCGCCGACCGAAGCGCCAAGGGCGAAGAGCTCACCATCATCGGTAGCCCCACCCGCAATTGGACCCTCCGCCTCACCGCCTCGACCTTGGTCAACAAGCAGACCAACCTCGCGCCGGATGTGCGGGCCTTTTACCTCGAGAACCTGCCCTTCTACCAGGCCCAGGATCCCTCCCTCACCCGCGCCAACGGCACCACCACCCTGGGCTCCTACATCTCCCAGATGGAAGACCAATACGCGCTCATGAACACCCGGGAAAACGTCCAGTCCTTCCCGGCCAGCAAGTATACCGCCCGCCTCACGGCCAAGTATGCCTTCGATCGCGACAGCGCCCTCAAGGGCTTCGCCATCGGCGGCACCACCCGCTGGCGCAGCGCCCCCATCATCGGCTACTTCCGCCAGGCCGACGGGTCCTTCGACATCACCCGCTACGCCCGGGGTGATTCGCGGATCAGCGCCGACCTGTTCCTGAACTACCAACGCAAGATCGCCCGCGACATCGATTGGAAGATTCAGATCAACATCAGCAACCTCTTCGACAACGACGATCCCTTCCCCATCAGCGCCCGCAACGAGGCCTCCGCCGAAGGTTCCCCGTTCGTCCGCACCCTCTACCGCCCGATGTCGGGTCGCGTGATCTCCCTCACCAATTCGTTCAAGTTCTGAACGAGTCGGCCACCAGACTGCCAACTACAACCCAGGGGTGCGCCGCATGCGGCGCACCCCTTTTAGCTTTTCAGCCTTTCAGCGTTTCAGCTTTTCCACGACCAGCCCCCCTTTTTTTAGCTTTTCAGTTTTTCAGCATTTCAGCGTTTCCCACCGCTCCCCTCCCCCCGCCGCAAATGCCACGTGTTGCACAATCCCTCCGTCGCCCCAGCCCGCGCTTTCGCGTCACCTTCCTTTGACCCTTTTAACGCCATCCTTATCCATGTTTCCCTTCATGAGTCTCCCCCGCCGCCTGCCCCGCTGGAGCCGCCTCGGTCTCTGCTGCCTCGCCGTCCTCCTCTCCGCTGTCGCCACCCGCGCCTACGAGAAGGTCATCTTCGCCGGCTCGTATTCAGATATCCATGACTTCGAGGCTTTTGCCGTGCGCGCCCAGCAATCCGGCGCCACCCACATCGATGTCACCCAGGACCTGCCGCTGGCCTACTGGGAACTCGACACTCCCGGTGACCCCTACCCGTCCTGGGTCATCTACAAATTTGGCCTGCTCAAAACCACCCGCCCCGGCGTCATCAAAGATTACGTGCCGGCTGAGCACTCCGAACGTGTCATGAGCATCCTCGAGGAGCGTTGCCGCGTCCTCCGCCGCCTCGGTCTCAAGGGCTGGTTTCTCTCCAGCGAACCCGCCATGCTGCCCGAGGCCGTCTTCACCGACCACCCGCTCTGGCGCGGCGCCCGCGTCGATCATCCTGGCCGCTCCCGCGTCGCCCGCTTCGCGCCTTCCATCGATCACCCCGAAGTGCTCGAACTCATGCGCGAAGGCATGCGCATCCTGCTCACCCGCTGCCCCGAGATCGACTCCGTCCAGTTCCTCACCAACGACTCCGGCTCCGGCCTCGACTGGAGCCCGGGCCTCTACAGCGGCCAGTTCGGCAACACCCTCTACCGCAACCGCTCCATGGAAGATCGCCTGCGCGGTTTCTTCGACGCCCTCCAGGCCGGCGCCGCCGACGCCGACACCACCGTCGACCTGCGCATGACCCTCACCCGCGACCCCGATCCCATGCGCATCGTGCGCAAGCTCACCCGCAACATGGGCATCGAAAACCTCGAGGGCCCCGACGGCCGCCCCTACATGCAACGCGTCGGTCGCACCGAGGGTTACCAGAACTACTTCAACCCCGTCCTCGGCATCCCCCGCCTGCCCGAGTTTGTGCGCGAGCTCGCCGCCGCCCACACCGGCAACTTCCCTCGCGTGCGCGTCATCATCGCCGACGCCCGCACCCGCGACCTCTACTTCTCCATCTACGACCGCTTCCAGCAGGAGCCCGCCCTCGACCAGATCAGCCAGCTCCAGCTCATGAAGGACGAAGCCATCGCCCGCGTCGGCGAGGCCCAGGCCAACACCCAGCTCGCCGTCTGGACCCATCTCGGCGATACCGTCCAGCTCATCAAGCTGCTCAACACCGGCGGCTACATCTACAACCTCGGCAGCATTCAACAACGTTGGCTCGTCCGTCCCTTCGTGCCCTTCCCCGACGAGATTCCCGCCGAGGACAAGGCCTACTATCGTCCCTTCCAATTCCAGGCGCTCAGCGAGGAGCTCGCCGAAACCCTCTCCGATGTGCAGGCCACCAACGTCTACACCGGCTGGAGCGGCCGCCACTTCCTCTTCCGCGTCTCCGTGCCCATCACCGATCACCTCTCGGCCGCCATCCGCCTCTCCGAGCAACTCGGCGACGACGACCTCGCCCACCGCCTCAAGATCTTCCAGTGCTTCGTCAACAACGCCCACAACGCCATCAGCTACCAGGCCCAGCTCGATCGCGTGAAGGACCGCGGCATCGACCTCGACCCCTATCCGGTCGTCGAATCCGCCTCCACCTGGGACCGCCAAATGATGATGGAGACCGCCCGCAAGGAACTCGATAACACGGCCGTGCTCATGCAGCTCCTCGGCGACGATCCCACGCAATACCTCCGCCTCGCCCCGACCAAAGCAGAGGAGGAAATCAGCCTGCTCCCGCCCGACATCCTCGATCAGCTGCAGAAGAAGCTGAACCTCATGAACGAGCGCTGGGAGGACTACAAACGCCTCTTCGACGTCCCCAACTGGTAGAGCGATCGCGTATCCTCCATCCCCCTACAAGCCCGCCCCTCCGGCGGGCTTTTCTGTGCACAGCATCAACCGAATGTCAGATTGGCCGACCACCCACCGGGGACCCGGAGCCTCGTCAGCACAGCAGTAGGTCCGCGCACCCTACTTCTCTCCTGATCGTTTCAGTTCAGTCTGGAGGTAATTCGGATGCTTTCGCTCCTGCACCAAACCGAGGACATACAGAACCTCACCATCGAGTTCGTAATAGACCAAGTAGGGGAAGGGTCGGCACTTCCGGCAGCGGAATCCGTGTGGGCCCACATGATCCCCTCCTGATCGGGCTATGATCGTCCGAACCGCTTCTTTGACCCGGGTATGAAAATCGTCGCCCAGTTTGGTGGAAATCGTCGCGTAGCGGGTTTCGGCCTCCTGCAGGTCTCGCTTGAAAACCGAGCTGAACCGAACGTTCACGCCTTTTCTCCAAACACCTCTTCAAAGGACAATCCCGGGTCTCGGCCATCCCGTAGCGCTTCAAGTCGGGAAATCAGGTCACCGCGGATCTCATCGTCGCTTCGACCATCTTCCTGCACACTGTCCATCAACAGTTTGGCGAGCATTCGCCGTTGGTCGGCTGGAAGCGCGAGAACCTCTTCGGCGAGATAAACGCTGGTGAGAGACATGGCGCCGACGCTATCCAGGGATGGTCGCTCCGCAAGTGCTCATTTCCGCCCAAACAGGTGGCTCGGAAAACCAGCCGCGGTTAGGTCTTCGAGCCGCCAACCGGTAGACCGAAAGTCCGCCGATCGGTCCTCCTTAGGGTGCGGCAGGGAAAGGCCCCGATCTCCATGAGTAGCTGCGCTTGAACCGAAGATGAAAGCGTGGCCCGAAGGCGACCATCCCAGGAACGTGAGGGGGTCGAGGCTCTCCATGGCGGCTACCGTGCAGTCCCGTTCCAACTCCACTCCTGTTTCGGAGGCAAAAATCCGTGGTTACCCGTGTGATCCGTGGCTCCTTGCCTCGTGGCCCATCCAACGAAGTAGAACGAGTCGCCTCCTACCGCGGCTTGCCGCGCATCACCGCGCGCACGTGCCGGCCGAAAGCGCGGTCCTTGCGCCGCTTTTCCAGATACGAACGATCGTGATGTTCGATCTCCCGCCCAAGCTTCTGGTAGCTGCGAAAGCGCTCCTCGCTGAGCGAACCTTCGGCCAACGCCTGCCGCACCGCGCAGCCCGGCTCCGACTCATGCGTGCAATCGCCAAACCGGCACGATCCGGCCAACGCCTTGATGTCGGCAAAACTCTCGTCGAGCCCCTCACTCGCGCCCACCAGACCCAGCTCCCGGATCCCTGGCGTATCGATAACCATGGCTCCGTTCGGCAGCGTCAGTAACTGCCGCCGGGTGGTGGTGTGCGTGCCTTCACCGGTGCCGCTCACTCCCTGCGTCGCCATGACCTCGCGGCCCAACAGCCGGTTGATCAAGGTGCTCTTGCCCACGCCCGATGAGCCCACCAGCCCATAGGTTTTGCCGGGCTCGAGCAACGCCTCGACGCGGTCCAACCCCTGCCCCGTCACGCCGCTCAGCGGAATGATCTGCCCGGTGATCCCCGCCCCCCGCAAGTCGCACACCAGCCCCGCCAGCTCGTCCTCGTCCACCAGATCCGCCTTGTTCAGCAACACCACCGGCTCCACCCCGCCTTCGCGACAGGCCACCAGATAACGTTCCAGCCGCCGCGTATTCAGATCGTAATGACAGGACTGCACCACCAGTGCCGCGTCGAGATTGGCCGCTATCAACTGCGGCGCCATTTCCCGCCCCGGTGACTTGCGGCTCAACACACTCCGGCGCGGTCCCACCGCGTGAATCACCGCCCGATCCGGCGACACCACCTGCACCGTGACCCAATCGCCCACCCCGGGCAGATCCAGCCCCTCCTCGACGCCAAAACGAAACCGGCCCGCCAGCTCCGCGACGCATTCGCCGCTCGCCGCCCGCACCACCCACGCCTCACGGTCCACCGCCACCACCCGCGCCCACTGCAAGTTCGGCTCCAGCGCGGCCAAAGCCACCCCAGCATGCCATTCGCTGAACCCCAGCGCATCCAAATCCATCGTCGTCTTCATCATCACCGTCCCCTGTCCTAACGGACGAAAGACACCGCACGACAATGGCGCCTGAGACTCAACGGACCGATTCGACCTCGGAGCAGGCGTTGCCGCGGCTATTCCGATGGGCTCCTCAAGCCTTTCCGCAGCAAGACCACGCCAATACTCAGAAAAACGAATCCGCCCAAGAGCGCTGCGTTTCCCTCCAGAGGAGCTCCGACACCGTGGCGTTGAACCAATCGCCCACTCCAAAGAATTCCGACACCCCACAACGCCATGACGGCACCCGCGCAAAACACCAAACGACTACCGGCCTTAAGCCAGCCCGAGAGCAGGTAGATAAGTGAAACACCCGCTATCGTGATCAACATCGGCGCCATAGAACTCCTTTCGACTGTTTGCGCTCAATCACTGCAGGACGGGAAGAGCGGTCATCTCGTTAGAATGTAACCTTCTCCGAAAAACAGGAGACATCCACATTTACCTACGGCTACCGTAGTATTTCTAACCAACGCCTTAAAGATTGAGGACCTGTTACATTGTAACGACATGACCCCGTCCGACTACAACAGCGACGCATACAATCGAACAGTCGGCCAAGGATAGCACCGAGGAAACGCAAGCGCGACGAAGCACAGGCAGCTGCTCGAAAGGATGGTGATTCGCGGTTTGCCCATCGTTTGAACTCAGCCGCGACTATTAACGGAGCTGATAGTCGTTGGCTGCGGTGGCTCAATGGGCTCTTCATTTGGTGGGCAGATTACGTCCGCACAAGCCAGTATCAAATTCGCGTAGTGGATGAAATATGGCTCCTTTTTTACTGATCCGAATCCCTTCGAAGACTCGTCGATGAGAAGCTGACCAACATCATAACCTTTCGAGAGCTTCTTGTCTGGACTGAGGCCAATATGGCTTTTGGCGACTACTACGAAATCTTCACGGACCTTCTTCGAGAAATGTGCGACTCGATTCCTAATAACCTTCGCGTCGTGAAGTCTCTGCTTCTGAAGTGCACTCAGATTGCTGAAAGGTGCTGCGTCTTTGATGTAAAGCCCAACTGTGTCCAGAAGTGTCGACCAGGTATCCCAAGACATGAAGTGCTTTGACGCATCATATTTCGGCTTCCCGGAGATTAGCTGGTAAGCGTGACTAATCGACTTCGCATGTCCGAGCAACAGGTTTGGAGAATAGCCACTTGGTGCCGAAGCACCTGCAATATAGCGCATCAAAGTAGCTTCGACTAATTCCTCCCACGCGATCAGCATCTGCATAAACGCTAGACCGACGATTCGTCTCGCGTGGCCGGGGTAATGACCTTCCCAGCCGTTGATATTATTCCAGTTCCCCTTAGCGTCGTCCGCGACTTTCGCGAACAGCTCAACCGCAGACATGATGCGAGCGTCGAAGTCCTCCCGAATCGAATTTAATGCCGGTTTCTTCATCTATTCGCCCGTCGATTGAGCCCACCGCGACTGCCATCGGAGCTGGCGGTCGTTGGCTGCGGCGGCGGCGGCGGCTGCGGCGGCGGCGGCGGCGGCTGGATGGGCTCTTGTCTTGTCCCTATTGAGGATGAGGCAAGAATACTCACGTGTGGTCCAAATTGCTCCTTTTTCTGGGTTACGTAGCAGGGGGGATATTCTGCGTCATCTACTTCTTCTTTTTCGCGCCCTTCGAGGTGGTGCTCACCTACATCTACAATCGAAAAAAGCCAGATGCTGCCGATATCGTGATCAAGTTACCGTTTCGGAATCATCTTGGATTCATTTTACTCGGAGGGGTGCTCCCAATACTGATCTGGATCTTCGCATTCTGGTATTTCGCGACGAGGTCATGAGCTCGCCCATCGTTTTAGGTCAGACAGGCCGACCTATCGGCCTTGTCTGCGCCGACTGGTTGGGCTCTATTGCATGGAATAATGATTTCATCCGAATATCTTCGTAAGAAGAACCGTCGCTAGTGCGACAAAAACGCCAACGATGATTTCGGCAAGATGCTCGCGCCACCATGGAGCTTCTTCCTTATCTGCACCCTTGGCGCTTCGATGTTCCAGAACGGCGTAAAGTGGACATTCGGAATAGTGCTGCGCTTTACTATCTTCCCAATACCATCTGGGATCGTTCGGCGGGATATTCTCTCTGCTCAATTTTCTGTGCGCAGCATCAGAATCAATCTCGTCTGAATATCTCGATAAAAAGCTACTGAAGTATCCGAATCGTTCGAAAACCACTTCCGGACAAAACTGAGCGATGAATGACAACTTGTCATTTGCTTTAAAAACTGAAGAGGCAGCTTCAGCAGTTGCCGGCCAAAGGTCGCTCTTCTTCCACATGCGCAAGAGCTTCTCATCTTCTTTCTTTTCGATTCCCGTGGCACCGGTCGACGGCAGCAAGCTGGTGCTCTGGTAGTAGCGCGGGCATGCCTTAATCGTCGCAAACGGGCACCGCGTCGGCATTTGCTTTTCGCGGCTTATGCGCGAATACCACTCAAGATCGGGAATAGTGGACATATGAGTATTTAATTTGCCCAATGTTTGAGGTCAGGCAGGACGACTTGTCGGCCTTGTCTGCACCGATTTGTTAGGCCTCATTTGTTTTATCGTCACTTAGTAGCTGAAGGTCAGATTCTTCAATTTCGCTGAGCTCGGCGGAGACCCTTCTTCTAATCTTGGTGATGCGAGCATCGTCGATTTCCCCTCTCGTCGCTTCGTAGAGCTCATCTTCAATCCACCTTCGCAGTGACGTGAGACGGTGGATCTTCACGGCTGACGACTTGTGTAATAAGTCGGGCCGAAAATGCTGACTCACGAGAGACGATGCCAAGACGAGGAGGCCGAGGAACCCCACAACGTGCTCACTAAAGGCCGTCGTGACAAAAGAAGAGGTCAGCACACCGCCGACAATAAACTGACCGATCACCAGCGAGGCTGAAGAGTAACGAAATAAACTGCGGCGACGCTCTTCATCGTCTAGGAGCTGGATCACCTCAGGTAGGCGCACCTCCTCACGTGGATCTCGTTTCGGGGTAAGGTCGGCAGAATTCGCCGCAGCTATGAGCTCAATACCCGTGAACAAATGCCCCTGCCTTTTGGCATATGACGCCAGTGCGCCACCGACTACTGTGGCTAAGGCGCTCGAAACTAGTGAGATGATTTCAACGCTCATTCTGTTCGCCTAACGATTTAGCTAAGCCGCGAGTCGCTGCGCGGAGCGCGGTGACTCGTTGGCTCGGGCGACTGGATGGGCTCTTTCATGAACATCAGAACTCTACTGCGAGGTGCCATCTGGAATCGGCCTCTTCTAGACTTAGAAGAACGCGCTTAAACTCACGAAGCTCGTCGACAACAGCAATGCCGGCGCTTGATGGGGAGGATGTGAAATGGCCGAGGAGTGCTTCGATCGTCACGAGCCCTTCAGCTGCCGTAAACCACTGTTCCTCGGGAATCATCGTCTCATCGTCGAAGAACTCGGAAACCTCCTCAGGATCCTGGCTGAAGAAGCTCATGAGCTCTCGCACTCCGAGCCGCTTCGCTAATTGCGAAAGCTGCTCTTCCGAATTTGAGAGAGCGTGTCCGTTCACGTGAATATCCAGTCCGTTCGGTGGGTTCTCGGCTACTATGTAAAGTGAAGCGCTCATAGTATTAATTCGCCCATCAGTGTTATTCACCCGCAGAAAGCGTGGCATATCCGGAAGGTCGGAGGTGGCCGACTAGCCGAAATAGGGTGGCGTGGTTGCTCATGAGCAAGGGGTAGCGTCATTTCTCTATTGGAGGCGCGACGACGAACCAATCCCCAAAAGACATAAAAGGCCATGTCTTTTGGGGTTTTGATCGTCGGCCCCTTCCCCGCCCGCCGACCTCTGACTAGAAGGGCTCTATGCGCGCCAGCAGGTCGTCGACGTGCGCCGTCGCCAGCGCGACCGAAGTATCGGCGGCGCCGTAGTAGAGTTTCACTTCTCCACCCGGCTCCAAAATCATGCCGCAGGGGAAGATCACACTGCCGCGGAAGCCGTTCACTTCGTAGTCGGCCTCCGGCATGATCAGCGGCTCCCGCGCCATGCCGATCACCTTGGAGGGATCGTCCTTATCGAGCAGCATGAGCCCGGAGTGGTAGGTCTTGAACCAACCCTGCGGCTCCCAGCCTTCCAGGCGCAGGTTCGGGTCTTTGTAGACGGCGTGAAACGACGTCAGCCAGCCCCGCTCGGTCTCGATCGGCGGTGCCGCCGGTCCGATCTTGGAGTTGGCAAAGGGCACTTCGTCCGGTCCCAGCACCGGCCGGTGGTGGCCCCAGTGCACGAGGTCGGGCGACTCGCCACACCAGATGGGAAACGCTTCCGGATCCTCCCGCATGTAAACCGGGAAGGGTCGCTCCAGGCGCACATACTTGCCGCCAAATTTGCGCGGAAACAGCACCATGTTGCGGCTGTCCGGCGCACTCACACTCAGCCACTGGAAGGTCTTAAAATCCTCCGTCGTCGCCACGCCCCCACTGATGCCATGGCCGGTGTCGATGGCGAAGCACATGTAGATCCGCCCATCGATCACCGTCAGCCGCGGATCATAAATGCGCCGCACCCAGTTGGCCGGGTAACGATGTCGCAACACATCCCGAAAGGCCGCCTGCACGTCCTCCAGCGCGAAGAGCGGCTGCGGCTCCACCGTCCAGTTCACGCCGTCCCGGCTGATGGCGAGACCGATGTTGGTGCCGTCAAACTGCGGATCGCCGTCACGCCCGTAGTCGTTGCGAAAGACCATGACGTATCGGCCGTCATGATACACGACGCCGGCATTAAAGACGAGGGTGGCGGGATACGGCACCTGACGGGCCGTGAGCACAGGGTTTTGCGAATGACGTTGCATGATAAAAGGGCGCGATGGCGGGACGAAGGCGCGGGCTCAGGGTAAGATTCAGGAAGTCGCCGACGGCGCGGCGGGATCGACCGTCTCTTCGGCCAGAGCCGGCGGCACCGGCGGCGGGCCGCCGCGGTAGTAGCGGTAGAGCACCAAGGCCCCGAGCGGATGCAGGCAGCCGGCAAAGAGGAACATGAAGTCGTAGCCGAAGTGATCGACCAGAGGACCGGCGATGTAGTTGAAGGCCACGCTGGTGAAACCGCCCAGCGCACTGAGGATGCCGATCGAGGTCGCCACCGTGCCGGGCGGCGCGAGGTCGGTCACCAGCACGTTGATCATGGTGAGCCAGGCGTTCGCCATGACGTAGGCAAACACCATCATGAAGAGCACCAGCGGTTTGCTCGCCACCGCCCACGGCGCCAGCGCCAGACAGGGCGCCAGCCAGACGAGGCGCTGCATCGCGATGCGTCGCGCGGTGGCCGCGTCACTGTGCACCTTGAGCAGGCGGTCCGACCACGAGCCGATCACCACGTTGCCGATGGCAGCGACCGCCGGGGGCAGCCAGGTCCACTTGCCCAGCTCGGCGAGCGTCCAACCGCCCCGTTCCTGCAGAAACCCGGCCTGCCAATAGATGAGAAAAAACCACGCCGGATCGGTCAGCAGTCGCGCGATCAACACGCCGCGAATGCGCCGACTCGTGAGCACAAACTTGAGCGCCGCCAGACCCCGCATCGGCTGCGGTTCGGCGGGTTTGGCCGTGCCGTCGGTCGGGCCCGCCGCTGCGGCACTGCGGCGCGGTTCGCGGTCGCTGAGGAACCACACCGCCGCCAGCGCCAGACTGAAGATGCCGGGCAACAGGAAGGAGCTGCGCCATCCGTGTGACAGCGTGATCGCCGCCACCAGCGGGGCCGTCATGATCGGGCCGGCCGATTGCAGGGCCTGATGCATCGTGACCACAAATCCCCGCCGCTCCCGCGGAAACCTCTTGGTGATGAGCACCATGATCGACGGCACCACGCCCGACTCCGCGATGCCGAGCACGACGCGCGCCGCGAGCAGTTCGTGGAAGTTGCGCGCCAGTCCGCAGCCGATGGTCGCCAGCGCCATGCCGAGCAGGAAAATCGACGCACAACGCCGCGTGCCCCAACGATCGATGATCTGCCCCGACACCAGATACCCCAGCGTGTAGGGGATCATGTAACCCGTGATGAGGATGCCGTAGGCCTCGTTGTTGAGATCAAACTCCTCCGAGAGCGTGGACTTGAGGATGGCGAGCGTCTGGCGGTCGATGAAGAACAACACCGAGGCTGACACGAGCATCATGAGCAGGGCCCATCCGGTGGCGCCAATGCGCGGCACCGAAGCGGTCGAGGACGAGGAGGGAGGATTCATGGAGGTTTGGGGTCCGCCGGACGGACCGGGCTTTAATGGGGGGGGCGACGCCACCACCTGCGCGGCGTCTTGCCCCGACGCTGCGTCGACGCTCCGCGTCCGACAACGACCTCACCTGCGCAACGCGTTGCCCTGGGTTGCGTATGACGGAGGTCGGTCGTCGCGGACCCGTTGATATCGGCCGCACGCGGCCGGTCCGGGGTCAACGCCCCCGGCTACAAGTGCCCCGCGATGGTCGCTACGCCGCTACGGCTTCGCCGGCGCCTGCCACGGCACCGCGCCGGCTTGCTGCACCTCGAGCGCGAGCGCTTCGGTCAGCTCCTTCGCCAACTCCGGTTCGTCCGCCATCCGGTCATGTTGCTCCAGCGGATCCTCCTTCAGGTTATACAACTCCAGCGGCGAGAAGGGATCGTTCTGCATGAGCTTCCAGTCGCCGCGAATGAGGGCCTCGTAGGTTTTACCGCCGTAACGCTCCCCCTCGCGGCGCACAAAATACAACTGCCGCTCGTTCTCCGCCGCGGTCGGCGCTTCGCCGCGCAAGGCCGGCCCCAAACTCTGCGCATCCAGACCGGCGGGAACCTCGGCGCCCGCCTCCTCCAGCGCCGTGACGAAGATATCAAATACCAGTCCCACGTAATCGGACTCCGTGCCCGCCGCCACGTGGGCGGGCCAGGTCGCGACAAACGGCACGCGCAGTCCGCCATCGTAGTGGTCGCGCTTCCCGCCGCGCCACGGGTCGTTGTTCTGCGAAAAATTGAGCGCGCCGCCGTTGTCCGATGTCACGAAAACGAGCGTGTTGTCCGCCAGACCGGTGGCGCGCAGGGTGTCCATCACCCGACCGATCTGAGTATCGAGATCCTCGACCAACGCGACATTGAGCGCGCGCTGCTCCGGCATCTCCGGCGCCCGGGCCTGGACGCGGGCCAAGGCTTCGGGCGGCGGTTGCAACGGATAGTGCGGCGCGGTGTAGGCGAGATAGAGGAAGAACGGTTCGTCGCGGTGCGCGGGCGCCGCGCGGTCCTCAAAATAGTCGATCGCCCAATCCGAAAACACCGCCGTGGCGTGGCCCTCCGGCCGCACTTCCTCGCGATTGAGCCGCATGAAATTCACGCCGCGCCGCAGGTGCGTGGTGTAGCTGTCCATCATGTCGTCGAGGAAGCCGTGAAAGTGATCGAACCCGCGGTCGTTGGGCAACTGCCCCGGGGTGAGGCCGAGGTTCCACTTGCCGACCAGCGCGGTGTGATAACCCGCCTCCCGCAGCAGGTCGGCCAGCGTCGGCACCGTGGGATCGAGGTAACCCCAGGTGTTGAAGTTCGAGCGAATGAGTCCCGGCACGCCGACGCGATCGGCGTAACGTCCGGTCATGAGCGCCGCCCGACTGGGCGAGCACACGGTGGCGTTGGCGCGCATGGCGGTGAAGCGCATGCCGTCGGCCGCGAGGCGATCAATGGCCGGCGTGCGCACGTCGCCATCCGGTCGATACGTGGAGGTGTCGCCATAACCCAGATCGTCGGCGAAGATCACCACGATGTTGGGCCGCGGTGCGGTTTCGGCGTGGGCCAAGGCGGCGACCGCCCCGGCCAACAGCCAACAACGGAGAGCAGTTAGGCAACGGGACATCAGCGAGCCTCCAGCCGGTTGAAGGGTTCAATCGCGGCCACGGTCTCGGCGGCGACCGCCCGAAGGTGCGCAGCGAAGTCCGCATCCAAGCCGTCCGGCACAAAGGTCACCGCCGTCGGCGACTCGGCGAACAACACGCCATACCACACGAGTGCGCCGAGGTATTCACCGGCCACATTGGCGTGATTGGCGTCCTTGCCGAAGGTGCCGTCCTTCCAGCGGTAGCCCACGTGCAGGGAGTGCGGTTGCTCCGGCACCGCCGGTTCGACCCAGGTTTGCGCCGCAACCGCGGGGTCGGGTCGGTAGCCCCACACCGGATCCTCGTGCACCGCCTGAAACGCGTCGCCCACCGGCAGGAGACGCAGCCCAAACTCGCGCGCCACCGCTCGATAGGCCGCCCGCGTCGCCGTCCACATTTCCACCTGATCCGCCGCGTTGCGGTCCGGGGTCACCCGACCAAAGCGATCGGCATCCACCCGATACGCCCAAATCTGATGCACCACCTGCTCCGCCTCCGGCTGCACGCGGTGCAGGTAGGCGCTCAGGTCGGCGAAGAAGGGGTGATAACTCGTGGGATCACCCGACAGCCACGACACCTGTTGCAGCGTGATCACATCCCAGGTCTCGTCGCCGAGTAGCTCCGGCAAGGACTGACCGCCGTAGAGGTGTCCCGCCGGATCCGTCGGATCCGCCAGCGCTGCGGCCAACGCGTTCCAATGGCGTTCGAGGAAACACCCGCCGGCCTGCGCTTTCCGCAGGATGAGTTCATGACCACCATCGCGCGCGATGTCCGGCAGGTAGCGGGTGGCGTTTTGCGAAAAACTGTTGCCGATCACAAAGAGGCGCAGGGTGCGCGCCTCCACACTGGTCACCAGCAGCGCCAGGGTGAGCCAAAGCAAAGTCGGGCCGAGCCAACGTCGGCCCCCGAGCGGGGTCTTCATCTGCATCACGAGAAAGGGGACAGGGTTCGCCTTCGGTGGTGCCGTGCGGCGGCTCCGAGCGCAACGCGATCAGGACCGCACGCTGTGCAAGGCCTTGCACGGGCCGCCGCTGGCTCGGGCCCGACCGGCCTGTCTCGCTGAGCTCGGCGGCCCCGCCGTCCGACCCGTCTTCGTGCTCACCCTCGAACCCCGATTTTATGCTACGCTCCCGTTTTCTCCGGTCCGCCGTGGTCGGCCTGCTTTTGGCCGGCGCCCTAACCCGTTCGCTGTTCGCCGCCGAGTCCTCCGCCTCCGCCCCGCGCAATGTCGTGATCATCCTCTCCGACGATCACCGCTACGACTTCATGAGTTTCCATGAGCACGCCCCCGACTTCCTGCAGACCCCGAATCTCGACCGCATGGCGGCCGAAGGTGCCCACCTCAAAAACGCCTTCGTCACCACCTCCCTCTGCTCCCCCAGCCGCGCGTCCATCCTCTCCGGTCAATACGCCCACCGCCACGGCGTGGTCGACAACACCACGCCCATTCCGGAGCGCACCCGCTTCTTCCCCAGCGACCTGCAGGCCGCCGGCTACAAAACCGCCTTCTTCGGCAAATGGCACATGGGCGAATCCGACGATCGACCGCGGCCGGGTTTTGACCGTTGGTTGAGCTTCGAGGGTCAGGGCGTCTACCGCGACCCGCTCTTCAACATCGATGGCGAGGAGGTGCAGTGCGAAGGCTATACGACCGATCTGCTCACCGACTACGCCTTGGACTGGCTGCAGCAACAACCCGCCGACCAGCCCTTCCTGCTCTACCTCTCGCACAAGGCCGTGCACTCAAAATTCGAGCCCGCCGAGCGTCACCTCGACGCCTACGGGGACATAAAGATTCCCTACCCCGCCACCATGGCCCGCACCGAATCCAACGCCGCCGGCAAACCGCGTTGGGTGCAGGATCAACGCTTCAGCTGGCACGGCGTGGAGTATCCCTATCACGGGCGCACCGACTTCGACACCTTCTACCGCAACTACGCCGAGACCCTGCTCGCGCTCGATGAAAACGTCGGTCGCGTGCTCGACTATTTGGAAGAACACGGCCTCGCCGAAAACACCCTCGTGCTCTACCTCGGCGACAACGGTTTCCTGTTGGGCGAACACGGCCTCATCGACAAACGCCACGCCTACGAAGCGTCCATCCGCATTCCCATGTTGGCCTGGTGTCCGGGCTACGTGCCCGCCGGCAGCACCATCGAGCCCCTCGTGCGCAACATCGACATCGCGCCCACCCTGCTCGAGCTCACCGGCGCCACCAGCAGCATCGCCATGGACGGCCTGTCCTTCCTGCCCCTGCTCCACGGCGACACCCTCAACACCGCGACGACCGACCGCGAGTTCCTCTACGAATATTATTGGGAATACGCCTACCCGCAGACCCCGACCACCTTCGCTCTGCGCGGCGACCGCTACAAATACATCACCTATCAGGGCATCTGGGATAAGAGTGAACTCTACGACCTGCAGACCGATCCGGAAGAGCGGCACAACCTCATCGACGTGCCCGCCATGCACGACATCGCACTGGCCATGCGCCACCGCCTCTTCGACCGCCTCGAAGCCGACAACGCCATGCAAGTCCCCGTCCGCCGCGGCGACTACCAAGCCGGCGAACGCCTCCTCCACGACTGAGATCCAAAAGGTGGACGCCAACCTCCGGGCGGCGTCATCCCACCCTGTAGCCGGGGTCGCCGACCCCGGTCGGTCCACCACCACCGGGCTCACCGAGCCCGGCTACAACCATCCCCCGCCACGCGGCCGAGGACGTCCGCGTCCACCCCAAATCCCCAAAGGTGGACGCCGACCTCCGGACGGCGTCGTCCCCACCCTGTAGCCGGGGTCGTTGACCCCGGTCGCTCCACCCACCACCGGGCTCACCGAGCCCGGCTACAGCACTCACCCTCCTGGTTGTAGCAGCGGCCGTGTCGGCCGCTCCCCGTTGCCCCTCAGCCCATCCCCCGCCACGCGGCCGAGGACGTCCGCGTCCACCCCAATCCCCAAAGGTGGACGCCGACCTCCGGGCGGCGTCGTCCCCACCCTGTAGCCGGGGTCGCCGCCCCCGGTCGCTCCACCCACCACCGGGCTCACCGAGCCCGGCTACAACATCCACCCTCCTGGTTGTAGCAGCGGCCGTGTCGGCCGCTCCACCCTGCCCCACAGCCCATCCCCCACCACGCGGCCGAGGACGTCCGCGTCCACCCCAATTCCCAAAGGATGACGCCGCCCTCCGGGCGGCGTCGTCCCCCCGTAGTGCCGGCTTCAGCCGGCATTCCCCACCGGGCTCACCGAGCCCGGCTACAGCATCCGCCCTCCTGGTTGTAGCAGCGGCCGTGTCGGCCGCCCCCCGTTGCCCCTCGGCCCGTCCCCCGCCACGCGGCCGAGGACGTCCGCGTCCACCCTGTAGCCCGCCCCCCAGCCACCAGCTACCAGCCCCGAGCCACCAGCCACCAGCCACCAGCTACCAGCCACCCACCTACCCCCGCCGCGCTTCCAGCTCCGCGCGCATGCCGGCGACGCGGGCATCCTTCAGCGGATAACGCAGGGCCAGCACCAGGCTGCCCAGGAGCAACAACGCGGGCACCGTCGCAAAGGTGATGCGCACCCAAAGCATGGCGCCGTCCGGTTGCGCGCCGCCCAGCGTCGCGTCAAATCCCGAGAGGTCCAGCACCACACCCGACAGCAACATCGTGCCGGTGAGAATCGTCTTCTCCAACCAGTTCGCCACCGCCGCATAGGTGCCTTCACGCCGACAACCGGAGGTGAATTCATCGTAATCCGCCGTGTCCGCCTTCATGGGGTCAATCAACACCCAGAAGCCCGAGATGCTCGGCGACAGCAGCAGCATCGAAAGGTATTGGAGCTGCGGATACGCCTTGCTGAAGAACCAGAACTGACTGATCGAGGCGAGGATGCCGCAGCCGATGCACCACTTGATCACCGCCAGCTTGCCGAAACGGGTCGCCATGCGCGCCACGATCGGCACCGAGATCATGCCGGCGACCGCATACACCGTCTGCGCCTTGGCGTGCAGCGACGCCCCCGCCGCGGTGTCGCCATCAAAGACGTGGTAACTGTTCACGTAGATGCCGAGGTAACCCACCAGATTGGTGCCCACCAGCATGCCGAGCACAATGCCCACGAGGTAGAGGAAGGGACGATTGCGGAAGGTCAGCTTGAGGCCTTCCTTGAGCGGCACCTTTTTCTGCACCGCCGCCCGGTGCACCATGCGCTCCCGGGTGAACAGCACCGCCGGCACTGCCAGCACGATGAACAGGCCGCCAATGATGAAACCCAGCGTGCGCATGCCCGACATCGTGTCCTCGAAGATCGGCCACTGCGCCACGGCGAAGACCCACGGCAGGATGAAGAAGGTGAGCTTCGACACCACCGCCCGCACCGCATGCACCCGCACGCGTTCGTTGGTGTCGGGCGAGATTTCGTATCCAAGCGTCAGATACGGCACGCCGTAGATGGTGAACGCCGTGTAGAACAACAGCATCGACACCAGAAAGTAGCCGAAGGCCCAGCCGCCGCTCCAGGTGGCTGGCACCAACCAGATCAGCGGAAAGGTGATCGCACACAGCAGCGCGCCGATGGCGATGAACGGCCGACGGCGGCCCCACTTGTGTCGGCAGTTGTCGCTCACCGAGCCCATCAGCGGATCGGTGAAACCGTCCCAGAGACGCACGATCGCGAGCACGATGCCAATGAGCGTTGGGCTCATGCCCAGCGTCAGGTTGTAGATCGGGTAGGCGATCTGATTGATGCCGGCGCCACCGAAATTAAAGGGCAGCGTGCCCAACGCGAAACCGATGCGTTCCTTCCACGAGATGCGCTGCGGCGCGGCGGCTGTCGACGAAGCCGCCTCCGGTGCGGCGGGAGAATCAGGTGGGGTCGGGGCGGTGTTCAAAGTCGGAAAGGGTTGAGGGGGGCGATGCGCTGACAAGCGCCAAACGGCGCCAAATGCTGGGTTGCCGGCCAAAGCCGCCACAACGGCCCAACCATGCAACGCCTTGCACGCTGCCGCCCCCCCCGCTCACGACGTCCGCCCCGGCGCGCGCCCGCCGCATGTTCAACGCCCCGGCGATGCAAGGAGTTGCACGGCGAGATTCTCGTCGGTGCCGCTCCCGCTGCCTACGCCAAGAGCCATTCCCTGTTGCGTCGGTCCCGCGCGGACGACGCCTGCCTTCCCCAACCCCTCGTCCCCCCGCATCGCATGCCCTTGCCCGTTCGACTCCTTGTGCGCGCTGCTGCCGTGTTCCTCACGGCGCTGGCCCTCCCCCTCACACTTCACGCCGCCGACGTTTACGCCCTCCCGGCCGGCGCCGGCTCCCAGGACGGCTCCAGCTGGGCCAACGCCGCCCCCCAAGGCTCCCTGCAGACCCTCCTCGATGGCCTCACTCCCGGCGACACCCTCTACGTCGGCAGCGGCACTTACACGGTCTCACCGCTGAACATCGAGGGAGACGGCACCGCCGTCGCGCCGCTCCAATTCATCGGGGTCGATACCGGCGACGGTTACCCGGTTTTCCAAGGCACCTTCGACGTCGCCGTGGCCAGCGGCGGCGCCTGCCTGCGCCTGCCCACCACCGCCAATTACTGGAACATCAAGAACCTCGTGATCCGCAATCACCGCTTCCCGGTGACCATGCTCCAATCGGGCACGACCTACACGCGCTACACCCACCTCCTCTTCGAAAACATCTCGACCGACTCCCTCGAGGATGCCCTGCGCCTCTACAACTGTTCCGACATCACGGTCCGCAACTTCTCCGCCATTCGCTACACCAAGAAGGCCTTTCGCATCAGCGACTACAGCCGCGATGTGCTTTTCGATTCCTGCTACGCCGACTGCACCGGCGGCGACCCGACTTTCCCCGCTCGCGCCATCCCCAACAGCTTCTTTTTGGACGAAACCGACCAGGAGCCGATCATCCACGACATCACCTTCGTCGACTGCACCGCCAAGAACAACGGCTACTATCCCGTCTCCGGCGGCTCCTACTGGAACGGTGACGGTTTCTCCTCCGAGCGCGGCGCCTACAACATCACCCTGCTCCGCTGCTGGGCCATCGACAACTGGGACGCCGGTTTCGACAACAAGGGCGGCAACATGACTTTCCAGGACTGCGTCGCCACCGGCAACATGCGCGGCTTCCGCCACTGGGGCGACACCGCCACCTTCGACAACTGCCTTTCGGTCAACCTCATCAAACGCGGCGGCACCGGCGGCAAAAGCTCCTACTGGATCGACGATCTCGCCATCGATCTGACCTTCCAGAATTGCACCGCCGCCAGCCTCGACGGCGGCCCGCTCGCCTACATCGAGACCAACAACACCAACGGTCCCGTTGTGTTCTACGACAGCATCTTCTTCCACCTCAGCGACGTCGCCCTCTTCACCAACAGCAACAACATCACCCTCGATGCCTCCACGGTGACCTACCGACCCGGCAGCGGCGTGGATCCGCAGTTTGTTGACGCCGACATCGATTGGGTCGGCTCCCCCGCCAACGCCTGGAACAGCCAGACCTACGGCACCTCCAAGGGCTACAGCAGCACCATCGTCAACGCCCCGGCCAACAGCGCCCCCGCCCTCTCGATCGGCGCCTCCGCCACCAGCGGCAACGCTCCGCTGGCCGTCCAATTCACCGCCACCGCCGCCGACTCCGACGGCGTCATCGTCGGCTACGCATGGGATCTCGGTGACGGCACCACGTCCTTCGCCCAAAACCCGTCGGTCGTATTCGCCACTCCCGGCACCTACACGGTCACCTGCACCGTGACCGACAACCGCGGCGCCACCACCACCGCCACGACCACCATCCACTCCACCGCGCCGTCATCCCCCACCGCCGTGCGCATCGAAGCAGGCAGCACCAGCGCCTACACCGACAACGCCAGCAACGCGTGGTCGGCCGACTTCGGTTACGACGCCGGCAGCGACATCGTGGATCGCGGCGCCATTGCCATCGCCGGCACCACCGACGACCGCATCTACCAGACCGAGCGCTACGACATCAGCGACTACTCCCTGCTCATCGCCAACGGCACCTACACGGTGAACCTGCACTTCGCCGAGACCTACTCCGGCACCACCGGCGCCGGTCAACGCGTCTTCACCGCCGCCGCCGAGGGCGCCATCCCGGCCGGCTGGCGCGACATCGACATCTTCGCCCAAGCGGGCGGCGCCAACACGGCGCTCATTAAATCCGCCACCATTGCGGTGGCGGACAATTTCCTCGATCTGTCCTTCGTCGCCAGCACCGGCGGCACCCTCATCAACGGCATCGAGATTCTCCCCGTCGGCAGCGGCGATCTGCCGCCGTCCTCCCCCTCAGGCGTGACCGCCTCCGCCGTCGGCTCCACCGGCTTCACCGTGTCCTGGAACGCCGCGACCGACGACGTGAGCGTCGCGGGTTACGAGGTCTTCCTCAACGGCGTGTCCGCCGCCACCACCACGGGGGCCCTGTCCGCTAATCTGACCGGACTGACCACCGCGACAACCTTCGCCGTGACCGTCCGCACCCTCGACTCCGCCGGCAACCTCTCCGCCGCCAGCGCCCCCATCAACGTGACCACCGGCGGCTCCGCCGACACCACACCGCCGAGCACGCCGACCGGCCTCGCCGCCTCCGCCATCACCACCTCGTCCTTCACCCTGAGCTGGACCGCATCGACCGACGACACCGCCGTGGACTACTACGAGGTCCTGCTCGACGGCAGTCCGGTCACCACCACCTCCGGCACCACCACCTCCGTCGGCGGTCTCAACCCCGGCACGTCCTACGCCGCCACCGTCCGCGCCTACGACACCTCCGGCAATGTCTCCGCGTCGAGCGCCGCGCTGACCGTGGTCACCGACACGCCCTCTGTCGGCACGACCTTTGAGCTCACGCCGATCGATGACGCCCACGTGCAGGCCGGCTCCAACGCCAACAGCAACTACGGCTCCCTCGACAACCTCGCGGTCAAATACCAGGGCCCGACCGACGCCCAGACCCGCGAGTCCTACCTCAAGTTCAGCCTGCCCGCCACCAGCAGCGGCTACATCGAAAGCGCGACCCTCAAACTCACCGTCAAGGCCAGCAAGGACAACCAGACCCATACCCTGAGCTTTGTCGCCAACGACGCCTGGACCGAATCCACCATCACCTGGAACACCAAACCCACCAGTAGCACAATTCTGGATACGGTGCCCGGCTCCGCCGCCGCACTCGCCGTGGTGTCCTTCGATGTCACCTCCCAGGCCATCAGCGAACAGGCCGGCGACGGCGTCATCAGCCTCAACATCGCCGCCAACAACAGCGACTTCTCCAACTACTACTCCAAGGAGGCCGCCGACGCCGGACTCTATCCGGTGTTGGAAGTGGTGCTGAGCGCGGTCCCGCCGCCCACCACCCCGACCAACCTCGCCGCGACCAATGTCACCAGTGCGTCCTTCGATCTCTCCTGGACCGCCTCCACCAGCAGCGTCGGCATCGCCGGCTACGACATCCTGATCGACGGCGTGTCCGCCGGCACCACCACCGGCACCTCCACGACCGTGTCCGGTCTCACCGCCGACACAACCTACGCCGTCACCGTGGTGGCCACCGACACCAATGGCACGCCCTCGGCGGCCAGCAGCGCGCTCTCGGTCACCACCGCCGGCGCCTCCGGCGGAACCTACACCCTCACGCCGGTCCATGATACCTTCGCTCGCGCCGGTTCCTACGCCGGCACGAGCTTCGGTTCCCTGGACAACCTTGCCATCAAGAACCAGGGCTCCACCGACGAGCAGACCCGCGAGTCCTACCTGCGCTTCGATCTGTCTAGCCTCGGCAGCGGCACGATGGTCAGCGCCACTCTCAAACTCACCGTCAAGGCCAGTAAGGACAGCCAGACGCACACCCTGCGTTTCGTCGCCGATGACACCTGGACCGAATCAACCCTCAACTGGAACAACCGCCCCACCGGTAGCACCATTCTGGATACGGTGCCGGGCTCGGCCGCCGCCGACACCGTGGTGAGTTTCGACGTCACCAGCCAACTCGACATCGAGCGCGCCGGCGACGGCCTCATCAGCCTCGTCATCGCGGCCAACAACAACGACTTCTCGAACTACTATTCCAAGGAAGCCGCCGATCCCGCCGACGCGCCGGTCCTCGAAGTGGTGCTCTCGGGCGGGGCTCCGCTGGTGCTCGCCCCGACTATCACCAATGGCGGTGCAGCCACCGGCACCTACGCCACGCCGTTCAGTTTCCAGATCGCGGCCGAATCCGAGTCGACCGAGCTCAGCTACAGCACCGCCGGGCTGCCCGCCGGGCTCGTCGTCGATTCGCTCACCGGCGCCATCACCGGCACTCCCGCCCAGACCGGGGACTTCGCCGTTGAACTCACCGCGACCAACGAGGGCGGCTCCACCACGGCCAATCTCGATCTCCACATCGCACCGGCTGCGGCCGGACTCGAACTCGCCGCCCTTTGGCAATTCTACGACGGGCTGCCGCGGCCGGTGAGCTTCACCACAACCCCGGCCGCTCTGCCGGTTGAGTTGAGCTACGACGGTGCGTCCGCCGTGCCGACCTATCCGGGCGACTACACCGTGACCGCCAGTGTGATGGATCCCAACTACACCGGCACGGCCACCGCCGTCCTGCAAATCCGTGCCGCCGCCCAAAGCCACCGCGCCCCGGTCCTCAACGGCACCGTCGAGGGTTCCTTGCAGGTGAACGCCGCCTCGTCCTTCACCCTCAACAGCGGCGCACTCGTCGCCCACGATCTGCTCGTCGCCGGTCAGCCGCAGCTGGTGCGCAACGGCCAGCCGACGATTGGCGCGGAGCTCACCGGTCCCGGCGCCGCCACCCCGGAAAACTACCGCGTCACCCTGAATGGTGGCGCGACGGTGGGTTACCTCGTGCGCCAGGTCGATCCCGTGGCGTTGCCCGCGCCCGTGACCGTGCTGCCGCCCACCGGCACGCGCCACGTGGTGCTCAACCGTAGCACCGATCCCGTCGGCGACTTCGCCACCCTGCGCCATCTCACGCTCAACGGCAATGCGGGCACCATCGACGTGCCGCCGGGCCACTACGGCATCCTCACCGCCAACGGCCAAAGCACCCTGCGCCTCGGCAATCCGACCAGCGACGAGCCGACCGTTTACCACCTGCAGGGCCTCAACCTCAACAGCCGCACCGCCATCGAACTCGTCGGTCCGGTGGTGCTCAACGTCGCCACGGGTTTCTCCTTCCAAGGCCAAATCGGCAACCCCGCCGCGCCCGAAAACCTGTTGCTGCGCGTCGCCGGCGGCAGCCTCAACCTCAACGCCCAAGCCCAACTGCATGGGTTTGTGGAGGCCCCCGCGAGCACCGTGACCTTGAATGGCCAAAGCCTGCTTTCCGGCGGTGTGGTTTGCGATCGTCTCGTGCTCAACTCAGGCTCGCTCCTTCGCCTCGACGCCTCCTGAAACGACTCCGTCATTCACCGCTTCCGTGATCACCTATTCGGCCGCCCATCGCACCTTCATCCTCAGTCTCAATCGATCGAGCTATGTGCTCCAGATCGATGACGCCGGTCGCCTGCGCCACGTCCACCATGGCGTCCAGACGACCGCGACCGCGCCCTGGGTCGAGCCCACGCCACCAAATCTTGAATACGACCTCACCGACCTCGAATTCCCCGCGCGGGGCGACGTGGTTTACACCGAAGCCGCCCTGCGGATCAGCGCCGTCGATGCGGCCGATGCGACCGCCCCATTTCTGAGCCCGCAGCTCCGATACGAAGACCACGAGGTCCTGCCGGAAGCCGCTCCCGCCCTCGCGCCCACCCACGGCGTGGCGCCCCGGGAAACGACCCCGCGTCCGACGCTGCGTATCCGACTGGCCGACTCGACCGTCGGGGTCACCGTCGACCTGTTCTATCGCATCACCGCCGAACACGATGTGCTGGAACGCTGGGTGCAGGTGCACAACATCGGCCCTCACCCATTCCGCATCGACCACCTTGCCTTTGCATCACTTTGCCTGCCGCCGGGTCCGTGCGAGCTGCGTTCCCTGCACGGCACTTGGTCGCGTGAAACCCAGTTGCACACCCAGCGCCTCGGCCCGGGCGTGTTGAGCTGGGAGGAGCGCGGACTCAACACCGGCTGGCGCCATCACCCCGCCTGCCAATTGCACCGGCCCGGCGCGGCCAGTGAAACGCAGGGCGAAGTGTATTTCGCCACTCTCGCTTACGGCGGCGCTTGGTCCATGCGTTGCGAACACACTCTCCTCGGCGCCACCCACCTGCACCTCGGCTACGCCACCGAATCGTTTGCTCTCACTCTCGCCCCCGGCGCCTCCCACCTCACCCCGGCTGTCGTCAGCGGTTGGTCAAACGAAGGCTGGGGCGGCGCCAGTCGCCAACTGCATGGTTTCACCCGCGACCGCATCCTGCCCGCCCTGCCCGGCGAGCCGTGGCGACCGGTCCTCTACAACGGTTGGGAAGCCACCTATTTCGACGTCGCGGCCGAGTCCCAAATCGCGCTGGCCCGACGCGCCGCCGATCTCGGCGTGGAGCTGTTCTGCATCGACGACGGTTGGTTTGGCGCCCGCCGCTCCGATCGCGCCGGACTCGGCGACTGGCAGGTATCACCCGATTGTTTCCCCGACGGACTCCGCGTCGTCGCCGACGAGGTGCACCGCCTCGGCATGAATTTTGGCCTCTGGGTTGAACCCGAGATGGTGAACCGCGACTCCGATCTGTTTCGCCAGCACCCGGACTGGGTCCTGCATGTTCCGCACCGCGCAAGCCGGGAGATCCGCCATCAACTGATCCTCGACCTCGCCCGCCCGGACGTGCGCGAGCACCTCGCCGCGCAACTCCACGCCCTGGTCGCGGAGCACAGCATAGACTTCCTCAAGTGGGACATGAACCGCTATGTCACCGAGCCGGGTTCGGTCGCCGGTCGGGCGATCTGGCGGGAACACATCGCCGCCGTCTACGCCTTGATGGATGGACTGCGCGCGGCCCATCCGCATCTCACCATCGAGGCCTGCTCCGCCGGCGGTGGTCGCGTGGATCTCGGCGTGCTGAGCCGCACCGATCAAACCTGGCCGAGCGACAACACCGATCCGATTGACCGCCTCGCGATCCAGGACGGCTACAGCCTGTTTTACCCGACCCGCACGATGTCGAGTTGGGTGGCGCCTTCCCCCAATCACACCACCGGTCGTGACACCTCGCGGTCACTGCGCCTGCACCTCGCCATGCGTGGTGTGCTGGGTCTCGCCGAGAACCTCAACGAGCTCTCCGCCGCCGAGGCCGACCAACTGCGCACCGGCATCGCGTTCTACAAACGGATCCGCCCCATCGTGCAGGGCGGCGACCTGCATCGCCTCGACGCGGGGCTGATGGAACCCGCGTCGGTCTGGTTGACCACCCACGCCGATCAAACCACGGCGGTGCTGTCACTGATCCTTCCCTACGCGCCTCCCGGCACCGTCCTGCCGCCACTGCGCCTGCGGGCGCTCAACCCCGACCTGACCTACACGCTTTCCGAAATCGACCGGCCCGACTTCACCACCGCCAGCGGTGCCGCGCTCATGACCCGCGGTATCCCGTGGGTGGATACGGTGCACCAACCCAACAGCAACGGCACCCTCCCCACGCCCCACGCCCGCACGATCCTGCTCCAGGCGGTCTCGTAATTCGGGACCGCAAATTAGAAATCCGCCGGTGCACGTCTGCACCGGCGGATTCTACTACAACAACAATGGTGATCCCCCAGCCCCAACGATTTGGGTTCAGCGTGCTGACCTCGTTGGCAGCACACCCATGGCACGACCTAAAATCTGCTCGGACTGCCGGGGTCCACCGCCGGAGATCCTCCGACACAGCGGTCGCAACTTCGACGCTGCGGCTTGGGCAAATTGGACCAAACGTCGGGTAGATCCCGCCTTCACTTCGCCTCGTCCAAACCGAGGCACTCCCGCACCGCCGCTTCGAGGCGCTCTCCGCGGGCGGAGGTGGAATAAATACGTCCTTCCTTATCGAGGAGAAACATCGAGGGGATGGACTGAATGCCAAACCGCTTGGCCAACGGACTCTCCCACCCTTGCCCGTCATAGTGCTGTGGCCACGGCATGTTTCGTTTCTCCACAAAGGCCTGCAGTTTGTCCTGATAGTTTCGACCATCGAGTGAAATGCCCACGATCTCGAAGCCCTTGTCGTGATAACGTGAATACACATCGATCATATTGGGCAGCTCCTGCAGACAGGGCCCGCACCAGGTCGCCCAAAAATCAACCAACACCACCTTGCCCCGCAGGTGCGCGAGATCCACCTCCCGACCGTCGATGGCGGTAAAGGCCAGTTCCATCGGCTGCTCCTTCGCCGCCGCGACGCGCAGGCGCCCTGCGGCCACTTCCCGCACGCGCGGCATCGGGCTGTCCACCAGTCGCTGCCACAGCGCGATCGCGGTCGGTTCATCCGAGGACTCGTATCCCCGCAGGAGACGCAGGGTGAAGTAGTAGACCGCGGATCCGTCGGGATAACGTTCGGCCAGGTCGTTCAGCCGTTGCTCCGCGACATCCAGGGCGGGCGGTTCGTCACCGGCCAGCAGTTCGTCCGCCGCCTGCTCCACCTCCACTTTTTCCCGAGCCTCGTCGCTGGCATCGTCGGACGCCAGCAGCGCCTGCTGCAACTCGATCCGCTTGTCCGCCCACGCGGCTTTTGCCGCTTCGTCGACTACGATGTGCGCGCGACGTGGGTTCTGGTCGAATTCCGGTTTAAACTCGGTGATGAAGTCCGGCTCCCGCTCGATGATGTAAGCCACCCCTTCCCAACGACGCGGGTCATCGGGATAAGTCGCCATGAAGGTCAATACATCGGTCTGCAGCTGACGCAGGCGGGGCTCATTCCACTTAAAGTAGTCGGCGCGGGTGAATTTCTCCGGCATCGGATCCGGCCGGCTCTGCTTCATCGCCGCCGCAATCGCCGCCCAAGCCGCGTCGGCCGCCGGCGTGGCCGTTTCCGCCGCGAGGGCGTTGCCGGACGTGCCCAACGCCACGAGCAGAAAGGAGAGCAGAAGAGTAAGGGTCGCAGTTTTCATGATCAGTGTAGATGGAGTGGAATCGGTCGCAGCGGGCGAAATCAGGACCCGTGTTTATCACCAGTCCTTCACCGGCCGATTCTCCGGCGCGCTGAGATTCTGTTGTTTTTTCGAGGCCAGATTTTCGTTGTCGAAATCGAGTAGTTTGAGCGCGAGGTCGCCCGGATCTTCGATGTCCTGTGGATCCGACATTTCCTCGCCTTCACCTTCCATTTTGCGTTGTTCGCGCGCGTCTTCCTCCCGCAGCTGACGCAGCAAGGTTTCTGCTTCTATCTTGCCGGCGCGGGCGCCGGCGTGATCCGGCACGAATCCCAAAGCTCGAGCGAAACTCTGCACGGCTCGCTCCAAACTAGCGATTGCGGCGGGCAGATCTTCGGTCGCCAACGCCTTGCCCTGCGTGAGATCAGCGTCACCACGGGCCACAAAGACCTCCGTCAATCGTCGGCCCAAGGTCTGCGCCTTTTCCTGCGTCGCCGTTTGGTCCGGCAGATAACTGAGCGCGGTCTGGTAACGCCCGAGCGCATCCTCCAACAAGGCGTCCCGCTCCGTCGGATCGAGGCCGGATCGCTCCGCCTGTTGCAGACTACGATCACCCAGTGCGACATGGCCGTCATGCAATGCGCGGTCATTTCGCGCCTTGCCGGCGAGCGCCGGACCGTGCGCGGGAGCCTCCTGCAGCACGCGCGCATACTGCACCCCCGCGCGCTCCCAGAAGGTGATCGCATCCGCGGGCGCGACGGCCTGCGCGGCCCGACCCTGCTCATGCAACTGATCCCCCCACTCCACCCGCCAGGGATTCAGTAACGCTGTGGCCTCCGCCAGTGCCCGCGTCGCCGCCTCGTCGCGCGGACGGGCGTCCAAGGCATTTTCAAAATCACCGACCGCGCCTTCGATCAGCCCAATCGCACGCTCCAGCATGCTGCGACGCTGCATCTCCGCCCGCCGACGTTTGTCCGCGCCGACACGCATGAACGCGTCATAGATGCGGGCCGTCACCGCCTGCTGCCGCTCCATGATTGCCGTCCGTCGCGCCGGACTCTCCGCAATCTCCTCCGCCTGCTCGAGTCGGGCAACCGCTTCCCGCCACGCTGGCACGCCTTCCTCCGGCCGCATTCGCGCCGCCGCATCACCTTCCGCCGTTCGTGCGGTCGCCATCTCCAGCAGCAACACAATCAACTGCTCCCGCGCCAGCGGATGGTTGGTTTGCGCCAGCGCGATCTCCGGCGCCGAACGATAGGCGGCGAGCGCCTTCTCCCACTGCACCACCGTGCCCTCGGGATTGCTCAACCGCATCCGTTCTCCCAGCCGGTAGAGGCTGTTGCCCAACTGCGCCCGGCTGCGGGGCTCGATCTCAAAATCCATCGACTCCGCGAGCTCCGCAAAATTCTCCACCGCGACGGTGAAACGTTCGGCGGCATAGGCCCCCAAGGCATAGTTGTAACGGCGTCGCAGGTCCTCCGGCGCCTCAAGGTATTCGTCCCGCAGCAACTCAAAGGCATCCTCCGCCTGGCCGGCTTCGATCAGCGCCTGAGCTTCGGGCAGCCCGGCCCGGAGAGTCGGCGTGCCTCCACCCACGAAACCCAGCAACAGTCCCAGCGCCAGGGTCGCGCCTTTTCGGTCAGCTGTCACCCAACCTGGCTTCGCCATCGACTGCGCCTTCCGGCTTTCCGTCCGCCGTAACCACATTTCCCCTACAAGCAGCAGCAGCGCCAAAACCAGCGGAACCCGATACCATTCATGCAGGTCGCTCAGCTCGATTGTCTCCAAAGGTGCCGCGAGCGGCGCGAGCGAACGTTCCCGCCAGGCGGAAAAGTCGGCCGGAGATTCATCCAGCTCGAGGTATTCGCCTCCGGCCACGGCCGCGATGCGTCGCAGCACGTTGGCGTCGCGTCGCGAAATCACTTCGTTGCGGGCCTCATCACGCACGTTCCCCGTGCGCACCCATTCGCGTCGAGCATTGCGCTCAAAAACCGGAATCGGTCCTCCCGCCGCCGTGCCCACGCCCACCGTGAAGATGCGTAGACCATGCTCCCGAAACGCGGCTTCCGCCGCGACGACCGCATCGCCTTCCGTTTCCTCCCCGTCCGAAACAAGCACCAACACGCGGGAGGCGTGCACCTGCTCCCGGAAAAATTCCGCGGCGCGACCAATCACGTCGCTCAAGGACGAGCCACCCTTCCCTACCAGCTCCGTCGTCAATCCGCGGGACACCAACTGCAGCGAGGTGCGGTCAAAGGTGAGCGGCGCCACGAAGGTGGTTTGACCGGAGAAGAACAACAAACCCGCGCGATCCCCCCCGAGGTTCGTCACCAAATTGTCCACCGCCCGGCGGGCACGCTCAAAACGATTCGGTGCCACGTCCTCCGTCAACATGCTGCGCGAACCGTCCAGCGCGATAAGCAGGTTCACACCTTCCGCCGGAGCGGCCGTCGCCCGCACACCGGCCAACGGACGCGCCAACGCGAGCGCCAGAAGCGCGACCGCACCGATGCTCAGCCAGAAGCGACGCCGACGCCGCGCCTGCACCGTCGCAGCCAGCAACGGCGCGTAGATCCGGACGGCCACAAAGGCGGCCAGCCGTTGTTCCAGACGTCGGCGAAACCAACGCCACCACCAGCAGCCGAGTCCGAGCAGGAGCGGCAGCAGGAGCAGCCAGAGTGGATAATGAAATGTCATGGTGCGCGGGACCTCCCGCCAAAACCGGCCGCCAGTTCGATCATCACCAGTCCCATGGCAGCGCAGGCCGCCCACGGGAACAGTTCGGTAAAGGCACGCAGTTCGTTGCGCTTAAACTCCTGGCGTTCCAGTTGGTCGATTTGGTCGTAAATGCTTTCAAGGCTCGCGCCGTCGGCGGCTTGGAAAAACTGCCCGCCCGCGAGGCGCGCCATCTGGCTGAGCATGAGGTCGTCGACGCCGGTCTGCATTTCATCATAGCTCACCACGGCGATCGTGTAGAGGCGCACGCCATAGCTGCGGGCGAGACGGGCTGCTTCCAGCGGATCGGTGCCGCCGGTGTTGAGCCCATCGGTCACCGCAATGATGACGCGGTTGCCGCCGTCGGTTTGACGCAACAGGTCGACCGCGGCCTCCACCCCGGAGCCCAGGGCGGTGCCGAGCGCGGTCTTCATCTCCGTCAACGCCTCCATCATCCAGCCGTGATCCAGCGTGAGCGGACTGATCAGGTAGGGTTGCTCGGCAAAAGCCACAATACCGATACGGTCCTGCTCACGCTCGGCAATGAAGTCTCCGATCACTCGCTCCAGTGCCGCCCGACGACTGATTTGCTGACCTTCAAAATCGAAGTCCGCCGAATCCATCGAGCGCGAGGCATCGAGCACCAGCATCACGTCAATGCCTTCGCTTTCGTTTTCATCGGCCCCCCGCTCGATTCGCGGTCCCGCCAAGGCCACCACGACGGCGACCACCGCCAACATCGGCAGCCAGGACGGTCGGCGCGTCGCGGCCGGCGCAACCTTGCGACCCAAACCGGCGAAATGGCGCAGCGATGAATACGACACCGCCGGCGTCACGCCCGCCCGTCCGGTTCGCCGCCACCACGGGATCAAAGCCAGCAGCAGCAACAACCACCAAGGCTGGGCAAACTCAAAGGTCGCCAAGCGGGTCCACCACTCGCTCATGAGTGTGCCTCCCGGTTGATAGCGGTCTCCGCCTGCACAAAAACCTTGGCCTGATCGAGCACCTGAAAAAACTCGCCAACCTCCGGTTGCTGCCCCGCGTAGCAGGCCTGATTGGCCATGGTCAGAAAGCGGCGACAGAACTCCAGATGCCGCGCCGGCACCGCTGCCCGGGTCGTTTGCGCCGACCAAAATTCCTCCGTCGTGAGCGTGGGCGCATCGAGCCCAAAACGCGCGGCAATGAAGCGACGCAAGGTGCCCGCCAAAACGGCGATGGCTTCGCGCGGCCCCGCCTCACGCACGAGCGTTTCACACGCCTCCAACTCCCGCAGAGCCACCGCACCGGGCTCCGGTCCGGTCGGCGCGGTGACCGGCGCAGAGCTATGGCGGCGCCAAAGATACCACCCCAACCCGCCGGCCAGCAGCGCCATCACCAGCACGATGCCGCCGACCCAAAACTCCACGCCGCTGCCACTGGCTTCCGGCGGTGGCGCCAGCAAGGTGAGGTCCTCCTGCAGGATCATGGATTCGTGCGACGGATCACTCATCCCAATCGCCGGCTCATGCGCCGCTCCATGTAGTTCTGCAGTGCCCGCTGGCAGGATTCTCCGGTGCGCAGAAACACGCCATCGGTGCCCATGCGCAGGAAGCGATGACGCAGCGCCTCGCGTTCTTCCGCCGCCCGCTGCGCAAAGGTCTCCCGCAATGCGGGATCACTGGTGTCGATCTCCATCAGCTCACCACTTTCGGCATCCTCGACCAGAATTCGGCCCACGTCCGGCAGCGCTTCCTCCCGCGGATCCCCGATGCTGAGCGGCACCAGATCGTGGTGATGCGCGGTGGCTTTGAGCACGCGATCAAATCCGTCGTCGATGAAGTCGGAGATCAGGAAAACGATGGCCCGACGCCGTTGCACGTGGTTCAAAAACTTCAGTGCCTCCCGCAGCGAAGTGCCGCGGTGACGCCCCGCGTGCTGCAGCACGTCGCGAATGATCCGCAGGCCCTGCGGCCGGCCTTTGCGCGGCGGCAGGTATTTCTCCACCCGCTCGCTGAAAAGCAAGAGGCCGACCTTGTCGCCATTGGCCACGGCACTGAATGCCATGGTGGCGGCCACCTCCGCGGCGAGTTCCCGTTTGCTCTGGGCGCCGGACGCCAGTTCGCCCGAGGCACTGACATCCACCGCGATCATTACGCTCAACTCGCGCTCCTCGGTGAACTCGCGCACATAGGGTTCGTGCATGCGCGCCGTCACGTTCCAGTCGATGAAGCGCACGTCGTCGCCAGCGGTGTAACCCCGCACATCTTCAAAATCGAGGCCACGCCCCTTGAAGACGGAACGGTAGGCGCCGGCCATAAAATCCTCGGCCAGACGGCGGGTGCGGATTTCGACGCGGCGAATCTGCCGCAGGTAGTGCTTTTCGTCAGCAACCGACACGGCTCAGGGAACAGGCAGCTTGGCGAGCAGCGACTCGACGATGGATTCGGCGGACACCTCTTCGGCTTCCGCTTCGAACGTGGTGATGATGCGGTGCCGCAACACCGGTCGCGCCATCGTCTTCACATCCTGCGGCGTCACAAAGTGGCGGCCCTGCAACAGCGCATGAGCCTTGGCCGCCAGGGCGAGGTTGATGGTCGCGCGCGGCGACGCGCCGAATCGCACCATGCCATCGAGCTCGGGCACATGTTGCGCGACGGACCGAGTCGCGACCACGAGGCGCACGATGTAGTCCTCGACCTTCTCATCGAGATACACCTCGTCGACGAGATCGCGCCAGCGCAGCACCTGCTCGCTATCGATGACGGACTCGAGTTCGGTCTTCGGATGACTGCGCGCCATGCGCCGCAGAATTACCTTTTCCTCCTCCGCCGAAGGGTAGTCGACCACGACCTTGAGCATGAAGCGGTCAACCTGTGCCTCCGGCAGCGGATAAGTGCCTTCCTGGTCCACCGGATTTTCCGTGGCCAACACCAGAAACGGTTCCGGCAGGCGATAGGTGGTTTCGCCAATCGTGACCTGATGCTCCTGCATGGCTTCGAGCAGAGCGCTTTGCACCTTGGCCGGCGCCCGGTTGATTTCATCGGCCAATACGATGTTGGCAAACAGGGGACCCAACTTGGTCGAATACTCGCCGCGTTGCGGGTTGTAGATCAGATTGCCGATAAGGTCGGCCGGCAGCAGGTCGGGCGTGAACTGGACGCGATGGAACTTGGCGTGCATCGAAGCCGCGAGGGCTTTGACGGCCGTGGTTTTGGCCAGACCCGGCACGCCCTCCAGCAGGACGTGACCATTGGTCAGCAAGCCGATCAACAGAGCATCAACCAGTTGGGGCTGACCGACCAGCACCTTGGCGATTTCTTCGCGCACACCATTCAGATCCGCGACAGCGGCGTTGATGGCACGGGAAAGTGATTCGGAAGGCGTGGCGGACGGGCCACGAGGCGAGCGGGTGGAAGGAGGAGACACAGCGACAGACATGAGCGGGTGGAGCGAAGGCCAGCAGGCCGGTTGTCTCTGAGGAGACGTCTACCGGCGCACCGAGGCGAAGATTGCGTATGGTAAAATTAGCCTATCGGACGGATGACCGGAGGCATGGGCGGGAAGTCACCGGGAGCGCGGCTCAGCGGGCCGCGCTTTCCAACTCTGCGGCGGAGATCGCAAAACCGATCTGCGCCATCGCCTGGTAGAACGCGAGTTGGTTGACCTTGTTGGTGAAGTTGCGCGCCGCGAATACGACCCGGCCTTCGGCGTCGAGCAGGAGGTTGTTGCGACCACTCAACTGCAAATTGTGGTAGGCGCTGCTTTGGATACCCTTCTCGATATCGATATCGATCGCGATCGGGTAGTTGAAGCGGCTCACATCGGGCATCCAGTTGAGCATCATCTCGTCCTTCACATCCGGCGTGATGCCGAGTCCGCCCACGATGCAGACCACCGCGAGCCCCTGCTCTTCATACTTGTCCTTCATTTCCTGCAGGACGCGCATCTGGGCGAGGTGGGTGTCGGCATTGCCGGTCACCTTGGCCGCTTCACCATCAAGCACACAGATGTAGAGGCCCTTCTTGCCTTCCAACAAGCCCTCGAGCGTGAACTCGCCACCGTCGTGGCCCGGCAGGGCAAAGTCGGGCGCTTCGGCTCCCATGCGCACCGGATCGGTTTCAATCAACGGCATCTTCGCCGGACGTTCCTTGTCCCACGTGGCGACCGGCAGCGCGGTGTTGATGCGGAAATTGCGATACTTTTGGGAGTAGACGTCACCGTCGAAGTAGGTGTCGACCTGATACACGAGCTTGTCGGTGCCGACATAGATCTGCTGCCGAATATCGGTGCGCTTGGTGCTGTATTTGATTTCGACCACCTGGTAACTCCGGCCTTCCAGCGTGCGCTCCCCCAGGAGGATCAGTCGGGTGTCACGATCGTAGGCCGACATGTTGGTGTCGAAGAGACTGATCGAGCGGCGCCACAGACCATCGGTGGGATCAAACGAGATGCCCTTCGGATCGAAGAAGAACTGCACCAGGAAATTCTGACCGAGATAAAAATTCTCGGCGCGCACCGGCTGTTCAAAGGCCGCGAAGTTGTAGCGGTTGATCTTGGTAACCGTCACCCCGTCGCTCACCGCGATGAGGTTGCGTTCCTCGACCACGGCGCCGGTCACCCGCTCGACCCGAAACTTGTTGGGGCGCTCGAGATAGATCTCGGACTGCTTGTCGAAGTTCTTGGTGGAACCTCCGCGGGTCGATTCGAAGTCCGCCACCAACGACTGCAGGCTGAGCAGCTTGGCTTTGGCTTCGTCGAGCAGCGCCCGTGCCTCCGGGTCTTGCCGGGCGGCTTCCTCGGCGGCCTCCTTGGCCTCCTCTTCGGCGGCGTCGACGCGGATGTAGTTTTGTGCGGTGAGCGACTGAGCGAGCCCGCTCAACAACAGACCGCCGACCAACAGGGAACGCAGGCGCGTCCCCGTGGTTGAGTGACGAATGGTGTGCACGGCGGCAGGAATGGAATTCGGGAAGTGCATGAAGTGGGTGTGGTTTTGCGGTGGCAGATTAGCGGGCGGTGCCCGAGGGCTCCGTTTCGGGCGTGGGCGGAGTGTTCGGTGGGGCCGGCGGCACGCCCGGCGTGGTGGGCTCCGGCGTCGGATCACCGCCCTCCGGTTCCCCCTCACCGCCATCGGTCGCACTGCCACCGAACATGAAGCTGCCTTGGTCGGCGGCCGCGGTGATGGCTTCGCCGCCGAGCAGATGCTCGCGGAACCACCCCTGCACCCGGCGATGGGCTTCGATGCCGGTGTTGTGGCCCTTGCGCAGGTAGCGGGCGAAGATGACGTTCTTGTTGAGGTGCTTGAGCGCCTTGAAGGATTCCCAAGCGTGACGCACAGGCACACGGCGGTCGTATTCGCCGTGCACGATGAGCAGCGGCGTCTCGATCTTGTCAAAATTCATGATGGGCGAGGCCTCGACGTAGCGCTGCGGGTCCTCCCAAAGCTGCTTCACAAAACGCCCCTGACCATACTCGTGGTAATAACCGGAGACATCACCGCCGCCCATGTAGTCGGCCACCCAGTTGGACAAACCGGCCAGGCTGGCGCCCGCCTTGAAACGGTTGGTGCGCGACAGCATCACGTTGACCATGATGCCACCGTAGCTCGCGCCCATGATGCCCATGCGGTCCTCGTCGACAAAGCCGGTGGCCAGCACCGCATCCATCGCAGCATTCACCCCGTCGGCAATCTGCTGGGACGGGTTTTCATACACGCCGGTGTCGGACATCGGAATGTCGGCAAACAACACCGCCATGCCTTCGCTCAACAGCCCGTGCAGCGAATCGTCATAAAAGCGCGCACCGTCCTCGGCGCGTTCGTCGACCTGCGAAAAGTTCTCCGAAGGGTAGCCACGGAAGATGAGCGGGACCTGGTTGTCCGGGCTCGCTTCGTCCGGGAGGTAAAGCAGACCAAAGCCCTTGTAGCCGTCGGGCGTCGTCCACGCCAACTGCTTCGACCGCGGGTAGCGGCGCTCGGCGAGTTGGCCATTGAAGGTCGTGAGCCAACGGGGTTCCGCGCCGGGGGTGAGTTCGACGCTGCGAAGATTCATCGCGGATTCCGCCGTCTGGCCGGTGGTCACGAGCGTGTTCACGTCACGCCCGGTCGTGAGGGTGAGGTTCGTCCACACCTCCATCTCCGCAACAAGCGTGTTTTCGCCGGTGCGAGGATCGAGCAACCAAACCGTATCCAGGCGCTCGAGACGTTGGCGGGTGACGATGGCCGCCAAACCTTCGTCCGTCAGCGCGACCTCACGGAGGTTGCGCGCCGGCAGGATGCGGATCGTTTCCTGCGGTTGGTCGGCGGTGAGATTGCGGGGCGCTTCGCCTGCGGCGACGGGAATCGACCACACATCGGACTTGCCCACCGCCAGGAGCGATTTGCTGTCCGGCATCCAGAGGGGATTGAAGAGGAAACCGAAACGCGGACTGTCGTAAACGTGGGTCAGGTTTTCGCCGTAACCGAGACCCTTGCCCTCCTCCGCCAGCGCGACGTCCTTGGTCAGGTTGCGCACCGTGCCGGAGCTCGGCTCAAAGAGGTAAACATCACCGGTGGAGGACCGGCCGACGGAGGCGTAAGCGATGTAGTGACTATCTGGTGACCAAACCAACGCCGGGTTGCCATTGGTGCCCATGGAGAAGGGCGGAAGAAAGGTGTTGGTGTTGTTGGTGGGCACATCCGTCAGCACCGGATCAATGCGTTCGCCGCGGAAGTCGGACCAGCCCGCCACCCGATCCTCAAGCCCTTCGAGATCGATCTCCGGCAGTTCCGAGACCGGAATGTCGTCGGTCGCCAGCAAGTAAACGTCGCCGAGGTATTGCTGGCTCCAGGAACCGGAGAGCTTTTCATCGGAGTTGCGCTTCACCTGCATGGCGGCGAGGGAGCGTCCGTCCGGCGAGAGGTAGATCTCGTCGATGTCGTTTCCTTTGGCCAGTAGGCCCACCCGACCGGATGCGACATCAAGCGCCAGGATCAGACTGCGGTTCGATTCCGCGTAGGCCTCTTCGTATTCCTTTTCGAAACGGCGGCGCTTCGGATCGGTGTCATAATCACCCGACAGCTCCAGCACGACGTTGTTGTCGCTCGTCGGCGGGTTGTCGTCATCCGGGTGCGATTTCGGCCACGGCAGGTTTTGATTCAGGACAAAATAAAGCACCGAACCATCCGGGGACCAAACCGGCGGCAGGCGCGGATACAGCTTGCGCGGGAACTCAAAAACCTCGCGCACTTCCTTCGAATCCGGATCGGCACCCAAGGGCCACAGAGTGAGCGCGTAGCGGCCCTCGCGGCGGTTGCGAAAAGCGAAGATCTCCCCGGCGGGATCCCACGAGCCCACCGGCGTGCTGGCGTTGAAGGTCCAGCCCGACTTCACGTTGGCCATCTTGCCGGTGGTGAGGTTCACCATGCCCTGCCCCTTCGTGGTCGAAAACACCGCCCATTCACCGTCCGGGGTCAGCATGAGACCGGACGAGCTGACCCGCAGGCCGGCTGATATCTCGCGCGGCGACGCCGGCTGCGCCTCCTCGGTGGCCGCGACCGTCGACCAGGCCGACGTAACCAATATACTGATACAAAGTAGACGAAGAGTTTTACCGAGGGCTGTCATAATCTTATGCCTCCCACTGAACGCCGCCGGACGCACGCGGGCCACCAACTGCTTTGATGAAATTGGCCTACAACGTCGCTCTGCGGCGCCCGTTCGGATGGAGGCGGAAAAGCAAAAGGCCGCGGGAACAAATCCCACGGCCAGGCCAGCCCAAGCAGAGTTCCGAAAGCGAAACTCAGAATGCCTTTTTGACGGTCAGTGAATAGCTGCGCATGTCCTGCACACCACCAAAGGGACTGAGGTAGAAGCTCGTGTCGTAGTAGGGATCGAGCCGCGGCACGGTATCGAACACGTTGCGCACGTTGACCTGCACCGACAGACCGTCGAGCAGACGGCGACCGACGCCGCCGAGTCCGGTTTCGCTGCCGTCGCGCGCCGGCCCAAACGTATAGCCGACAAACATATCGTGGAAGGTTTGCGAGGGAATCACTTCACGACCACCCGCCCGCACATAACGACGGCTGTAGGACGTCGGGCTGTCCGAATAATAGGAGCTGCCGACGGCCGCATACTGTTTGTAGGCGCCGAAGTAACGCGTGGTCCAACCCGCGGACCATTGGCGCCAGGCCCAGTTGACCGAGAGGTTGGATTTGTAACGGGCGGCGCCGTTGGGCTCGTTGGGGAAGCCGGCTCGATCAACCGCCGGAGTGGTCAATGAGGTCTGGGTGACGAGATGGTCGATGATCGATTGTGCCCCGATCAGTTGGAACTGACCAAACGGCGTGCGCAGGTCGTAGCTCGCACTGATGTCCCAGCCTTCGGTGGTGCGGCGGTAGAGATTAAGACTGCTCGTATCCACCAGGGTGATCATGCCGCCAGCGTCCCGCGTGATGCGATCCGGCCACTGCTCGGCCAGATCCACAATGGCCTGCGCCGAGAGTGAACCGATGGCATCGAACTGATCGATGGTGTAGTGCTCCAAGTTGAGGCGCAGTCCGCGCAGCGCCTCCCAGGAGGGTTCCCAGATCACCCCCAGATTGAGACTGCGGGAGTTTTGCGGCGTCAGGTTGGGGTTGCCGCCTGAGACGGTCTGCACGGAGACCTGCGTTTGGGTGACCGGATCGAAGACGTTTGAAGGATAGGTGTTGGGGATCGGGTTACGCACCAGTTGCGACGGCGTGGGCGGCAGAAACGCGGTGGCCTGCGAGGCGCGAAATGAGAGCTCCTTCACCGGGCTGTATTTGAAACCCACGGTGTAGTTGTGGGAGTCGTAGGTAGCCTTGGTGAAATATGGCTCACCATCCAACGTGGGTCCGGTGTAGTAGCTGTAGGGCGGATCCGCGTTGGGTCGCTCCCCCATCGATACCGTGCCGGCATCAACCCGATAGTGTTCGGTGCGACCGGAGAGCTGCAGCTCGAGATCATAGAGGCCGGGCAACCAATCGGTCTTCACCAACGGCACCGCGGTTTCGAGATAACCAGCGAAGGTCTCCGCCTCGCGCGCAAAGTAAGTGCTGTTGAAGTTGTTCTCGGTCGTGATCGGGTATTCCAACGAAGACTTTCGCTCCGGCGAACGAGACGCACGGTATTCGGCGCCCACCGTGAGATTGGCCTGGCCCCACGGCAGCTCCGGCAGACCACCGGCGGCCCGCACCGACAGATCGTGCAGGCTGTTCGAGCCGGAGTAGGTTTGCGGCGAATAATACTTCCGGTGATCGACCTGATACATGATCGAGTCGACGAAGGGGTTCAGGTCGCCGCTCAACAGATCGTTGGTGCGCGCGGTGCCGTCGATCGAGATCCACAGGTATTCAAACGTGTTTTCCGACCACGTGTAATCAACGAGTCCGGTCCAACCGCCCGGCAGGTTCAACAATCCGCCGAGAGTGACACTCTGGCTGATCGAGGAGGTGTCGCCCGGGGACTCGTAGTCATCGGGCATCCAAATGTAGACGCGCGAGTTGAAGGGGTTGATCACGGACTCGGCCGGCACAATCACCTGCGAGGTCGAGGTGAGCGGTTGGAACGCATCGTTGCGATTGTAGGAGAACCCGGCGTTGAGCTCGAGCCATGGCGTCATCTCGCGCCGAATGCTGGCTTGCAGCGAGGTGGTTTCGATCTCGTTGCCGATGGTGCGATAGAGGCCGGTCGGCTGCTGGGAGGTCGGCGGGAGATCGTAATTCCACTGGCCCGCGTTGGCGAGCAGCGCCGCCGCCAGCTCTTCCGGACTCGTGTCGGGCGAGGTGCCGGCCGGGACGTAGGTGATCTCGGAGCCGAGCGGCGTGCCGTCTTTGAAGTATAGGGGACCATAACGGCTCGCGAAGTATTGGATGATGTTCGGCAAAGCACCAGGCCACGGCGTTGCGCTGCTGGAGACGTAACCCGGCGAGTTTTCCTGAATGATGTCGATGTTGCGACGGAAGAGCGGGGCGATGTCCTGCAGGCGCAGCGGATCGGTATCGGACCACGCCGCCGACACGCTGACATGCGTGCGGCCGTCTTCGAGCGACATGCCGTAGTTCATCGCCAGGCGCCGCGTGGGTGCGTCGGCATCAAAGTAATTGTCGTAGCCAACGCGGATTTCGCCGCCCTGATAGTCGCGCTTGAGGATGACGTTGATCACGCCGCCCATCGCGCTGCCGCCGTAGATGCCCGAAGCCGAAGATGGCAGCACCTCGATACGATCAATCGCGCTGAGCGGAATCCCGTTGAGATCGGGTTGGCTTTCATTGCCGGTGCCACGCAACACGCCCGCCATGCGACGACCGTTCACCAACACCAGCGTCTTGTCCGCGCCGACGCCGCGCAGGTTGATGCTGCTGACGTTGCCGTCCAAGGTCGGTGCGGCGCCACTGGAGGCGCCCGACACCTGATTGGCCGACTGCACGGTCGTGTTCATCGTGAGCCGCTGCTTGAGAAAGTCGTCCACACTCACGGCGCCCGACATGTCGATCGTGGCGGAGTCGAAGATGTAGTAGGGCTGCACGTCATCGATGGTGCGCGGGATATCCATATTCCCCATCGCGAAGGGCTGCGTGCGAAAGCCTTCGACCACGTAGGAGTCGAGCTCCGCGACATGATCGGTCCGACCACGCACCACCACGGGTTGCATCTCAGTGTAGTCGGCGGCGCGGCGCAGGGTTTCACTGCCGAGGTTGATTTCCCGGCCGTTTTGCACGGTGAGATTGGTGATATGCATCGTCTGATACCCCTCGGCCGTGACCACGAGGGTGTAGCTGCCCACCGGCAAAGAACGGAATACGAAGTCGCCGTTGTAGTCGGTGCGCACGCGACGACGTGAACCACCAACCTGCACCAGGATGCCATCGGCCGAACCGCCATCGGCTTTAAGAATCGTGCCACTCAGCGCGCCGATCGCCCGACCGGACTTGCGCGACGGAGAGATGACAAAGTTGCGATCCGTCGTTTGCGCGGCGACATAGCCGGTGTCCCGCAGAAGCAGATTGAGCGCCTCCGCCGGTTCCATCGTGCCGGTGACCGCGGGCGTCTCCACACCGTCGAGTTGTTCACCATACAGCACCTGCATCTCGGATTGTTGGGTAAACTCGCGCAGGGCATCGGGGGCTTTCTGAGCCGCGATTTCAAAGCGGACCGGTGCGGCGCACGCGACTCCAGTCATCCACGCCAGGAAGACCAGGCTCAGCAGCTTGCGCCCGGGATGACGCAAAGACGTTAACAATCGAATTGCAGATAGGTTCATGCCCCTTGCCACGAACCAACCGCCCAAACCCCGTAGCCAAATTGACCAAAATTTTTCCTTTTTCGCTACTGTGGTCATCGCAAACGACAAAACCACCTCACTGCTGGGCCGCTGCGGCGGCTCGCAGCCCGACGTAAATCGAACCGTCGGCACGGTGCTCCACGTGAATCGGCAGCGCAGCCTGCAAGGCCAGCAGCAGCCCGCGGAGATCGTCCATCGGATAGTTACCCCGGACCCGCAACTGCGCCGCTGCCGCCGAAACTTCCACGTGTCGCCCATGAAACGCACTGAGGCGCCGCAACGCTTCACCGAGTTCCACGCCATCAAACGCAAACTGGCCATTCCGCCACGCCGTGATGCCGTTCAACTCGTCAGCCGTGAGCGCACGCACGCCAAGACCGGAGACGTATTGTTCACCAGGCTGCAGCACCGCCCCGACATCGTCGCGCACGGTCAGACGCACACCGCCCTCCAACAAGGTGAGCTCCGCCTCGTCGGCGGTGTTGAGGCGTAGGTTAAACTCCGTGCCCGTGACGGTCACATCGCCCGCCCCCGTGCGCACGACGAAGGGATGAGCCTCGTCCTTAGCCACCGTAAAGAAAGCTTCGCCGGCCTGCAGGTGCACGAGACGCCGCCCGAAGCGGAAGTCCGTCGAGAGGCGGGTGGTCGCGTTGAGTTCCACCGTGGATCCATCAGGCAACTCCAGGTGCTGACGCCGCGCCACGGCCACCGTGACCGCATCGGTGTAGAGCGCCCACGGCATCACCCAGAACAGGCATACCAGCAAGGCCACCGCTCCGGCGGCGCCCGCCACCCGTCGGCGACGGCGGTGCCGGTCCCGCCGACACTGCGCCTCCACTTGCTGCACAAAATCATCCTTCAGCCCGAGCTCGCTGGGCCAGTCGAGCACGTCCCCTCCCTTGTCGGTCACCAGAGGTTTGTCAGCCGGGTTCTTCGGTTTGCGTTTCATCGGATCAATCGCGCAACGAACACACGCCCTGACCGCGCAGGAAGGTTTCGCAATGCCGCACGGCGTTGCGCACGTGCACCTCCACGGTGCGCTCAGATATCTGCAGCTTGGTCGCGACTTCGCGTTGGCTGAGTCCACGGAACTTGTGCCACAGGACCACCTCGCGACAGCGCGGCGGCAACGCCGCCACCGCCTGCACCAGCAGTTGGTAGCGCTCGTGCATCGACAGAATTTCGATCGCGTTCGGCGCGTCATCCACCACCGCTCGGCCGAGATCGGGGTCGGCATAAAGATCAATCGGGGAACGCCGTCCCCGGCGCAGCCAATCGATGGCAATGTTGCGCGCGGCGATGAAAAGAAACGCCTTGGCCGACGCGATCGGCTGCACCGCCTGTCGCTTCCAGATCTTCAGGTAGGACTCCTGCACCACATCGTCCACCTCGCTGCGCACCCCGGGAAACGAACCCGACAGCCAGGACTTCAATTGCCCACCGTGCGGGTGCACCTCCTGTTCGAACCAGTGCTTGGCCGAGCGTTCGCTCAGCGCAGGTGAAGAGGTGGTGGACGGTGAACTCATGGGCTGGTGGCTAAGCAATGCGCACACCAAGCCCATCCGTCGCGGCCTTCGCGTTTGGTTATTTTTGCCTACGCGCCCGCAGAACGAGGCCCAAAAAAGGGGCCGGCGCGCGTGCACCGACCCCGTGAACAGCAGACTCGCGAGAACCTTTAGAACTCCTTCTTCACGCTCAGCCAATAGCGGCGCAACTGGGCGTTGCCGTAGGTGCTCATGTAGAAGTTGGCCGAGTGATAGGCATCCAGCGGCGGCACCGCATCGAAGACGTTGCGCATGCCGAACTGCAGCGAGAGGCCATCCAGCAGTCGTTTGCCGGCGGCGCGGAACTTGGAGTCGCTCGGCGACTCGCTCCACGGTTGGTTGCCGAAATCGTAGCCCACGTAAAAGTCGTGATAGATCTGCGACGAAATCACATCGGAGCCTTGGCCACGGAGGTAGTTGTTCGGATAGGGGGCGCCGTCAAACACCTGGACCGAAATCGGACCACCGGCCGCGCCATACTGCTTGTAGGACGGAAAGTAAGTGGTGGTCCAACCAGCACTCCAACCCCGATGAGCCCAGCTCAGGGTGGCGTTGGTCTTGTAGCTGGCCGCGCCACTTTCCAGCGGGGATCCCACTCCGTCGGTTTCCTCTCCGTCCTGGCGGATTTGGTTCCGCAGACCGAGAATGAGCGAGTGCGCCGCCTGAAGGCTGAAGGTGCCCATGCTGGTCTTGTGGTTGTAGAGGACATTGAAGTCCCACCCTTCCGTCTCACGGCGGTAGAGGTTCATGTAACTCGTATCAACCGTCGTGATACGGCCGGTCTCATCCCGGATAACCCGTTCCGGATAGAACTGCTCCTGATCCACAATCGACTGCGGCGCCAGGGTGCTGATCGCATCGAACTGCTGGATGCGGTAGTACTCCACATTGAGTCGCAGGCCGCGCAGGGCCTCCCAGTGCGGCTCCCAGATGATGCCGCCATTGAAGCTCTCGGAATTCTGCGGCGTGAGATCCGGATTACCGCCCGTGATGCGTTGGACCGAGACCGTATTGCCGGAAACCGGATCGATTACATTGGTCATGCTCGGATTCGGGTTCGGAATGGGCACCAGTTGCGCCGGCGTCGGCGGCAGGAATGCCGTAGCCTGGGAGATGCGCAGCGTGATGTCCTCAATGGGTTGATACTTCAGACCGTAGGTGAAGTTTTCGGAGGAGTAGCTCGCTTTTTCGATGATCGGCTCGCCGTCGATCGTGCGGCCCGAAAAGCTCCGCGGCGGAGCAGGGTCCTGATTGTAGTAGATATATTCGGCCTGAGTGCCGTTATCGATTTCGTTGCTCTCGATGCGACCGGAAGCCTGCAGCTCAAAACTGTGCACCGCCGGGAAACGATCCTCCTGCACGAGAGGCACCGAGGCTTCCGCGTAGAAACTGTCCGTGGTGGAAGAGCGCGGGAAGAAAACGAAGTTGTAGCTGCTTTCGACCGTGATGGGACGCTCCGTCCGCTGCCAACGATCCGGGGTGTTGGCGCGACGGTGTTCCAGACCCACCGTAATCCGCGGATTGCCCCAGGGCAGCGCCGGCAGCAGACCCGAACCACGCAGGGCAACATTGTTGAGTCGCGAATCGCCGTAGAACGTGACGGTGGAGGCGTAGTCCTCCAAACCCACCGGGAAAGCCAGGGTGTCGAAGAACGGGCTCATTTCACCATTGGCCAACGCGGCATTCATCGCGGTGAAATCCGAGCTGGAATTAAAGTAAGTGTAGATATTCTGGGACCAGGTGTAATCGAGCGACACCACCCACTCCGCCGGCAGGTTGAGCAGCGCACCGATCGAAGCCGAACGGGTCTGCGACGAAGTGTTGATCGGCATCGCCAGCGTGGTGGGGAAACGGATCGTCACGTCTTCGAGGAACGGGTTGCCGGGCGCGGATGCCGGAATATTAAAACCGTTGGTGAAGGGCGTCATCACCGAGGTGGTGGAATTGTCCGCGTGCCCAAACTCTGCATACATCTCCAGTCGGTCGGTCATCTCCCGCTGCACACTCAGTCGCAAGGATTCGTTCTTCGGCGTCGAACCAAAGGGGCGCAGCAGGCCCGTGTTCGGCTGGATGGTCGGAGGCAGATCAAAGTTCCAGGTGCCCGCATTGGCCAGAAGGTCCGCGGCCAGTTCCTCGGGCGAAGCGTCCGGTGACATTCCGGCGGAGATAAAGGTGTTGCGGCTGCCGAGCGAGGTGCCGTCCTTCAGCGTCAGCGAATCCACCGCAGTGGAGCGCGGAGCGATGTTGGGCAGTCCTCCCACCGGAGGGTAGGTCAGGGAATTGAAGAACGTGGGATAGTTGCTCTCAATCCGCGCGCGGTATTCGTCGTAAATCTCCCGGCGGTCCTGAAAGAGCAGCGGTTTGCTGTCGGACAACGCGGCGTTGAGCATGACGCGCGTCCGGCCGCCCTCGAGGGCAAAACCATAAGTAAGGGAGGCAGACCGGCGCGGGGTGTCGCTGTCCCACGTGTTTTCATAGTTCAGGCGAATTTCTCCACCATTGTAGTCACGCTTCAGAATCACGTTCACGACACCGCCAACCGCACTGCCACCGTAGATGCCGGAGGCGGAAGTCGGCATGACCTCGATCCGGTCGATCGCCGAGAGCGGGATGCCATTCAGGTCGGGCTGCACCGCGGCGGTGTTGAATTCACTCACCCCCGCCATGCGTCGACCGTTGACCAGCACCAGCGTCTTGTCCTCACCGAGACCACGAAGGTTCACCGTGCTGATGTTGCCGTGATTGCTGGCAGAGTCCTGGCCAAACGCCTGCACCACCGTGTTCATCGTCACGCGTTGGCGCAGGAAGTCCTCCACGTTGACCGCCCCCGAGACATCAATCGTATCAGCATCAAAAACGTAATAGGGCTGCACGTCATTCATAGTGCGAGGGATGTCCATGTTGCCCGCGACGAAGGGCTTGGCACGCAGGCCCTCGACGACATAGCGGTCCAGTTCCAATACTTCGTCCATGCGACCGCGCACCATGAAGGGCTGCATTTCCGAGACCGTGTCGGCCGGGCGCAGGGTTTCCTGCCCGAGCACCACCTCGCGACCGGCCCGCACGACCACATCGGTGATGTGCATGGGTTGATACCCGTCCGCCGTGACCACGAGCGTAAACCGACCGCGCGCCAGACCCGCGATAATGAACTCGCCATCCCGGTTGGTGAGCGCGGAACGTTGTGAACCGCCCACCTGCACCTGAATCCCACTCGCCGACGAGGTGTCGGACTTGCGCAGCACGCCGCTCACCGAGCCCGTAGTGGCCTGTCGGATACGTCCGATCACGAAGTCGTCGCCGCGCGTCTGGGTGATCTCGTAACCCGAGCCTTCGAGCAGGCTGGCCAGCGCCACCCGCGGCAGGTAGGCGCCGATCACTGCTCGGGTCCGCACCTCGGTCAACTCATCAAAAACGTAAACCACCTGCACCCCGGATTGCTCAGAGAACTGCTGGAGGGCCGTGGCCCCGTCCTGCGCCGGAATATTGAAGTTCACTTCCTCGGCCGCTCCAGCGGCAGTCCAAGCCATGAGGCCCAGCACAACAGCGAAGACGCGAAACCAGGATCGTCGGCGATCCAGAACAAGTCGAAGGCTTCGCGGTGACGAAGCGCCAAGTAAGCATGGTGAAGTCATGCCTCTGGGACGAACCGTTGCTGAAAACTACGCCATCCGGGCGGCAAATTTGCCCCAATTTTTTCCGCGCCGACGTTTCGCATGTCTCGATTCACTGCGCGCCGATCCGATGCACGCCGTCGGGATCGAGGCTTACGCGCAGCGCCCGGGTCGCCGTCATCGTCGCGAGGAACTCATCGAACGAATCCAGCGAACAGGTCCCGCCCAGTCGCAGCGTGGCGACCGCCTCGTCGACGCGAATGGGTTTGTCATGAAATGTGGATACACGGGCCGCGGCTTCCGCCACCGTGATGCCATCGAGCACCAGTTGTCCGTCCCGCCACGACACCGCCCGCTGCAACTCGTTCGCCGAAAGGGTGAACAGCCTCGACTCGTCGCCGTTCCGCAATTGCTGGCCCGGAGCCAGAGAAACCACCGTCTCGTCACCCACCGTCCAATCCACCGAACCTTCGACCAGAGTGACCTCGACCTCCCCCGAACCCGCCAAACGCACATTAAACGCCGTGCCCGTCACACGCACTGCGCCCCGGGGCGTCTCGACCACGAACGGCTTTCCCTCGTCGGAACGCACCGCAAAGTAAGCTTCACCCTGCTCAAGTTTCACCACCCGCCGGCCGTAACGGAAATCCGTCCACAGCCTGGTCTGCGCATTCATGTCCGCCGTCGACCCGTCGGCCATCGCCACCGTTTCGCGGCTGCCCGCCGGGGTCTCAATGGCTTCGGTCTGCATCGCGTAGGGCACCGCCCAGAGCAACAGCGCCGCCACACTCAAAGCGGCACCGGCCGCCTTCACGGCCAAGCGGCGCCGCCGTTTCCGCTGCCGCACCTGCAGCTCGATGCGATCGACCAAATCATCCGCCCAGCCTTGCTGCCGCACCCGATCCAATAGGGTTTGATCACATTCCGGCTCGGCGGAAGAGGGGGAGCTGCGGGTGGATGAAGATCGCGACATGGTGAAGTCGTTTCAGCCGAAAAAGCCGGCGATGCCGTGCTCACGCAAGCGGCGTTCACATTGATTGAGTCCACGCAGACAGTGTTTCTCCACCGTGCGCACCGACAGGCCCAGCTGCGCGGCGACGTCCTTCTGCGGCATGCCCCGCAACTTGTGCAAAATCACCACCGCACGGCAACGGTCCGGCAGTTGACCGATGACTTCGGCGAGCAGATCGAGCAACTCACGCGTGATCATCACCTGTCCACTGTCCGGCGTCTGGTCCGCCACTTCGAGTCCCGCCAGATCCGCACTGCGCTCCAGCGGAGCAACCTGCTCCCGTCGCAACCAATCCAGTGCGATATTGCGGGCCACCCGAAATAGGAAGGCCTTGGCCGAATTGATCGGTTGGGCCGCCTGCACCCGCCAGATGCGCAGATAGGATTCCTGCACCACATCATCCACATCGCGCACGGCCGGGAAACGCCCGCGCAGATAGGCTTTCAGCTGACCATCATGCGGATGGACTTCGCGCACAAACCACTGCGTCGACCGGGAATCGGGCGTGGTCGGTGGTGAATTGGTGGTGGAGTGACTCAAAGGCGAAGGGTGGTTTCGGTCGCGCTTCCGAGCAAAAACGACGCCACCCCGGCGCCAGCACGAAAGGAGCGTTTGGTGAATATTGACCAGGCCGATGGGGGCGAGCCGATCTGCTTCTCGATGCTCAACGCCTGAATTCAAAGCGTTGTCGCACCAAGGCCACCACCGCTTCGCCGTCTCGCCGGGGTCGGGAGAACCGCCATTGGCGCACCGCCGCCAGCGCCGCTTGCGCCATGACCTCGCGGTCGGCTTCCAACGCGACGGGCACTCTCACTCCACCGTCTTCATCAACCAAAAACTGCAAAAGGACTTCACCACTGCGCAGGTTGGTCACTTGGGAAAAATCCGGCGGCACATCGATCAGCAAACGCGGCGGTGAATCGAGCTCCTCCGCCCGAAAAATGCGCGCGGCCGCCGGCGCCTCCCCCCCGGAATCGGTGACGGCGAACAACCACTGCTCGACCGGCGTGGTGGTCGCCCAGGAATCTTCGGCCGCCACATGCAACTCGATGCCCACCTGCATCGTGGACCGCCAACCGCGCACCCGCCCCGGTTCAAAGCGGCACGCCCGCAGGTGCTCCAACACCTCCTCATTCGCAGCCGGCCGGTCGGAGGAAAGCACCACGGCATCAAGCAGGTCACCGCGCGCACTCACCAAACCGACCAGTGTAAATATAAGTTCCGATTGGCCTGCCAACGGTCGCAGATTCTCCGCCAGATCCGCTTCCGGGTGCTCAATCAGCGCCGGTGCCACCACCGCGGGACCGGACACCAGCGCACAGCCATTCCAATTGAGAACGGCACCGGCAAACAGGAGGCTGGCGAAACAGAACTTCATTGCGGCGATGCGACCATGCGTGAGGGCCGCCCGGCCGCCGACCAAGCAAAAACCGGTCCGCCTGCGGAGACCGTCCCCAGCTACACGGGCAATTACCCGCGTTGAAGGGTTCGCCCCGGTGGTAGCTGTGATGCGCCCCGCTCCCCCAGATGCCCCCTCCCCCCCACCAAGCCCCGTAGGCGTTTGGTGAAATTTACCCAGCGGGGCCGCTTCTCGTTGCCAACGGCATCCGGGATGCTCCGACCTGCACTCCGCTTGATCGCCGTTTCTTCAACTCCCGCTCGCCACATTCTCGCTGCGTTCACCACGCTTCGCCCGCGAGTCCGGTGGCAATGTTGGCGGAGACGGCGGACACTCCATCACCTTCGAGTCGCGCTCGCGTGCACCGGTCTGCTCGCCGTCACTGCGTCCGGCGTCCTCGGTTGGGATCATCCCCAGGAGGGCCAACTGCTTAGTCGCCGCATCTCCATCTCCAACTATGGCGGACAAGGCGCGGCCTGGGCCGTCGCGCAGGTGCCTACCGGAGAGTTTTTTGTCGGCGCCGACCGGATCTACGTCGTGCGAGGCACCTATCGTTACGCCCCCATCGAAGGCATTCCCGGCCGCAACTTTCGCGCTGTCACCGCCGACCAGAATGGCCGCGTATGGATCGGCGGCTGGGACGAGTTGGGTTACATCGAAGCCGATGAAACGGGCGAATTTGTCTACACGTCGCTGACCGCCGAGTTCAACGCCGCCAGCGAGGGCAACCGCCTCGGCCAAGTCATCGCCGCCGAAGCCCATTCCTCTGGCGCCCTGTTCATCACGGAACAAGGCGCGCACTGGTGGAACGGGTCCCGGTTTCAATCGTGGACCCTCGCCGACGATGCGCCGCTCAACGCGCTGCGACCACAGCTCGACACCCTCTGGGTCCATCGCCCTGAGATGGGCATCATTGCCTTCGCGCGCAGTGGTCCGCGCCTGATCTCTCCGCAATCCCAGTTGCCCGGCGCTCCGGTTTGGATGCTCGCGCCGCCCGAGACCGACGGTTTGTCCCGCCCCGATGGCAAGTGGCGCGACGGCTGGATGTTGGGCACTGCCGATGCCGTGTTTGTGCATCGCGACGCCGCGTGGCACCTCCTGCCCGAGCTCTCCGCCGAACTGCGCGGCGCGAGACCCACCGCCGCCGTCCGCCTCAACGACTCCACTATCGCCATCTCCAGTCAGCAAAAGGGCGTGCTGGTGGTGGATCCCGAGGGCCACGTGCTCAATCGCATCGAAGGCGACCCCACCCTCGGCGACAATCAGGTGCTGTCCCTCTGGCTCGATCACACCGACACGCTGTGGGCCGGCACCGCCCTCGGTTGGACCGAGATCGTTTCACCCCGCGAGATCTCCACCCTTTGGCCTCTCGACGAGAAACGCAGCAACACCATCCGTAGCCTCACCTACGTCGGCGCCGAACTGTTCGCGGCATCGTCCCGTGGCGTATATCGCCTACAGCCCGGCATCGGATCCGACGGACGCGCCCGACTCCTGCCCCTCCCCGCCACGCCCGGCCCCACCTGGACCCTGAGCGCCCATGGCGATGAACTCTACGCCGGCGGCGTCGGCGGGCTTTGGCGACTCGTCGCCGGGTCCTGGCAAATCGCCAAAGAGACCGCCGGCGACGTCCTGGTTTCACTGGCATCACAACATCACCCGGGGCTCATCTTTCACTCCAACGGCACCCGCATCGAATCCTACGCCCCCACCGGAGCCACCGCACACACCATCGAGCTCGGCGAAATCCCCGCGGAGATGATTGAAGGCCCCGATGGAAACCTCTGGATTTCCACCACCTTGGGGACTTTGTGGCAGATGCAACCCACCGCCGCCGGCTTCACCGTGGTCGCCGAATATCGGCCCGGGGCAGGGCTCCCGACCGGCACCACCCGCGCTTCCCCCGGCGCGGTCGGCGAAGAAATCGCCGTGTTCACCGACGAAGCCATTCTCGCGCTCGACGGCGACGCCTTCAGACCCATTCCCGCCTTCCATGGCCTGTCGGTCAGCTCGATCAGTCCCAGACAAAGCAATGGCAAAGCCTATTGGCTGATGGGGCGCCGCCACAGTCCGACGTCCCGCTACACCTTTCTCGCCGAAGCCAGCCACAACGCCCGCAACGGCTGGCAGATCGAAGTGCTCACCGGCGATCGCCTCTACTCCTCCGCCAGCACGCAGGCACTGCTGCCCTCGCGCGATGGAGCCGCGCTCTGGTTTGGATCCACCAGTAATCTCATCCGACTCGGCCCCGACAGCCTGCGCCCTCGTCCACCTCCAGGCATCCCTCGCTTCACCAGCGTGCTGGCCAACGTGCCCGTGCCCGAATCCGACATCGAGCCGTCCGAAACCACCCCGGCCAACAACGAGCGCATTCCCACCGAGGAAATCCATTTCCCCCTCACCCCAAGCGACACCCCGATTCCAGACGAGGCCCAGTCGCTGCGCTTTACCTTCTCCACCGGCTCCGATGTCCGCGACGGCCTGTTTCAAACCCAGCTGGGCGGCCTCGAAACCGAATGGCAGGGACCGACCTCCTACAGCCGCGAGTTCACCGGTCTGGCCGCCGGCGACTATGAGTTTCGAGTTCGCACCATCGATCGGGCGGGCCGGATCGGCCCCACCATCACCTACCCCTTCACCAAACAAGCCCCATGGTATGGGCGGTGGCCGGCCCGCATCGGTTACGTGTTCATTGCGCTCGCCCTGTTTGCTCTCGGGCTGCGCTGGCGTCTGCGCAACCTGCAGCGGAAGAACGAGCAACTGAACCTGATCGTGGAGGAACGCACCCGCGAACTGGCTATGGCCAACTCCGCCAAGATGGAGTTTCTCGCCAGCATCAGCCACGAGATCCGCAATCCCCTCAACGGCATTACGGGCCTCGTCGGTCTGCTCAGCGATGCCCCGCTCGCCCCTCGCGAACGCGAGCTCGCCCGCTCGCTCTCCGCCTGTGCCCGCAGCCTGCGCCGGGTGTTCGACGAGGTCCTCGGCTTCGCTCGCCTCGAGGAAGGTCGGGTGACGGTGCGCGACCAGCCCTTTCGTCTCGCGCCGCTTCTACGCGAAATCGCGCAGGTCTTTTCGGCCGAAGCCACCCAGCGCGGCAATCGCATCGCGGTCGCGGCCGACGACGACTCGCCCGCCTTCCTCGGCGACCCGGAGAAGATTCGCACCGTCATTTCAAACTTTGTCGCCAACGCGCTCAAATACGCGCCCGGCACTCTCATCGAAATCAACGCACAGATCGACCCGATGAGCCCGAACCACAGCGCGGTCAGTCTGCAGGTGACGGATCACGGCCCGGGCATCCCCGCCGCCGAGCAGGAGTTGATCTTCAAAAAATTTGTCCGCGGCAGCGGGGCCGATTTGCATCGAGAAACCGGCGCCGGACTCGGCCTCGCCACCTGCCAGGCCCTGGCCTCCTTGATGGGCGGCGGCGTGGGCGTCGAAAGTGAACCCGGCCAGGGCACCACCTTTTACCTCCAGCTCACTCTCACCCACGCCGCCCGGGAGGCCATCGAGCAACTGGCCGAAGCCGCCTCCACGCAGGACTTGGTCGAGAATCCGGGCCCACCCTCCCAAAAACGGCGAGCCCTCGTGATCGAAGATCAGGAATACAACCAACTCGTCGCCCGCAGCATTCTGGAACGGATCGGCTACAACGTCACCATGGCGTCGAACTCCGACGAGGCTCACACCGCCATCGAAGCCGGAGGCTATTCCCTCGCCCTCGTCGACTGGGATGTCCCCGGCGCAAAAGGGGACGAACTCGCCCCATTGATCCGCGCCACCCCAAGCGGTCAGCAAGTTGCCATCCTCGCCGTGACCGCTCACGACGCCGAAGAGATCCGCGAGCGCTGTCTCAACGCCGGGATGGACGGCTTCCTGGTCAAACCGCTCGACGAAACCCTGCTGCTTCACACCTTGCGGTCACTGCACGAGCGCGGTCGACAGATGACGACGCCAACACCTGCGAGCTCCGGACCGGCGGACTTTCGTGTATTCGAATACTTGGGACGCGGCGATGAGGTCCAGGCCCGTTCAGCCGCGCAGGATTACCTCGCCCAACTCGACTCCGAACTGGACGGTCTGCGCAGCAGCGCTGCGACTGGCAACACCGCCAACATCAGCGCCCGCGCGCATCGGTTGCGGGCCCATGCCGCCGTGGTGCAGTTTGCCGCGCTCAAAGACACCGCACGAAAACTTCAGGAGTGCGCGGTGCGTCAACAAAGCGAGGAGCTTAAGCCCCTGTTGCGGGACGTCGAAACCCACGGCGAACACCTGCGCCGGATGATTGAGCGTTACCTCGCCCGCACGACGGTCACGTCTTCCGCCAACACCCCGAAGACTTAGGAGTCCGGCCGCACCCGGGAGAACCCGTGCTCCAACGCGTAGCGGATCAACGTAGGGGTGCTGTGGATACCGAGGCGCGACATGATGTTGCGACGGTGGTTGCGCACCGTGACCTCGCGCAGCCCCACCTGCTCCGCGATCGTCGCATCGGACCAACCTTGCCCGAAGAGCCGGAGCATCTCCTGCTCGCGGTCGGACAACAATTTGGCAAAGGCATGCGGGTCGGTGCGAAAACGCGCAAAAGCGGCTTCGACCGACGGACTGAAATAGCGTTTCCCGTCCGCCACCCGGCGCAGCGCCTCTTCCAGCATTTCCGGAGAGTGTTCGTTTTTGTCCACAAACCCGTCGACCTGAGACGCCTGCAGGCGGTGCAAAACATAGGACTCGGTATGGGAAGACAGCACGAGGATGCGGGCCCGCGGCGCCACTTCGCGGATCCGGTCGATCAGCTCGAAGCCTTCGACATCAGGCAGTTCCAAATCCAGCAGCACCAGCGCCGGCTGCACCTGCTGGCACAAATCGACCCCAGCTTCGCCCTCCCGCGCATCATGAACATCAGGCGCACCGAAGGCGTCCTCTGCGACCCGTTTTACCAAACCACGAATGATGGCATGATCTTCAATGACGACGATGGGGAGATTGGTTTCCACTACCATAATTGAATCAGCGATTTCGCACCGGGACAACCCGGTGACTCGACACAGGCTAGCAGGACACAAGCCCAGATCCCTTCTCGCGAAGGGTTTGCTTGGTTAATCTGGCCCATATCCGCCGCGGAGATAGGAAACGGTTCTCCCGCGTCTGATCCTCGCTAGGTGACTTGATCCCCTGATAACAGGTATGGCGAAGAAGGGTGCTTCCCCTCCACGAATGCGAAATCCGGGTGTGGGTCCGCAAGCCACCGACGGAAACGCGATGGATCGTCGCCGCACTAGGGGCTGTTTGCAAAATGGAAGAGGTTAAAGTTTGATCCAAATTAAGATGCAGGCGAGGGAGATCATGGCAGCGAATGTGGCGTGAAGCTTTTCGTAGCGAGTAGCGATGCGGCGGAAGTGCTTGAGACGTTGGAAGAGGTTTTCGATCCGGTGACGTTCACGATATAGATGCTGGTCAAAGTCCGGTTTCTGCGATCTACCCGGATGCAAGGCTATGACGGCGACGCCGCCATGTTGATTCACACACTCGCGGATGGCGTTGCTGTCGTAGCCCTTGTCCATGATGGCGTGCGATTGCGCAGCAAGGTGCTGTCTGATGAGGGGTTTACACTGGTCGAAGTCCGAAACGTTGGCGCCGGTGAGGATGAAGCCCAAGGGGTAGCCCAAGGCATCACAGGCCATGTGGATCTTTGTCGAGAGACTGGCTTTTGAGCGCCCCATGGCTTGGGCAATCTGGCCACCGGCAGGTCCTGCGGCATGTTGGTGCACACGCGCGCTGGACCTGTCGATCATCAGATACTCATCGTCGCGCAAGCTCCGGTTGAGGGCCTCGAGCACAGCCGACCATAGTCCGCATTTTGACCATCGACGGGAACAGGCGTAAGCGCTTTGCCACGGTCCAAAGAGACTTGGAAGGTCGCGCCAAGGTGCTCCGGTTCTCAATATCCACAGAATCGCCTCAATCCGACGCCGTTCGTTGATACATTTGCGGCCACGCCGCCTGGGTCCGGTCAAATGGCTTCGCCGGGCTTTAATTTTTTTAGTTCGCTCCAGTCGGAATCCGACAGGGCGAACCTAATACGTTGATTCACAGCGTCATGCTGTCGTCACCTGGCCCTTCGATCAAGCAAAATGTATCCTATTAATGAATACTTTTAGGCTAATTTGAAAACAGCCCCTAGCCCAAATACCCCGCGATTTCCTCATAGGGCTCCAATGCTTGCTGGATTCGCGACGCTAACCGAGTCGAAGCAGCTTACCCAACCCCGTAGTCTTTTCACGTCGATCATCGGCATAGTAAGTCGCGGTGACGGTTGGGCTGCTGTGGCGCAAGGCCAGACTGGCTGCGAACAGACCCAGCTTCTCCGTGATGAGTTTTCCGAATTCCTTTCGGAGCGTGTGGATCGGCTTCTGGGCATCCACGCCCTTTGACCTGAGCCAATCACAGAGCTCCGTCAGGAACGGCTGGGCTCGGTAGGCGTCCCAACCGCCGGTCCGCTTAGGCATCCTGCCGCAAGAGATCACAAAGATTCCGCCAGCCCGCTTAAACTCGCTCTCAAAATACTGCGCGAGTTCTGGTTCCAGCGTGAGATCGTCCTCAGATCCCTCCGATTTGAGTTGGGCGTATTGAGTCGTTTCGATGTGCAGAATGCGGCGAGGAAAATCGAACTGGGACCACATGAGCTTATCGATTTCGTTGCGCCGTAGGCCAAGGTGCAGTGCCAACAGGAAAATCTTCAGCAGCTCCGGCTTCTCGTCCTGAAACTCCTCGACCGCCTGCTTCGTCAGCAAGGCTGGATCGATGCGGGAGCGATAGCGAAATGCACTGCGGCCCCGTGAAACAAAACTCGTGTTCGCGAAGGGCACCGGCTCGGGCAACGTGATCCCGACGTTGGCCAGACGCTTGCGGATCTTCACGCCAAACATCGCCTTCGATGCCCGGATGTAGGAGTCGAGGGTATGCTTGGCACGAAGCTCTTCGATCGGTGTGCCGCTGCGCTCAGCAAGATACCTCCCCTTCCATGACTCAACCCGCTGGGGAGAGAGATCACTCAACTTCACCGCACGCAGAGCTTGATTGGCCTGCTTCAGTTTTGAGCGACGCTTCTTCATGCGCTTGGGCTTCCCCTCATCCGCTACGATCGACCGCAGCGCGGTGAAGAACTTGGTGACGTTGCGAAAAAGAGCTTCCGGAGTGTAGAAGTGATTCGCTTCCAGGAAGTCGAGGTAGTCCCCGACGGTCTCGAAGGTAGGGGCAACGTAGATCGCCTGAAGCTTGAACTCCTTGAGCGTTTCCTCCCAACCGTTGGCCACGAGAGAGGCCCAGATCCGTTTGGCCTTTCGGGCAGCCGCAGCACGATTGGCCGTATTCAGTGGGAAGGTCTCCCGACGTCGGGAAAACTGAATTTTGACCGAGTAGTTCGCCGTTTCCTGCAGTCGGCCTTCGGTCCGGTATTTGGGTCGATAGACCTTCTTGAGCCAGGAGTCTGAGTGGGTCTTCCCTCGGGACCCACTGGACACTTCTTGGACACTTTTTGTGTCCTCAACGTGATGACATGAATTTTCGAATGGCTGAATCATGACGCCAGAATTTCGACGTAACTTGCTCTTTTTCAAAGAGCTAGTTGTGGACATAGCGGTGCGATTTGTGGACATAGGTGCCTGGTTGTGGACACCCTGCATGCCAGCTCATAATCCCTTGGTTCAGGGTTCGAATCCCTGCGGGCCCACCAACTTTTGATATAGAGCCATACGCACGCCGCGCCGGCTTCGATCACTGCCGGGGCTTCCGAGAAACTTGCTGCACTTCCTCTCGCAACAGGGTTGCGAACGTTTCGGCGTGGGGATTCGGGCGCGTGGCAGACACTCCGATCTTCGCCACCATCGGAGCGAACTTCGGGGAAAACGGCCGGCATACCAGCGAACGCGGCATGAATTCGGCGACACTGTCGGCCAGGATGGCGGCCGCTTGATAAGCTTCCAGGCTGGCAAAGAGCGTCGACACCCCGTCCGGCTCCAGCGCGACGAAGCTCGGTCCGAAACCGAACGGCTTCAGCAGCCGCTGCACGTGAGCCACGTAGTCCGGGAAGTCCGGCGGCCCCAATCCCACCAGCGCAAGATCGCGCAACCGCGCCGGCGCGATGCGTTTCAATTTCGCCAGCGGGTGATCCGCCCCCATCACCAGCACGTGCGTGATGTGCCGCAGTTCGGTCCATTGAAACCCCACCGTCGCCGTTACCGATGGCTCCAACGCGACAATGAGATCGAGCCGTCCATCGATCGCCATCCGGATCATCTCGGGCGGTGACACGTCGGACAACTCGATCCGCACCTTCGGGTGCTCGGTTTGGAAACGCTGCATCACCCGCGGCAGGATCCCGGCGGTGGCCGAAGGTGCGTAGGCTACGCGCAACACGTCTTCACCCGATTCCCCCCGCGCCCGTTGCACCGCCAGCTCGGCCCGAGCAAGCACCTCGCGCGCCTCGTCATAAAACCGCGCGCCGGCTTCGGTGAGCTTCACCGCGTTCTTCCCGCGGTCAAACAACGGCACGCCCAACTCCTCCTCCAAATCCTTCACCTGTCGACTCAACGCGGGTTGGGTGAGGTGGAGGATGCGCGCCGCCCGGTTGAAGGATCCGTGCGCCGCCACGATGACAAAATAGCGGAGATGGCGAAGTTCCACCCCTCACCCGCTAGTCATACTAAAAGTATTAGCTAGCCCAAAAACACGGCATTGGACGCCTCCTCGGTAATTCGATATTCTACAGCAACTTCCGAGCGATGAATACCAACCCAACCCATCAACTCCCCTCCGTGGTGGCCCGCTATTTTGAGGCCGCCAATCGGTTCGACCCGCCGGCTGCCGCAGCCTGCTTCACACCCGACGCCGTCGTTCACGACGAACAACAAAGATACGTCGGTCCCGCTGCGATCGAGCGCTGGGTATGCGACACCAGCCGAGCGCACCGCCCGCAGGTCACCGTGACCCGCGTGCGAACCGCGAACGACTTCGTCCGCATCGAGGGCACCGTGAGCGGTGACTTTCCCGGCAGTCCGGTGGCGCTCGACTACGAGCTCCGGCTGCAGGACGGCAAAATCGCGCAACTCGACATCTCATGAAAACCACCCAACCCGATCTCACGATCCCAACCCACGAATTTGCCGGCCAACGTGTCTTCGTCAGCGGCGGCACCAAGGGCGCGGGCGAAGCCATGATGCGCCGATTCGCCGCCGGCGGCGCTTCCGTCGCCACCACCGCCCGGCGGGCGCCCACCGGGACCGATCTTCCCGGCCTCTTCATTGCCGGAGATTTGTCCTCGGCGGCCGGTGTCACCAAAACGGTCACGGCGCTGCTCGATGCGTTGGGCCCACCAGACATCGTGGTCCATAACCTGGGCGGATCCGATGCCTCCGGCGGTGGCTTCGCCGCGATCGACGAAGAGCGCTGGATGCAGGAGCTGAACCTCAACCTGCTGGCGGCCGTGCGCATCGACCGGGCCGTTGTGCCGGCGATGGTGCAGCGGCGTTCCGGCGTCGTGATCCACGTCTCGTCAATCCAGCATCGCCTGCCCTTGCCGGAATCAACCACGGCCTACGCCGCCGCCAAGGCCGCGCTCTCAACCTATAGCAAAGCCCTCTCGAAGGAGGTCGGACCTCGCGGGGTGCGCGTCACCTCCGTCTCGCCGGGGTGGATTTACACCGAGGCGTCGCAAGCCCTCGTCAAACGCCTGGCCGCCAGCGGCGGCACCGACGAGGAAACCGCGCGCCAAGGCATCCTGCAGTCGCTGGGCGGCATTCCTCTCGGTCGACCGGCCTGGCCGTTGGAAATCGCGGAACTCGTCGCATTCCTCGCCTCCCCCCGCGCCGCCTCCATTCACGGCGCCGACTACGTCATCGATGGCGGCACTGTGCCCACTGTTTGAATACACCGGAAAGCTTCCCGCCTCCGCCCCGGTCCGCCGAATCGCGCCACCTCCACGCAACTCACTCATCACCGGCCCCCTGAATCCACCGGGTCTTGAAACTTCCTCATCGTATCCCCACCGCAGTCGGCACCCTCGCCATCGCCTGCACCTCCTCCTGTGCCTCCCTCCCGGCGCAAACCTTCACCGCCGCCACCTCCGCTACACCGGCCCTGCCGTGCGCAACGTGGTGCTCGTCCACGGCGCGTTCGTCGACGGCTCCGACTGGCGCGGCGTCCACGACGGACTCACGGCGCGCAGTTTCCGCGTCACAATCGTGCAGAATCCACTCACCTCGCTCGCAGATGACGGCGCCACGCTCAAGGTCTACCCGGGCGGCTCCCACGCCCTCGGCGACACCAGCAAGGACCAACTCAACGCCGACCTCCTCGCCTTTGCGCGCGCCTGATCACAGGTCCGACCTGCCAATCTCGGCGCCGCCAAAACCGCTGCGCTTCGTTACAGAGTGCGCCCCGGGGAAGGGCTTACGCGCCCGGCGGGTTTAAATCAGCGTGTCCAGCCGCCCCTACCCCGCCTGCCTGCTCGTTTTACTTACCATCATCGGTCCGCTTTGCGCGGAGCCTGGTCTCTACATCCAGTGGGCCTTCCAGACTGATGGTCCGGTGCGAGGGGAAGCGGTCGTTTTCGACAACTCGGTCTATTTCGGGAGTGCCGATGGTCGCCTCTATGCCGTCGCCGCTGACGATGGGTCGCTGCAGTGGAAGGTCGATACGGGCGGCGCGATCGCGGGAGCCCCAGCCGTGACGGACGATGTGGTGGTGGTCGTTGGACGTGGCGAACAGGTCTACGCCCTGAGTCGCGCCGATGGGGTGGTGCGTTGGTCGTTCGACCTTCGCCCGGACCTGCCGACCACCCGGAGCTGGAACTACTTTACGGCCGCTCCCGTGGTGAATGGCGACCAAGTGCTGGTGCCGTCCGGCGATGGGGCGCTTTACGCTCTCGATCTCGCCGATGGCTCTGAACATTGGCGCTTTCAAACCGACGATAGCCTGCGTGCGTCGCCGCTCGTCGCGGATGGCGTGGTGTATCAGCCGAGTGGTGACGATCACGTGTATGCGCTGTCGACGACCGATGGTTCTGAGCTTTGGCGCGTCGCGACTGAGGGCGTGGGCTTCGACCTCAGCCAAGGCTTCATTCGCAGCGACATTTTCACCCGCCCTACCCTCGCCGATGGCTTTCTCATCAACGGTTCGCGGGACTCAAACGTATACGCCATTGACGTCGCGACCCACGAGGTCGCGTGGACCTTCAGCTACGACTCCACCTGGGCTATGTCGACCACCGTGCACGATGGTCTCGTTTATGTCGGCTGGTCGACCAACAAGAGGGTGAGCGCGCTCGATCTGCACACGGGCGAGCTGGTGTGGGACCAGACCGTGGGCGCGCACACCTATACGACTGCGTCCGTGATGGATGGCGTGGTGATTTGGGGTTGTGCCGACGGCACCCTGTATCACTTCGACGCCAAGACCGGTGCCCCCCGCGGCACCTACACGGTCGGCAGCGAGATCTACGGATCTCCGATTCAATCCGGCGACGTGACTTACATCGGCACCGACGATGGTCGCCTACTGGCACTGGCTCCGACCTCCGGGCCCGCCGCCAAGGCGGTCTACCTGCCGGAAAACATTCCGGGCAACCTGCAGGGCTTCATCATCGACGCCCAACTGGCGCCCTACCTGACCGAGCGCGGCTACCCCCACCTCTCCGACACCGCCGCCCTCGTCGGGTGGTTGGACACGCACACCGATCCCACCGCGCGCAGCGTGCTCGTGTTGGCGTATCCACTTATTCCTGACGAAGCCATGGGCACAGAACCGGCCGACGGTCCCTTGCGGGCCTACCTCGAGGCCGGGGGCAAAGTTGTCATGCCTTGGGGCGTGCCCAACAAGGTCACCTTCAACGCCGATGGCAGCTTCAAGGCCTACGACCTTTCCATCGCCGAGCGCTTCCTGGGCGTGAAGGTGCTCGGCTTCGAAGACAGCGGCAACTACGCCGCCACCGCCACGCAGACCGGCCGCAATTGGGGGCTGCCCGCCTCTACCAAAACCACCTTCGCCTACCTCGATCCAACGAGCTACGAACGCGTCACGGCACTCGCCATCGACGAGTATGGCCGACCTTCCGCGTGGGTGCGCAACTTCCGCGCCGATCGGCCGACCAGCGGGTGGGTGGCATTTTTGCCGTCGGCCTTCGGGGTGCCATTCACGGCTGAGCAACTCGCGCTGCTGGAGCGTGTCGCGGGGTATGGGATCGACTGAGGTGCCCGTCTAGCGTGAGGCCACGTTGTCGCTTTGCTCCAACACAGCTACGGAGCTGGAAGAGTTAAGGGGCGATCGGCGTTTTCCGCAGATTCCCTGTAACAAGAATACAGGCTCGGGGGTATTCCTCCCATACCCGCCATGCTCCACGATCTTCGCCTCGCCCTGCGCAACCTCAGGTCCGCCCGCGGTTTCACTTTGGTTGCCACCCTCACCCTCGCTGTCGGCATCGGCTCCGCCACCGCCATGTTCAGCGCCCTGCGCGCCCTCGTGGTGCACCCCTTCAACTTCCCCGAATCCGACCGCCTCGTCATGGTGTGGTCCGGCGACGGTTGGCCGCTCTCCCCCGCCGACTTCCTGACCCACTACGAAGACTCCACCTCCTTCGAGTCGTTCGGCGTTTACTCCCCGGAATCCGTCAACGTGGGCGAACGCAACGCGCAGGTCGTGAATGGCATCAACACCACACACGGCGCACTCGCCGCCCTCGGCATTCAACCCCTCCGCGGACGTCTTCTCACCCCCGAGGATGAGGTCAAAGGCGCGCCGCCCGTCGCCGTCATCGACTACGCTCTTTGGCAAAGCGCTTTCGCCGGCGCTGAAGATCTCATCGGTCGCACGGTGCGCCTCAACGGCGGCGACGTCACCGTCGTCGGCATCATGCCGCCGGCGTTCGAATTCCCCGGCCCGTGGATTCGCACCGAACTCGTGCAGGTGTTTCTGCCCATCACCTATCTCGAAGAAAGTCGGGACAGCCGCGACAGCCATTGGCTCTGCGGTCTCGCCCGCCTCAAACCCGGCGTGTCCGTCGCCGCCGCCGACGCCGAAATCAAAACCATCGGCGCGCGTCTTTCCGAACTCTACCCGGACTCCAACACCAATAAAAAATTCCTCGTCCGCTCACTGCACTACGAGATGACCCACGACATCGGCGACGATGTGTGGATGCTCTTTGGCGCCGTCGCCATGGTGCTGCTCGTCGCCTGTGCCAACGTTGCATCCATGTTGCTCGCGCGCAGCGCCCGCCGCCAAGGCGAGTTTGCCGTGCGCGTGGCCCTCGGAGCCACCCGCCGCGACCTGGTGCGGCTCGCCCTGACCGAAAGCCTGGCGCTCGCCCTCGCCGGCGCGGTCCTCGGCCTTTTCTTCGCCTACGGTGGCGTCGCCGTGCTCAAAAGCATCGCACCGATCAGCGAGGCGCGCAGCGCCGCCATGGGTCTCGATGGCACCGTCCTGCTGTTTGCCGGCGGAGCCACTGCACTGACCGCGCTCCTCGCCGGTGTGCCGCCCGCGCTCGCCGCCGTGCGCACCTCGCTCAACTCCGTCATCCGCACCGACGCCCGCGGCGCCGTCGGCTCCAAGTCGCGCCACCACATGCTACGCGCGCTCGTCATCGCCCAGATCGCGGTGGCTTTCGTTCTCGCGAATGGGGCGGTGCTCTTCTCCGCCGCCTACCTGAAGTTGCTCGAGGAGAACCAACTCCTCGCCACCGAAAACGTGGTGACCGCCAAACTCACGCTGCGCGGCGAACGCTACGAGGAGAACGAACAACGCGTCGCCGCCTGGCGCGATATTGAGCAACGCCTCGCCGCCCTGCCCGGCGTCACCGCCGTGGGCCTCACCTCCAAGCTTCCGCTTGAAGGCGGCAGCAATACCAACGCGCTGGTGAACGACGAGGTTTACGATCCCACCCAACGCCGCACCCAGGTGGAGCGATCCTCCGTCTCCGCCGACTACTTCGCCACCATGGGCCTCACCCTGCTGCAAGGTCGCCTGCTGCGCGACGAAGACGACATGCAGGAGGACGGCCGTCTCGGCATCGTCGTCAACCGCACCTTCGTCGAACGCGCGTGGCCCGACCAAAACCCCATCGGCCAAGTCATCCGCGCCAATCAACCCGCCGACCCGTGGTATACGGCCACTGTCGTCGGAGTGGTCGAGGACGTGAAACAATGGGGCGCCGGCGCCCCAATGCAGCCGGAGATGTATACGACGCCCCCCGGTCATTGGGGCAACCGCGTCCACCTCAACCTGCGTTCCCCGCAAAACGCCAGTGCGCTCATTCCGCAGGTCCGGGCGGTGATCGCCGCCTACGATCCCGAGCTCGCCATTGAGGATCCGCGCACCCTGCAACAGGTCGTGCTCGACTCCACCGAAGGCCAGCGCGTCGTCGCCGGTTTGGTGAACTTCTTCATGGGCATCGCGCTCGGACTCGTCGCGGTCGGCCTCTACGGCACCCTTTCTTATCATGTCGTGCAACGCACCCGGGAGATCGGCGTGCGCATGGCCATCGGCGCGCTCAAGGGCGACATCCTCAGCCTTATCTTCGGCCAAGGCCTGCGTTGGGTGCTGGTGGGGGTGGTGCTCGGCATCGGCGGCATCTTCGCTCTCGCCAAAGTGCTGGCGTCGCTCGTTTACGACATGGATGGCCTCACCCTCGCGCCCGTGCTCATCGCGACTGGCGCGGTCGCGGTAGCCACCGTAGTGGCGACGTTGATACCCGCCTGGCGCGCCGCCCGGATGAACCCGATCGAGGCGCTGCGGCTGGATTGAGCGGCATACAGCGGCGGCCTCACACCGGGTGAGGCCCTTCAGGAAGGCACCGCCGCCGGAACGCGGACGACACGCCCGCGGCTACATTTCTGCCTTGGTGTAGCAGCGGCCGTGTCGGCCGCTCCCATTGCCCCTCCGCAGGTCGCCAAAACGTGCCGTCCCGCCGTCGTCACTCCGGCGTTAGCGCGAACGAGCTCGCGGCCTACATTTTGTGTTCGTTACCACAGTGTAGGCTGCGAGTTTACTCGCGCTATGTTGCCTCTCCGCCATCCCGACCAAACGCGCCGTTCCGACGAACGCGGGCGACATGCCCGCGGCTACATTCCTGCCCTGGTGTAGCAGCGGCCGTGTCGGCCGCTCCCGTTGCCCCTCCGCAGGCCGCCACGATGCGCCCAAAACGCAACCCGACCGCTTTTGTGTAATTTTATGCAATTCTAATTGCAGGGGGCGCATCCAGGCACCAGCGTGCCTGCACCCCTTGCCCCATGTCCGCCCCTGCATCCGCCCCCATTTCGGTTCGTGAAAAGATTGGTTACGGTCTCGGTGACACCGCGTCCAACTTCGTCTTCCACACCGTCAACGTCTTCCTGTTCTACTACTACACCGACGTGTTCGGTCTGGCCCCGGCCGTCGTCGGCACGCTCGCCTTGGTGGCGCGTATTTTCGACGCGGTCAGCGACCCACTCATGGGCGCGATGGCCGACCGCACCCAAACCCGCTGGGGCAAATACCGTCCCTACCTGCTGTGGGTGGCGGTGCCCTTTGGCATCCTAGGTTACCTGCTGTTCCTCGGCCCCGAGCTGAGCGATTCGGGCAAGGCCTGGTATGCCTACGTCACCTACGTCGGTATGATGCTGATCTACACCGCGATCAACATCCCCTACTCCGCGCTGATGGGCGTCATCTCTTCCTCCTCGGAGCAGCGCACCTCCCTCTCGGCCTACCGCTTCGTCTTCGCGTTTGGCGGCCAGTTTCTCATCGCCACCGCAACGCTGCCTCTCGTGGCCTACTTCGGCGGCGGCAATGAAGCCGCTGGTTTCCGCACCACCATGGGCATCTTTGCGGTCATCGCGGTGGTGCTCTTTGTCATCTGTTTCGCAACCACGCGCGAACGCGTGACTCCGCCGCCGAGCCAACAATCCGACCTGAAAGCCGAGCTCAAACTGCTCTTCAAAAACGGCCCCTGGAAAGTCATGTCGATCGCCGGCATCATGACTCTGGCCAACGTGGCGGTGCGCGGCGCCGTGACGGTGCAATTTTTTAAGTATGTCGTGCAGGACGACGGTTCGCCGTGGTTGTTCGGCTTCAGCATGACGACCATCTTCTTCTCGAGCGGCACGCTGGCCATGATCGTTGGCTCGGCGCTGACGCCTTGGCTGGCCAAGCTCGCCGAAAAGCGGACCCTCATGATCTGGCTCTCCTTGGGGAACGCCGTCGCCATCGGTTCGCTGTTTTTCATTCCGCCCGAGCAGGCCACCCTGATGCTGGTCATCAACATCATCGGCACCGTGATCGTCGGCCCGACGCCGGCCCTCGTTTGGGCCATGTTCTCCGAAGCCGCCGACTACAACATGTGGAAACTCGGTCGGCGCATGACCGCCCTCACCTTCTCCTCAGCCCAGTTTGCGCAAAAGATGGGTCTGGCAATCGGTTCCTTCATTCCCGGCATGGTGCTCGCCGCCACGGGTTTTGTCTCCAACGCGGAACAGACGGCCGAGAGCCTCATGGGCTTGAACCTGCTCTTCACCATCATCCCGGCGCTCTTCGCCATCGGCAGCGTGGTGGCGATCTGGTTCTACCCGCTCCGCGAAGTCGACGTGCAGCAGATGGAGCGCGACCTCACCGCCCAAGCCGAGCAGCAAGGCTGACAGACCTGTTTTTACAAAAGACAACGGAGAGAACGAAGCCCCTCCAAGGCGGGTTTTCTACAGGAGGAAACGGAGGAGAACAGAGCTACTCCGCCGCAGCGGCCGACTTCGTTCCCTTCTGTAAAAAGAAGCGCCCAGCCTCTCGCTCTGTTTCCTCCTGTAAAACAGAGTAGCCCGTTCAGCCCTTCGCCTTGGCGCGGGGCTTCTTTGGCTTGGCCACCGTCTCGCCCTTGCGGAGGTCGCAGTTGAGCAAGATGTGCTGCTCGGAATCGAAGCGTTTGTTGATCAAATCGAGGAGGCGTTTGCCACCCGTCACGCCGATCTGGTGGAAAGGGATCTCCACCGTCGTGAGACGCAACGCGCCGCGGGGCGGCGCCAAGCCGTCAAAGCCCACCACGGACACCTGCTGCGGCACTTTCACGCCGTGTTTCTTCAGGTCCAACAAGAGGTCAAAAGCCTGGTGATCCGCCGCGCACACCCAAGCCGTGGTGCCCGCCTTGATCCGCTCGCGCACCCGGGCGTGAGCCTGCGGCAGCTCTAATACCTCGCGCGGACTCACGTTGATCGTGTCCGCCGGATCAATCACCAGCCCGCGGGCGGTCATCATTTCCACAAACGCACCGTAGCGACGCAGCGCCCAGCTTGCCTCCACCGGATAGCGCCAGGTGAAAAAGCCGATCCGTTCGTGCCCCTGCTTGTGCAGGTGCTCGACCAAACGCTCGATGCCGCGATGGTGATCGACATCCACACAGTCGAGCGGTGTGCGGCCGTATTGCTCCACCAATGACACCACCGGGAAAGTCGACTTGAGCTCGTCGACGATGCTCTGCGGAAACGGATAAATCAGCACCACGCCATCCCACAACTTCCGGCCCTCGGAGATGATCTTCTCATACGACGGACCATCGATGTGCAGGTCCTCCGGACGCACGAAATGCAGATCGAGTCGCACGTTCTGCACCCGGGCCACTTCGGACAATCCATTGAGCAACTCCTGCCCCGGATTGCCGTAACCGGTGCGGTCAAAATTCGGCAGGTCGACACAGACCAACACCCCAAACGCCAGCGTCGAACGCGTGCGCTGATGCGCCGCCGGCTCCCGTTTCTCGGCGTGAGTGTAGCCCATGCGCGAGGCCAGCGCGAAAACCTTGGCGCGCGTCTTGGGGTTGATGCCGGGGTGGTTGGTAAAACAACGCGACACCGTCGCGCGGGAAATGCCCAACTCCTTGGCGATGAGTTGTTGGTTGATCTTGGCCATGTGCTGAGGGGTAGAGAAGCGGAACAGAACGCGCCCGAGAGCGACGCGCCTGTGCAACCGTGCCGGTTATGGCTATGAATCTCAATGCAATCTTTAATGCAATTTTATGCATCATATGCGCTTGCCTCTCCCCACTCGGCCCGGCTTTCATACCCCCTATGAACCCCCTTGGACTGGGCTGTGCCCTCGGCTTGGCCTCCTTGCCCCTCTCTCTCGACGCCGCCTCCCGTGTCACCGTGGAACCCGATCCGCAGGGTGGCTGGCAGCTTCTGCGCAACGGCGAACCCTACGTCATTCGCGGTGCCGGCGGCTACCGTAACCTCGAAATCCTGCGTGCCGCGGGCGGCAACACGCTGCGCACCTGGGGGGCCGAACAACTCGGCCCCGATGCCTCCGGCGAGCCCTTGCTCGATCGCGCCGCCAAGCTCGGCCTCAACGTGCTGGTGGGCATCTGGATCAACCACCCGCGCCACGGCCACGACTACGGCGACGAGGCCATGCTCACCGCGCAGCGCGAACGCGTGCGCGCCATGGTGCGCCGTTACAAGGACCACCCCGCCGTGCTCATGTGGGGTCTCGGCAACGAGATGGAGGAAGACGGCAGCGATCCGCGCATTTGGCAGGAGCTCGAAGTGCTCGCCCGCATCGTGAAGGAAGAGGACCCCGACCATCCCGTGTGCACCGTGCTGGCCGGAACCTACAACGACAAGCTCCGCGCCATGCAGGAGCACTACAGCTCGCTGGATCTGCTCGGCATCAACATTTACGGCGGCGCGGAAACCGTCGACGACGCCCTCGCCGCCCAGGGTTGGGACAAGCCCTACCTGATCACCGAATTTGGTCCGCAAGGTCACTGGGAAATCGCCAGCACCGATTGGGAAGCCCCGATCGAGCCGAGCCCCGCCGAAAAAGCCGCCACCTACCGCGGATCGCACGAGGCGGTCATGCAGGCGTCGCGCAAGTTATGCCTCGGCACCTTCTGCTTCCTTTGGGGCCACAAACAGGAAACCACTGCCACGTGGTTCAGCATGTTCCTGCCCAGCGGTGAACGCACGCCCTCGGTCGACGCCATGATCGAGGCTTGGACCGGTTCGCCGCCGCCTCACCCCGCCCCGGTCATTCACGACCTCAGCGCCGATTTTCGCGAGAAGCGCGTGGCCGTCGGCGGCGAACATGAAGTCACCGCTCAAGTCACCTACGCCGGCGAGGACGAACTGAGTTTCGAGTGGCAAATCGTCGCCGAAACCAAGGACCGCAAATTTGGCGGCGACCCGGAAAAGGCTCCGCCCGCCATCGCCGACAGTGTGATCTCGAGCGACGGCACCCGCGCCCTGCTCCGGTTGCCGAGTGAGCCAGGCGCCTACCGCGTCTTCCTCACCGTGCGCGACCCCCACGGCGGCGGCTCCACGCACAACTTCCCCTTCTACGTAGAGTAGGCAAAGCACCGCGGCGCGGCGCGAGACGGAGCCCTCCAACGTGACGCGGCCGACACGGCCGCGTCTACATCCAGACCTTCTTGTTGTAGCAACGGCCGTGTCGGCCGTTTTCGTTGTAAGAGCGATCCTCCGTGTATTCGTCGATGGAGCTTTAGTCACCGAGGTGTCGGCGCGCGCGCCACGGTCTGACGCGAAGGCCTATAGAATCAAACCGCGAAGGTCGCGAAGACACGCGAAGGCGAATCGCGGAAATCCCCGCAATATTTTGGCTCTGTGACCCCGGTGTCTCCTCTATGATCTCTGTGACGAAAAGACGATGCCTCTCGGCTGCCTACTCCTCGATCGGGGGCGGGCCGTTGCTGGTGCGTTGGACGGGGAGGATTTCGCCGTTGGGGCCGTAGTGCAGTTCGTCGATGCACACCGACCGGCGATAGACGCCGCCACCCGGGAGCTGCGAGTTGTGGTAAACAAAATACCACTTCCCCTTAAACTCCACGATGCCTTGGTGGTTGGTCTCCGACTTCGGCATGAGGCCGTTGATCACGCCACCATAAGTCCAGGGACCGGCCGCGCTGTCGCTGGTGGCATACTCCGTCTTCGACGGGTATCCGGATCCTGCATACGTGAGGTAGTAAGTGTCACCGCGTTTGTGCAAAAACGGCGCCTCGAAGAAGTTCTTTGCGTCCACCGTCTGCACCTCGCCCGCCAGTTCCACCATGTTGTCCTTCAACAATACCATGCGGGCTTCGTCCCAGGAACCCCAATACAGGTAGGCCTGGCCGTCGTCGTCGACGAAGACCGCGGGATCGATGTTCAACACGACCGAGTTGGGTGTGTCGTCGGTGATGAGGGCGTGGCCCAGCGCGTCCTTGAACGGACCGAGCGGTGAGTCTGCCACGGCGACGCCGATGGCAAACCCTTCGCGGCGGCGAATGTCCTTATGCCGCAGCGACACATACCAGTAAAACTTACCGTCCCGCTCGGTCACGTGCGCGGCAAAGGCATCGCCGGAGGCCCAGGCAAAATCGTCGGCCGAGAGCAGCGGACCGTGCTTTTCAAACGAGCCCAGATCGGTCGTCGAGAAGGCATACCAGTCGTGCATCTTGAAGGAGCGCTCGGTCTCATTCTGGATGTCGTGGCCGGTGTAGATGTAGAGCGTGCCATCGTGCGCGAGCGGGGCGGGATCGGCCGTGAACATGTCGGTCACGATGGGCTTGCCGGCCGGCATCGGGTCGACCGCCGGCGTGGCACCTTCGATTGTCTCGTGGATCGGCAGGATCTCGCCGTTGGGGCCGTAGTGCAGGTCCTCGACGCCGACTGAGCGTCGGTAGCTGCCGCCGGTCAGCAGGCCGCCGTTGTGGTAGAAGAAGTAGTCGCGGCCCTTGAAGGTGATGATGGCCTGGTGATTCGTGTTACTGTTGCCGGCGATCTGCTTGATGATGCCGCGGTTTTCCCACGGGCCCGTGATGCTCTTGGCGGTGGCGTAGGCGGTGCGCTCGGGGAAACCCCACGCGTAGCTGAGGTAGTAGGTGTCGCCGCGTTTGTGTATCCACGGAGCCTCTACATAACGCTCGAGGTTGGGGATGGTGTGAATCTCGCCGTCGAGCTCGAGCAGGTTGGGCTTCAGTTTGACCCAGTAGCAGTTGGTGTTGCCCCAGAACATGTAGGCCTGGCCGTCGTCGTCGATGAACACGGCCGGATCGATGTCGTCCCAGGTGACGCGGTTGCCCTCGGGGTTGATGGGATCGGGCGTCATGTCGCTGGTGATGAGCGGCGCGCCGATGGCGTCTTTGAAGGGGCCGGTCGGGCTGTCGGAGGTGGCGACGCCGATGGCGAAGCCTTTGCCGTGTCCGCGCCAAGTGGTGACAAACCAATAAAAGGTGCCGTCGTGCTCGATGGTGTGCGCCGCCCAGGCGTTGGCTTCGGCCCACTCAAAATCGGACACTGCGAGCGGAGAGCCGTGCGCGGTCCAGTTGACCATGTCCGTCGAGGAAAACACGAGCCACTCTTTGATCGAGTAGGTGGGATCGCGGGGACCGGCTTCGTCGTGGCCGGTGTAGAGGTAAACGGTGTCGTTGTAGACCAGGGCCGCGGGATCGGCGGTGAAGACGTCGGTGATGATGGGGTTGGCAGCCGGCAGGCGACTCAGGCCGAGGCCGAGCGCGCCCACCACGGAAAGAGCAAGGCGGGTAAGTTTCATGGGTTTGCAAAAGGGGGTCTGAAAAGACAGTGCGTCAAACGAGGCCCAAACCCGTCAGCACTGGCGCAATCGAACGGTCGGAACCTCGACACTCCTCGCCAAAAAAAATGCCCGCCCCGGACGAACCGAGGCGGGCACCTACCCTGACTATGCTTACCTAAAACGCGTTGGCTAAACTCAGAACCGGTAGCCGAACTCCACGCGACCGGACATGCCCGGAGCGTAGATGAGGCCGTAGAGGTCTTCGTCGTTGAGCAGGTTGTTGATGTTCAACTGGACGTAGGCCTCGCGGTTGTTGAGGTCGAAGTCGTAGCGGGCCATGAGGTCGAGGTTCAGGCGGGACTTGTGCTTGAGCACGATGAGGTTGCCGTTGCCGTCGGTCTGCTTCTGGCCGGCGACGGTGATGCCGGAGAAGTATTCACGCTCGGATTCCCACTGGCCACCGAGGCCGATGGTGAGACCGGCGAGGGGTCCTTCGTCGAAGCTGTAGTTGGCCCAGCTGCTGACGGCGTGCTCGGGGGTGTCGTCGCGCGACTCGCCCGCGCCCCAGCCGATACCGGTCCAGGTGGAGGTGTCGTTGGGATCGGTGTAAACCTCGTCGAGCGAGTAGCCGGTGAGGCCCCAGTTGCCATCGGGGAAGAACCAGACGGCCCAGCGGTTATCCGGATGCGGATACTCGATGAAGCGACCGGGGTTGGTGATCTCGCGCTCGACGTGGGCGTAGGACACGAGGAACTGGAAGTTGTCGGTCGGGGTGAAGAGGAGCTGAGCGTCCCAGCCCTTGGACTCGTCTTCCTGCTGCACGTAAGCCTGCCAGCCACCGGCGTTGCCGATGTCGTTGAAGCTGTTGTTGGTGTGCGCGTCCTCGGTGTAGAGCCAGCCCGCCCAACCCGGGTGGGTGGTCTTGGTGAGGTTGAAGACCTGATCGAGGTAAGCGGCGCCGGTCGCCTCGGAGGCGTTCACATACCAGCTGGTGGTGCCGTTGACTTCATATTGGTAGATCGAACCCGCGGCGACACCGGCATCCCATTGGGCGATGGCGGCATCGGCGGCACCGTTGCCACCGTTGGAACCACCCGGAGCGGAGGCCGGGCTGAAGTTGCCGACATTGTAGATGATCGGACGGGATTCATCGAAGTTGCCCTTGAGGGTCGGCATCCACCACTGACCGAACGGGACGCCCTTACGCTCGATGGTGAACGCACTCACGGTGCCGGAGATCTTGCCGTCGAGGAAGTCGACCTTGAGACCGATTTCTTCGCTCTCAGCTTTGACCGGACCCAGCGGGTCGCCCGCGGCGTCGCGCAGACCGTCGAAGTTGGGCTGCAGACCTTCGGACTTGAGGGCGTAGACGCTCAACTGCGGGAGGACGCGGAGGGTGACGCCGTATTGGGCGGTGTCTTCCTTCTGCACCGGACGGCGGGTCGAGGTGCTGTCCTGGGTCGGATAGAAGGTGTCCTGTTCGACCCCGAAGTCGTTGCGGTCGCGACGCACGCCACCGACGAAGGAGAGACGGCCGTCGAGCCACTTGCCTTGATAGACCGCGTAGTCGCCGGTGTTACGACCGGTGGAGTCGACGTGGTTGATGCGCACCATGTCGACATCGGCGCTGCCGTCACCCTGAGTGCCGAAGCGGATGTAGGAGGTGTCGGTCGGGCTCTTGTAGTTGAAGAACGTATCCTTGGTGCGGGTGAGGCGGGTGAGGCGCTCGGCCTTTTCGTAGGAACGGCCGACGAGCACGCTGCTCTCGAGACCGAGCCACTTGCTGTCCTCAAAGAGATCGAACTGGTAGTTGAGTTCCACGCGGGCCTGCTCGCGCTCGGCCAACTCGTAGTTGTCGGTCCAGTTGTATTTGAAGATCGTGTTGGGCGTCTCGGTTTCGATGAACTCGCTGGAACCGTTGGCCGAATCGATCGGCACCACGCGGATGGTGTCGCGCAGCGCCACCGGACCGATGTTCTGCTCCATGGCGCCGTTGACGTCGCGGCCTTCGAAGATGACCGAGGAGGTATTGTAACCGGCGAGAAGGTTCAGGTTGTCGGTGATCTGCTGGGTGAGTTGCAGGCGCAGGTTAAACTGCTCGGACTCACGGAAGGTGTCCGGACCGGACCAGCGGAAGGTGCGCGGGTCCTTGCCGTCGAACTGCACGAAACCAGAGCTCTGCAGGCGGTCGGCCTGGTCAACGCCGTTGATGTCGGAACGGGCGCGCACGGAGAGGAAACCAACGCCGGTCTCTTCGCGTTGGCCGTATTCAAGATCCACCAACACGTCGGTCTTCTCGAACGGCTTGAAGCTCACGCTCGGCGAAATGAAGACGTGGTTTTCGTCGTAGAGCTCGGTGTAGTTGCCGGTCTTCTGTGCGGCACCGGTGACGCGGTAGGCGGCTTCCCACTTGTCGCCCAAGGGACCGGTCGTATCGAAGGTGCCGCGAATGAAACCGTCGGTGCCGATGGCGGCGGCGAGAGTGGTCTCCGCTTCGAGCGACGGGAGCTTCGGCAGGTAGTTCACGATACCACCAAAGTTGCCGATACCGTAGAGCAAGGCAGCCGGACCACGCACGACCTCGATACGGCCGATGTTGATCGAGTCGGTCGCGCTCTGGCGGCGGAAACCATCACGCAGCACAACGTCGGTCACATAACCGCGCAGCTTGATCGTGGTCTGGTTTTTGTCGGCGGTAACGCTCTCAGGATTGTTGACGCCACCCGGACCGTAGAAGGCGTTCACGCCCTGGGTGTTTTGCGACTGCAGCACGACGCCTGCGCTGTAACGCAGACTCTCGCGCAGGTCCGTCGCACCCACGTCCTTGAGGAAGTCTTCCGTGATGACCTCGATGGGCATCGGGATTTCCTTGATGGCCGTGCTGATGCGGGAACCGGAAATGGAATTGGTCGCACGATAGCCCTTGTCGGCAGTCGTATCGACGGTGAAGGGGGAAAGCTCGACGATGTCCTCTTCGGTCTCATCGGTCGGCGAGGTAACAGGGGTCTGCTGCGCGTGGAGCGCAGGGAGTAGGAACAAGCCAGCCCAGGCTAGCGCCCGGCGGCAATTGGGTGGTTGGGTCATTTTGGGTGTAGGGTTTTGGCAAACGCGATATTCAGCGCAGGGGAATGCCGTTGTGTTGCATAGATGTGCACTAAGAACTCTCCGTCAATGCAATTCTATGCACATTCAATGCAACCTTTCATTTTGCCGAACGAAACAGCAGCGCAAAAAACTGCCGGGGATGGTGCCGCTCGAGGGTTATCCCTCCGAACCGTCGGACTCCCCAGCGCGACCCGTGAACCGTTAACCCACCTCGGCATTTGCCGCCACGAGCCCCACCAACACCTTTGCGCCAACACCTCCTCCTCTGCATGACCATTTTCCGCTCCTTCTGCCTCCTTTCCCTCGTCTCGACCGCGTTGTTGTCGACCGGCTGCGAAACCGCCGCCCCCACCACCGCGTCGACCACGCAGGTGTCTCCGGCGGCCGCTGCAGCCGCGGCCAATGACTTCCCCCGCGAGTCGATGAAGCAACTGCGCATCGGCATGCAGAAGGAAGCCGTGATCCAACTCGTGGGCAAGCCGACCGACATTTCCCAAAAGGACGGCGAAGCCGGCCCGCTGGAAGTCTGGACCTATATCAACACCCTCGCCCCGCGCTACCGCGAGGTGGCCGTCGAAATGGATGAGACCTCCTACGTCGACCCCATCACCGGCATCGAACGCACCGTCCTCGACCCGCGCCAACAGATGGAGCGCATCGAACGCCGCGAGTATTTTGAGCTCACCTTCGACGCCAGTAACAGCCTCGTTGATCTCAACTACGACCTCGTCCGATCCAGCGAGATCTGACGTCCGCCCCCCACTCTCATGCTCTCGCCCCGTCGCGCCGCCTGCCTCACGAGTTCACTTCTCCTGTGGGCCGGAGCACTCGCTGGGTGCGCGAGCACGGACCAAAGCGCCGGCCCCATCCGCGCCGCCGACACCTCCGCCGTCGGCCACGACAGCCCCGCCCGCATTCAACGCGCCGCAATGCTGCGCGTCGGCATGCACCAACCGCAGGTGCTGGAATGGTTGGGTGAACCCCAGCATCGCGAGCCGGCCACCAACGCCACCGGCATGCGCGAAACCTGGGTCTACACCATTCGCCACGCCCCCTCCTACAAAACCATCGTCGCGGAGATGGAGGAGGTCCCCTACGTCGATCCCTTCACCGGCGAATTGAAGATGCTCGAGGAGCCCGTGCTCAACCAGCAGCGTATCCAAATACTGGAGACCATCACCCTCATCTTCCGCGGACCACGCATGATCGACCTCAGCCGCGAGACCGAAACCCGGTCCACGTTCCGCGACTGACCGGCCCCGGACCGCCCGGCATAACAACGTTGTGCCGCCGGTCGCATCCCGCCAAGGTGCGCCGGATCGACCGCGGCATGCCCCACCGCCCCACCCCAGTCATCCTCGCCCCCGGCACCCTGCCGCCCACGTGGGAACGGCCCGGTATTTTTGTGGCCAACCTCCTGAGCCTCTTCTTCGGCAACGAGGCCCAAACCGAAGCCCTGCGTCAAACCGTCGGACGCCTCGAATCCTACGGCGGCCGCCTCCTCCCCATCATGGGCCTGCTCTATCGCGGCGCGCACCCCAACATCGTCGTGCTCGAACAAGCGCCCCAGCAGGCCCTCCTCAATTACTTCGCCGACACCCTCGCGCTCGACCTGCCGCAGACCCACGTGCTCCCGCACGACGACCTCGCCGCGCTCGCCACCGCCGGTGCCGACCTGCGCGACGCGCCCGCCACCGTCGACGCGCTGCTGCCCCACCTGCAGGCCGCCCCCGACGCCTGGCTCGATGGTTTCGTCACCGATCCCGCGCTGCTCGCGCTCGCCACCCGCGCCGGCCACCAAACCCTCAATCAACCCACCGCCAGTTTCGCCGGTAACAACAAACACCTGCTGCACGACTTTCTCGTCGCGACCGAGCTGCCCGTCTTCACCACTCAACTCGTGCCCGAGCTCGCCGCTCTGCCCGCCGCGCTGCGCCAACTCGCCGCCGCCGGCTTCGCCCGCGCCGCCCTCAAGTCCCCCATCGGCGCCTCCGGCATCGGCCTGTGGACCTACGCCACCGACGATCCCGCGCCCGCCCCACCCGCCTACGCTTTCGCCCACGGCCCTTGCCTGCTCCAAGGTTGGGTCGACGCGTCCATCGACACCACCATCACCGCCACGCGCTCCCCCAGCGCCCAGCTCCTCGTGCGCCCCGAGGCGGTGCACGTCTACGACCTCACCGATCAGATCCTCAGCGCCGACAGCATTCACCAAGGCAACGCCGCGCCCCCGCCTTGGCTGACCGACTCCGCCGAAGCCCGCGGTGAACTTCTCCGCCAAGCCTCCCTCGTTGGCCGTTGGTTGCATCGGCAGGACTACCGCGGCACCGCCAGTATCGACTTTCATGTTACAGAACACGCCGACGGCTCTCACGTCATTCGCGTCTGTGAGGTCAACGCCCGCGTGACCGGCGCGACCTACCCCGCGCTGCTCGCCCGCCACTTCAACCCCACCGGCGCCTGGCTCATGCGCAACGTGCGCTTCGACCCCGCGCCGCCCGCCGCGACCATCCTGCAGCGCCTCCGCGAGGCGGACCTGCTTTACCAACCCGGCGCGACCGCCGGCCTCCTCCCCATCAACTTCAACCCTGCCCCCGACGATCACGGCATCGCCAAGGGACAGTTCCTTTGTCTGGCCCCAGATCTCCCCGCCGCCACCCAACTCCTCGAAGCCCTGCCGCAACATCTGCCCGTGGCCGATTCCTTTGACCGTGACTGACCCCGATCCCAAGTCCCTCGAGCGCCTGCGCAACCGCCTCGTCGCGCTCACCCGCGATCTCGTGCTCATGCCCAGCACCGAACACGACCACGCCGCCCGCCGCCAATGCTACGAGTTCGTGCGCAACCACGTGGAAGGCTTCCCCGGCATCACCATCCAGGACCACCTCGACGGCGGCGTCGCGTCCCTCGTCATTCTGCCGGAGACGGAACCCCGCCCCGACATCCTGCTCGTGGCCCATCTCGACGTCGTCGCCCATGCCGACTCCCGCGTCTATCGCACGGTCCTCCAGGACGGCCGTATCATCGGCCCCGGCGCCGGCGACATGAAAGGCGCGCTCGCCATCCTCATGGTGCTCTTCCGTCGCTTCCACCGCGCCCATCCCGGCGTGAGTCTCGGGCTCGCCGTCACCACCGACGAAGAAACCGGCGGCGAACACGGCGTCGGCCACCTCGTGCGCGAACGCGGTCTGCGCTGCAACCTCGCCATCGTGCCCGACGGCGGCGCGCTCAACCACATCACCATCGAGGAAAAAGGCATCCTGCACCTGCGCGTCGAAGCCAACGGCCAGACCGCGCACGCCGCCCGCCCCTGGCTGGGCGACAATCCCATCCCCCGACTCCTCGCCGGCCTACAACGCGTCGAAACCCACTTCGCCGCCCTTGCCCGCACCGATCACCATTGGCACCCCACCTGCGCCGTCACCCGCATCGGCACCGAAAACCGCACCGTCAACCGGCTCCCCGCCGAAGCCCACGCCTGCCTCGACGTGCGTTTCACGCCACCCGACACCGCCGATACAATGCTTACGACGCTGCGCCAGTTGCTCGGTCCAGACCTTACCCTGCGCACGCTCATCGCCGCCGAGCCCACCCACCTGTCACCCGATCCGCGCTTCGCCGAAATCACCACCGCCATCACCGGCCAAGCCACCCAATTCGTGCGCGAATCCGGCGGCAGCGACGCGCGCTTTTTCCACCCCCACGGCATCCCGGTTCTGCTCTCCCGTCCGACCGTCGGCAACCTGCACGCCCCCGACGAATGGATCGATATCGACTCCATGGTGAGCTACTACCGCATCTGCGAAACCTACCTCGCCGAACGTTTCGGCGTCGAGCTGCCGGCCGAACCCTGACGCTGCAGGTGGACGCGGACGTCCCCGGCCGCGTCTTCCCGTCTGCCTCTCCACCCTCGCCTACTCCACGCCGGCCGACAGCAGCACCATCGACATCTTCTCATCACCGTCGACCGCCTGCACCATCTTCACCGGCGGGCCCGGCAGATCCTGTGCAAACCAGAAGCGCGACACCGCCGTCTTTTCGCCCACGTCACTCGGGATGTTGCGCGTCACCGTGTAGAGCCAACACGTAAACGTGCCCATCGGCACCGTCACCTCCACCTCCTCGACCGTGGTCAACTCCGCCGGAAACGAGGCGTGCGCCTGCAACTCACGCCACGTCGCCTCACCCGTCTTGGCTTCACCCAGCATGTCACCGGCTTCATTCGTATTGTAGTAACGAAACGCGGCGACCGCTTCGCCGTCCTCCGCCGCCACAAATGTGTTCACCGTCACGGTAGTCGGCTGCCCCTCCACCCGCACCACATGCCGCGTGGTGTAACCCTCCGGCGACGCCTCCCGGATCTGCGCCGCGCTGAACGGCGTGGGCAGGTGATCCGGCTGCAGACGATGCGTCTCCGGCGGCAAGGCCGCCACCGCCGCATAAGCCATCGTCATGAGAATCATCAGGAACCGGACACCGCACCGTTTCATGACGACGAAACCCTCCGCAAAGCTTTGGCAGCGCCAACCCCAAATCGCCTTCAAACCGGTCCGTCCCGCACTTTGTCCCAAGCCTGCGACTATTTGGTTTACATCATAAACCTTTAGGTTCATGCCATAAACCATGACCACGTCCTCTTCCCTCGAATCAGGTCTCTTCGCCTCGTTTTGGGACGACGGTTTGCTCGACCTGCTCCTCGGCTGCGCGGTGCTCACCACCGGCCTCGGCTGGGTGGCCTGGGGGCCGCTCGCCATCCTGCACGTGCCGATTTGGATTACGCTCTGGGCTCCGCTGCGACGCACCTTCGTCGAGCCCCATGCGGGCTACGTGCGATTCTCCCAGTCCCGCCGAGAACGCAACGCCCACTACCTCGCCTTTTCCCTTACCCTCGGCATCGGCGCCCTCGCCTTGATGGGTCTGGCTGCCCTGCGCCTCGCGGCGGGACCCACCGCCCCCACGGTATCCGGCCCGCTTTGGATTGCCGGCCTGCCCGCCTTCCTCATCGCCTTGGGCATCTTGGGCGGCAGCCTGCTCACCCACTCCCGCCGCCTGTTGCTCTACACGCTCTGGCTGACGCTCTGTGCCATCGGCGTGGCTCTCCTACGCGGCGAACCCTCAATCTCGCTGCTCGTCGGCGGCGGCGGACTCCTGCTCGGGGCCATCTTGCAATGGCGGCACTTCCGCCACGCCTCCCGCGAGTTCGAGCAGACCTCCTCCTCCTGAAATGCCTCCCGAGTCGAACCCTCCTCAAATCGACGCGCTTATCCACGAGCCCGCCCGCCTCCGCGTGCTGGCCCTGCTCGCGAGCGTGGAGGAGGCCGACTTCATGTTCATCCTACGCTCCACCGGACTCAGCCGCGGCAACCTTTCGGTGCAAATGACCAAGCTCGAAAACGCCGGCCTTGTGACCCTCAACCGTCGTCTCGACGGCAGCCGTGCCCGCACCTGCTACCGTCTGTCCACCGCCGGCACCGACGCCCTGCGCACCTACAAAAAAACCGTGCGGCAGTTACTCGACGCCCTGCCCGATTGAGCCCTGCTCGCCCCCCTACCCCTGATCGTCATGAAAGCCCCCCGCTCCTATGTGCTCAACGGCGGCCTGGCCTCCGTCGTATTGTTCTACGCCTTCCGACTCAGCCACGGCGACCGCGGTCCGGTCGACTGGATCGTGCTCACCCTCATCTCCCTCGCCGTGCTCTGGAATATCTTCAAAGCGGGCCAACGCCTTCACCGTGGCGGTGGGCGCAAAGCCCTCTGGCACCTCCAACGCACCCTGCTGTTTTGGGTTGTGGGTCTGATGAACACCCTGCCCGAACTCAGCCGCGCTTCCCCCACCTGGCGACTGCCGGTCGGTGGCGCGCTGCTGCTGATCGCTCTGGCTGACTCCATCTGGCTCCATCACCGCGAACGCACGCTGATCGCCACCACCACAACCTCCGTGCCCGAAACCCCTCCGCGCTGAACGGTCAGCCCCGGCTGTGACGCCACGCTTTGCGCCCAACCGGCGGCTGCGCTACGTCCCTCTCTCTTATGAAACGCGTCCTCGTCACCGGTGGCGCCGGCAAAGCCGGCCACTGGATCATCAAACACTTCCTCGAACACGGCTACCAGGTCACCAACGTCGACACCCGCCCCCCCGCGCCCGAGCTCGACTGCCACCACCTCACCGCCGACCTCACCGACCTCGGTCAGACCATCGACGCCCTCGGCCCGCACAGCACCGGCAACCGCGCCCCCTACGACGGCGTGGTGCACATGGCCGCCATTCCGCGCCCACAGATGCACGCCAACCAGGAGGTTTGGCGCATCAACACCAACACCACCTACAACGTGCTCGAAGCCTGCGGTCTGCTCGGCATCAAAAAGGCCGTCATCGCCTCCTCCGAGTCCTCCTACGGCATCTGCTTCGCCAACGCGTTTTTTGAGCCCGACTACCTGCCCATCGACGAGGCCCACCCGCAGTATCCAGAAGATACCTACGGCCTGACCAAGGTCGTCAACGAAGCCACCGCCGACATGTTTCACCGCCGCGACGGCACCCAGATCCTCTCCTTCCGCATCGGCAACGTCGTCTGTCCCGAAGATTACGCCGGCATCAAAGCCCGCGCCGCCGAGCACCCCGAGGACCGCCTGCGCATCCTCTGGTCCTACATCGACAGCCGCGATCTCGGCCAGGCCTGCCGCCTCGGCATCGAGAAGGACGGTCTCGGCAGCCAACCCATCATCATCGCCGCCGAGGACACCTCCTCCCCGCTGCCTTCCCGCGACCTGATGCAGCGCTTCTGCCCTGGAGTCACCGACCTGCGTCGCGACTACACCGACCGCGAGGCCTTCATTTCCAATCAGCGCCTCAAAGACCTGCTCGGTTGGCAGCAGGAGCACTGGTTCTAGGAACAACGGTCGAGGTTCACAGTCCAACCGGTTCAGCCCCCCTCGCCTATGAAGACACTTACCCCGCTCCTCGTTGCTTCGGCGCTCTGCTTTTTCGCCGGCTGCTCCTCGACTTCGTTCCGCGCCCAATCGACCGCCAACCTGCCCGCCGGTGCTTCGCGTTTGGTGGTTAACCAAAACGGAGCCCCGGTCTCGACGCGGATCATCAATGTCGAATCGGCCGTCGGCGCGGTCTCCTACCTACCGCATCAGGTCGACCTCCCCGCCGGCTCCCACAACCTGATGTTCGCTTTGAGCGGCGACAGCGCGGGCGGAAGTATCACGCTCCCCATCGAAGCCGAAGCCGGCCGCCTCTACCGCGTGCGCACGATCCAGGACGGGCTCGGTTTCCGCGTCCGAATCTGGGACGAAACCGAAGGCCGGAACCACCGCACCCTCGTGACCGAAGTCAACACCACCAGCCGCAGCACCCTCGCCGGTGACCCGGGATTGGTGGAGGATCGCTCCGAAGCCAGCCGCGACAGCTACCGTCTGCCGGATATCAATACCAACCCGCTGATCTATCGCGGCCAGTAGCAGTCACGGTCTGTTCAGTTCTGCGCCACCGCCTCCGTCTGCCACGGGCCGACGAGGCTTTCGTAGGCCGTCATCGCAACGGTGCGCAGGTGGTCGGCATCCGTCCCGGCGCGCGTCACCACCCGCAAACCATAGAGTGAGGTCGAGAGGCAACCCGCCAACACCTTGGCATCGGTGGCGGATTTTAGCTCCCCCGCGCTGATCGCCGCCTCCAACTGCGCGCGGATCCACCGCTCGCCGGTGGTCAAACCCTTGTGCAACTCCGCACAGATTTCCGGTTCCTGCGGATCCGCCTCCAAACAGGTATTTACATAAAAACAGCCGCGGGTGCCCTCGGGCCCGAGCGCCTGGTTCACCAGCACCTCGTAAAGCGCCCGCAGTCGGTTCAACGGCGTCACCTCCTGCGGCAACGCATCCCGCAGTCCATTCACCCACTCGCCGTAGTGCGCCAGACACTCCACGAAGAGCCCCTCTTTGTTGCCAAAACGACCATAGAGGCTGCCCGGCTGCAGTCCGGTTACTTTGACCAAGTCAGCCACGGACACCGCCCGATAGCCCTTCTCCCAGAAGAGGGTCATCGCCTTACAGAGGACGTCCTGGCAGTCGAATTTTGCGGGTCTCGCCATAGCTCAGTCCTCCCAAGGAAGTTTTTTTGAATGTTTATTCAAGAACCGATTGACGATTCCAGAAACCCGCGCCCGTTCTTGAGCGTTCACTCAACAACTAACCTGAACCTTCCTTCATCTCCTCCTATGAGCACCTCCCTCACCTCCACCGTGGCCCTGGTCACCGGCGCCAATCGCGGCATTGGCCGCGCCCTCACCGAAGCCCTGCTGGCTCGCGGTGCGACCAAGGTCTACGCTACGGCGCGCAACGCCGACAGCCTCGCCGACCTGGTCGCCGCCCACCCGAATCGCATCGTGCCCCTCACGCTCGACGTGACCCAGCCCGACCAAGTCGCCGCGATCGCCCGCACCGCCGCCGACGCCACCCTCATCATCAACAACGCCGGCGCCCTCGCCAACCCCGACCTCTTCGCCGCCACTCTCGACGACGCCCGCCAGGAGTTTGAGGTCAACTACTGGGGCACCCTCCACGTGATTCGTGCCTTCGTGCCCCAGCTCAAAGCCCACGGCTCAGGCGTGATCGTGAACCTCTCCAGCGTCGCCGGCCTCACCAGCTTCCCGATGTATCCGACCTACAGCGACTCCAAGGCCGCCGTGCACTCCCTCACCGCCGGCGCCCGCCTCCTGCTTGCCGACGCCGGCATCCGTCTCATCGGCGTGTATCCGGGTCCGGTCGACACCGACATGGCCAAGGACATCGAAATGCCCAAGGAGACGCCCGAGACCGTCGCCGCCACCATCCTCGACGGTATTGAAAACGGCGCCGAGGAGGTCTTCACCGACGAGTTTGCCCGCACCTACCGCGAGCCCTACGAGGCCGGCCAAAAGACCCTCGAAAAACGCATCGCCGCCATGATGCAACCTGCCGCCTAAAACCCGCTCCCGCCGAAAACCAAACGCCCGCGTGCCGAAAGGACGCGGGCGTTTTGATTACAAATCCGGAGAGGGCCAACTCAGGGCACCGACTTACGATTCTCGCGCCGCCGCGCCCGAGCCTCTCGCTCGCGCTTACGATCCAAAATCATCGGATCGTGCTGCCGTTTGATCGCCCAGGTGATCAGTCCCATCACCACGAGCGCCGGCAGAATGATGAAGGCGGCCAGCCTTAATATTTCCGGGGTATTGTTCACGTGAACGTTACCCAAGCTCCCCCCACCGTTCCAGCAACTCTACAATGGATGTTTAAGTAATATTACTAGCGCTTTACGTAAGGACACTGAGGTCCATTCCTAAGCCCATCTAGCCCCGTAATTTGCAGCATAGTCGCCCCTAATACTTAAGCCCCCTGGATATTTATAGAAAACCAGCCGCCTGTTATTGAACCGGTTTGTAACAAAACTGTTTCAAACCGAGATAACCAGCCCGCCATCCGCCTTCAGGCCAGCAACAGCGCTCCCCTCACCTCCTCCGGCAACATGGCCAGCTGGCGGCGCAACGCCCGGTTCATTCGCAACCGCACCTCCACGCTCAGCGACCGCGGATCTTCCAGCGACACTGTCACCAACGACGACGTCGGACCCGTCTCGCTCACTCGCAGCGGCACACGCCACGGCGCGTGCGCTGTCCCCTCGCCCACCCAGAGCTCGATCAAGCCCATGCGGGAGTCGGCCTCAAAGCGCAGACCATCCCCGGCCACCCCCTCGGCGTTCCACTCTCCCGCGCACGCTTCTGTCCAGCGCACCAGGTTCTCCCGGTTGGCCAGAAAATCGAATACCTCCGCCTTCGCCAGCGGCACCTCCACAGCTTCCGTGAATCGTTTCATGCCGGCACTCTAGCCGCCCCGGGTGACAACCCTCTGTCAGCAGCCCGTCAGCCCCGGCCGACTCAACGTCGATTCACCGGAAACAGACAACCGCAGCCCTTGCCGCAACAGTCCCTGCGCCGCCAACACACGTAGCGCCGCGCCCACCACCACAGCGCCGCCAGCGCGACGCCACTCGTCGCACCGATCACCAGCAAAATTCCGAGGCCACTGCTCATCCCTCCATGCAACGCCCCGGCCCGCGCCTGGCAAGCGACCCGGTCATTCCTGTCCCTCGCGCATCACACCATGATGCCGCGCCAGCGCCGCGATCTCGCGCCGCACCGCCTCCTGCAGTTCGACCGGCGCGATGACCCGCGCCTGTTCGCCAAACGGCAACAGCCACCGCGCGATCCACGACTCGCTCCACACCAGCGCCGTGATTTCCCAACCGCCCACCTGCTTCACCGCCTGCTGCACACTGGTGCCCAACTCCCGCCGCGCCCGATCGGCGGCAAAACCATCCGCAAACCACAACTGCACCCGCCGCGTCATCTCTTCGTCAAAGGCCGCCTTCAAGTGTTGCTCCAAATCAAAGTGCGGCCGCAGCGGCACCCGCTCCGCCACCAGCTCCATCGCCACCACCCGATCCAGCCGGAAGCTCCGCATCGCCTTCCGCAACCGGCACCACGCCACCAGATACCAGTGGAAATCATACAACACCACCCCCAGTGGCTCGACGTCCCGCTGTGAACGCACCGCCTGCGCCGTCGTGTAGTCCAGACGCAAGACCCGCTGCTCACTCACCGCCCGCGCACACGGCACCAGATTCTCTGTGCCCGGCACCGCCGCTCCCGCACCAAACACCGTCGCCGCCTTCGCCAGGCGCACGATCTCCTCGCGCCCTTGCGGCGACAAAATGGACCGGATCTTCAACAACGCCCCCGCCGCCGCGTCACCCGATCCCTGCCCCCCAAACTTCGCCAGCAACACCGCGCCCAATGCGAGCGCCTGCGCCTCGTCCGCCGTAAACGCCACCGGCGGCAGGAAATACCCGCGCGGCAACGAATACCCCACCCCCGCCTCGGCCACCACCGGGATGCCCGCCTCACTCAGCGCCCCGAGATCCCGATAAACCGTGCGCAGACTCACCTCAAAATGAGCCGCGATCTCCGCGCCCGTCACCACCCGCCGCGACTGCAGCAACAGGGTGATGGCAAACAGGCGGTCGATTCGATTCACCGGCCCTTCCTGAGCGGCCCCGCCTCGCAGTGCAAAGCCTTTACGTCTCGCCAAGCGCCAACCTTTTGCCCCATAGACGAGCCCCTCTTCGCCCGCCATGTCTTCCGCCGAATCCCAACGCCAACCCGAGCCGTCCTCGCCTCCTCCTCGGATCGATTTTGCGTGGGACGAGACCCACCAGGTGTTTATCGCCACGTGGCACGGCAGCATGGACGACGCCACGCTGATCGAGAGCTTCGAGCGCTACTACAGCGCCCCCGATTACGATCCCGCCTGCCTCGAACTGGCCGACCTGCGCGCGATCACCGGCAACCGCCTCACCACCGAGGGCATCCGCCGCATGGCCTTCCTCGCCAAACGCTTCGGCCGCTGCGGCCCGACCGCCATCGTGACGACCGACGACCTCTCCTTCGGCCTGGGCCGCATGTATAACGTCTTCGGCCCCGACAGCGCCGAACGCTTCCAAATCTTCCGCGCCGTGCCCCCCGCCCTCGAATGGCTGGGCCTGCCCCCCGACGCCCTGCCGCAACTCCGCCGGAGTTCCGCCGCCTGAGTCCCGCCCCGCGGCGCCTCGACTCGACTGGCCCCGCCCCATCCTTGCTTCGCCGGCACCGCCCGCTCAGCCTCGCGGCCATCATGCCGCCCATGCCACCGCTTCGCGTGCTCGAGACCTGCATCTACGCCGAGGACCTCGACGCCGCTCATCACTTTTACACCGAGGTGCTCGGTCTGCGCACCCACTCCCGCGCCGAAGGCCGCCACAACTTCTACCACTGCGGCGACGGCATGGTGCTCGTCTTCCACCCCGGCGCCACCAACGAGTGCCATGCCGACGGCATTCCCTGCCACGGCAGCCACGGTGCCGAACACATCTGCTGGGCCGTTGAGCGTGACCAGATCGACGCCTGGCGCGCCCGCCTCGTCGCCGCCGGCGTCGCCATCGAACACGAGCACACCTGGCCCAACGGCGCCCATTCCGTCTACTTCCGCGACCCCGCGGGCAACAGCCTCGAGTTCGCCACGCCCCGCCTCTGGGAAAACGACCCAGAGGACTGAGTCGCCGCCGATCCACCGGTCCTACAGCTTCAGCCCGAAGCTCAACTTGAGCATATCGACTTCGTCGTCGACCACGTTGGCCGCGCCATAGTCGTAGCTCAGGATGAACGAAAGATCCGGTCGGAGCTTATATTCCAGATCGACCTCCAGGAAATCCGTCGTCGAAGGATCCCCCCACAAGGCGGTGAGATAAGTATAGTTCACCGCCAACAGAATACGTTCCCATTCCTTGCCAGCCGGCCGGATCTTCACCCCCAGCGTCCCGCCGAAACGCATCGAGTCACTCTGCTTGGCGAGTTTCTCGTCGGTGCCAGCCCGCATCACGTCCCGAAACTGTCCGCGAGCCGTCAGGTCCCACTGGATCGCCCACATGCTGCCCAGCGGCTGAAAAGAACCCAGCCGGATATCGTCCACGATAGGTCGCCAACTGAAGTCTGCCGTCAGGAGCTCCGCCCGCTTCAACCGATCCACGCTGTAAGTCATTGAAAACAATCCCTCCGCCGCGCTGATCACATTCCGACGACTCGTCCCCGGCTGGTCATAATTCACCCACAATGCGCCGACGCCCAAGCGAAACGTCGCCAGATCGATATCGTCGTTCCCGCCCGACACCCGCTGGTATTCCAGCGAGGGGAACGCCACCAACGCCCGCGGCGAACCGATGGCACCCACCCAAGCCGGAGTCGGCTTACCCTTCTCCGCGTTTTCATCGAACAACGCGCCTGGAAACAGCAGCGCCATCTCCAAACCGAGGGTGCCGCTGTCCTGCTTTTTGTAATCACGCGAGTAGCTGATTTCCGCCGCGTCATCGTTATACACATCTCCCCCCAACCATTCGCTGATCTTCAACTCCCCGTTCTTGCGCAGAATGATCTGACGTTGGCCTCCTTTCCGCCGACCGATCTCCACAAACATGTCCTTAGCGACGAAGGCGTCGTAGACTTCCTCCACCGTCCAGTCTCCCTCCTTCACCTCGGATTCGTCCTTCTTCGCACGGGCCACACGTTCTCGGCTCATCTGCTCCTGCAACTCCGTGCGCAAGACGCTGACAACCCCCTTCCCGTTGCCTTCCGGGTCTTGGCTAAACAGGTCCAGACCCGCAGCCGCTCCCGTTCCCACGAGCAACACATTCCGGCGCTTCTTGTCCGCCGCCAAGTCGGGCAGACTCAACTTGCCGTCGGAATCCAAATCCGTGAGCAGGAACGGCGCTTCCTGCAACGCGAACAACAAACGCGTCAACGCTTCCTCATCGTAGCTCACCCCGCCGTTGGCGTAGCGCCGCAACAGCGCATCGTTTCTCGGCGCATTGACCACCGAGTGATGCTCGACCTCCGTCTCGTAGCGAGGAAGCACGACCTCCGCCACCAGGGCCTCCAGATCCGCCTCCGGCAGATCACTCATCAGCCTCTTCACTGCTTCCTTCTGCTCCACCGATGCAGCCGCATCACGCTTCGCATCTGCGAAGACCTTCGCCCCAGCCTGCACAAACTGAAAAAACTCCGCCTCGGAAACCTTGCCGTCCCCGTCCGTATCCATCGGCGGCAAACGGTCCTCATTGATCTCTGCAGTCTGGGCCCAAACCATCGTCGCCCACGCCACGTATCCAAAAATCACGCACAGTTGCTTCATCGGATTTCCTTTCCAGTTTAAGCCTCTTTGTCGTTCACCAGATCGCGCACCAACGACCAGTAGTCGCCCACCTTGGTGAAGCCGGCGGTCTCACCCTCGAAGAGCCGAATCCCCTCCGGCTCGAACGCCCAACTCACTTTGATCGCCAACCCCAGGTTGTAGTTGCCGATCTCCGCCAGCGTAGTCTCCAGCTTGATCTTGGGGATCGGCACCAGTCCCCCGGCGCCCAACGCGGTCCGCAGGCGCAACCACGGACTCGGGTTGGTCAAAATCTTGATATCGTGCGCCTCACTCGCAGCCGCGCAGTCCGCCAACGTATTCGACAACGTTTCCAGAGTTGTGATCGGGATATACGCCCCGGCCTGATCGAGCCGACGGATCCAATGCCCGTGCGCGCCGGTGGAAAATCCCAGCGCCCTGAGCGTCTCCGAGGGTTGGACCGGACGTCCGATCGCTTGGGAAAACTCGGCGACGATCGTCGCCAATAACTCTGGATTAACCAATCTCTTCAACTGGGTCATGATAGGGGTGGGGTGGAGGGTGAATGAAAGCAGGTCGAAAAAGCGGCGCTAACTCCGCTTGAAACCCCCGTATGATACGACAGGACTCTCGTTTTTAGGCGGGAAATTCGGCCAAACTACCGGCCAGACTTCCCGTTGAAGCACGACTTGTTCCCACCATGACCGTTCAACACCCATGCAACATCTGAATCCCCGCCTGGTCCTCCTCGGCGGTTGCATCCTCGCCTTCGGCGCTTCGGTGGTGAACGTGACCTTCATCCTCCAAGCCGGCACCTCCGTGAGCCATCTCACCGGCGACCTCTCCCGCATCGGTCGAGACGTCGCCAACGAGTCCGGCGCCTTCAACACCGACCTGCTGCGCGTAACCGCCGCCACCCTCGGCTTCATCCTCGGTGCCGCCACCTCCGGCTTTCTCATTCACCATCCGCAGCTGGAGATCGCCCGCCCCTACGGCCGCACCTTATCGAGCATGGGCCTGCTGCTCCTACTCTCCGCCTACCTGCGCGCCGATCACCTCGTCGCCGCCATCGCCATCGCGGGCTTCACCTGCGGCATGCAAAACGCCCTCGCCTCACGCTACCGCGGTGTCGTCCTGCGCACCACCCACGTCACCGGCATACTCACCGATCTCGGCATCACCCTGGGCATGAAACTGCGCGGTCACGCCATCGAACGTTGGAAACTCGAGATCCCCTTTCTGCTCGCCGTCTCCTTCTTCACCGGAGCGGTCTGCGGCAGCGTGCTCAACCTCACCACCGAGCTCCCCGTGCTCCTGCTCTGCGGCATCGCCTACATCCTCGGCGGACTCGGCGTCACCATCACCAAACGCCTCCCCTCCCGAAAATCGGCCACCCCCGCTTGATCCCCCGCCCCACCCCACCAAGCTCCGCCGTCACCAATCCAAAATCGAGAATCCAAAATCGAAAATCCCATGTCTCTTTCCACCCCCCTGGGTCGCGTCCGCCTCCTCAGCCTCATCGAAGGCTGGTCCTTTGTCGTCCTGCTCTTCGTCGCCATGCCGCTGAAATACTTCGCCGATCAACCCATGGCCGTGCGCATCGTCGGCATGGCCCACGGCATCCTCTTCCTCGCCCTCATCGCCGCCGCGCTCCAAGCTCAGGTCGAGGAGGACGGCTGGCCGCTCAAACGCACCGCGCTCATCGTGCTCGGCGCCCTCCTGCCCTTCGGTCCCTTTGTCGTGGAAAAACGAATACTCGCCCCGCTCGCCCGCACCTGATGTGAGCACCGCTGCTGCCCCTGCCCCCGCCCGTCAGCCCCGCCCGTGGCTGCTCACCGCGCTCGCGCTGCTGCTCGCTGCCACCGCGCTCTGGACCGTCAGCACCTACACCTCACCCTACGCCAGCAACGCCGACGCCTCCGGCTACCTGCATCACGCCCGGCTGCTCGCCGCCGACGCTCCGCAGATCCCGCTCGAACCCATCGTGCCCCTCGAGCCGCCGCGCTGGCGCCCGATCCTGCAACAACCCCTCGGCTTCGCCGTCGCCCCCGACGGCCAACACCTCGTGCCGACCTACCCGGTCGGCTATCCGCTGCACCTTCGCCTCGCCGCCGCCGTCGTCGGATTTGATCGCGCCACGATCCTCACCAACGTCCTCCTCACCGCCGCCGCCGGCCTGCTCCTCGGGCTGCTCGCCCACCGCTGGGGTCTGCCCCCAACCTGGAGTCTGGCCGCGGTCGCACTGTTCTTCGCCAGTCCGCTTTTTCTGCACATCTCCACCCAGCCCATGAGCGACCTCTGCGCCACGGTCTGGGTGCTCGCCGCGCTCGGCTCCGCCCAACGCGGCGTCGATACCGACCGCCTGCGCTGGTTTGCCCTCGCCGGTCTCGCCACCGGCCTCGCGGTGTTGGTGCGACCCACCAACGTCTTCCTCGTCGCACCGCTCATCTGGCTGCTGCGCACCCGCGCTCGCGCCTGGCTCGTCTGGGCGCTCACCGGCATCCCGGCCGCCCTCTTCCTCGCCTGGCATCAACTACGCCTCTACGGCAGTCCCTTCGCCACCGGCTACGGCTCGGCCAATGTCCTGCCCTATCTGAGTTTCGCCCACGCCCCCGGTGCCCTGCGCCACTTCGCCCTCGGCCTCGGCCTGCATCTGTCGCCCTGGGTCGCCGCCAGCATCGTCGGCCTGCCCTGGCTGCGCCGACCCGAGCGCGGCTTCTTCATCACGTGGATCGCCGCCTTCGGCGCGTTCTACGCCTGCTACTCCTTCTCCACCGGTGATTGGTGGGGACTCCGCTTTTTGCTCCCGGCCTTCCCCGCCCTGCTCATCAGTGCCCTGCTCATCTGGCGCCGATGGCTGCAGGTGCTGCCCTCATCACGCCTCGCCACCGCCCTCGCCCTCAGCGGACTCATCGGTGCCTTCGTCTGGCAGGGCGTCACGGCCGATCGCCACTACGCCCTCATCATGAAACGCGGCGAGGTCATCTACGCCGAGGCCGCGCAATGGATCAACGACCACACCCCGGCCAACGCCATCGTGCTCGCCAGCCAGGCCAGCGGGGCGATCTGCTACTACACCGGTCGCGACATCGTGCGACCCGAGCTCCTGCGTCCGGCCGACGCCATCCGCCTCCAGCAATACGCCCGCGCCGGCGGCCGCCCGCTCTACGCCGTCGCCTTCGGTGGTGAAGCCGAGTCCTTCCAAGCCAAGCTCGGCCGCAATTGGACCGAACACGCCCGCTACGGCATCATCACCCTCTGGTCCTTCGAAGTCGACGCCCCGGAGTAATCCGGACTGTCGGGCATAAAGCCCGACCCACCTCCCGTGGTGTAGCAGCGGCCGTCTCGGCCGCTCCCTGCTGCCCCTCGGCTTTCCCCTGCTAGTCCCTCAGCTCTTCGCTTCCGTCGCGGCGTTGCGGCCACTCAGGCTCACGTCGCTCGGCAGGAAACTCCGCTCGAGGAAACGCAGCGCCGCCGACGTGTCCGATCTCAGGGCCTGCAACTCCGCACTCAATCCGTCCTTCGGCGCTTCCGCGGGCACCGTCGTCGGCGCGCTGAACACGCGGTCTTTGAACGACGCCACACTGGCGGTGAGCTGCTGCATGTCTTCCGGCGAAAACTCGACGTCGGCGGCCGCCACATTCTGATCCGGCGTATCCGAGCTTCCGATACCGGTCCACAACACCGTGGCCAGCGCGACCGCGGCCGCCGCACCGAGGATCGCCGGCAGCCGGCGTTGCCAGGCCGGAGCGCGGCGCACCCGCGCCTGCTCCCGCACGATCGGTCGCACCGCCGCGAAGATGCGATCTTCCATGCCCAGCGGCACCTCCACCTCAGCCATGGCCGCGGCCTGTTCGCGTGCTTCGCGCCGCAGCCCGGTCTCCAACTCGCGCAACGCAGTGAAGTGTTGGGCGCAGTCGGGGCAGCGTTCGACGTGACGCGCCGCCCAGCCGGACGCCGGCACCGGCGCGTCGTCTTCGCGCCATGCGCTCCACGCCCGCACGAGGCGGCAGCTCAGCGGCGCTGGAGTGGAGGAGGAGCGATCGGAGGAGGGGGCGTGGTGATTCATAGGAAGGATTCCTTGGCGGCCAGCAGACGCTGACGCGCACGAAAGATGAGGGTTTTGATGCCGGGCACCGTCTGGCCGGTGGCGGCCGCCGTTTCGGCGGTGGAGAGTTCTTCACCGAAGCGCAGCCAGAGCGCTTCGTATTCGCGGCCATTGAGGACGCGGCGGGCTTTCGCCCACAGGTTGTCGACCCGCTCGTGCAGATCGGCCTCGCGACGCGGTCCATCAGCGCCGTCGCCGAGGGTTTCCTCGGGCAACTCCACCCATTGTTTCTGACCGCGGAAGTGATTGAGCGCCGTGCGGCGCGCGATGGTAAAGAGCCAGTTGATCAGCGGGCGATCCGGATCAACTTTGTGCAGGGCGCGAAACGCTTTCACGAACGTGTCCTGGGTGATGTCCTCGGCGTCCTGGACCTGACCGGTCATGCGGACGACGTAGTTGTAAATCGGGCGGTTGAAGAGGCGCACCAGCTCACGCGCGGCCGACTCGCTGCCCGCTTGGGCTTCACGCACGAGTTCCGCTTCGGGAGGAGGGGCTGTATCGGTGTCTTGCATACCGCGGGCGGCCGGACTGGACGCGGCGGAGAACATGGTCAGGAGGTCGGCGCCACCACGCTGAGGGCGAAGGGCGAGATGCCGTCGATTTCGTCGATGTAGCAGACCCGCACGCGGTAGGAGCCGGCCGGACCGTGGAACATGAGCTGGGCGGTGCCGCGACCACCTTCGAGGCGAACGAGCTCGCCACCGGAGGCGCTGTCGCGCTCCTCGATGCGGTAGCGGCGCAGGCGCATGAACTCGGCCTCGTAGCGGATGGCGTCACCACCGTCGACCGGCAGGAGCTCGATGTAATCCACCCGGGCGAGCTCGCCCTCGTGCTGCTCACCGGTGACGATCAAGCGGGCGCCGGCAGCGAGGTCCACCGGATCGGAGGTGATGAAGGCGTATTCCGTTTCCGCTTCACCCTCGCTGTTGCGCAGACCAGAGCCGGTCCAGTGGAGCAGGGCTTCGCCTTCGACTTCGAGTTTCACTTCAGAGGGCGCGGGCTCGCCGGCGGCGACCTGCTCCTTATTTTCCTCGTAGACCTGCGGACGCATCACGGTCTCTTCGAACATCTGCACCAGGCGGGCCGTCGGGTAGGCCAGGCGGAGCGAGACGCGGGTATCATCACGCTGGATACGCACGGAGTTGAGGAAGGCAGTCAGGTCTGCATCGTCCGACTCGGCGAGGGACAACATGGCGGTGAGACCGTTGAGAATTTTGACCAGGCGCTCGGCCACGGAGTTGTCGGCCGCCTGCAGCGTCGCCTGGGCGACCAGGTCCTCGCCGCTTTCGCCGAGCGTGACCGCGGCGGATTTGGTCATCTGCAAGACGCGGGCCTGCGGGGTGTTCTCGCCGCCGCCGATGGCCTCGGACGGCACCAGAGACGCCGCATAGATGTAGAAGGGTTGGTTGCCCGGCAGCAGCTCGGTGAGGGCATGCTTGCCGCTGGCGATCGACTTGCCCTGGCCGCGATAGAGCGAAAGCGCTTCGGTGAGTTTATCGGGGGAACGCCCCACCAGGATGATGGGCTCTTCCGGGAAACCGACGACGATCTCGCCGTGCATCTGGTAAGCTTCGATCGGCAGGCCGGTGAGCTCCACCGCCTCGTCCGGATTGGAGAGTGTGGCGTGAGCCATCAGGCCTTCCGCGATCTTGCGCAGATCGGCGGTGCCTTCGATGACCAGCGCGCCGGTCATGTCGGCTTCCTGACCAGGGACAATTTGCAGGCTGCCGAAGCCCGTGATGGAGCCGATGGCGTCGATGATTTTGCCGATGTCCGGCCGCACCGGGCTCTCGGCGGCAAACTCTTCAGCCATGGGCACGCGGGCGATAAGTTGCTGGCCCAGCTCGGTTTCACGCAACGCGGCAAAGTCGGCATAGACGACCCATTTGGAGTCGGCCGGGACGCGGCTCGGATCGAACTCCGCCTTCGCCACGGGAGCCAGAGTGGCACCAACAGCGAGGGTGGCCAGGGTAAGGAGGTGACGGTGTTTCATGATCGTTTGGAAAGGGTTGATTGAGTGATCTACCCCTTATTCACCCTGATACGGGCGGGGGTTTCAAAAATGTGCGTCAGGCGTCTTTTTCTTTCGCCCCGAGGAATTCCATGCGGGCGTAAACCGCCATCGCCAGCCCCACCAGACCCATGGTCACGAGGGCCAACAGCCCCAGTGCGGCAAGGCTATCTGCATCCAGCGCAAAGGGTTCCAGACCGGAGCCATCCACCACCACGCGCAGATGGCGCAGGAGGGAGAGTTTGTTGATCTGAATCGGAATGCTGCCCAGTGCCGCCTCGATGAGGCCGGCGTAAACCAGCCCTAGAATCATGTAGCGGTTGGTCAGCGAACCCATGCCGAAACCGAGCGCGGTGAACGCGATCACCGCCGCTGGTCCCACGATCAATTGCCGCGGCAGCTCGGCCATCACGGTGGGGTTGCCGCCCGCCAGGCCGATGGCGGCGAGGAAGCCGATGAAGAACAGAACGCCGATAAGCCCGCAGGCAGTTTGCGCGAGGTAGCAGAACAGCACGTAGGCCGAGCGTGGCACCGGGCGGGTGCTCAGGTAGTCGACCGCGCCGGGTTTGAGTCCTTCGCGAATCGCGCCCGCGCCGCCGAGAAAGGCCAACACCGGCACCACCACAATGAGCAGGAATTGGTTCACCCACTCCACCCACGCCAGCGGATCCGCGTGGCTGGCAAAACGGTAGGTCACCAGGCCGATGAGCGCCAGCATGACGGCCGGTGTGATCGCCCGCCCCGGCGCAAAGACGCGCCGCCAGGTGAGACGCCACACGCCGCCCAGAGCGGGCGCGAGGCGCGGCGTCACGCGCGGTGCGAATGGATCGGAAGAGGAAGTCGTCGAGGCACTCATGGCAGGGGCGGCGGTTCGATGGCGCGTTCGAGGGCGGAGCCCTTCGCGTTGATTTCGTGCAGGGTCACGCCGCTCTCCAGCAGGATCCCGTGGAAGTTTTCATAAAAGGCCGCCGGATCGCGCCAACGCGCCACCAGTGTCTGGCCTTCGTCGTCGAGATCGCAGCCGCGCAGGAGGTCCTGCGCAAAGAGGAAGCGCGCCAGCTTCGGCGCATCGTCGCAACGGATCGTCGTCTCGCTCGGCCAACGGCGCGGCGGGGTCGCGGGCATCGGTGGCGGCGTGACGTCTGTCCCCGTCTCGACCGCGACGGGAGTCGCCGCCGCCGTGGCCTCCGTTCGCGCATTGGCGAGTTTGTTGCTCGAGCTCGGCATGCGACCCCAGCGCAACAGGATGAACGAGCGGCACAGCGCTTCGAGGTCCTGCAGGATGTGACTGGAAATCACCACGCTGGTGCCATCGGCCGCGAGTTCGCGCAGCACGTTGCCCAACTCTTCGCGGCCCATCGGATCGAGTCCGTTCATCGGCTCGTCGAGGATGATCAGGCGTGGCTCGTGCAGGAGACATTGCGCGAGTTTTACGCGCTGCTTCATGCCCTTCGAGTAGGCCGTGACGTTCTTGTTCCAGTGCACCGACGGGAGTCGCACGCGCTCCAGCGCCGCGGTCGCGCGGACCTTCGCTTCGCGGCTCGAGAGACCGGAGATCATGCCCAACGCGATGAGCCAATCGCGCGGTTTGATGTTGGGCGGCACGGCTTCGTCTTCCGGGCAGTAGGCGAGCTGCGCCCGCACCGCCGGATCGCGCCAGGGCAGGCCGCCCAGCACGCGCAGTTCGCCCGAGCTGGGTTTGATCTGTCCAGTGAGCAGGCGGAAGAGCGTCGTCTTGCCCGCGCCGTTGGGTCCCACCACGCCGGTGATGCCGGTGCCGATGGTGAAGGACACGTTGTTGAGTCCGAGCACGATGCCGTAGAACCGGCTCAGGTGAGTGGCTTCGACGATGAGGCTCATTCCGGTTTCACCCTCCGCATGAAGAATAACAGCGAGCCGCCCACCAACAGCGCGAGGCCGATCAAGGCACCGTGCAACTCGTCGCGGGCCAAGGCTTGCGAGACTTTGTTCATTTCCGTGGCGAGTTCCGCGCTGAGCATCGGCACGACACCCGCCGCGTCCCCCAGCACACCGCTGATGTTAAAAACCTCATCCCGCATGATGCCCAGGTCGTAGGTGAAACTCGCATGCCGCACCCACGCCGGCATGAACGGATTGCCCGCGACCGTGCCGAGCACGATCCACAATCCGATCCACCACAGCCGCGCAGCCGCCGCCGTTTTCGCGAAGGCCGAGACCGCAAAGGCCACGGCCGAAACCACCACGAGACCGATCAGGTTGAACAGGAGCGCGTTGCCCAGCGCCCCAAACGAATGCCGCGCAAACACCATGTCGGGCGCGAACAACACACTGAGCAACCAGCCCGCCACCAGCGGACCCGTCCACAGCATGAGCATCACGCCGATGATGATGACAAACTTGCCCAGCAAATAATCGCGCGAGGTGAGCGGTCGCGACAGGTAGATCGTGAGCGCCGAACTCGCCCGATCGCGCGTGATGAGGCTCGGCACCAGAATCGCCAGCGCGACCATGCACAACATCATGCCCACGTAGGAGTGCAGCCAGAAGATCCACTTAAACATGCCCGCCACCAGGATGTCGGGATAGATCAACAACAGCGCACTCACGGCCGACATGATGGCCTGCGGCCGCGGACCGCCCTTGGCCGCCAGCGTCGCCAGCCAGCCGGTCTCCGACAGCGTCTGGGTGAACACAAACCCCGCCAGCGCCACCGCCACGCCCGCCGTCCACGCGACGAAGAGCAGCAGTTTGAAGAAGCGCAGTTTCGTGAGCTGCCGCAGACCCGTTGACGTGATGACCCAACGCCGCGAGCCGACCCCGCGCCGCGGTCCGTCCCAGTGGTTGAAGTCCAGTTTCGGTTCGAGTTCAGACATCGGCAGCCTCCACCGGTTGATTCGATTTCGCCAGTGCCTGCAGGAACAGGCCGTGCAGGGAATCCGGGCTGGCAAAGATGTCCGCCGGGGGCAGGCCGTGCTGCGACATGATCTGCAACAGCCAGCCCACGTCCTCCTCCTGCGTTTCGACGCGCAGTCGGCCGTTGGAGAGATGCTCCACCGCATGACCACTCGCGCGCAGCGCCGCTTCGTAGCGGGTCACCTCGCCGGCGGGCGACAGCTCCACGACGCGCTTTCGGCGCTTCTGCAGCTCGGCCATCGAGGCGTGCTCGACGATGCGACCGTTGGCGATGATGAGCACCCGATCACAGATGCGCTCCACGTCGTGTAACAAGTGAGAGGATACGATCACCGAGATGCCGTGCTCCTTCCACAGCGAACCGATGAGCCGCAGGATGTGTTCGCGACCACTCGGATCGAGGCCGTTGGTCGGCTCGTCCAGGATGATGAGCTTCGGATCGTGCACCAGCGCCTGCGCGAGCTTCGCCCGTTGGCGCATGCCGGTGGAGTAGGTGTCGATGGAGCGATAACGCTCCTGCCCCATGCCCACCAGATCGAGCATCTCATGCGCCCGCTGGCGCGCGGCGTGGAAGGACATGCCGGAGAGTTGCCCGCAATAGGTCACGTATTCGCAACCGGCCATACCGGGGATGTGACAGTCACGCTCCGGCCCGTAGCCGACACGCTCGCGCGACTCGCGGTTCTGCGCCGTGATGCTCACGCCCAGCACCTGCGCGGTGCCGGTGGTGGGCATCTCCAGATTGAGCAGGCACTTCAGGAAGGTCGTTTTGCCCGCACCATTGGGCCCCAGCAAACCGATGGTGCCCGGCGGCACGCTCACCGTCACGTTGTCCAACGCGCGCTGCGTGCCGTAGGTTTTGCCGAGGCCCTGCGTTTGAATGATCGGCTCGCTCACGGATTAACCCATGGCTGCGCCCGCAGTGCGCGACAAGCACGCACCGGGACCGGTGAAGGAGGAAAAGAAGCTGGCATGCATCCTCCCTCACCCGCGGCGAACGACCGAGGTTTCAACTTTCCGCAAAATCTTTGAGCGCCCGCCTGCTCCCGGCGGCGCCCCAAATCGCGAAGGGATGCGCGCCAGCGCGGGGTCTTATCCTTCGTCTGCCCCCAACCCCAACCCCCTACTCCTCATGAAAACGCTCCGCCTCGGACTGTTCCTCGTTGCGCTGGGCACCGCGACATCGCTCATCGCCGCGCCCCAACCTTCCACTGATCTCCAGATCACCGCCACCCGTCAGATCTTCCCCCGCGAAGCCACCCAACGCGGCCTCACCGAAGGCTGGGCGCGCGTGGCCCTCGCCGTCGACGCCGAGGGTAAGCTCCTCGACTACCTCGTGATCGCCGCGTCCGACACCACCTTCGCCGACGAAGCCAAGTTCCTCATTCGCACCGCCAAGTTTTCGCCGCCCCGCGAGGACGGCAAACCCCTCGCCGTGCGCACCGAGGTTGCCATCCAGTTTCGCAACGAGGGCCTCTACGTCGTCTCCGACTTTCAAGCCATCGCCGACCTCTACCTGCACGGTCGCTTCGACCGCGCACGCCCGGTGCGCGCCCCGCTGCCCAGTGAACTCGATCGCCTCCCGCAGCCCCGCCAGGTGTTGAAACCCGCCTACGTCCCCGCACACGCCGCCGCCGGTTTGGCGGGCCGCGTCGTGGTCGATTTCTACATCGATGAAACCGGACGCGTCCGACTCCCCTCGGTCGTTTCGTCCGATCACGACGAACTGGCCACCCTCGCCCTACAGGCCCTCAGCCAGTGGTCCTTCGACCCACCCACCGTCGACGGCGCCCCCACCCACACCCGCGTTCGTCTGCCCTTCGAGTTCACCACCAACCAGTCCGGGGCGGGTGTGGTGCCGGCACCACGTTTCGATTCCTGAATCCCGTTCGCCCACCACCGCCCGCTGTTCCCACCGAGCAGCGGGCGATGCCATCTGCGCCCCCCTCCCCAAACCTGCGACTACCCTTCCGATGCGACTGCTCCTCTTGGCTCTCACGCTCACCTCCATGCCTTGGCAGGCCTTGGCGGCTGAACCCGACCCGACCAAACCCTACCGCCTCTTCGTCGGCGTCGACCTCAAGCTTAAGCCCGAGGACGACACGCAGGACTACCGTCCGATCGACAGCCTGAAAGCCCGCGAAGTCATCCTCGCCGAACCCGGCCGCCCCACCGTGCCGATGCGTGAGGTCAGCGCGTTCAGCTGGGAGCATAAACCCAAAGTCGGTCGCGCCGCCGTCACCATCGATGATTTCGAACAACACCGCGCTTTCTCCCTCCGCAACGACAAGAAACTCCAATACATGGCCACGCAGAACAACATGGCCATCTACCAACAGGAGAAGGCCGACGCCGCTCGCCTGCAGGCCAGCGACGCCCGATTCAGTCAGGAGATCGCCCGCGGTATCTACGTTTACGCCGAGAATGATGCGGCGTCACGAGCCGGTTTGGAACGCGGCCCGGAGCCGGGTTACACCCCCGGAGGGCGCGGGGGACTCAATTTCGACGATCCGCAAGGCATCTACGGCGACGGTCAAATCGGAGCCAACCTGCGCACGGCCAATGCCGAAGCCATCGAGGCCAACGACAACATGGCCGACCAGCTCTTCGACACTCTCCAACGCACCTCCGATCCCACCATGCTCGATCGCATGCAGGGCACCGACGGCGACGACGGCGCCGATGTCCTGGAGCTCACCTTTACCCTCTCCGCTCCCTACCCGATCGCCGAAGCTTATGTCGTGGTCCTCGGCGCGATCAAACAGGGCGACGACGCCGGCGTGATCACCTTCCACGAAATGGTCGGCAAGATCGGCCCGCAGCCCCGCAAAATCCGCATTCGTAAAACCGGCTTCAAACCCGGCTTCGTCATCGAAGACGTGAAGCTCCACCTCTACGCCCGCGGCAAAGAACTCGGCACCAACCTCTCCGAGCGCGCCGTCGACATGACCCGCGACCAAGCTCGCGAGTTCTTGCTGCTCGCGCATCTCGCCGATCACGCCATCGAATCGGTCCCCGCCACGCCCGTCTGGAACCTCGCTCCGCCTTCGCTGCTCGGCGCCGCCGACGCCTCCCGCTTCGACTACCCGGTGATTGTCACGCTCGATGCCGATGGTTCCGTCATGAGTATCCACGATAGCGAAACCGAAGCCCGCGCCTTTCTCGCCAGCATCCACGACGCCGCCGAGCTCCGCACCAAATCCAACCCTGGCCGATCCCTCGCCTCGTCGCTGCGCACCACCGATGCCGATGCTCGCCTCACCGTCGACCAGACTGGCCGTCTCCCCGCCCATGTCGTCGCCGCCATCAACGAATTGATCTTTCTCCCCGCGCTCGACGTGGGCTCTCCCACCCCCGGCACCGCCGCAGTCAACCTCGCTGAATTCTTCCGCTGAGCCCCCAATGTAGCAGCGACCGTCTAGGCCGCTACCCCCTGCCCCTCGCCCCGCCCCACCTGGCGTGGCCCCACCCCGACCGCATATAATCCTCGCCGCCTTCTCGCCCGGATTCCATCTCTGAACCCATGCCCCTTTACCCCGCGCGCCGCTTTTGGTCGACCGCCTGCGCCTGCCTCCTTTTTGCCCCATCCGCATGGAGCGCCTCACCGCCCGATTCTGACTCCACCAAACCCTACCGGCTCTACATCGGCGTGGATCTGCTGGTGCCCGATCCGGCCGACGACGATGGCAACAACCGCCTGCCCGTCGCCACCCTGCATCCCCGCGAGGTGGTGATCGATGACACCGCCGGCACGCGCCTGCCCCTGCGCGATGTGCCCGCCTTCAGCTGGGCCCGCAAACCCAAGGTCAGCCGCTCCCCCGTGACCATCAGCGACTTTGCCCAATACAAGGTCTTCTCCATCCAACGGGACAAGGCCATGCAGGCCCTCGCCACCCAGAACAACATGAACATCTACGCGCAGGAGCGCGCCGCCTACGAGCAGATGAAAGTAGGCGAAGCCCAACGCATGGTCGGCCACGCCGCCGCCAACCTCAACGGCGTCAGAGTCGCTCAGCGTAACGGTATGATCGTCGACGCCCGCAGCATCGAAGCCGCCGAAGCCTGGGTGGAACGGGCCCAGGATGACGCTGCCGAAGCCCTCGATACCTTTGCCGATCAAACCATCGACTCCGCCGGCATGATCAGCGACCCCACGTTCATCGATCAGGCGCAGGAGAGCTCCAACGACGAAGGCGGAGACGTGCTCGAACTCACCTTCAAACTCTCGTCACCCGAACCCATTGCCGACGCCTACGTGGTTGTCCTCGGCGCCGTCGTCATGGGCGAGCAAGAGGGCATCGTCACCTTCCATCAATCCGTCGGCGCGATCGGCCCGGAACCGCGCAAAATCAAGATTCGCAAACTGGGCTTCACCCCGGGCTTCGATATCACCGACGTGAAACTCCACGTTTACTCCCACGGTCGCGAACTCGCCACCAACCTTTCCGAGCGCGCCGTGCCCATGTCCCGCGACGAAGCCCGCGAGTTCCTGCTGCTCTCCCACATCGCCGACCACGCCATCGAAACCGTCACCCCGACCCCGGTCTGGAACCTGCCCCCCACCGCCCTGCTCGCCGCCGACCGCCCGGCCGACTTTGATTACCCGGTGGTGGTCAACATCGATGCCGACGGCAGCATCATCAGTATCCACAATTCCGAGACAGAAGCCCGTGCCTACCTCGCCGAGATTCACGATGCCAGCGAACTGCGCACCAAAACCACCCCGGGCAAATCCCTCTCCGCCTCGGTGCGTGTCACCAGCGAGGACGCTGGAGTCACCCTCGACCAAACCGGCCGCCTGCCCAGCCGTGTCGTCGCCGCCATGCGCGACATGTTTTTCCTCCCCGCCCTCGACCTCGGCAGCCCCGTCCCCGGCACCACCAAAGTCAACCTAGCCGACTTCTTCCGGTAAACCCCGAGCCTTGATGTAGCAGCGGCCGTCTCGGCCGCTCCTCCGCACCACCCCGTAGCTGCGTTTGAGCAAAGCGAAAACGTGGCCCGCCCTGCCTCTCAGCCCTGCCTCTCCGCCCTCCGCCCCACGCTTATCGAAGAGCACCGCCCTAACGCTTTTTATTCGGATTCCTCGGCCACCTCGCCGACCCTCCCCTCTCTCCCATGAAACTCCGCACGCTGCTTTCCACCCTTACCCTCTCCACTGCGTTGGCGGCCTCCGCCGGCGCCGCCCAGTTTAAGGCCCTGCTCATCACCAAGACCGACGGCTGGCATCACGACTCCATCGCCGCCGCCGTGCCCGCCATGCAGGACCTGGCCAAACTCCACGACTTCGAACTCGTGTGGCCCAACTCCCTCGGCATGGTCCTCAACGACAACTACCTCGCCGACGTCGACGTCATCATCTTCGCCCTCACCACCGGCGACATCCTCGATGACGCCCAACAGGCCGCCGTGGAAAAGTTCGTCCAAAACGGCGGTGGCCTCGTCGGCGTGCATGCCGGCGGCGCCGACACCGAATACGACTGGGACTGGTGGACGAAGGCCTTCGGTCACATGTTCCACATCCACCCCGCCGTGCAGACCGCCACCGTTGAAGTGCTCGAGCCCAACTTCCCCGGCATGGACCGCTTTGCCCCGCGCTTCCTCTTCACCGAAGAGTGGTATGAGTTCGACGCTCCGCGCACCGATGGCCTGAACTACCTGCTCGCGGTCGACGAAGACACCTACGACATCCGCGCCAACTGGGGCTCCAAACAATCCCAAGGCATGGGCGATCTGCACCCGCTGTCATGGTTCCATGAATACGACGGCGGCCGCGTCTTCTACAGCGCCTTCGGCCACCTGCCCGCCACCTGGAACGAGGACCGCTTCCTCCACCACGTTTACGGCGGCATCTACTGGGCCGCCACCGGCAAAGGCTTCCGTGCCGCCAAGTAAAGGACCACTGTCTCGCCCCCATCTCCCCACGCCAGCCCTCCCCGGGCTGGCGTTTTTCATTCCCCCGTAGCTGCGCTTGAGCAAAGCGAAAGCGTGGCCCGCCCTGCCCCCCGGTCTCCAGCGCCCCCTACCAAGGCCCGTCGCCCCAGACAGCGGCGGGGACGAGGCGGGCCGCGAGCAACGCCTCCAGCTGGTCCGGATGTCGCGCACCGATGATCGCCGCGGTTACGGCTGGCTGACGTAACACCCACGCCACCGCCAAGGACGCCGGCGATAGCCCTCGCGACGCTCCCGCCGACCGCAGGCGGTCCACCAGTTCAAGGTGACGACTGAACGCCGGCTCCTGGAAAAAGGGATGCGTTCGACGCCAGTCATCCCAGGGCATTCGCATCAGCCGCTCGCGGGTCATCGCGCCGGTTAGGAGGCCACTTTCCAACGGGGAATACACCAGCGTGCCAATGTTGTGCAGCGCGCAATACGGCAGAATCTCGGCCTCAATCCCTCGCCGCACCAACGAATAGGGCGGCTGCAGCGACACCACCGGCATGATCCGCTGCAAGCGCTCCAACAACGGCACTTCAAAATTAGAAACCCCCGCCCAGCGGATTTTGCCCGCCTCGCGCAAACGCGCCAGCTCTCCCCACGCCGCCTCCGCCTCTGTCGGGTCCTCGGTCGGCCAGTGGATCTGATAAAGATCGATGCAATCAACCCGCAACCGCCGCAGACTCGCCTCACATTCGACCCGCAGGCGGGCCGGGGACAGATCGCGCCCGAGCTCGCGCCGCTCGTTCCAGGTCAAACCACACTTCGTAAACAGCAACGGACGCTCGCCGCTCCACGATCGGACCGCCTGCCCCACCACCTCCTCGCTGTGACCGGTGCCATACGCGGGAGCCGTATCAATCCAGTTGATACCGCGATCCCAGGCGGCATGCAGCATGCCGACGGAATCGCCGTCATCCTGCGCCCCCCACGCATACTGCCAACCGCCGCCGCCGATCGCCCACGTGCCGCAACCCAGCCGCGAAATCTGTAGATCCGACTCACCCAACTTGCGCCGTTCCATCACCCGGATGTCTCCGTGCGGCGAAAGTTCGTGAACGCCGCCCACGGACCCGCCGCCGTGGCGTCCTGAGCACAAAGGCCCACAAAACAACCGGTGAATCCCCACGAGCCAGTTTCGATCACCCGATCATCCGATAACACGGTGGCATCCAAAACCGGCCCCACCGTGCTGACCTCCCGACCGGGTTCGGCTCGGGACCATCCAAATTGCAACTGCCCATCCGCCAGGCTCGCCTCCAGCCGAAGCGGCCCGTCCACCGGCCGCACCGCGCCCAGCGGCACGACCTCGCGCACCTCCATCGCATCTGCACTCAACACGCGCAGCACCCGTCCGACGCCCGGCAGCCAACCCAGCAACAACGCATGGTAGGCGCGGCTGTTGTAATAAAAAACCAAGCCGGCGGTCTGCTGGAAATCCGTCGGAGCGAAGTCGAGCGTGACCCCCACCGTGCAACGCAGCGCTGTCAATCGCACCGCGATCAACGAGTTCTCAAAGGTGCTCTGCAACGAGAACCGCCCGCGCATCCGCACCCAACCGGGACGGCTATCCAGATCCAGCCAGGAACCATCCGGCGGCTCCCGCAGCGTGTTCCACTCGACCCCCAATCCGCCGGTCGGAAGAGCCACCGCCGCGTCCGACGCCGCTTCGCCCACCGCCTCAACGCCGGGCAGCTCCACCGTATCCGCCGGGACCGAATCACCGCTCGCCAGACGGGGCCACTCGCCCTCGGGCCAGACCACTGCCTGCAGCGCGGTCTCACGTCCAAGAATGCAACGCCGCTGCACGCCCACTGGACGACTGCACAAATGGGCCAGAAACCAGCGACCATCCGGAGCCTCCACCAGCGAACCATGACCCGCCTTTTGCAAGCGGCACTCCGGCCGTGCGTTCGCCGTGAGCAGCGGATGATACGGACTCACTTCATATGGACCGGCAATATCCCGCGCCCGCGCTACGGTCACCGCATGCTCCCAGCCGGTGCCGCCTTCCGCCGTCACAAGATAGTGGTATCCATCACGGAAATACAGATGTGGCCCCTCCGTGCAGCCGAGGCTCGAACCACGGAAAATCAACCGCGGCTCGCCGACCAGACACTGCCCCCCTGGGTCGTATTCCTGCAGCACGATACCGGCAAAACAGTTGCCGTCGGGACGCACTTCCCAGCGTTGGTTAAGCCACCATTTGCGTCCGTCCGGGGCGTGGAACAGCGATGGATCAAAACCGGATTGATTTAGTCGCACCGGCTCCGACCACGGCCCCTCGATGGAGGGCGCGGTGACGAGATGGTTGCACACATCCTTGTAGGGCCCGGTCAACGACTTCACTTCCGAATAACACAGCCAGAACCGACCGTCGGCATGCGTGATCGCCGGGGCCCACACGCCACCCGAATCGGGGGTGCCACGCAGGTCGAGCTGACTCCGCCGCGTGAGCGCATAACCGATCGGTTGCCAGTTTGCGAGATCACGCGAGTGAAAGAGCCGCACCCCCGGCCACCATTCAAAGGTCGAGGTCGCGAGGTAATAGTCCTCGCCGACCCGGCAAATGCACGGATCCGGATGAAAACCCGGGAGCAATGGATTGGGCACGAGCATGGCGGTCAGGCGGTGCGACGGGCGGCGAGATCGGATTCGATCTCCCGCATCCGGTCCTCGGTGAGGGGATAGAACAAGAGAGCCACCGCCGTGAGCAGCGCGAAGGCCGCCGGCAGCAGGGAAAACAACAAAGTGATGCCATGGCGTGCGCTGGCCGTCTGCTCGACGTTGGCCACAAAACCACAGGCATCGAGGAACCAACCCGCCAGCCCACCTCCGACCGCAATGCCCATCTTGGTGGCGAACAGTGAAGCCGCAAAGATCAGCCCGGTGGTGCGCCGCCCGAACTTCCACTCACCGTAGTCCGCCGTGTCAGCATAGAAGGAAAAAAGCAGCACGGGCGTCGCGCCGCCCAGAAAGGCCGCCATCAGGTTAAGCCCGTGCAACATCAAGCGCGCGTCACTCCAATCCAAATACATCGCCGCCAACGCCAGCGCATTGCCCACGGTCAGGCCGATCATGAGTCGACGACGATCGAAACGACGGGCCAGCCCATGGCAACTCGCCGCACCGAGAATCATGCCAACCGACCCCAGACTGAGAAACAGGGTCGCGGCCGATTCCGCGCCCAGACAATACTTGAAGTAGTAAACCACCGCACCATTGCGCATCGCCACGTTGGTGAGGGTGAAAAGAGCGACCAGAAACAGCACCAGCCAAGGCCGGTTGCGCCACAATAGCCCCAGATCGCGTCGCCACGACACCTCCTCAGCCGCCGCCGGCGCGACCCGCTCGCGGGTGCCGGCAAAGGTCCACCAAAACAACGCGACCGAAGCGACCGCAAACAACGCCATGGTCGCACGGAAGCCCGCCGCCTCATCTCCGGCTCCGAGCCAGTCCTTCAGCGGCAGCGTGAGACTGGCGATGAGAAACCCGCCGCCAAATGCGCACACAAAGCGCACCGAAGAGAGCGCGGTCCGCACTTTGGTCGAGGGCGACATCACCCCCATGAGCGCGGAGTAGGGAATGTTAATCGCCGTATAGGCCAACATCGTCAGCGAATAGGTGATGTAAGCGTAAACCAACTTTCCAGTGTCGCTGGCCTGTGGCCCCAAAAACATTAGATAACCCAAGAGACCATAAGGTAGTGCAACCCAGAGCAGGTAGGGGCGAAAGCGACCCCAACGCGAACGCGTGCGATCGGCGAGCAACCCCATCAACGGGTCGTTGACCGCGTCAAAAATCCGTGTGACCAAAAACATCGTGCCCACGGCAGTCGCCGACAACCCGAACACATCCGTGTAATAGTAGAGCAGAAACAGGTTGAAGGCCTGGAAGTAGAAATTCGAAGCCGTGTCGCCCAAACCATAGGCGAGCTTCTCCCGCAAACGCAGAGGCGGATGTGCGGACACAGACGGAGGGATGGGGTTGAGTGAAGACATCGGGGCGGGGTCGCCCGAGGCGACTCCCGCCGTCCGGCCGTGTCCCTGCACCATCGTAGGGAAACGGTGAATACAGCGGGAGTCGGTGATGGCGAAGTTGGTGGCTCAGAACCGAAGACCGTAGGTGAGGCGCGCGTTAAGCGGCGCCGAGTAGATCAGCCCGTAAAGGTCGCGATCATCGAGCACGTTGGCGACATTGAGCTGGAGGGAGTGGCTGCGCTCGCGGCTGTCCCGCCAGTCGTAGCGCACCATCGCATCGATGTTGTAACGCTCCGGCGTGTAGAGGACGAGCAGCTCGCCGGCACCATCCAGAATGAGCTGACCGGAGCCATGGCTCACCCCCGACATGTATTGCCGCTTCGACTCCCAGTAAGCGCCGAGCCCCACCGTGAGGCCCTTGAGAAAGCCCTCGTCGAAGCGGTAGTTGGCCCAGAAGTCGTAGTGGTATTTGGGCGTGTCATCACCCGCGGCCTGGCCGGCGCTGGTGCGCGTCTCGGTCGCCGGGCCGAGCGTGCCGCTGCCGGGGTCGCCATACACTTCGCTGCACGGCAGTCCCAGTGTGCCCCAGGAACCGTTGTTGAAATTCCACACTGCCCAACGGTCCTCGCGGTAGGGGTATGCCATCCACTGGCCAAAGTTCAGGCGCTGCACTTCGGTGACAGCGGCATTGACCACAAACTCGAGGCTGTCCGTCGCCTTGATGAGGATCTGTGAGTCCCAACCTTCCGATTCATCGGTAAGCAACAATGCCGCCCGGTCGGACCCGTTGCCGTGGAAGGCCATGGTGTCCATGGTGGCGTTATTAACCAGGGAGTCGCCGGATTCGCCTTGATAGAGGAAGCCGGGCCAGGCTGCGCCATTGTCGGCGTCGTTGGCCGCAAAGGCCGCGTCGAGGTAGGCCGCGCCATCAGACTGGGACGCATTTACATACCAAGTCTGCGTGCCATTGCCTTGATCGGACTGGAAGATCGCGCCGGAATACACGCCGGCCTGCCAAGCCGCCCAGGCGGCCCCGGTGTCGAGCTTGTCTGAACCGCCATTGGAACCGCCCGGCGCCTGCGTCGGCGTGAAATTCGATACATTGTAAACGATGTCGCGAGTGGGATCGAAACGCGGGTTTCCCAGGGTCACGGTTGAATACCACGGGGCGCCGACGAAGCCGGTCTTGGTGATCTTGTAGCGGCTGATCGTGCCGGAAACCCGGCCTTCGAAGAAATCGAATTTGAGACCAAATTCTTCACTTTCGGCTTTGCTCGCGCCGGCGGGAGCACCGGTGTCGGGCAGCAACTGACCGGAGAAGTTGGGTTGCAGACCTTCGGACTTGAGGGCGTAGAGGGAGAGCTCCGGCGTAACGCGGAAACTCAGGCCGGTTTGATAGGTGGTCTCTTTCTGGGTCTCACCTTCGGTCTCGGAGGTGGTCGGGGTGGCCCCGGGAGAGAGCCAGCCAGTCGTGCGATCCAACGCGTCGTTGGTATCGCGTCGCACCCCCAGCAGCACCAGCAGACGATTGTCGAGGAACTTGCCCTGGTAACTCGCGTAGAAGGCTTTGTTCTGAGCTTCCGAATACCCCTCTCCGGTTTGGAACAAGTCCTGGTCCGGACTGCCGTCTCCCTGGGTGCCGAAGCGCAGCGGCGACAGATCGTTGGGGGCCCGATAGTTGAAGGCATTGGGCACGGTGCCGAAGTTGCGCGAATCGAGCTCGTGGGTGAGGTCCGAGTAGCCCGCGAGAATGGAGTTCTCGATGCGGAACCACTTGCTGCCCTCAAAGAGGTTCTTCTGCGCCGTCAGCTCCACTCGGAATTGATGGCGGGTGTTTTCGTTGATCGCGTTGAACCACGTGTATTGCAGGATCGAATTGGGCACGAGGCCGTCTTGGATGTTGAGGCTGCCGGCACCCCGATCGGGCGCGAGGGGACGCAGGTCGATCGTCTGCCACAGGGACGAGGGACCGACGTTGGTGAAGAGTTGCGCCGACACGTCGCGCAGATCCGCGTCGTAGGTCGAGAAGTTGTAGCCCGCCAGCAGCGTCACGCCTTCGAGCAGGCGTTGGGTGAGCTTGACCTGAAAGTTGCTCGCCTCCGAGTTCAGGTGCGTATCCGGTCCGGTAAGACGGTAGGCCCGCGGGTCCGCGCCGGGTGGCGTGTAGAGACCACCCTGCTCGTTTTGGTCGTTGTTGACCCCCACATCGGCCACCGAGCGCACCTGCCGGGCACCGATGCCATTCAGATCCTGTTCGCCATATTCACCGTCGATGAGCAGCTCCGTGCCTTCGAAGGGTTTCCACAGGAAAGAGGGCGACACGAACGTGTGGTCCTCGCTGAAGTGGTCGGTATGGTCCTCCATGCTCTGCACCGCGCCGGTGACGCGGTAGGCGAGCTGACCATCGGCGGTTAGCGGACCGGTCGCATCAAACTGCCCGCGCAGAAAGTTGTGGGAGCCAACCGAAACATCGAAGCCATAGCCCACCTCGGCCTGCGGACGCTTCACCAGATAGTTCACCACGCCGCCGAAGTTGCCGATGCCGTAAAACAGCGCCGCCGGACCCCGCACCACTTCAACTCGCTCGATGTTCACGGCATCGGTCGAGTTCTGGCGAATGAAACCCTCGCGCAGGGCGTTGTCGGTCACGAAACCACGTAGCTTCACCTGCACCGCGTTCGGGTTGGCGGTGGCCCCCTCGGGGTTGTTCACCCCGCCCGGCCCTTGGTAGGCATTGGCCCCGGAATTGGAGAGATCGTTCTGCGACTGGAGCACCACACCTGCGCTGTATTTCAACGCACTGCGCAGATCGGTCGCGCCGGTGTCTTCGAGGAAGCGACGGGTGATCACCTCGATCGGCATCGGCGTGTCCTTGATCGGGGTGTTCAGACGGGTGCCGGAGACGGAGTTGGTTGCCCTATAACCCTTATCTTGGTCGGTAACGACCTCGAAGGGGTTGAGCACAATCACGTCATCGTCCGCGGCGCTAGCGGAATCAGAATCATCCACGGCGACCTCCTGCGCGTGCAGAACGGACACCAAGACCATCAAACCGGAGCACCACAGCGTCGAAGAACGCCGCCACTGCGGACGAAACGGGAGGGGAATACGAGTCAGGGACTTCATGGGAGGAATGGGGAGGGGTGAATGCGCCGGATCTTCGCGAGATGTCCTGTATCGAGCCTGAGGTCCGAAACAGGGCGTCGAATCGAAAGTCCACGCGCTGGGGGTGACGGGTAGGCCTCGGTTGAACCACTGCATTTTAGTAAATGTCAACGATTATGTGCGCAGTTTTTATGCTGCCTTGTAACCATATTTTAAAAAGCCTTGAACCTCTTTTTTTACCTGTCTTTCAGTGTGTTACGTAGTTTTTCTCAAAAAACTGGATATGCCAATTGTGCACAATAATCCTGTTTATGTGCACAAGTTTTTTCTTGAATTTTTGTTCCAAATTGATCGGCATCACCACCATGGCTTCGATCAACCAAGAGGCATTGGCTCAGGCGCTGAACCTCTCCCGCACGACCGTCTCGCGCAGTTTGTCCAACCACCCCGCCATCTCCGCCGAAACACGGGAACGCGTGCAGGCCAAGGCCGAGGAAATGGGCTATCGGACCTCCACCGGCGGACCCATTCGCCGCCGTCGCTCGAATAAACCACTGAACATCGGCGTCTTGATCGGCATGCCTCGCAACAACCTGGGCATGGCCACCTTTCCCGCCGTGCTGCAAGGGATCCGCGAACGCGCCGCCGTCGACCAAATCACCGTCGATGTGGTTTCACAGGATCCGGAAACCTTCCAACCCAACAGCGGCCACCAGCCGCTGTTTCGCCACATTCGCAGCGGAGACTGGCGCGGACTCATTCTCATCTACCCGTTCGCGCCCGACGCCGTCGAAACCCTCGCCCGCAAGATCTCCACGGTGTCGGTCCTCACCGAATACGACCACCTGCCCGTCGACACCGTCGACACCGACCATTCCGACATCATCAACCTCATCGGCCGCCTCGCCCGCCGGGGACACCGTCGCATCGGTTTCATCACGTGGGACTACACCGTGTGCGGTCGCTGGGCGTCGCGCCGCTTCGCCGCCTACGCCGAGGGCATCTTCCAATACGGTCTGGAGTTCAACCCGGCCTGGACTGCCAACGTGCACACCGACCGGGAGCGACTGACCACCGCCGAAGCTGTGGCCGATTTCGCCGCCCACCAAACCCGCGAAGCCGGCGTGACCGCGTGGGCGTGTGCCGCCGACCACCAAGCCTACCAACTCATCAGTGACCTGCACGCGCGCGGCCTCGAAGTCCCACGCGATTGCTCGGTCACCGGTTTTGATGGCATCGAGCCTCCTCCCGGCCTGCCTCAACTCACCACCCTGCGTGTCGCCCATGCCGATGTCGGCGGGTCCGCCGCCGCCCGCCTGCTCAATCGCGTGCTCCACCCCACCGCCCCGCGTCGCAAGATTCTCGTCGAAACCAGTCTGGTGGTCGGCACCACCGTGGCCGCCCCGCCTGCTCGCGCCGCCTCCCCTGCCCCATGATTCCGTCCCCTCCCCGCCCCCGCCGCCTCAGTCGGCACCTCCGCCTGCTTCCCTTGCTCGTCTTTTTGGCCCACGCCGAATCCTCCCCCGCCCCCACCACACCCGCCTATGCGCCTCGTGTGGAATTTGGTGCCCGCCTGGAACCCCACGGCACAATCCTTCACGGTGCCGGTCAGGACCCCGGCGCCGGATTCACTCCGTCCGGGTTTATTGAATACGCCGAAGCCATCGGTCCCGAACGTGCCCCCGCATTGTTCATGACCTACATCGGCCTCGGTCAAACCGCCGCCGAGATTCGTGCATGGGGTCGCGACCTACGCCAAAAACTCGCCGCGGTGGGTGGTCTCGACCTGCGCCCCCAAATCGGCCTCGCCCTCACCTCCGGCCGGGAAGGAGGCACTGGCATCGACGACGAGGTGGCCGCCGGCCACCATGATGATCGCATCGCCGCGTTTGTCGCCGCCCTTGCCGCCCTTGATCGGCCCGCCTACGTGCGAATCGGATATGAATGTGAAGGCAGCTGGAACGGCTATCGCCCCGACACCTACCGCACCGCATTCGTCCGCATCACCTCCGCCATCCGCCACGTCGAACTCCCCGTGGCAACCGTGTGGTGCGTAGCCGGCGGCTCCTCCGGCGCCACCACCATCGACGATCTTCTGCCCTACTACCCCGGCGACGACTGGGTCGACTGGTGGAGCATCGACCTTTTTCCGCCGGTGAAATCGACGCGCCCCTCACAGCCGCTTTCTGCACCGCGGCCGGTGCCCGCCAAAAGCCCGTGATGATCGGCGAGGCCACCCCGCGCTACATCGGCGTGACCGACGGCGAGAGCGATTGGGCGGCATGGTTCGCACCCTACTTCGCCCTCCTCCATCGCCAGCCCGAAATTAAAGCCAGCAGCTACATCAACTGGGACTGGTCCCACTGGTCCCAAACACTTGGATTCGACTGGCATGATTGGGGCGATGCCCGGGTGCAAAAAAACCCACTCATCCTCGAGCGCATGCGCGCGGAAATGAGCTCCCCGCTTTACCAGCACGGCACCTCAGCCGCGCCTTAAGCTTTGAAGCCAGCTCCTGGACCAACACGATGGAGAGACCGTGAACCTCCGACCGCTCTCCACCATCGCCGTCGAAGTCATCGCCGCGCTGCTCAACCGCGGCTTCGCCGACTACCTCGTCCCGCTACGCTTCGACGCCGCCGCAGTGCAGGCAATGGAGCGACAGGACCAGGTCGACCTCGACGCCAGTTGGTTGCTGCACGACGGACGCGAACACCTCGGCGTTCTGCTGATCGCGCGCCGCGGTTTTCACAGCCGCGTTGCCGGCATGTGCCTGGTGCCTGAGGCCCGCGGACGCGGACTCGGCCGCCACCTGCTCGACACCGCCATCCACTCCGCTCGCGAGCGCGGCGACACCCACCTCCATCTTGAGGTCATCGACCAAAACAAAACCGCCCTGCGCCTCTACCAACGCAGCGGTTTTAAACGCGTGCGCCAACTCCTCGGCTACAGCGCCGCGCCCGTCGACGCCACGGCACCAGAAGCCGATGACATCTCCGTCCATCCCCTCACCACCTACATCGAAACCGCCCGCCAACATGAGTGGAGCAACCTGCCTTGGCAGATCAGCGCCCCTACACTCGCCGCCCTCGACGTCAACCAACACACCACCCTCCGCGTCGGTTCATTGCTGGCGCTCGTGCGCAACCTACCAAACCAAATCAAAATCCTCCGCGCCCTGCTTCCCCTGAACACATCGGAACCATCCGCCGCCGATCTCCGCGCCCTGCGCGATCGTCACCCCGCAGCCACCTGGCGCGCCCCCGCGCTCTTCCCAGTCGAGTGGCAACCCGCCTTCACCGCCGCCGGCCTCACCCCCGACGACCTCACCCAATCCCAGCTCACCCTGGAACTGTAGGTAGGGACGGACCGCCGGGCCGTCCGCCCCCCCCCTAGCCGCGCTTGAGCAAAGCGAAAGCGTGGCCCGCCCTGCCCCTCGGCTCTCCCCAGCAAACCGCGGCACGGCGCCAGCGCCGGCCCTACACCCGGCCACCGCACCGGGCTCAACGAGCCCGGCTACAGCCCCCTGCCTTTTCCTCTGTGACCTCTGTGCCCCCCCTCCGCGCCCTCTGTGTCAAAAAACCTCCTGCCCCTCAGCCGCCACCCGGCCGACTCACTCCGCGTCCGGAAAATGCGCGTCAAAAAACGTCTTCGCCGCGCGCACAAATTCCGTCGGGTCGGCATGAAACTCCGCACTATCGGTTTCGATCGCGAGCACGCCCGACCAATCCGTCTCTTTGATCGCGGCGAAAAGACCGGCATAGTTCGCATTGCCGAGTCCGATAAACGTATCCAGTGGACGGTTACGCGCGTCCTGCATATCGAGGCGCTTGTCCTTCAGGTGCATGTCATAAACGCGATCGCCGTAGTTGCGAAACACCTCCTCGGCATCGAAGCCCGCCGCCGTCACCCAGCCGATATCCATGCACACGCCGATGCGGTGATCGCGCTCGGCCAACACGTGTTTCACCGTCGCCGGATTCCCGTAAACCGTGCCCGTGCCGTGGTTGTGCACCGCCAGCTTGATGTCGTATTCCCGCACCAACTCCTCGAGCACATCCCACTGCGCCGGTTCGCGTGGCTCGACCACGATGACTTTCATGCCGAAGAGCTTGGCCAGCTCGAACAGCTGACGGTTCTCCTCCTTGTCCATCGAGGTGCCGCTCACCCCGATCGAATACGCCGTCACGCCGTGCTCCTCCAAAAACGCCTTCTGCTCGAGCAACTTCTCTCGCGGTGCCGCCGGATCCAAATGCGCCCGGAACAGCTCCAACTGCGTGATCCCGTGCTCCGCCGCAAAAACGACCGCCTCCTCAAAACTCATGTGCCGACACGTCCACGTCTGCAGCCCCAACTTGGGCCCGGCAACGGACGACAACGACACGGCCACAAAGGCCACCACAGCAAACAAACGACGGCATGGGATAATCATGCCCCCACCGTGCTACCCCGACCCCACCCGCGCGAGCCCGATAATCGTCAACCTTGGCACCTGCCTGCCCTTTCAAAGTCCAGAGATCGATGGAACGCCCACCCGGTTCGCATCACCCGAGCAGGAGGCCATCAACCCGCGAAGGCCAGTTATCGCAGGACAAGGCACCACCACTCCGCCCGTTCAGCTTCAGAGGGTCAAGCCACCACGGCCAGCAATCGCCCAACTTAAGATTGGAAGGTGGACGTCGACCTCCGGGCGACGTTTTCGTCGGATCGGCGCCACACCGCACCCGCACGGCGTCCTTCAACTAACCTCGGAGAGCCTCTTATCTGACATCTTCCAGACGCCTGACCGCATTTCGATTTGAGATGACGCGTTTCCATTTAGCATCCCACGACCGTTGCACTTCATCGTAAACCGATTAGTAGTCTTCAAAATCACCACCCAGCTCTCCAAGGGCCAGCAACTCTTTCATAGCCGAGTCATAATAAAAAACCTGCGGTTGGCCCGCAACGACACTCAACCCGTCGATATTAATATTGGTGGCAACACGCCAACTCCCGTCTTCTTCACGCAGCCAATGCCGCTCCAAACTCAGGCTGACATTTTCTGGAAACGGCCCCTTAACCAACAGAACAGAACTGACTCGAGTTTGGCCACCTTGGCTAAAAACCAGCGCTTGAACGTGTATTCCAGCATCACCAACTCGCCCAATTTCGAAATTAATCGGCGAAATCGGGTAATTCTGAGCGAAACACCCACACGCAAAAGCGACTAACAAAACTATATACTTAGCCATTCGATCTAAAAAGGACAACTATACAATTATACTGCAATAGCCCAAAGGGCTATCGCAACCCGAAAATACCCTCGATCACGATCATTTTGAGGCAAGTCCTTTCCGGCAGAGCGGAACCCTATATTCAGGACGTAACCCACAGACTATAAAAACAGCGTCGCCAACACCCCCAGCAACCCCACCACCACTAACAGCAACCCTACTGGCCATTTCACACGTTTGTTCATGTTCTTATCAGAAAAAACAAAGCACCCCGATACGATCGCTAGAATAAAACCTATAAGTCCCATACTAAAAATTATTATCAGGTTGAAAATCTGTCACATCGGGCAGGCTTGGGCTTACGGATCGATCTCGCAAGATAGAAAGCAGACGGATGACGTCAGGATTTAGCCGGACAGAATAGGCAAGCGGCCCGAAGATGTCCGGCTTTATGCTAGGCCGCCCCTAAAACTAAAATTTATCATAGTAATCTTTTAGCTTCTTCTCCTCCTTATTACTTCCGCGATATAACACCTTCCAGAAAAAGACATAAATCATGGTGCCCATACACATAATATTCATAAAATATCTCAAAACGGGCACTCTCCCCCAGCTTGTTACGGCATAAAAAAGAAGCGTAACCCAAAGCCCCAATGACACTGTAAAATAGACAAACCTCATTACTCCCCAATAGAATCGCCCAAAATCTAATGAATTAAACCGCCGTGTATACTCATTAATTTCCCCGCCGATTCTCGATCTCCGCCTTCTGGTTGTTTCTTATGTCTTCTAGCGGCTTCGAAGGTCTCATTCCTCTTTCGTTGCCATAAAGTAATAACGCGAACGCCTTCCATTCACTACCACTTTGGCCGTGTAGAGCGAGGGAAGCGAAAAAAGGGAAAGCATGACACAGTCTATCTCCTCAACCTCATTTAGTGCAAATTTCCTAAAAATAATCAGATTTTTCAAAACCATCCCACTGGCACTCAGCTCCACTAGAAGACAATACCTTAGCATCATCATTACTCCAAACACCGAGAAGAACAACGCCATAAACCCAAGAAAATACTCTTGCCCTGTAATCATGCACCAAAGACACACCGCCACCACGGCAGGCGTCACCACATAAAGAGCAACAATATTGATATAATAGAGCCTTGAGCCCACCAGATTTAAGTCTATATTTTGGCTTGCTTCGCGGGTCATAACACTACCTTGCTCAACTTTTCTATTGCTAACGCTACTGGCGTCAACGCTGAGACAACAAAGCACCTTTATTGAAATTTCACCATGCCAATCTTTAGCCGACTACTAAAGCAATTCAGGAAAAGACGGCCCCTTCGACGCGGCGAAAATGTAGTGCCATGAAGTTAGGTCGCAAAAGTTCCCCTGTCGCTATCTCGACGCCTTGCCCCTTCAAAAAACACGACCAATTGCGGCCAAATCTGGCGCGACTCATTGTCCGGGACCGAACCCGTCTTCGCCGGATTCGTCGACCTGATAGGCGCCCGTGCGCTCCGTGCCGACGCGGACGTTGTAGAGTTCGATCACGCGCAGTAGCTCCGAGAGGCTTAGGGTGCCGTCGCGGTTGATATCCGCGCTGTGGAACCATGCCGGTCGTTCCTCTTCATCCAGCGGACGCGTGTCGGTCACAAAGCCATCCTCCGTGCCTTCCGCCGGGGTGTAGCGCCCCGTGCGTTCCGTGCCCGCGCGGGCGTTGTAGAGCTCGATCACTCGCAACAGCTCCGAGAGGTCGAGCTGCTGATCGGCATTGGTGTCCGCCGAATGTATCCAGCTTCTCAGCACAATGGGTTCCGGCATCGCCAGCACTTCGGCCGAACCCTCCGGCCGCGTGACCTGCACCAACCCGCTCAGCTCGGCCACGCCGCGATGGTCGTCGGCCAATGTCATTTCGCCCGCCAAGGTTACGGTTGGCTCCGTCGGATTCCCCCAGGTCCACTCAGCCAATAAAGCCTCTCCAGCATCCGGTTGCGCCGTAGCCACCGGCTCGGCGTTGATCCCGCCGCTGAGCGTCCAGCCACTCGGCACCAGCCACTGCCACGCGACCGAGGTTGCTGTGCCGATCCACTCGGCTCGCCCTTGCAGCTGCACGGTGCTCGCTGTCGTTCGTGTCATCGCCTGACTCGCCCGCTCCATCTCGCCCTCCGGCAAGACGCCCACCCACGCCGCCTCCGACGTGACCGAGCCTTCACTGTTGCTCACCACGACCGCGTAACTGCCGGAGTTGGCCACCACTGCGACCACGTTCAGCGTCGCCGACTGGGCTCCGGCGATGGGTTCACCATCCCGATACCATTGATACGCCAGTGGCGCTGAACCGTCTGCCATGACCGAGAGCGTCACCGCGCCGGCTTCATCTGTGACCACGCTGACCGGATCCGTTGTCACCGTCGGCGCGACCGGCAGAACCGTTACGACGATCGTCGCACTGTCGACCGCTGCCTCGCCCGCCGTCACGCGCACCCAATAGCTTGCCGTCGCTACCGGCTGCACCGTCGTGCTGGCCGCGGTGGCACCGTCAATCGGTGCCGTCGTATCGCCGCTCTCGCCGCGATACCATTGATACGACAACTCGATTCCCTCCGCCTCCACCGCGAGCGTGGCGGTTTCACCGTAAGCGATGTCGGCCACCTCCGCCGTCGCCACAATCACCGGCGCAGACAAGTCACGCAGCGCCACGATCGTGGTGAGCGCGCTGTCGACTTGCACGACGCGGTCGAGGCCGTCCGGCACCGTGGTCTCTCCGTTGGTCGAGCGTCCCCAGGCCGCCACGGTGTGATCGGCCAACACGGCCAGCGAATAATCGTAACCGGCCTCCACGCCGATCGCTGGCGCGAGTCCACTCGGCACATCCGTCGCGCCATTGGTATTGCGTCCCCATGCGAGCACCGCGCCTGCCTCCGTCACGGCCAGTCCGTGTCCCACGCCTGCGCTGAAATCCACCACCCCGCTCATGTCCGGCAACGCCAACACCCCGTCGTTGCTGCTGCCCCATGCCACCACCGCGCCGTCCTCCCGCTGCGCGATCAGGAAATAGGGTCCGGCCGACAGCCGCACAACGTCATACACCTCAGCCGGCACCGCCAGATCACCGGTCACGCCGGTGCCCCACAGCACGACGCTGCCATCCGCTCGCACCGCCGCCGAATAATACGCTCCCGCGCCGATCGCGACCACGTCCGCCAAATCCCATGGCACCACACTCTGGCCGTATTCATTGGAGCCCCACGTCACCACCGTGCCATCCGCCCGCAGGGCCAGCGAATGCATCTCGCCCGCCGCGATCGCCACCACGTTGTTCAACCCACTCGGCGGCGTTTCCTGACCATGCGCCTGCAAGCCCGTCGGCGTGCCCCAACCCACCACGGTGCCGTCCCGCCGCAACGCCACGCCGTGCACCGCGCCCAGCGCCACCTGCAACACCGCCGTCTCGCCAAAGTCCGGCAACTGCCGCGTGCTGTTGCTCTCACTGCCACCCCACGCCTCCAACGCCGTGACGTCGTAGTCGGGCAAAACATACACGAGCCCATAGCTCGTCTCGCCCCCCGCCTCGCTCACTTCCACCGCGTAGGCGCCGGCATCCGCATTGGTGAACGACGCCACCTCCAAGGTCGCCGCGGTTTCGCCCGCCAACAAACGGTTGTCCTTCCGCCACTCATAACTCAGCGCCCCGCCCGCTTCCGCCACCGCCTCCACCGCGAGCGTCAACGGCTGCCCCCGCTCACCCACCACCCGCGGCGCGGCCACCGTCACCTGAGGACCACTCTCCGCGAGCAGGTTCAAGTTCACCTGCACCACCCCTTCATAACCGTCCCAGCCGTCGACCATCACATGATAGGTCGTGCCCGCCGTAGCCTCGAAGGTGAGTGTGCTGGTGCGAATCACGCCGGGGTCCACGTCGTCGTTGGTGCCCACCACAGCCAACGCATCGACCGCCTCGCCCGTAAACACGCCTATAAACGTATCAAAGACACTGCCCAACGTCGTGACGTTCGCGCGGCCGCTCGCCGGCGCCGTCCAGCGCCACCAACTCGTCCGCCCGCTCGGATAATCCGGATCCAACAACGGCTCCCCCGCTTCGCTGCCGGCGCGCACCGTCGTGCCCGTCACCGACACCGTCGCACCCGCGCCCAGCGTGAGCTCCACCGCGTTGGAAAAGTCATCATTGATCGGCCGCGCCAGCGGCGCGCCGTAGAGCGACTGCGCGCCATTGATGTCATCCGTGCGCAACGCATCGGTGCTACTCACCGTGCTGTTCATGATCGCATCCACCACCTGCGGCGGCTGCGCCTGATCCGGATGCCCCAACCCCAGCACATGGCCCAGCTCATGCAACGCCACCCGTCGCACGTCGTAAGCTCCGCCCGCAAAACCGCCCCGATACGAGTCCCACGAAAACGCCGGATTAAACACCACGTCCGACTCCGTCCTGTAGTTACCATCTCGATACGACAGGGTGATCGCCAGCGTGCTCGTCCCGAAACTGAACTCACCCTGCGGCTCGCTCAGCACGATCTCGTTCACCCCGTTGCCCGACTCGTAAGTCCCCACCGTGCCATAACTCCCGCTGAACTGCACATTGCCCAACTCCTTGTTCCACCGCGTGAGCGCCGCATCAGCACTGCCGCGAAAGGTCGTGCCATCGGTGAGCGTCACATCGTCGGGCAGATTGTTCACCATCGGCACCTCGCCGCGCGGCCAGACCACCACGTAGATACCGCTCTGGTCGGTCAAGGTATCGTAGGCAACCAACGCGCCCGTCCCCGCCAACAGCAGCCCCGCGAACCAGCCCCGACGGCCCCATGAATGCAGCAAGGTCATGACGCTCGATTCAGTCAGTTCGCCGCGGGTTTCACCGCGCGGATACGTTGGACAAATTCCGCCGGACTCAGCGCGCGCTCCACCCGCACGGCCAACGGCACCTCCCCCGTCGCCGTAGCCGCCGCGCCCTCTTCGGTGTGCAGCGGCTGCGCCACCTCGGTCGTGTCGGTGAGCGGTTCGCCATTGTCCCGCGCCACAAACTCCCGACCGCTCGCCACATCCTTCGCCACCCGATAGCGACCGTGCATGATCCGCGTCAGCGGCGACACCTGCCGGCCGTTGCCTTGCACAAACAGGATATCCTCGTCCCCCACCTCAAACTGCGGTGCCCCCTCCAGCACCATGCTCTGCTCGCCCACGGTGCCGCCCAGCATCGTGAGCACCAGCGGCGACGGCGGCTCGCCCGCGATCACTTCCAGCACCTCCACCCGCACCTGCGTCACGATCACCCGCGACCCGCCCCGCTCCTGCCAGAAACTCTCCACCGCCGTCACCCGCCCATGCACCACGTAGTCCGATTCCAAGACCAATTCCTCAAACGCCGGCGGCACCACCGTCGTCGACCGCGCCACGGCCGCGCCGGCACCAAGCAGCACCAGCACCAGAGCACACCAACGGGAAAGGTAGCGGAAACGGTCAGTCACGGGACAAACGATGGGTGACCAAACCTCCATCGACAATCCTCGGCTCAACTTGATCCCTTCGTTCGCGAGGGCACCGCTCGCCCCCCCCTTAGCCTTTAACTTCCCCCTTAAACTGCGTCGGGGCGCATGGCGCCTCGACGCCTATTCAGCCTGCCACCGTTCCGCCACCGCACCGAGCGTCTCCCGGCCGTGGTGCTTGGCAAGGCTCAGCAGCTTCAAAAAAATCTGCGCCGTCAGAAAGGCGTCGCCCGAGGCCGTATGCCGATCATGCGGCAACACGCCAAAACGCCGGCACAACCCATCCAGTGAAAAATCCCGAAACGGCGGCGCCGAACTGCTCGCCTCCAGCAAGGGCCCAAACGCCCCCGCATCCTCCAGGTGCAGCGTCAGTCCCATCGTATCCAGCCAGCGGTTACGCAGCCCGAAACCCAGGCAGCGCTCGCAGGCCCGGCTGATCACCTCCACGTCAAAACCGATGTGGTGGCCGACGATCACCGCGCCTTGCAGATAGCCCAGCAGGTCCACCATCGCCTCCGCCTCACTCTGCCCCCACTCGGCGGCCTGTTCCGCGGTCACGCCGTGCACCAGCACGGCCGACGTGTTGTGGCTCACCTGCAGCAGGGCCTCGAACTGCTCCTCGAGCAGGATCTCACCGTCACTCACCGTCACGGCGCCGATCGTCACAATGCGATCGTGCTTCGCGTCCGTGCCCGTCGTTTCGCAGTCCAGCGCCACAAAGCGCACCGCCTCCACCGGCGTGCCGTCACTCGGAGCCGCCGCCATGGCCGCTTCGTGGGCGGCCCGCACCGCCGCGGCATCAATCTCAGCCATCGGTCCGTCCCACTGGTTTGAGGTCAAAGTGTTTGGTCGTCACTTCGATGAGACGGCCGACCGTGCGGAAGATCGATTTGAGGCGCTGCGTCTCGATGGGCGTGAGCTCATCCGGCCGCACCAGCCGCGCATTGTCGCCGCGCTTCAACCCCACCCGGGTCTGCAGTTTGAGCGCGTGATCAAACGCCTTCACCGCGTCCTCAAACACCCCCGCGTATTCCGGCAGCAACTCCGCCGCCTTGCGGAACCGGTCCGGCGTGAACGTCGCATCCGAAAGGCCCAGACTGAGTGCAAACACCCGACCGATATCGACCAGCGGCAGCAGCGCGTTCGTCTTGGTATTAAACGTGTCGGTCACTTCGCCCGAGGCATCCAAAACCGAGTCGCGAAACACCGTCACCGGCGGCAGGTGTGCGATCGCATCCTCGACCAGCCGCGGCACAAACGACGAACTCCGCGTGATCTGCACCTCGATCGCTTCGCGCAACTCATCGACCAGCGACCGATCGCCTGTCACCGCCCGCAGATCGAAGAACGCCGTGCGGTTGTGAATGTTGTTTTCGCGCGGCCGTTGCACCCAATCGGCAAAGGTCTCCGACCAGCGTTTGATCGAGGCGCACCATTGCGGGTTGCTGGCCATGCGGCCCCACGGATCCAGCGGGAAACGACACATCGAGAGCATCGCGCCCACTTCGTTGCCCAGTTCGCTGAACCACAGCACCAGATCGAGCCGCTCCTTCTCCGCCGCCGGATCATCGTAAATGATGCCCGTTCGCTGCGCCGAACGCAGCAAACGCTCCTTGCGGCCCTCCGAGTGCAGCGCCACCCACGCCCAGCGCACGGTCGGTTCGCGCAGACCTTTCTCGCGCAACTTCGCGCGCGCCAACTCGATCGCCTGCTCCGTCAGCATGCGGTCCACCTGCGCGATGAAATTGGTCATCCACTCAATCGGCGCCTCACCCTCAATAAAGCGCAGCAACAAGTCGTCCGCCCGGTCGCGCAGCCGTTGCAGTTCCCACACATCGGTCGCCAGCGTGAACTCCTTCGACAAAAACACCGGCACGCTGCCGTGCACCGCCTGCACCGTCTTCTCGCCGATGATGCCAACCACCCGCCCATCGGTTTCCCCGTTGTCGGTCACGATCACGTGATGACGACGCTCGCGCATCATCACCATCACCACGTCGCCAGCCGTCGTGCCCGGCGCCACCGTCACCACCGGTGAGGTCATGATCGCAGTCACCGGCGCATCCGGCGACACTTCGCCCGTAGCCACCCGCGACGACAAGTCGGCCTCGGTCAACACACCGATCGGTCGCGCCTCCTCGTCGATGACCACCACGCCTTCCTGCATGCCCGGCGCGATGCGCGCCGCGACTTGGCGAATCGGTTCCTCCGGCGCCGCCAGCAGCAACCGGTTGCTCGCTCGCTGGGCCAACGCATCGGAGTGAGTCAGCCAACTCGCCGCACTCTCATCGAGCGTGAGGGTTTCGGTGCGTGTCACCGCCCGCTGCGCTTCGTCCTTGATGGTGAAATACGACGAGAGGAAAGCGCTCGCTTCGGCATTGCCCCGGCACAGCTCCATAAACGTGTCCGCCGGCAGCGCATACAGGATACTCTCCTGCGCCACCCGCGCCGTCGCCCGGTAGGCCACGTCGGGCGATTCCCATTCCAAGCCCACCAGGTCCCCCTCCACGCGCACATCGATCAGTTCCTCGCCCGCATCGTTTGGGCTGTAGAGGTTGACCGTGCCCCGCTGGATCACCCGCACGTAGCGACCCCGCTCTTCGCCCGCCGAAAAGATGATCTCATCGGCCTCGTGAAACTTCACCCGACCGCCCTGCGCCAGCCGCAGCAGCTCCGCCTGACTCAGGTATTGAAACGGCGGATACTTTTGCAGGAAGTCGGCGACGCGAAGAGAGATACTGGAGGTCTTCAAGACAAACGGGGCAATGGAGGGTAAAACAAAAGTGGCACGCGGCCCCGGCTCGACCGGCGGCCCGCACCACGCAGACCTAAAACCTTAGAACATGTTCTTTAGTTTATCGATCGCCTGATCGACTTTGGCATCCACGCCGTAGGCCTCGAGCACGCCGTTGACCAAAGCCTTCTGCTCGGCACTCAGCCCACCGCGGCCCGCCAACACCGCCGCCTGCGATGCGAGGCTGGCGTAGTCGCGCGTCTGCAAAGCCTGCAGGACCGGCGTGATTTGCGCGGTATCGAAGCCCTGCTTGAGCGCCCAGGCACTCACCATCTGCTTGGTCGATTCGATCAACACGTCCGCCCCCGGCACCTGCTGGGCGTAATCGGAAAGCTGCTTCAGCTTGCCGAGCGCGCCCACCGCATCGTCGTCGGCCAGCGCCGCCTGCAGCGCGGCCACGTTCACCGCCAGTTCCGGCCGCTGCTCCTCCGCCAGGGCCGCGATCTGCGCCAGCGCGGCGTCGCTCACGCGGGCGAGTTGGGCCGGCGCCGCCTCCGCGAGATCCGGCACCTTCACCTCCGTGGCCTGCGCCACCGCGGCTTCGGTCTCCTCGGCCACCGGCACCGCCGCCGTCGAAGCGGCTGTCGGCTCAGTCGCCGTCGTATCGGTTTTGCCACAGCCGGCCAGCGCGACACCCGCACCCACCCAAAGCAGCGCCCGCAAAGTAGAGGTAAACGTCATGCCCCCACCCTTTTGCAAATTGCCCGCCCGACGCAACGCTGCATCGCCCGTATCCAATCCCAGACTCGCCCCGCCCGCCCGATCCCCCCAGCTTCCGCCGCTCATGTTGAACGCCTCCGCCATCCTCACCCACCCCGGCAGCTCCCACAAAGACGAGTTTCTCGCCTGCGCCGTGCTCCTCGCCGCCGCCAGCACGCCCCTGCCCATCGCCCGCCGGGAGCCCAACCCGGCCGATCTCGATGATGCTTCGCTGATCGTCGTCGACGTCGGCGACAGCCACGACCCGACCCGGCTCAACTTCGATCACCACCAGTTCCCCGCCGACCATCCGCCAACCTGCGCGCTCTCCCTCGTGCTCCAACACCTCGGCCTCTACGAGGACGCCAAGGCCTTCTGCGACTGGCTCGAGCCCGCCGAATGGTTCGATTGCCGCGGCCCCAACGCCACCGCCCGCCACCTCGGCATCGAGCGCGACATCCTCAACCGCCTCTACTCCCCCATCGACGGCACCCTGCTGCGCCGTTTCGCCAGCGTCCGCGATCTCTCCCCCGGCGATCCGCTCTGGGAGGTGATGCGCTGGATCGGCACCGACTTGCTCGACTACGTGCGCAACCTCCGCGACCGCCTCGCCTTCATCGCGGACCACGCCGAGGTCTGGGACGTGGCCGACACCCACGTGCTTTTCCTCCCTCGCACCGAGCCGCTGCCCGAGGCTCCCTCCGACGGCATCGACCGCTACATCGAAACCGCCCTGGCCGACCGCGGCATCACCGCCATCGTGTCGCCCGATCGCCGCAGCAGTGGCTACGGCCTCTCGCGCCATCGCGACGCGACGCACTTCGACTTCACCCGCATCGGCGGGGAAACCGACGTGCACTTCGCCCACGCCCGCGGCTTCGTGGCCAAATCCAGCGCCACCACCCCGGAGCGCCTCCGCGAGCTGCTTTCGCTCGCCCAGAAATAACTGTAGCCGGGCTCGATGAGCCCGGTCCACATGAACGGCAACACGCTCAACCGGGCTCACCGAGCCCGGCTACAGCGACCACGCGCCGCGATCGGCGCCAGCCGGGCCTCAGGCCCAGCCGCGCTCGCTCAACATCGCGTTGAGCGCCGCTTCGTCGACCTCGCCCTTCACCGCGTGCAGGTGGTGCACCACACCCATGCGGTCGTCCGCACCGGCCGTCGAAAGGTCGATCATCCAGTCCTGCGTGTCGGGATCGTTGCAGAGCAGATCATCCGCCCAAGCAATGACTTCGGCGGGATCGATGTGACCGCCGGTGAGGCCTTTGATGTAGAGTTCCGCCATGGTGCGGTAGTTGGAAGATGCCTGAGACATGGTTTTGATAGGGTGAGTGAAGGTTAGAAAACGGGCAGGAATTCGGGTTGGAGCGGCACCCAGAACATAGAAACTCGCTAATGCCAGCTAAAAGCGAATGCGGCCTTCCATGGCCCTGTTCGTGCTAAATTCCAAGCCCTTCGACCATGACCACTCAGGTTCGACCCTTCCGTCACACCAAGATCATCGCTACCCTCGGACCCGCCACCGAGTCCAAGGAGATGTTGACCAAGCTCATCCTGGCCGGCGTCGACATCATGCGCCTCAACATGGCCCACGCCACCCACCAATGGGTCGACGACGCCATGTGGTTCATCCGCGAGGCCTCCAACGAGGTCGGCCGCCACGTCTGCGTCATGATGGACGTCAAGGGCCCCGAGATCCGCACCGGCAAGGTCGACGCCCCCATCGAGCTGGAGGTCGGCGACCTCTTCGAAATCCACACCGAAGACACCAGCCCCACCGGCGATATCCCCGCCGTCACCACCAACTACCCCGGCCTCCCGGCCGACGTCGATGTCGGCACTGTCATGCTCATCGACAGCGGCCTCATCCGCATGAAGGTCGTCGCCAAGGACGACCAACGCATCCGCCTCGAGACCCTCACCCCCGGCACCATCGGCTCCAAACGCCACATCAACCTTCCCGGCGTCTTCGTCAACCTGCCCTGCCTCACCGCCAAGGACCAGGACGACCTCCGCGCCGGCGTGCGCGCCGGCATCGATTACGTGGCTCTTTCCTTCGTCCGCCAGGCCTCCGACATCCGCGAGCTCCGCGCCTTCCTCGATAGCCTCGGCTCCAGCGCCAAGATCATCGCCAAAATCGAAGACCAGGCCGGCGTGCGCAACATGCACGAGATCATCGCCGAAACCAACGCCGTCATGATCGCCCGCGGCGACCTCGGCATCGAGATCGACTACCACCGCCTGCCGCTCGTGCAGACCGAGCTCGTCGCCGCCTGCCGCGCCGCCGGCAAACCCGTCATCGTCGCCACCCACTTGCTGGAGACGATGATCAGCGCCCCCATGCCCACCCGGGCCGAGATTTCCGACGTCTCCAACGCCGTCCGCGAACAAGCCGATGCCGTGATGCTCTCCGGCGAAACCACCGTCGGCCAATACCCGCTCGAAGCGGTGCAGGTGATGAAAAACGTCATCAACTCCATCGAGCCGTCGATCGACTCCGACCTCAACCGCGGCCTGCAGCTGGTGGAGCCCAAACACTGGATGCTGCTCTCCGCCGCCAAACTCGCGCAAAACCTCGGCGAATCCGCCATCGTCGTCTTCACCCGCCGCGCCCGTCTCGCCAAAACCCTCGCCGCCCTGCGCCCGCGCGGCGTGCCCATCTTCGCCTTCGCCCCCACCGAAGACATCTTTCGCCAGATGCTCATGCTCTGGGGCGTGGAGCCGTTCCTGATGAATTTCTACGACGATCCCGAGGAGACCATCCTGCAGGCCCTGCAAACCTTGCGGGACAAAAACTGGATCCGCCCTGGCCGCCCCGTCGTCGTCGTCACCAACGTCCTCGCCCGCGGCAAAGTCGTCGAAACCCTCCAGCTGCGCACCATCGAGTAAGCCCCCGCAGCAGCCGGGCGCCCCCGCCCAACCTCCGTGCCTGCCTCTCCGCTCCGACCGCGACGCTTTAAACCCGCGGCACCACCACCGCATATCCCATCTCACGTGCCGCCGCCTCCTGCCGGCGGTCGTGCGTGAGGATGCGCGTCACCCCCAGCTCCGCCATCGCCGCCAAGTGCAGGCGATCGAGCGTGCGGCAGGGCTCCTTGGCTCGCGCGATTTGCTCCAACGCAAGGGGCCACAACACCCCGCCCAACTCACGCGCTTGAAACGGCTCCATCCCCAATAAGTCGTTCATCGCTCGCTGCACCTTCTTATGCTTCGCGGCGGTCAACAACCCTCCCGCCCTCCGCGAAGCGATCTGTTGCTCCGCCTCCACCCGGACCAAACTGGAAACCACCACCAGCGACTCCGCGCCCATCAAAGCGGCCACCGCCGCCGACTCCGGTTCCGGAAACAACAGCTTCAGCCAACAACTGGTATCGATGTAAAGGGCCTCACTCATCGCCACGATCCGCCGCCAGCGCCGCGTCGACCCACGCACGACTCTCCGCCCCGGCGCCCCACGTCTTTTTCAACCACTGCGCATGTGCCTTCGCCTCGAACCGAGGCCGGGCCGCCGCCGCCGGATCCTCCAGCGGCAACAATCGCGCCACCGGCTTCGAGTCGCGCGTCACCAGCAACCCCTCCGAACCTTTCAAACCACGCTCAATGGCCGGCCACTTCTGCCGCAGATCGCGAATCGAAACCGTCTTCATGACTCCACCGTGAAACCTGTTTCACGCCCACCGCAAGATCGAAACAACCACCACCAAGCGCCTACCCTACCTCCCTGCCCGCCTCTCCACTTCGCCCCCGTAGCTGCGCTTGAGCTCCGCGAAAGCGTGGCCCCCTGCCTCTCCGCCGTCCCCGTAGCTGCGCTTGAGCAAAGCGAAAGCGTGGCCCCACTGCCTCTCCGCCGCCCCCTCCAAACTGCGGCCCGGCCAAAGCACCGCCCCACTCGGCCCACCCTTGCTTAATATGCACCGACTCCCGGGTTGGCGGCCGCGCGATACCGCCCCAACCTGCGCCCCAGCATGTTTCCCCGCCTCCGCCTCCCCGACCTCCCGGCGCTGCTGCTACTGACGTCGCTCGCCGCGCCCACCTCCCCCGCCATCGCCGCCGACCCCACCGCTCCCAACGTCGCCCACCACGGCCGCCTCCAAGTCGACGGCAACCGCATCGTGGGCGCCTCCACCGGCGAACCCGTCAGCCTCGCCGGCCTGAGCCTGTTCTGGAGCCAGTGGGAGGGTGAGTTCTACAATCCCGAGACCGTCGCCTGGCTCAAACAAGACTGGCACGTCACCGTCATCCGCTCCGCCCTCGGCATCGCCCACGACGGTTACCTCGAAAACCCCGCCCCCGAGCTCGCCAAGATCAAGACCGTCATCGATGCCGCCCTCGCCCAGGACCTCTACGTCATCATCGACTGGCACGACCACAAAGCCGAGGAACACACCGCCGCCGCCGTCGCCTTTTTCACCGACATGGCCCGCACCTACGGCGACCACCCCAACATCATCTACGAGATCTACAACGAGCCCCTGCGCGTCTCCTGGTCCAAAGTCGTCAAACCCTACGCCGAGGAGGTCATCGCCGCCATCCGCGCCCACGACCCCGACAACCTCATCATCGTCGGCACCCCCTACTGGTCGCAACGCGTCGACGAAGCCACCGCCGACCCCATCGACGACCCCAACCTCGCCTACACCCTCCACTTCTACGCCGGCACCCACAAAGCGGAGCTGCGCAAACGCGCCCAGACCGCCCTCGACCGCGGCTTCGCCCTCTTCGTCTCCGAATGGGGCACCGTCGACGCCAACGGCGACGGCGAGGTCGACCGCAAATCCGTCGCCGCCTGGATGGCCTTCATCCGCACCCACCAGCTCAGCCACCTCAACTGGTCCGTCGCCAACAAGGACGAAGGCTCCGCCATCCTCCGCCCCGAAGTCGACACCCTCAGCGGCTGGACCGAAGCCGACCTCACCCCCTCCGGCCAATTCATCCGCTACCTCGTCCGCGGCTGGTAGTCCACGCGTCAACCCAATCCAAAATCGAGAATCAAAAATCGAAAATCCAATGACCTCCGACACCTGCGTCACCATCGTGCCCTACTTCAAAATCAAGCCCGGCCAGGCCGACGCCTTCCGCGCCCACTGCCAGAAGTTTGTCGCCCGCACCGAAACCGAACCCAAGGCGCTCTTCTACGGTTTTAGTTTCGACGGTGACAACGCGCACTGCCGCGAAGGTTACGTCGACGCCGAAGGCCTGCTCCACCACCTCGAGCACGTGCAGGACCTCATCGCCGAATCCGGCAACTACGCCGACACCGTGCGCCTCGAACTCCACGGCCCCGCCCCCGAACTCGCCAAACTTCGCGAGCCCCTCAAAGACATGCCCGCCCAGTGGTTCACCCTTGAATACGGCTTCCGCAAATAGCCCCACGCGTCGGCTTCACGATTCACCACTCACTATTCAGAATTCACCATTCCCATGCCGCTCCCCGACCGCGCCGCCGCCCAGTCCCTCCTCGAACGCCACGTGCAGGACGACTACCAGCGCCACCACGCGCTCATGGTCGCAACGGCCCTGGAGGGTTACGCCCAGCACTTCGGCGAGGATCCCGAGCTCTGGTATCTCACCGGCCTCCTGCACGACCTCGACTACGAGCTGCACCCCGACGCCCACCCCGGCCCCTCCCTCGCCTGGTTCGCCGAGTGGGATTACCCGGAAGAATTGATTCACGCCGTCGAAGCCCACGCGTATGGATATAACGGATACAGCACCGAGCCGCGCACCCGCCTCGCCGCCGCGTTGCTCGCCTGCGACGAACTCTGCGGCATCTTCTACGCTTACCGGAAACTGAACCCGGTGCCCTACGGCGAAATGAAGCCCAAGTCCCTGCGCAAAAAGTTCAAAGAGCCCAGCTTCGCCGCCAAAGTCGACCGCACCGTCATCGAACGCGGCTGTGAGGCCCTGGGCATCCCCGTCCCCGACCACATCGCCCACACCGTCACCTTCCTCGCCCCCCTGGGTTGAGCCAAAACGGTCTGCGGTGCGTAGCCGGTAGGCGACTTGTGCGCCGAAGCCTTGGCGAAGGAGTAAGCCATTCGTGTCCACTTGTGCGCCTCTGGCGCATCCGTGGTTAAAAAAACAGCAGGCTGACGGCCCAGCCTCATGACTCGCCTAGTTCCTGAGCCGCATCCTGACGCTCGGCCTTGTGGCGGGCGCGCTTTAAACGACGCGCCCGCTGCCACGGTTGCTCGCCGGCTTCACCAGCCATGATGCAGCCGCGCGGTTGGATCTCGCCGACCACCGTCGCCAGCCCAAACCGATCGATCTGCGCCTTCACTTTGGTCGCGTCTTTGTAGCCCAAGGGCGACTCCGACAGGTCTGGGTCACCGCAGAACCAACGCACGTCCAGCCCCGCCGTGGTTTCGTCCAACGAAGCCTTCACCCGCGCCGGATCGAGCTCACCGTCCTCATTCTTAAACGGAGCCAGCGTCGCCGTGCGCGAGCGGTTGCGCCCCGCCCCGTGCGGGCAGAACGACAGGTAGTCATCGTTGTCGGCGCCGAGCACCAGCAGGATTTCGCGCGCCATGTTGAGCGGGATCAGTCCCAGCAGCGGCCGGCCCTCGGCGTCTTTCCATGCCGGCGTCGCGCCCTTGCCATGCAGGAACATGTCCCCGCGCTTCCACACGAAGTTGTGCTCATTGCCGAGCTGCACCAGCGCCCTCTGACCCAACCGGCGCAGCAGCGCGTCGTGAATCAAGGCATGGTTCTCGCGCGTCCACCGGCCGACGTATTGCAACGCCTCCCAGTAGCTCGCGCCTTCCGGCGAATCATAAGGCAGCCACTGCGCCGCCGTCGGAATATCCTTGGCGTTCTCACGGCACCACCGCTCGGCCGCCTTCAGGCCCCGCTTGTAAACATCGGCTCCCAGGCCGCGCGAACCGTGATGCGTCACCAGCACGTTGAACGCGCCGTCGCGACGCTCGATCCACTTGGCGAGGTCGTCGTATCCGGCCGCCTCCAACGCGACGCGCTGCGTCTCCGTAAAGTCGATACGGCCGATGTAAGCGAAGTGATTGCCGTCGCCCTGCGTCCCCAGGAAATCCTGGGCCCGGCTGCGCAGGCCGCCGAGGAACGGGTTGTCCCAGACCGGCTCTTCCAGCACGGCCGAGCTCCACTGATTGCCCCGCGGACGTCCGCCCGGGCCGAAGTGGGTCACCTTTTGCAGGTGATCCATCATCTCACCCACCGGGTGATTGGCCGGGAAAAACGAGGCCATCATCGAGCAGCAGATGTCCGCCGAATGCGCGCCCGGGATGATGGCATTCTCCACCGCCACCGCTCCGCCCACCGGAATCGTGGCCGGCCCGCCACCCGTCGGACAGGCATCAGGCATGACCGCGCCACGCTGCACCACCGGCATGCGCAGCAACTCGAGCATCTTGCGCCGCACGACGGCAACGTTGGCGATCTCTTCGTCCGTATCGGCTTCGATCGCCTCCGCCAGCGGCGCCGGTTCATGGCGCGGCAAAGCTACGATCAACTGCTTCGGGAACTCCTGTTCCAACTGCGCCAGCAGGGCCGCGCGCTCCACGCCGCCAGACTCAAGTTCACGTGCACGGCGCAGCGCCGCCCCCAGGCGTTTTCCTTCGTGCCAACCCTCCGCGATCAAGTCGCGGGCTTTGATCTCCATGTTCATTGTGCAAAACGGTTCGGTCTCCGATCACGCGCCGCGCGCGGACCAGAGACTACTACACACGGACACCACTCTTCTCGGCGCAACCCGCCACCCTCAACTGTTAGACCTTCGGTTCCATGGCGACGGAGCGAGGCATGCGCATTTAACTTCCGCACTCTTCCGCGCGAAACCCTTCCCCTCCTTAGCGCGTTTCCTTGCTTCTCTCCGCCACCCCTGCGCCGCCCCCCACGGCCATTCCGACTCGGTCTCGCTTTGTCGTCGGCTTCCGACACAGTGACCCTCCAGCCCCCGCCTTATGCACCCCTTCCAAGACCCCGCCGTCCCCACCTCCGAGCGCGTCGAGGACCTCCTCTCCCGCCTCACTCTCGAGGAAAAGGTCAACCAGCTCCTCCACGAAAACCGCGCCGTCGAGCGCCTCGATGTCCCGGAATACAATTGGTGGAACGAGGCCTGCCACGGCATCGGCCGCAACGGTCGCGCCACCATCTTCCCCCAACCCATCGCCCTCGGCGCCACCTTCAACCGCGACCTCGTCCGCCACGTGGCTGCCGTCATCTCCGACGAAGCCCAGGCCAAACACCACGCCGCCCTCCGCGCCGGCCGCCGCGGCCAATACCAGGGCCTCACCTTCTGGACGCCCAACATCAATATCTTCCGCGATCCGCGCTGGGGCCGCGGCATGGAAACCTACGGCGAAGACCCCTACCTCATGGGCGAACTCGGCACCGCCACCGTCGAGGGCCTCCAGGGCAACCCCGCCGACAACAACGACTACCTCAAAGCCGCCGCCTGCGCCAAACACTACGCCGTCCACAGCGGCCCCGAGCAGGACCGCCATCACTTCGACGCCCGCCCTTCCCGCAAGGACCTGCGCGAGACCTACCTGCCCGCCTTTAAAAAACTCGTCGAAGCCTCCGTCGAAACCGTCATGGGCGCCTACAACCGCGTCGACGGCGAACCCGCCTGCGGCTCCTCCCAACTGCTCGTCGACATCCTTCGCGACGAGTGGGGCTTCCAAGGCCACGTCGTTTCCGACTGCTGGGCCATCCGCGATTTTCACGAGCACCACCAAGTCACCAAAACCGCCTCCGAGTCCGCCGCTCTCGCCCTCAAACAGGGCTGCGACCTCAACTGCGGCTGCACCTACAACGACCTGCTCGCCGCCGTCGCCGAAGGTCTCATCACCGAGGCACACATCGATGTCTCCGTGCGCCGCCTCCTCTCCACCAAGTTCCGCCTCGGCCTGCTCGATCCCGTCGGTTCCACCCCGTGGGCCGGCACACCCATCGACATCGTCGACAGCCCGCAACACCGCGACCTCTCCCGTCGCGCTGCCATCGACTCGATGGTGCTGCTCAAGAACGATAACCAACTCCTCCCGCTGCGCGACAACCCCGACGGTCTCATGGTCTGCGGTCCCCTCGCCGGCGGCATCGGCTCCGTCCTGGGCAACTACTACGGCGTGAGCGGCCGCCTCGTCACCCTCGCCGAAGGCATCATCGGTCGCGTCGCCGAAGGCGTGCGCGTCGAATACCGTCACGGCTGCCCGCTCCAGGGCGACAAGGCCCCCGGCGTGAACTACACCTTCGACACCGCCAAGGCCTGCGAAGTCGTCATCGCCGTGCTCGGCATCGACCACACCCTCGAAGGCGAGGAAGGCGACGCCGTCGCCTCAGCTTCCGGCGGTGACCGCGCCTACATCGAACTGCCGCCGGCCCAACTCGACTTCATCAAAGAGCTCCGCGCCTCCGCGCCCAAACTCGTCGTCGTGCTCGTTGGTGGCGGTGCGCTCGCCATCCCCGAGGTGCACGAACTGGCCGACGCCGTTCTCCAAATCTGGTATCCCGGCTGCGAAGGTGGCACCGCCCTCGCCAACGTGCTCTTCGGCGACGCCGCCCCCGGCGGCAAACTCCCCATCACCGTGCCCCGCGCCACCGCCGACCTGCCGCCCTTCGCCGACTACGCCATGGCCGGCCGCACCTACCGTTTCGCCACCACCGAACCGCTCTACCCTTTCGGCTTCGGCCTCTCGTATTCATCGCTCAACTACGGCAAACTCTCCCTCACCCCGGCCGCCGACGGCACCGTCACCGCCACCACCACCGTGACCAACACCGGCAACCGCGACGTCGCCGAAGCCGTGCAGTGTTATATCCAACCGCCCCGCAGCTGGCCCGACGCCCCCCTCGCCACCTTGGTTGATTTCCGCAAGATCGAGCTCCCCGCCGGCGCCTCCCGCGAGGTCACCTTCCACCTGCCGCCCTCCGCCTTCCGCCAAGTCGACGCCACCGGCCAGCACGTGGACGTCCCCGGCAACTACGGCATCGTCATCAGCTCCGCCAGCCCCGGCGACCGCGCCCAAACCCTCGGCGCCCCCCAACCCGCCACCAGCACCCTCACCCGCTGACAACGAGAATGTAGCAGCGGCCGTCTCGGCCGCTCTCCCTTCCCCGAGCATCCGTAGCTCAGCGCGTAAGCTGGGAGCCCGCCCGACAATTAGACCGGCGGACCCTTTTGACTCCGTAGCCTCGCTGCGATTGTGTGGAACCTCACTGCGGGCTTCGCGTCTCTTCGCGTCCTTCGTGGTTTCTCACTCAACCCCTTTCCCCATGCGCAAGCTCCTCCCTGTTCTCGCCGCCTTGGGCGCGCTGTGCCTCGCTTCCGTGGCCTCCGCGCTCAATCACGACAACATCGTTTCGCCCTCTGCCGGCGAAGCCACCTTCCCCCTCGTCGCCAAGGGCAAGGCCGCCACGCTCATCGTCGACGCCGATGACTTCAAGGGCGTGCACCACGCGGTCGACAACTTCCGCGCCGACATCGAACGCGTCACCGGCCTCGCTCCGCGCATCTCCGACAATCCGCTCGCCGGTGGCTGGCGCGTCGTTATCGGCACCCTCGGCCAGAGCAAGATGATCACCCACCTCATCGAGTCCAAACAGCTCGACGCTTCCGCCATCCAAGGCCTCTGGGAGGGCTACATGATCACGCGCGTGGGCAACGACCTCGTCGTCGTCGGCTCCGACATGCGCGGCACCATCTACGGCATCTACGAACTCTCCGAGCAGATCGGCGTCTCCCCCTGGTATTGGTGGGCGGATGTCCCGGTCAAAACCTCCGCGGAACTTCACGTCGCCGCCACCCCCGGCATCACCGACGAAGGCCCCGGCGTCCAATACCGCGGCATCTTCATCAACGACGAGGCCCCGGCCCTCACCGGCTGGGTCTACGAAAAATTCGGCGACTTCGATCACACGTTCTACACCCACGTTTTCGAACTGCTCCTCCGCCTCCGCGCCAACTACATCTGGCCCGCCATGTGGCAGCCCCGCGCCTTCTCGGCCGACGATCCCCTCAATCCGCAACTCGCCCACGAATACGGCATCGTCGTCGGCACCACTCACCACGAGCCCATGATGCGCTACCACGACGAGTGGGGCCGCGAGGACCGGGGTCCGTGGGACTACACCAAGAACGAGGCCGCCCTGCAGGAATTCTGGCGCGGCGGCGTCGCCCGCGCCAAACCCTACGAGTCCATCTACTCCCTCGGCATGCGCGGCGACGGCGACCACGCCATGAGCGCCGAGACCAACACCGCCCTGCTTGAACGCATCGTCGCCGATCAGCGCTCCATCCTCGAGGGGGTGCTCGAACGCCCCGCCAACCAGGTCCCGCAACTCTGGGCCCTCTACAAGGAGGTGCAGGATTATTACGAGGCCGGCATGCGCGTGCCCGACGACGTCATCCTGCTCTGGTGTGACGACAACTGGGGCAACATTCGCCGCCTGCCCACGCCCGACGAGATGGGCCGCAGCGGCGGCGCCGGCGTGTATTACCATTTCGACTACGTCGGCGGTCCCCGCAACTACAAGTGGCTCAACGTCCAGCCCATCTCCAAGGTCTGGGAACAGATGCACCTCGCCTGGCAGCACCAAGCCAACCGCATCTGGATCGTCAACGTCGGCGACCTCAAGCCGATGGAGTTCCCCATCGAGTTCTTCCTCACCATGGCCTGGGACCCGGCCGGCATGACCTACGAGGCCATGCGCGACTACACCACCAAGTGGGCCACCCGCGAGTTCGGCGCCGAGCACGCCGCCGCCATCACCACCCTCGTCGACGGCTACACCAAGCTCAACCGCCACCGCACGCCCGAGATGATGTCGCCCGACATCTACAGCCTCACGAACTACGACGAAGCCGAGCGCATCCTCACCCAGTGGCGCGACCTCGTCGCCCTCGCCGAAGAGGTCAACGCCGCCCTCCCCGAGTCCGCCCGCGCCGCCTTCTTCCAGCTCGTGCTCTACCCGGTCAAGGCCAGCGCCACCGTGCGCGAGGTCCACATCGCCGCCGCCAAAAACAAGCTCTACGCCGAGCAGGGCCGCGCCCTTGCCGCCAACGCCGCCGCCGCCCACGCCCATGCCATGTTTGAGCAGGACGCCGCCCTCGCCGCGGAATACCACAGCCTGCTCGACGGCAAATGGAACCACATGATGGCCGAGACCAACTTCGGCTACACCTACTGGCAGACCCCGCCCATCGAAGTCATGCCCGCCGTCGCCCAAACCCGTCCGCAGTCCGGCGCCCAACCCGCCCTCGCCTGGGACGGTTCACCCTTCGCCACCGGCCGCTGGGGCGTGCCGCCGCCCACCACCTCGGCCCTCGATATCTACCGCGCCAACACCTCCTGGGTGGAGGTCTTCAACCGCGGCGACACGACCTTCAACTTCACCGTGAAACCGGCCGACACCTGGCTGCAGGTCACCCCGGCCAGCGGCGCCGTCGAAGCCATGCAACGCCTCACCGTCGACGTCGATTGGACGCAGGTCCCGGTCGACACCACGACGACCTCCTTCGTCGTCGAGACCGACGCCGGGCGCAACTTCACCGTCACCGTGCCCATCGTGAATCCGGCCGAGCTGCGTCCCGGTGAGTTCGACGGTCACATCGAGACCAACGGCCACATCGCCATCGAAGCCCCGCACTACAGCCGCGCCGTCGGCAACGGTCCGATCTATTGGCAGGTCCTCGAAGACTACGGCCGCACCCTCGGTGCCGTAGCCGCCTACCCGGTGCGCGCCGCCCACTCCACCCCCGGCGGCGAAGGTGCCCGCCTCGAATACGACATCTTTGCCCGCAGCACCGGTGAGTTGAACCTCGAGCTGCACTTCGCCCCGTCCCTCGACTACCAGAGCGGCGACGGCCTGCAGTTCGCCGTGTCGATCGACGACGGTGAACCGCAGCTGCTCAACCTCGACACCTGGAAGACCCTGCAGACCTGGGAAAAAGCCGTCGGCGAAGGCGTCACCAAAGTCACCACCACCGTGACGATCAACGACCCCGGCGTGCACACCATCAAGTTCTGGCGCGTCACTCCGGGCGTGGTGCTGCAACGCCTCATCCTCGGCAACGAAGCCAGCTTCCGCAACAAGGGCCAAGGCGTGCTCCCCAGCTACCTCGGCCCCCCCGAAAGCCCCCGCGGCGCGACGGAGTAAGCCTCTTCCTTTTACAGGAGGAAACAGAGCACAACAGAGCCGTCCAACGCACCGAGCTCAGCGAGCCCGGCTACAGTTCAAACCGCTGTAGCCGGGGTCGGTGACCCCGGTTTTCCACGCCTCCTCCAGCAAACACGGGCGACACACCCGTTGCTACACCACCAAAATGTAGCAGCGGCCGTCTCGGCCGCTCCCTCTGCCCCTCAGTCTCCCGCCAGGGCACCCCACTCCACCGCTAGCGCGAGCAAGCTCGCGGCCTACATTTCACGTTCGCCCCCGCACTGTAGGCTGCGAGCTTGCTCGCGCTACGTTGCCCCTCCGCCCACGCTCTGTGCCCTCTGTGCACCCTCTGCGAACTCTGTGTCCAAAACAGCGTCTGCCTCTCGGCCCCCTCAATGCGCATTCACATTGATTGGCTCATCGACCACCAGCGCGCGTGGGAAATCCGCCGCCTCTTCGCCACTCCGCGAGCGGTAACGCTTGTTTTGTGAATTGCCGCGCGGCGCGTTGATCGGGATCTCCATGCCGCCCTTTTCCTCCATCATGGCGTAGAGCTGCGTCTCCATCTCCTGCGCCAGCTCCGCATACTCGGGCTCATAACGCAGGTTGTGCATCTCGTCCGGATCGGCCTGCAAGTCGTAGAGTTCATCAGCATCCCACAGCCCGTAATAGCTGATGAATTTATAACGCTCGCCGCGCAGCGCGAAGACCGTCGGCGACTGCGGAAAGTTACGCTCCCAATAATACACATACAGGAACCAGTCCCGCCACGCCGTCGCCTCGCCGCGCAACAACGGCGCCATGCTCGACCCGTCAAAATGCGCCGGCGGCTTCACGCCCATCAACTCCATCACCGTCGGCGCGATGTCGATGTTGGCGACGACTTCGTCGATCACGGTGCCGGGCTCGATCAACGACGGACACCGCATCAACATCGGCACCCGAATCGAGGCTTCGTAAGCCACCCGTTTGTCGATGAGCCCGTGCTCGCCAAACATGAAACCATTGTCGCCCATGTAGATCACCAACGTGTTGTCGGCGACACCCATGGCCTCGAGCTGATCCATCACACGGCCGATGCTATCGTCGACCGACGTCAACGTCTCGCCGTAAGCGCGGTAATATTGATCGATGTCGAGTTCGCTGTGGTAGGGAAAGTCGACGCCGTGCCAGGAGTTGCGCTGATCCCGCAACCACCGCGGCCGCTCCCGCGCCATTTCCTCGCTCAACCGCATCGACGCCGGCCGCGCCCAATCCCGGTCCGCCATCGAGCCGGCGTATTTTTCCTCCGGCGTGAAGTTCGCATGCACCGCCTTGTGCGAGAGGTAGAGGAAGAACGGCTTCTCCGCCGCGTTCTGCTGCTTCAGCCAATCGATCGCGTAGTCGGTCAACTCGCCCGTGATGTAGCCCTTCTGCGGCACGTGCTCGCCATCGACATTCAGCGTGTTGCCCGTCGGAAGATACTGACCCTGCCCGCGGAAACTCACCCAACGGTCAAACCCCGGCTGCGGCTGATCCCCCTCGCTGCCCATGTGCCACTTGCCAAAGAAACCCGTCGCATACCCCGCCGCCTGCAAATACTGCGGGAAGTAGAGCGTGCCTTCCGGAATCGCCCGCTGGTTGTCGATCACCCGATGCCGGAAGGTGTAAAGGCCCGTCAAGATCGACGCCCGACTCGGCGAACACAGCGACGTGGTCACCAGAGCATTCCGCAAATGCGCCCCCTCCGCCGCCAGTCGGTCCATGTTCGGCGTATCCGCCAGCGGATGCCCCATAAAACTCATCGCATCCCAGCGGTGGTCGTCCGACAGGATGAAGACGACGTTCAGCGGTTTCGCTCCAGGCACCATTTCAGGTTCAACCGTTGCCGGCACCGGCACCGGACGGGCCGCCAGCGACAACGCGCTCAACAGCCCACACATCATCAGGGATCGAGTCTTCATAAGCAGGGTAAGGGGTCCGCCCACCCTGCGTGACCCACCCCCGCACGTCGAGCCTCTCGCCACGTTCAACAGTTTACTTCCGTGTCTTCCGTGTCTTCCGTGGGCCACCCACCTTTCAGTTTTTCAGTTTTTAGCTTTTCAGCGTTTCTCCTCCGTGACCCTGCGCGACCTCGCCAAACTCGCCGACCTCTCCCCTTCCGCCATCTCGCTGGCGCTGCGGGACAGCCCGCGCATCTCCGCCGCGACCAAGGAACGCGTGCGCGCCCTCGCCGCCGAACACGGTTACACGCCCGATGCCCGCATCGTCGACATGATGCGCCACCTGCGCAAACCCCGCACCCAGCGCGAGCGCGCCTGTTTCGGCATCATCTCCCTCTACGACCACCAACGCCCCTGGGAGCAGTCCACCCACCTCACCCGTATCCACGAGGGCATGACACGACGCGCGTCCGAGATCGGCTACCGCCTCGAACCGCTGTGGCTGCGCGCCCCCGGTCTCACCCTGCGCCGTTTCGACGAGATCCTGCGCACCCGCGGCATCGAGGGTTTGCTCTGCTTTGGCAGTCCGCGCGTCGACGATGACTTCCCCGCCACCCTCGACCGCTACGCCGTCGTCACCGTTGGCTTTTCCATCAAAACCAAACTTCACCGCGTCACCAGCCGCCCCTACCGCGACACCTTCCACGCCTGCGAACGGCTCCACGCCCTCGGCTACCGCCGCATTGGGCTGGTGCTCAGCGACTACGAGGACAGCCGCACCGAGCATTCCCACTCCGCCGCCTACCTCGGCTGGTGCGACGCCATGCTCGGCAGCAGCCAACACGCCCTGCCCATCCTGCGCCTCAACGAAATCGAAGCCGGCCCCTTCCTGCGTTGGCGCTCCGACCATTCTCCCGACGCCATCGTGCTGGTGCACTCCCCCGCGGCCATCGCGCAGCTCAAACTCATCCTTGATGTGCACCAAATCCGCCGCCCGGCCGACCTCGGCGTCGCCGTGCTCAGTCACATGGTGGAAGGCAGCGGTTTCGCCGGCCTGCAACAGAACCAAACCCTCATGGGCGCCTGGGCCGTGGAACTGCTTGCCGCCCGCATCGCCAACCGCGACTTCGGCATCCCCGCCATCCCCCGCGTCGAAATGGTCGAGTCCCAATGGATCGACGGCCCGTCCCTCCGCCCGTCGGCCTAGGGGAGTCGGGCATAAAGCCCGACCCACATCTTTAAGGAGCAACTCATTTGTGGGTCGGGCTTTACGCCCGACATCCGCCCCGCGGGGCCCACCGCGGCCAACTTCCCGCACAACTTCCGCAATATCGGAACGCACTTTTCGCTGCGCCCACCGCCTCCACAGCGGTAGAAAACCTCCCGCCCTCCTTTTCCGCCATGGCCACCGACACCGCACCGTTCCGCAATCCCGACCTGCCCACCGAGCAACGTATCGACGATCTCATTACTCGCCTCACCTCCGCCGAGAAGATCGATATCATTGGCTTCGCCCCGGGCAACGCACGTCTCGGCCTTACCTACACGCCCATCGCCGAGGGTTACCACGGCGTCGCCCAGGGCGGCCCGTCCAACTGGGGCAAAATCAAACCCACCCCCACCACCCAGTTTCCCCAGGCCTACGGTCTCGCCTCCACCTGGGACCCGGCCCTCCTCCAACGCGTTGCCGCCAACCAGGCCGAGGAAGCCCGCTACCTGTTCCAGAGCCCCAAATACCAACGCTCCGGCCTGCTGGTCATGGCTCCCAACGCCGACCTCGCCCGCGACCCTCGCTGGGGCCGCACCGAAGAGGTCTACGGCGAAGACCCCTACCTCGCCGGCACCCTCGCCGCCGCCTTTGCCCGCGGCCTCCGCGGCGACGACCCGCGCTACCTGAAGGCCACCTGTCTGCTCAAACACTTCCTCGCCAACAGCAACGAGAACGGCCGCTTCCACACCTCCTCGGACTTCGACGAACGCCTCTGGCGCGAATACTACGCCAAGGCCTTCCACCTCGCCATCCGCGACGGCGGCGCCCGCTCCATGATGCTGGCCTACAACGCCCACAACGGCACGCCCTGCCACCTCCACCCCATGGTGCGCGACATCGTCATCGGCGAGTGGGGCCTCGACGGCACCATCTGCTCCGACGGCGGCGCCGTCACCCACCTCGTCAACTCGCACCAAGCCTTCCCGTCGCTCACCGAAGCTTCCGCCGCCGTCATCAAGGCCGGGGTCAACCACTTCCTCGATCGCACCGACGGCATCCTCCCCGCCCTCGAGCAAGGTCTGCTCACCGAAGCTGACCTCGATGCCGCCATCCGCGGCCGCCTTCGCCTCTGCCTCGACCTCGGCTTCTTCGATCCGCCCGAGCGCGTGCCGTATTCAGTTATTGGACACGAGACCGACGGCACGCCCGAGCCGTGGGATCGCCCCGCCACCCGCGCCCTCGTGCGCGAAGTCACCGCCAAGTCCATCGTGCTCCTGCGCAACGAGGACCACCTGCTCCCGCTCGACCCCGCCACCGTCGGCTCGGTCGCCGTCGTCGGACCCTGGGCCAACCTCACCCTGCTCGATTGGTATTCCGGCACTCCTCCCTACCAGGTCACCCCGCGCGACGGCATCGAGGCCTACTCGGCCGCCCCGTCCATGTTTGAGCCGTCCAAGTTCGGCGTCATGTGGGCCGGCGATATGAGCGACACCGCCGTGAAAATCGCGAGCGAAGCCGACGTCGCCATCGTCTGTCTCGGCAACCACCCCGAAGGCAACGCCGGCTGGGGTCGTGTCACTTCGCCCAGCGAGGGCAAAGAGGAAGTCGATCGCGCCTCCCTCGATCTCGACCCCGCCCAACTCGCCTTCCTCCAACGCGTGCGCGCCGTTAATCCGCGCACCGTCCTCGCCCTCATCGCCAACTTCCCCTACACCATGCCGTGGGCCGTGCAAAACGTGCCCGCCATCCTGCAGCTCACCCACGCCTCGCAGGAACAGGGTAACGGCCTCGCGGACGTGCTTTTCGGCACCGTCAACCCCGGCGGCAAAACCATCCAAACTTGGCCCAAGTCGATCAACGACCTGCCGCCCATGTTGGACTACAACATCCGCCACGGCCGCACCTACATGTATGCCGAAGCCGAGCCCCAGTTCCCCTTCGGCTACGGCCTCAGCTACACCACCTTCACCCTCGCCGACGCCTCCGCCCAACTCTCGACCGACGGCGCCACCACCACCGTGACGGTGCAGCTCACCAACACCGGCGACCGCCCCGGCGACGAAGTGGTGCAAGTCTACGCCCGCTACCCGCAGTCGGCCGTCGACCGCCCCCGCCAACAACTCGTCGGCTACGCCCGCACTCCCGTCGAACCCGGCGCGACCGTCCCCGTCGAGATCACCATCCCCACCCGCGAGTTCGCCTACTGGAACATCGAGGCCCAAGCCTGGACCCTCGAATCGCTCCCCATCGAACTCCACCTCGGCACCTCCTCCGCCGAGCTCCCCCTGGCCCTCACCCTCACCCCGCCCACCCCGTAGGGTCCGGCTTCAGCCGACCCTCCTCGCCCCCAGCGCGATAGCCTTCCCACGAATGTTCGTATTACGAACATTCGAGAGATCGCCCCGCCCTAGTATCCCTTTTCATGCTGTTTACCAGCATCTTACCTTACCGCACTAAACCACATGTTCGTATTACGAACATTGGTGAGGGACGGTTCGTTGGGCGTGTCCGGACTGCTTTCGCTCGGCTTTAGCTGCGCATCGCCTGCCTCACGAGACAGGGGTTCCTACTTTCCTGTGGACATCCCACATGAAATAAAACACCTCCTGTGGCAATCCCACAGGAAACATGTCTCGCGCCGCTCCTACCTCCCCGTCTTCACCCTCTCCCGCCGACAAGCTCGACCTGCTCCAGGGCACCCTCGATTTGATGGTGCTGCAGTCGCTCGCCGCGCTTGGGCCGCTCCACGGTTACGGCATCGCCCGCCGCATTGAACAGGTGGGCGGGGGCGAGATCCTGCTCAACCAGGGCACCATCTACGCCGCGCTCGTTCGCCTCCAGCAAGGCGGCTGGATCTCCGCCGATTGGGGCACGTCGGACAACAACCGCCGCGCCAAGTTCTACACCCTCACCCCGCGCGGCGAGAAACGCCTTGCCGCCGATGCCGCCAACTGGCGCCGCGTGGCCAACATCATGGACCGCTTCCTCGACGCGTCCACCACCCCACCCCTCAACCCGAACCCGGAGGCCGCATCATGAGCCTCGCCGCCTTTTTCCAACGGCTGACCGCCCGCCTCCGCGCCGTCTTCCAGAAGCCGACCCTCGATGCTGATCTCGACGAGGAGCTGCGCCATCACCTCGAGTGCCTCACCGAGGACAACCTCGCCCGCGGCATGTCGCCCGCCGCCGCCCGCCGCGCCGCTCACCTTTCCCTCGGCAGCATCGACGCCGCCACCGAACTCCACCGCGACACCCGCAGCCTGCCGTGGCTGGAGCACCTCGCCCAGGACCTGCGCCACACCTTCCGCCAACTTCGCCGCGAGCGCACCTTCGCCGTCATCGCCGTGCTCGTGCTCGCCATCGGCGTGGGCCTCAACACTGCCGTCTTCAGCCTCATCAATACCGTCCTCCTGCGCCCACTCCCGGCCCCGGCCGCCGAGCGCCTCGTCGAGATTTCCAACGGCGATCCCGCCAACGCCGACCGCGACCTCTCCTCGCGCACCCACCGAGTCGACAGCTGGGAGGGCATGCTCAACCAAAGCCGCTCCTTCGATGCCATCGAGGCCTACGATCCGTTTTCCCTCCGCCAAACTTACCCGGTCGAGATCGACGCCGCCACCACCCAGACCAGCAACCTCGTCTTCGTCACCCAAGGTCTCTTCCCCCTGCTCGGCATCCACCCCGAGCTCGGCCGCCTCTTCTCCACCGCCGACGCCATCGACGACGGCGCACCCGTCATCATTATCACGCATCAGATGTGGCAACAGCGCTTCGGCGGCGACCCCGCCATCATCGGCCGCAGCGTGCGCATCGGCGGACGGCCCATCACCGTCATCGGCGTCCTGCCCGCCACCGATACCTTTGCCCAACTTTTCTACCCGGCCGTGCGCGTCGACGCCTACGCCATCCTCACCCCCGAGAACCGCCGCAACTACGGCAACACCCTGCAACTGATCGGCCGCCTCGCGCCCGACGTCACGCCCGCCGCCGCCGACGCCGAACTCGATCTCGTCATGCAGCGCCTGCTCACCGAGATCCCCAACCGCAGCGATTTCCACCGTGCAAATGTCGCCCCGCTGCACGACGTGCTCACGGATCGTCTGCGCCAGCCCTTGCTCTTCCTCGGCACCGCCGCCGCGCTCGTGCTCGCCATCGTTGCCTTCAACTTCGGTGGACTCCTCCTCGCCCGCGGTGCCAGTCGCGGCCGAGAACTCGCCGTGCGCGCCGCCCTCGGGGCCGGGCGCGGTCGCCTCCTGCGCCAACTCCTCACCGAAAGCGCCGTGCTCGTCTCCTTTGGTGCCCTCGGCGGCACGCTGCTGGCCAGCGGTGCGATCACCTTTCTCGCCCGCCGCTCGTCGATCGAAATCCCCCTTCTCCAAGGTCTCCAACTCGACGGCACCGCGCTCGCCTTCATGGTCGTGATCAGCGCCCTCACCGCCGTCGTCTGCGGACTCGGTCCGGCCTGGCGACTCAGCCGCGCCGACGACGACGCCTGCGGCGCTCTGCACCAACAGGCCCGCGGCGGCACCGCCGGTCGCAGCCTCACCCACGCCCGTTCGCTGCTCGTCGTGCTCGAAGTCGCCCTCGCCTCCGCTCTCGCCATTTCCGCCGGTCTCGCCACCCGCAGCCTGCAAAACGTCCTCGCCGTCGACCTCGGTTACGAAGCCCGCGACCTCTATGCCCTGCGCGTCGACATGTTGCGCCCGCCCGAGGAACACGCGCCCTACCTCACGCCCTTGCTCGATCGCACCCTCGCCTTGCCCGGCGTCAGCGCCGCCGGCTTCACCGATGCCCTGCCCATCGAACGCGACCGCACCTGGGGCATCGGCGCGTTTAAGAGTCCGACCGACCGCTCCCAACCCGACGAGTTTCTGGGCGCCCGGGTGAAGATCGTCAGCCCCGGTCTCTTCGACGCCATGAACATCGCCCTCCTGCGCGGCCGCGACTTCACCCGCCTCGACGACAGCGAACACCCCGAGGTCGTCATCCTCAACCAACGTCTCGCCCAACGCCTCTTCCCCGACCGCGATCCCATCGGCCAAGCCACCACCCAAGGCGAAGTGATCGGCATCGTCGCCGACACCCGTCACGCCGGTCCCGAGTCGCCGCTCAGCTTCGAGATGTATCTGCCCTACCGCCAACAACCCAGCGGCTCCTTCGATCTGATGGTGCGCTCATCGCTGCCACTCGCGGCCCTGCGCCAGGACTTGGCCAGCGCCTTGGGCGCGCTCGATCCCTCGCTGCCCTTCAGCCAAATGCGCCCGCTGAGCGAACTCGTTGATCGCGCCAACTCCTCCCGTCGCATGCTCACCGGCCTCATCGGCGGCTTCGCCGGTATCTCCCTCGCCCTGGCCGCCCTCGGCCTCTACGGCGTCATCGCCTACACGGTCACCCAACGCACCAAAGAGATCGGCATTCGCATGGCCCTCGGCGCGACCACCAGCGCCGTCCGCGCCGACGTCGTCGGTCGCACCTTGCGCCTCGCGATCCTCGGCCTCGCCGGCGGACTCCTCCTCGCTCTCGCGGCCAACCAACTCATGAGCAGCCTGCTCTACGGCGTCGCCGCCTTCGACCTCGCCATCTACGCCACCGCCGCCGTCGCCGTGCTGGTTTGCGCGACCTTCGCGGGCCTCCTCCCCGCCGCCCGCGCCGCCCGCGTCGATCCCATGGTCGCTCTGCGCGCGGACTGAGCACACGAAACCATTCGCCAATCGTGCTGTCGATGGGAGGACCAAACCCTCCCATCATGAACTCCATTTTCCGCCGTTTCACCGCCGCCGCCCTCCTGCTCACTGCCGCCAGCCTGCCGCTGGCGTCCACCGTCCGCGCCGACGAACACAGCATGGAGGCCGAGCGCCGCATCCTCACCGTCACAGGTGAGGACACCGTGCGCATCCCGGCCACCCTTGCCCAGATTTCCATCATCATCGAGGCCCGCGAAAAGACCTCGGCCGAGGCCAACCGCGCCGTCGTTGACCCCTCCCGCGCCGTCCTCGATTTTCTCGAGAGCGAAGGCGCCGAGCGTATCCAAGCCGGTGCCCTCACGCTCAATCCGATCTACAGCCGCATGAAGGCGAGCTCCATGGCCGACGAAGGCCCGCAGATCACCGGCTACCAAGCCCAGTGGAACGCTTCGTTCGTGGTGCCCGCCGAGCGCGCCGGTGAGTTTGCCTCCGGTGTCGTCGAAGCCGGCGCCAACCGCGTGACCCAGTTCGCCTTCCTTGCCGCCGACGACGCGATCGCGGCCGCCCGCACCGAGGCCCTGCAATCCGCCACCCGCGAAGCCCGCGCCACCGCCGAGGCCGTGCTCGCCACCCTCGACTACGAACTGGCCGAGGTCGTGCGTATCCACGTCAACACTACCGGCCCCGTGCGCCCGCTCCAGCGCGGTGTCATGCACAGCATGGCCATGGAGTCCTCGGCCGGCTCCTCCGCCGCCGTCGAGCCCGGCTTCATCGACATCAACGGCAACGTCACCCTCGAAGTGCGTTACTGAGCGCCCTGCACTGAGGCAACGCAGCGCGAGCGAGCTCGCGGCCTACAGTGAGATTTCGTAAAGGCAATGTAGGCTGCGAGCTCGCTCGCGCTACGCTGCCCCTCGGCTCCATCACAACCGCCGCCGCCACCCCACGCTCGCCATGACGCCGCGACTCCGCTTGCGTTCGTGTCATGGCCACCGAACCGCCAGCGCCCGGATCCTGTCTGAACTGCGGCACGCCGCTCACCGATCGCTTTTGCCCGCACTGCGGCCAAAAAGCGCAGCCCACCCGCCTCCCCCTGCGTGACGTGCTGGGTGAGGCCACCTCCACGTTTCTCAACGTCGATGGTCTTTTCTGGCGCACCCTGCGCACGCTTTTCCTCCACCCCGGCCAGGTCACGGCCGACTACAACGCCGGCCGCCGTGCCGCTCAGCTTCCGCCCCTGCGCATTTATTTGGGCATCAGCGTCATCTACTTCGTGACCCTGTCGTTCCTCGGTCAGGACCGGGTCCTCTTCGTCAGCCTCACCACCACCAAAGAAAGTGGGGCTGCTGCGGAGATTATCGGCCCAGCGATGCAATACCTGCTCTTCTTCTTTGTCCCTGCCCTGGCCGGCCTGCTGAAATTGCTCCGCTGTCGGCCTGGCGGCTACTTCGTTGAGTATCTGGTTTTCGCCATCCACCTCCACTCAATCTGGTTCGCCTGGTTCTGGCTGCAGCTGGTGCTGGGCGGCCTGCTTGATCTGGCCCCGGCCAGCCTGTCCGGCATCACCCGCATGCTCGGTTACGGGGTGGATGCGATTCCGCAGGCGTTGCCCGTGATCTACCTGATTCTGAGCCTGCGGCGCGCCTTCGAACTGCGCTGGTGGACCGCCATCTGGAAGAGCTTCGCCGCCATTCTGGGTTACTCGTTCCTGCTCGCCGTCGCCATGGCGGTTTTCTTCGCCTTCAGCGGAATCTAATCCGGCAACTTGGCCAACACCGCCGCGAGTTCCCTGGTCGGTTGCCACGCGCCATCGCGCCGCTCCGGCCGCGCCATCGCGGTGGCCTTCGGTGAACCTATCGCGGTCATGCTGGCCGCATCCCAACGGATCTCTTCACCGGAACGCTCCGCCAGAGCGCCCAGCAACACCTGCTCGGTGAGCGCTGCGCCGTAAGCGAAGTCCGCCCCGCCGCTGCGGCCAGCGTGGATGGCGTTATACCAATCCTGGAAGTGCCCGCCCTTCACCCGCGGCAACCACTTGGCCGGACGGTTGGCCCGCACCTCCTGCTCGCGCGCCTCGGGGTAGATCTTCGGACTGCGACTCACCCGCATGTCCGGGATGAACATCGTCCCCTCCGGCCCGGCGAAGGCCATGCCGTTCTTCGTCTCGCGCACCACCTCGTCGGGCACGTGCGGGATGCCGCTCGGATGATTCTGCACGTCGCCCTTCCAGCCATTGCGCCAGTGCACCGTGAGCGGCGGATGCGAGCCGCGCGCAGGGAAACGGTAACGCAGGTTCGCCCACTGCGGGATGGTGTATTCAGAAACTCCCGACACTTCCGGAATCACGCTCTCCGGGAACCCCGTATCGAGCGCGAAACGCACCGCATCAAACATGTGCATGCCGATGTCGCAGATCGCCCCGCTGCCGAAGCCCCACCAATTGCGCCACACCTGCGGCGCATACTGCGAGCTGTAGGGACGGTAGGGGCGGTCCATCAACCAGGCCCGCCAATCGATCGTGTCGCGCTCCGGCTCCGCCTCGGCCAGCGTTTCGGACCAGATGGAAATGCGCTTCTGGGTGCGATCGGTCCACAGCCACACATCGGTCACCGGACCGACCACGCCGCTGGCAATCCACTCCCGCAGCAGCCGGGTGCCTTCCATCGCATGGCCCTGCGTGCCGAGCTGGGTCGACACGCCGTGAAACGCCGCCGCCGCCGCGATGCGCCGGCATTCCCACGGCGTCGTCGCCATGGGTTTTTCCAAATACACGTTCAGCCCGGCCTCCATCGCCATCATCGCCAGCGGGTAGTGCGCGTGGTCCGGTGTCGTGATGACCACGCCGTCCATCTCCGCCGCATGCCGGTCGAGAAATTTCCGCACGTCGCGGTAGTGCGGCACCTGTGGATGGTCCGCGTAAGTCTTCGCCGCACGCTCGTCGTCGACATCACAGAACGCCACGTAGTGCTGCTCCACCTGTCCGCTGATCGCCGCCTGGGCCCAACCGCCGGCACCGATGAAGCCGATCTTCAGCTGGTCCGATGGCGCGGCGCGCAGCGAGCGCGGGAGCAAGAGGGCGGCCGAGCCGGCCACACCGAGTGAAGTAAGAAAGTCGCGTCGACGAAGCGTGGGGTAGGACGACATGAGGCGCGATCATGCTCCCGCGTCCCGCGCTCGCAATCGCCAATCCCGCGCGCATCCGCTGGACGTTACGCTAACCGCTTGCGGCGCAGACCGGTTTACCCAAGATCCTCCACCAAACTCGCTTTCGGCTTTTCCTTCGGTGCCTCCGTCCGCTTCCCCTCCTCCAGCCAACTCGCCCGCGACGCCCACGCACTACCACCCTTGGCTCCTTTGTTTGGTGACCATGGTGGGCTATTGCGCCGGCGCCTCCTTCTCCGGCTATTTCTCCATCTGGGTGGACGGCGTGTCCTACTTCTGGCTGCCGAGCGGTTTGTATCTGGGCATCCTCTTGCTCACGTCTCCCCGCCAATGGTGGATCGTGGTGGTGGGCGCCGGTCTCGGCGACCTGTGCTTCAACCGGGTGTTGTTTCCGCAGTGGTCCTGGCCCCTCTCCATGCTGCTGACGGCCCATCTAGGCAACAGTGTCTCCGCCGTATTGGGCGCCGCGCTGGTGCGGCATTTTGTGGCCCCGCGGCCGCTGCTGCGCTCATTACGCGAGTTCGCGTTGATCATCGTCCTAGGCGGCTGCGTCGCGCTCGTGCCCACCTCGGTTTCCGGCGCGTTGTTGATCAATGGATGGTCCCCAGAGATCTCCCTCCTGAGCAACATCATCGCTTGGTATTCCAGCGACCTGCTGGGCGTCCTGCTGGTAACGCCCTTCATCCTGCTGTGGACGCAGCCCCGCACGGCCCCCGCCCGTCCTTTCACCATCGCTCAAGTGATCGAAGGCACCGTGCTCGGCTACGGACTCATCGTGCTCACCACGGCATCCTTTCTCGTCGGCTGGCCGGAACGCACCGAGACCCTCTACGCCTCCTTCCCCTTCGTCATTTGGGCCGCCGTGCGCTTCGGTCGCCGGGGCGCCGCCGCCACCATTCTCATCGCCGCGATCATCGCCCACTGGTTCAATGCCTTCGGCTACGGCTCCATCGGCAGCAGCGACCTCACCCCGGCCGCCAAGAGTATCGAGATGCTGCTCAGCATCGGTCTCTTCGTGCTCGTGGGCATGGTGCCCGCCATCGTCATCTCCAACGAACGTCGCGCCGAAGCCCGTGCCCGCCAGAGCGAACAACGCCGCGCTGCCGCCGTGCGCAGTTCCAACGCCGCCACCTGGGAACTGCACCTGCCGACTCAGCAGATCGAGATTTCCGGCCGCTTCCGCAAACTCCTCGGCTTCGGCGCCGAGCCACTCCACGAACCACTCGAAACGTTCCTGCAGCGCATGTCCACCGACGACATCAACGCCGCCCGCCGGGCGATCGGCGCCCTGCGCGACGACGCCAGCATGCCGCTCGACGTGGATGTGCGTTTCCCCGACGCCCAGCACCAGCTCCGCTGGTTCAACCTGCGTGGCGCGCTCGTGCAAAATCATCGCGGTCCGGCCACCCACCTCACGGGGTCGCTCATCGAGATCACGGAGCGCAAACAGCTCGAAGCCCGGGTCCAGCAGGCCGACAAACTCGCCGTGATCGGCCAACTCGCCGGCGGCGTCGCCCACGATTTCAACAATCTCCTCGCAGCCATGATCATGAACATCGAGCTGCTGCAGATTAAAAACCCGCGCGGACCCATCGCAGAGTCCCTCGGCGAGTTGCACGGGCTCTCTAAACGCGCCACCCGCCTCACCGAGCAACTGCTCATGTTCGCCCGCCGCCGCTCCATGCAGCTCGAGCCCGTGGAGCTCGCCCCGCGTCTCGAAGAACTCTCGCGCCTGCTCCGTCGCCTGCTGCCCGAAAACATTGAACTGCAGATCGATTGTCCAACCGGACTCTGGATCGCCGCCGACCCGGCCATACTCGATCAGGCCTTGCTCAACCTCTGCGTAAATGCCCGCGACGCCATGCCGCGGGGCGGGCAACTCCACCTCAGCGCCACGACCATCGAAACGCGCAGCCGAGTTCAGATCAAAACCAACCAGCATACCCCCGCCCCCCCACCATCGTCAGCGCCTCCCTCGCCCCACGTGCGACTCTCCGTCCGCGACACCGGAGTAGGCATCAGTGACGAGGATCAATCCCACTTGTTTGAACCCTTCTTCACCACCAAAGGACCCGGCAAAGGCACGGGCCTTGGGCTCGCCTCCGCCGACGGCATCGTTCACCAACACAACGGTTGGATCGAGGTCGACAGCACCCCGGGCCGCGGCACCACCTTCACCCTTTTCATCCCCACCATCCCGGCCCCCCGGTCCTCCCCCGCGACCGCCAAACCCAACTTTCCCTCCCCGCCCCGCCAGGAGGTAGTCCTCTACGTCGAAGACGAGGCCGCTGTGCGCAAAGCCACCAGCGCCATGCTTGAGGAGCTCGGCTATACCGTGATCGCCGCCCACGACGCCGACCACGCCCGCCATTGCCTCGCCGAACACCCCGGCGCCGTCCACCTGCTCTTCTCCGATATCGTCATGCCCGGTGAAACCGACGGCATCACCCTCGGCCGCGAACTCCGCGCCGCCGATCCCGCCCTCCGCATCCTGCTCACCAGCGGCTACAGCCAACAAATCCTCGCCGGTTCCAACCTCAGCCGGGAAGGGTTCAGTTTCCTGCCCAAACCCTTCGATCGCCGGTCCCTCGCCACCGCCCTGCGCGCCGCCCTGGACGCCCCGATCGCGTAAGCGAATCCCCGCTGGCGAACGCGGACGTCCCCGCCCGCGTCATCCTGCCCCTCCGCTCCGTCTTCGTGGTCAATTGCCGCCCGAAAATCAACAGTTGAGCACATGCGCAGTAGCGCTCCACCAACCGGAGCCTACGCTCCTCATTCTCCCCGCCCCGGGAATCCAAATCCCCTCCCCCTCCCTGCACCCATGAAACTCGGTCTTGGCCTCTACCGGCACATGCTCACGCCTGAAAATCTGGCCTTCGCGCGCCAAGCAGGCGCGACCCATATCGTGGGCCACATGGTGGACTACTTCCGCGGTGGCCAACACGCCCACGCCGAAGACCAACCCACCGGCACCGATCGCGGTTGGGGCCTGGCCGGCGACCCCGACCAACTCTGGACCGTCGACGAACTCGTCGCCATCCGCCGCGACGTCGAAGCCGCCGGCCTCACCCTCGAAGCCATCGAGAACTTCGACCCCGCCCACTGGCACGACATCCTCCTCGATGGTCCGCAACGCGACCGCCACGTGGAGAACGTGCGCACCACGATCCGCCGCCTCGGCCAGGCCGGCATCCCGATCATGGGCTACAACTTTTCGCTCGCCGGCGTCGCCGGCCGCACCACCGGCAACTACGCCCGCGGCAGCGCTCCCGCCGTCGGCATGGAAGGTCCCTACGACCTGCCGATGACCCAAGGCATGGCGTGGAACATGATCATCGATCCCACTGCCGACCTCGACCAACCCCTACCCCCCGTCACCCACGAGCAATTGTGGGACCGCCTCCACCGCTTCCTCGACGATGTCCTGCCGGTCGCGGAGGAGGCCGGGGTTAAACTTGCCGCCCACCCCGACGACCCGCCCATGCCGACCATCCGCGGCACGCCGCGCTTGGTCTATCAGCCGTCGATGTATCAACGCCTCATCGACCTCAACCCGAGCCCGGCCAACACCCTCGAGTTCTGCGTCGGCTCCCTCGCCGAAATGACCGAGGGCGACGTCTACGAGGTGGTCGAAACCTACGCCCGCCAAAACCGCCTCGGCTACGTCCACCTCCGCAACGTCGTCGGCAAGGTTCCGACCTACAAAGAGTCCTTCATCGACGACGGCGACGTCGATGTGCTGCGCGTCATGCGCATCCTCCACGACTGCGGTTTCGACGGCGTCGTCATCCCCGACCACGCCCCGCAGATGTCCTGCGCCGCCCCCTGGCACGCCGGCATGGCCTACGCCCTCGGCTTCATGGCCGCCGGCCTCAAAACACTCACCGGCGCCAACGCCGCCGGAAATCCCAAATCCTAAATCCCAAACCCCAACCACCACGTTCCAGTGCGTAGTCGGTAGACGAAGCCATCCGTGTCCATCCGTGGTTAAAAAAATTCCCTGCCTCTAGGCCCATTCCCCGTCCACGTGCCCCGCCTTTTGCTCAACGCCCAGCCCGTCGACGTCGCCGCTGATTCCACCGCGACGCTCTTCGACCATGCCGAACACCTCGGCATCCGCGTGCCCACGTCGTGCCGCAAACAGGGCAAGTGCCGCGAGTGTATCATGGAAATCACTACGGGCGCCGAACACCTCAGCGCGCCCGGCCCCGAGGAGCAGCATCTCACCGCCGGCTTCCGCCTCTCCTGCCGCACCCGCCTCGCCGCCGACGCTCCCGCCGATGCCGAGGTTCACGCCCACACCATGCGGCGCGGCACCCTGCGCGTCGAAAACGAAGCCTACGAACTTCCCGTCCATGCCGCCGGTTTCACGCCCGAGCCCTGCGTCACCCGCGACGGCGAACGCATCCTGCTCGACGGCGTCGAAATCGACCGGCGCCCGGTCAGCGATCCCGCTCACGGCATCGCCCTCGACATCGGCACCACCACCGTCGTGCTCCGCCTGCTCGACCTCGAGTCCGGCGCCCTCGTCGCCACCTCCTCCTTCGAGAACCCGCAACGCTTCGGCGGCTCCGATGTCATGGCGCGCATCGCCTTCGACACCGAAGACAAGACCCGCTCTCTCCAGCGCACCCTGCTCGGTTACCTCAACCACGCCATCGCGGAACTGCCCGTGCCCGCCGACTCGATCTACGAAGTCGTCATCGCCGGCAACTCCACCATGCGGGACATGTTCTTTCGGCTCTCCGTCTACACCATCGGCCAGAGCCCCTACCAGTCGCTCACCGAACACGAGATGGCCGAGGGCAAGCGCGACTCCACCGTGCTCACCACCACGGCCAAAAAACTCGGCCTCGCCGTCCACCCGGCCGCGCGTCTCTACGGCATGCCCATCATGAGCGGCCACGTCGGCGCCGACACCGCCGCCTGCATGCTCGCCGCCGACATCCAGCACGAGGACCGCCTCGTTGCCATCATGGACATCGGCACCAACACCGAACTCGTCCTCGGCAACAAAGACCGCGTCGTCGCCGCCTCCTGCCCCGCCGGCCCCGCCTTCGAGGGTGGCCAGATTTCCTGCGGGATGCCCGGCCTCCCCGGCGCCATCGAAAAAGTGATGATGGACGACGACGAGGAATTCACCGTCTCCGTCATCGGAGGCGAAACCGAAACGCCCGTCGGCCTCTGTGGCTCCGGCCTGGTCTCCCTGCTCAGCGAACTTGTGCGCGGCGATCGCATGAACCGCCTCGGCCGTTTCGAGTTCGACGAGGAACCCATCGAGGTTGCCCCCGGCGTCACCTTCTCCGAAGCCGACGTCAACAACCTCGCCCAGGCCAAAGGCGCCAACGTCGCCGGCCTGCAGATCATCTTCGAACACTTCGGGATCAGCGCCGACCAGCTCGACGTCTTTTACCTCGCCGGCGGCTTCGGTCGTCACCTCGACCTCGAGGCCTCCAAACGCATCGGTCTCATCCCCGACATCCCCGACGCCAAGATCCGCCGCGTCGGCAACGCCGCCGTCGAAGGCGCCTGCATCGCCCTCCTCTCCAAAACCAAACGCACGGAACTCGAAGCCCTCGTCCGCCGCGTTGAACACTGCCGCCTCGAGACCCACCCCCACTTCTTCGACGTCTTCGTCGAAGGCTGCCAATTCGCCCCCTTCCAATCCACCCCCACCAACGAGTTTTCTTAACCACGAATGAACACGAATAGCTCCACTACCGTTTCACTTTTTTGCTCGGTTCCAGTGCGTAGCCGGTAGGCGAAGCCCTTCGTGTCCACTTGTGCGCCTCTGGCGCATTCGTGGTTAAAAAAACCGCCCTGCCCCTCCGCCCCTTTTGCCCGCCCTCGCTCCAGTCCCGGAAACCCTGCTCACCGCGCTGACCATCGACGTGCCCCGCGCCGAATATCACCGCCTGCTCGGTTACCCACCCGGTCACGAACCGGACGAACGCATCCACGCGCTCACCCAACAAACCGTCGCGTGGTATGCCACCCACGGCCAACCCTGGATCTACCTGCGCGAAGCCTCCCTCGATCTGAGCAACGACGCGCTCCACATCGACGGCACCCGCTTCAATTCGCCCAAACTGCTCGCCCACCTGCGCGACGCCGGCGCCACCCGCGTCATGCTCGCCGCCGTCGGAGCCGGCGCCGCCATCGCCACGCGCTCAAACGCCCTTTGGCAGGAAGGTAAACCCGACGAATATTTCTTTGCCGAAGTCTACGGTTCCGCCGTCGTCGAACACCTCGTGGCCTCCCTCCTCGGCCGCATCTGCGACCTCGCCGAACCCGCCGGGCTCATGGCCATCCCGCACTACAGCCCGGGCTACGCCGGCTGGGATGTCTCCGAGCAAAACCGCCTTCACGACCTGATCCGCCAGAACCAGACCCAACCGCTGCCCGAGCCCATCGAGGTCCTCTCCAGCGGCATGATTCGGCCCAAGAAAACCCAGTTCGGCATCTTCGGTCTCATCCCGCGCACCCCGGACGCCCTCGCGACACCCGCCCTCAAGCCCTGCCAGCGTTGCGCCTTCGAGCCCTGCCAATATCGCCGCGCGCCCTACCAACACGCCCCGGTCGCCATCGCCGAGCCCAAGCCCGTGTCACCGACTCCCCAATACACCGTCGCCCGCCGCGCGCTCCGCAAATGGGCCGACCAGCGCCTCCGTCTCGACTATCACGACAACGGCACCCTCACCGCCACCTTCCGTTTCGAAGGCAGCACCTGCTCCAACATGGGCCACCCGCTCGCCTTCGACTACCGCATCAAACTCGGTCCCGCCACCGACAGTCACCGGATATTGGATACGTCCTGCGAACCGGCCCCCGGCGACACCGGCCACACCCAGCAATGCGCCTGGCTGCGCGATCCCGAAGCCACCCAACGTCGCATCGCCGAACCGCCGCCCGTCGTCGGCCAGCCCCTCGACGCCGTGCTCTCCTGGCCCCGCGAAACCCGCCAAAGCGGCTGTTACTGCGACGCCACCTCCCGCGCCCACAAATGGGGCCTCGCCCTCGAAACCCTCCACTACGCACTGAGCGAAACTCAGCAAAATCCAAAATCCTAAAACCCCAAATCCTAACCACCGGGAGGACCGACCCCGCGCCTGCAGGACGTCAGCCGAACCTACTCACTACTCGCTACCCGCTACTCAATACTTCCAACACAATGATCAAACTCTGCGATATCGACCCCGCCACCGACGAGAAACTGCCCGGCAATTTCTCCGACAAGTCCGGCGTCGGCGTGCACTACGCCAGCGCCTTCATCAAACAACTCACCGTCAAACTCGACGACGGCACCAAGGTCATGTGCAAGCGCAAGGGCCTGAAGCTCATGCTCCGCATCAACAAGGCCAAAGGTGAGGGCCTGCTCCGCCGCCTCGAGCACGGTCCCGACGTGAAGAACATGCTGCACAAGGCCCTCGAAGAAGCCGCCACCGACGCCGGCGCCCAAATCGAAATCCGCGGCAAAGAAGTCTACCTCCAACCCCCAGCTGAATAATCCGTCCGTCTGCTTTTATAACCACAGATGAACACAGATAGACACAGATCAAAAGGCCCTGCTGTGCGTAGCCGGTAGGCGAAGCCATCCGTGTCCATCCGTGGTTAAAAACACCGCCCTGCCACTCAGCCAGCTCACCTAAAACCTAAATCCTAAAACCCACCTACCCCTATGCGCCCCGAACAATGGGAAATCTTTAAGAAAGCCGCCCACGGCGAACGCCTCGATAACATCCCGATGGCCATGATCATCGATAGCCCCTGGATCCCGGGCTATTGCGGCGTGAAGCACATGGACTTCTTCCTCGATCCCGAGGTCTGGTTCAACTGCCACCTCAAGATCCACCAGGAGTTCCCCGACGTCATCTTCATCCCCGGTTGGTGGATGGAATACGGCATGGCCGCCGAACCCTCCGCCCTCGGCGCCAAGATCAAGTTCTGGCCAGACAACACGCCCTCCGAATACCATGGCCTCTTCCGCATCGAAGACGTCGACAAGCTGCACGAATACGAGGTCGAGGCCGACGCCTTCATGGCCATGACCCTGCATCGCATCCGCATGCAAAAGCAGCGTGTCTTCGACGCCGGTTACATCATGCCCATCGTCACCGCCCGCGGTCCGATGTGCACCGCCGGCTTCGTCCGCAACACCGCCGACTTCATGCTCGATCTGGTCGATAAGCCCGAGCACGCCCACAAGCTCCTCGACCTCTGCACCCGCCTCATCATCGACTGGCTCAAGGCCCAGGCCAAAGCCATCGGCGACTGCGTTGAAGGCATCTTCATTCTCGACGACATCGTCGGCTTCGTGAACGAGGAACACTATCAGGAGTTCTGCCACCCCTACCTCAAGCGCATCTGCGATGCCTTCCCGAAGGATTGGGTGAAGATCTATCACAACGACGCCTCCATCGAAGCCTGTATGGAGCACCTCCCCGACGTCGGCTTCAACGTGCTCAACTGGGGCAAGCAGACCGACATCGAGGACGTCAAATTCCAGATCGGCGAAGACATGACCCTCATGGGCAACGTCAACCCGCTCGAGATCGGCGTCCGCGGCACCCCCGAGGAGTGCTACGAAGCCACCATGGACGTGCTCAACAAGTCCGAAGGTGAACGCATCATCCTCTCCGTCGGCGGCGGCACCTCACCCGGCATGCCCAAGGCCAACATCGAAGCCATGCTCTCCGCCCTCAACGCCTACAACGCCGCGAGACGCGGCGAGTAGCCTGAAGCGATAAGCCAAAAGCCACCAGCCTACCGCCTCTTTCACCATTCACTCTTCACCATTCCTCATTCTCCCCATGCCTGATTACGCACTCATGAACCAATTCCTCTACGAGGGCAACGGACCCAAGGTCGCCGAAATGACCCAGGCCGCGCTCGACGAGGGTAAGACGCCCCAGGAGGTGCTCTCCGAAGGCCTCATCGCCGGCATGTCCGTCGTCGGCGAGGACTTTAAACACAACGTCCTCTACGTCCCCGAAGTCCTCATCGCCGCCCGCGCCATGAAGGCCGGCATGGCCGTGCTCAAGCCCCTGCTCGCCGGCGACGAAGAGGGCGGCAACTCGTCCAAAGTCGGCACCCTCATGATGGGCACCGTCCGCGGCGACCTGCACGACATCGGCAAGAACCTCGTCTGCATGATGGCCGAAGGCGCCGGCTTCGAAGTCGTCGACATCGGCGTCGACCAAAGCGTCGAAAAGTTCATGGCCGCCGCCGACAACTGTAAGCCCGACATCATCGGCATGTCCGCGCTGCTCACCACCACCATGACCTACATGAAGACCGTCATCGACGGCTTCGAAGCCGACGGTCGCGACGTGAAGTTCGCCATCGGCGGTGCGCCCATCAGCCAGATGTTCGCCGACGAAATCGGCGCCGATGGTTACGGTGCCGACGCCTCCTCCGCGGTCGACCTCTTCCTCTCCTTCATGGGCAAGGGCGACGCCCCCACCAACAAACCCACCGCCGCCCCGGCCGCTGCTCCCGCCGCCGATCAACCCAAGGGCACCCAGACCACCTACCAGATCCTTTACTGGCAGGACCTGCCGGCGCAGATCAAAGCCAGCGACGAATACACCGAGGTGAAACTCGAGCTGCCCACGCCCTTCATGGAGCGCATCGACGCCGCCGCCCAACGCCTCGGCCTCACCGCCGAAGTCGACTACACCGCCCAGTTCAAATGGGGCGACGAACAAGACCGCGCAGGCGACGCCGCCACCGTAGCCGCCGCCGTCCAAGCCGAACTAGAAGCCTCCGCCAGCTAAGCGACTGCCCACGGAACACACTGAAAACACGGAATCGGAAAACCTCTTTCGTGTATTTCGTGTGTTTCGTGGTCTCCCCAACAGAGCCCTGAAGGTTTCCGGGTATTCCGTGTGTTCCGTGGGCAAAAAATAATGCTGACTCTCCGCCAACGCCTCGCGCAAGACGATCGCTTCCTCCTCGGTTGCGAGCTCGTCTCCGTGCGCGGTTCGATGGCGGAGCGCAACGCCGTCAAAACCCGCGGCTTCGCCAACGACCTCGTCGCCGCCGAACACATCGACTGGGTCAGCATCACCGACAACGCCGGCGGCAATCCCCAGCTCGCTCCCACCGCCCTCGGCAAGCCGTTGCTCTACGCTGGCAAGGAGGTGGTCATCCACCTCACCTGCAAGGACCTCAACCGCAACGGCCTCGAGAGCGAAGCCTGGCTGCTCAACAGCGAGGGCTTCCACAACATCCTCGCCATGACCGGCGACTACCCGATCTCGGGCAACGCCGGCACCGCCAAACCCGTCTTCGATATCGATTCAGTCGGACTCATCTCGCTGCTCAGCAAGATGAACCAGGGCCTCGATCCCCACCCCGATCGCTCCGGCAAGGCCCGTCCCAAGTTCGAGCCCACCGCCTTCCTCATCGGCGCCGTCACCAGCAACTTCAAGCTGCGCGAAGGTGAGCTCATGCCGCAATACGCCAAGCTCGCCGCCAAGCTCAACGCCGGCGCCCACTTCATCATCAACCAGATCGGATTTGATGCGCGCAAGATGAGCGAGCAGCGCGCCTACATGCAGTGTAACGGGATGGCGGATACACCGCTCATCGGCAACGTCTACCTGCTCAACCGCACCGTCGCCCGCATGTTCAACGAAATGCGCATCCCCGGGGTCGTTGTGTCGGACGAGCTCCGCGAGATCTGCGAACGACAGGGCGCTTCGCCCGACAAGGGCCGCGCCTTCTTCCGCGAACTCGCCGCCAAGCAACTCGCCATCTACCGCGGCCTCGGCTACCGCGGCGGCTACATCGGCGGCGTGCACAACATGGCCGCCGTGCAGGCCATCCTGGATATCGAGAAAACCTTCGCGCCCGACGATTGGAAACAGTTCGCCCGCGAATTCCAATACTCCCGCCCGCACGAGTTTTTCTTCTACGGCCGCACGCCCGACGGCCTCTGCGATCCCACCACCCGCGGCGAGCCCGATCCGCACCCGACGAAACACGTCACGCTGACCTACCAACTCTCGAAGTTCAGCCACGCCACGATGTTCACGCCGGGCAAGCTGCTCAACGACCTCGGCGCCAAGGTTTGCGCCAAGTCGGCCAACCCGCGCCAAGGCCCCGCCATTATGCGCTGGGTCGAACACCTCTCCAAATCCGCCCTCTTCTCCTGCAAAGACTGCGGCGACTGCTCCCTGCCCGAAATCGGCTACCTCTGCCCCGAGTCCCAATGCGCCAAGAACCAGCGCAACGGACCCTGCGGCGGCACGCGCGGCGGACGCTGCGAAGTCGACGGCTACGGCGACTGCATCTGGCTGCGCGCCTACGAACGCGCCAAGGCCGATGGCACCGAATCCGAGCTCCTCGCCCACGCCCCGGTCATTCAGGACCAATCCCTCCGCGGCACCTCCGCCTGGGCCAACAGCTGGCTCGGCCGCGACCACACCTCTCCCAAACAACCCGAACCCTCATGACGCAGGTTTTCTAACCACGGATGAACACGGACGGGCTCCACTACCGTTCCGCCTTCCCTCCCTGTGAGACCATAAATCGTCTCAGTGCGTAGTCCCGCGACTGCGGGACGAAGCCCATCCGTGTCCATCCGTGGTTAAAAAATACAGCCCTGCCCCTCAGGACCAACCGACATGCCCATCCCGAAACTCAACATCATCGGCGAACTCATCAATAACTCCTACGCCCGCGCGCGCCGCGCCTTCACCGATCGCGACGTCACCAAATATCAGGAGCTCGCCAAAGGCCAATCCGCACTCGGTGCCGCCTACCTCACCGTCAACCTCGACGGCACCCAGCGCATCTCCGTGCGCGCCGAGGAAATGCTCGAGTTTCTCCCCGAGGTCGTGCCCGCCCTTCAGGAAGCCACCACCACGCCGCTCGCCTTCGACAACCCCTCCGTCGACTACCACCGCGTCGCCCTCGCCCACTACGACGCCTCCAAAAGTGGCCGCCCCATTCTCAACTCCCTCGCCGCGTCCCGCACCCACCTCGACGAAATGATCGGGCTCGTCAAAGACCACGACACCCGCGTCGTGGTCATGGCCTCGGAATACTTCACCGACGAAGGTGGCTCCCAATGCCTTGACCCGCGCGACTCGCACTCCGCCGCCAAACGCTTCATCGACATGCTCGCCACCCAGGCCGACCGCCAACCCGACGACATCATCATCGACGTCGGCCTCGCCCCCGTCGGGGCCGACACCTACGGCCTCATCAACATCGGCCTCGACGCCATGAAACTCATCACCGCCGACCCTGACCTCAAGGGCGTGCACTTCATCGTCGGCCTATCCAATTTCGCCTGGGGCACCCCCAAAGGTGTCCGCGAACAACTCGAAAACGCCTACCTCACCATCGCCGGTGAACTCGGCCTCGACTACGCCCTCGCCAACGTCGAGAAGCAGCCCGCCGCCCTCCCCGCCGACGACCCCCTGGTCGCCCAACTCCGCGACGCCCTCGAACAAGGCCGTCGCCAAGGCGACGAAACCCAGGAGCAAGCCGGCTTCCGCCAAGCCGAGGCCATCATGGCCATCTGCGCCGCCAACAAAGAAGACGAAGACGACGACTGGGACGACTAAGTCGATCTTAACCACGGATGAACACGGATAGGCTTCACTACCGTTTCGCCTGGTTACTCAAAAAAAGACGGAGCGTTAGCGGAGTCATCCGTGTCCATCCGTGGTTAAAAAACCAATCCTGCCTCTAGGAACCAAATCCGTGGTTAACCCAATTCCCTCTGCCTCTCCCACCCGCCGCATCTGGCTGCACGTCGGCACGCTGCTCGACGGCACCTCCACCACACCCGCGCGCGATGCGCATGTTGTCTACGACAGCCAGCGTATCCACTTCGTGGGCACCAACGGCAATCGCCCGCCGCCCGACATCCTCGCCGATCACCAGACCGCGCCCGATGTCTCCGCGCCCGACGCCACCCTCCTCCCTGGCCTGATCGAAGCCCACGCCCACCTCTTCCTCGAAGGCGGTGAACTCGACTTCGAAAAACGCGCCACCTACCTCACGCAAACCGCGGACGAACTCCTCGCCGCCGCCCAACCGCGCCTCGCCCAACTCGTCACCCTCGGCATCACCGGCGTGCGCGACGCCGGCGACAAAGACGGCGTCGGCCTCGCCCTCAGCCGCCAATACAAGCGCCCGGCCGCCGAACGCCCGCTCATGCCCTACTACGACTCGCCCGGCGCGGCGATTCACCACGAGGGTCGCTATGGCAAATTTATGGGCGAAACCATCGAGGCCCACGGCTCCATCGATGCCACCGTCGACGCCCGCGTCGCCGCCGGCGCCGACCGTATCAAACTTCTCCCTACCGGCATCATCAACTTCAAGAAGGGCCTCGTCACCGCCAAGCCCCAGATGGACACCGCCGAGGTCAGCGCCATCGTCGCCGCCGCCAAACGCCACGGCCGCCAGACCTTTGCCCACTCCTCCGGCGACATCGGCATCGATCACGCCATCGACGGCGGCGTCGACACCATCGAGCACGGCTTCTTCCTGCGCGACGACCAGCTCGCCAAACTCCGCGATCAGCAGATCGGCTGGGTGCCCACCTTCGCGCCCGTGCAAAAACAGGTCGATCACGCCGTGCTCTTCGGCTGGGACGAACAGATCGTCGGCAACCTCCAACGCATCCTCGACAACCACGCCCGTTCGCTGGTCAAAGCACACGACATGGGGGTGCTCATCATCGCCGGCTCCGACGCCGGTAGCTGCGGCGTCGCTCACGGCCTAGGTTTCCTCTACGAATTGGAGCAGATGGAAAAGGCCGGGCTCTCGGCGCTCGCGGTGATCAACGCGGCCACCGGCGTGAGTGCCGGTCGCCTCGCCTACGCCGACCCCATCGGCCGCATCGCCCCCGACCACCTCCCCCGCATGATCCTGACCACTGCCCCGGTCCTCGACAGCGTAACCCACCTCCGCGCCCCCAAAACCGTCATCTTCGACGACCAGGTCCTGATCCAAGACAAAACCTTCAGCCCCACCGGCCTCTAAAGAAGACCGCCCGGGCCACGATTGACTTCATCATCTGATGCGATTGCATCAGATGCATGCGCACCACTCTTGATATCGACGACGACGTATTGAGCTTGGCCAAAGAGCTCGCCGCGAAGGAGCGTCGCACCGCCGGCTCCGTCATCTCCTCGCTCGCCCGCCAGGGTTACCAATCCGGCGGGAAACCAACGACGACCCGCAGCCCCGCCAAACCGCGCCAGCGCAACGGCATCGCCATGCTGCCCAAACGTGCGACTCCCGTCACCATGGCTCACGTGCAAAAACTCATGGACGAAGAGGGTCTCTGATGCGCGCGCTGCTCGATGCAAATGTGCTCATCGCCCTCTTCGATGAAGCCCACGTCTTCAACGAACGCGCGCATGATTGGCTGGAGGTAAACGCCGCCCACGGCATCGCCACCTGCCCACTCACCGAAGACGCCTTGGTCCGTATTCTGACCAACCCAAACTACAGCGCCGAACTTCAGGTGACTCCGGCGCAAGTGATCGAAATTCTGACCCAATTTGTCTCCGCGCACGATCACGCCTTCTGGAGCGACGACATCAGCCTGCGTGCGCCCGAGCTATTTGATCCCGCTCGCATTCTTGGTTCCCGGCAACTGACAGATCTCTACCTGCTCGCCCTCGCCACCCGTCACAAGGGTCGGCTGGTCACCTTCGATGAGCGCATCGCGATTTCTCCGGTTCGCGCCGCGAAGCCGCGCAACCTCCTGACGATCTAGCCACTCACCCAGACCGCCCCTATCTCCGTGTAGTCAGATGTCGTGGATCTCGGCGGGCATGAAACACCGCCAACACCACGATACGGTCTTTTTCGGCAACAAAGTTGAGCGTGTAAGGAAAACGCTTCAGCACAATCCGTCGAATCGGCCCACGGACCTTACGAAACAAGGTCGGGTGAGTAGCAGCTTCGCTCAGACTCTCTCCTACTGCCTGCTGGAAATCCAAGCCCAGTCCCTGCCGCGCTTCCTCATAGAAAATCAACGCTTCGTCGAATTCCAACCGCGCCTCGCGCCGAAATACGACCGCCCTACTCACTGCCGTCGATCTCGATTGGCTTGCTGAATCTCAGCCCACGAAACCACGTCTTCGGGAGCAGCTTCGTGCGCAGCCAAACGGCGGTCCAGCTCCTCTGCCTGTGCAGCTGTTATCAGCAAATCATCCTCGGCAAATTCGCTCCATATCTGAGCGACTAAATCACGACGCTCCGCCGGCGAGAGCGACCGCATCGTTTCGAGAATCTCCCCTGCACTCATAGCCGTAAGGTAGACCCGACGCCCACCGCCGCAAGATCGATCAGCCGCCTGACCGGAGCGCCCAAAACCCTGCTGCGCAACAAAGCCGTCCAACTGCTACCAACCCTCACCCCGCGCTCGCCGCATACAGCATATACGCCGCGCGTTTGGCGTTGGCGTGAACCTTCGCCGGGATGGCCTCCACCGCAAAGCCCACCTGCCTGAGCCGCGCTGCGAAGGCCTCGTCCGGTCCAGCCGACCAAAACACCACCCGCCCTCCGGGACGCAGCGCCCGCCGCACTGCTCGCAGTCCCGCCGCCGCATACAAACTCGCGTTGCCCGCCGCCACCATCGCGACCGGGCCGTTGTCCACGTCGAGGAGCAGCAAGTCGTAACGGCCACGCGGGGCCTGCCGGATCATCGCCGCCACGTCACCTTCCCGCACGACCACCCGCGCGTCGTCCAAACAGGCGCCGTTGAGTTCCCGCAGGTGCTCGCGGTTCCACGCCACCACCGCCGGCACCAACTCCGCCACCTCCACCACCGTGTCCGGCCCGGCCAACTCCAGCATCCGCCGCAGCGTGAAGCCCAAACCAAGTCCGCCGATCAACACCCGCCGCGGCGCCGCCGTGCCCAGGTCGGCCCAACCCACCTCCGCCAGCGCCAACTCCGAGGCATGCGCGCGCGAGTGCATCAACTCCTGCCCGTCGAGACTGATCGCCCACGCGCCGTCCTGTTCGCTCAGCACCAACCGTCGTCCCGCGGCCGTGCGCGCCTCCGCCACCGACCGCCGCGGTTTCACGCCGAGTCCTCCACCCACACACTCCATTCCCAGGAGTCGGGATTCTCCCAGCGCCCCACCTCCAGCTCGATCATCACGACGTCACCCGCCTGCACCAGCATGGTATCCGTTCGCAGAATACGATAGGCCCAGTGCGGCGCGCGTCCTAGATCACGCGGGCCCGAGCTGAGCCGCAGGCCGCCGTCAGCCTCCACTTCAAAATACACCGCCAGTCCGTCGATTTGGCCCGCCTCCGCCACCGGTCGTTGGAGCAACAGTGTGCGCGGCAGCGCCATCACCCCCGCGATGGTCTCGAGGTCGAGACGCAAGGCCGGTTCCGGGGTGCCCACAAAACGATCCACCACCCCCAGGTCGCAGCTCGCCCAGCGGTAATACTCCCGCTCGTCCGGCTTCTCCGCGCGCAGGCAACTGTAGTCGTAACCGTGCGAGTTGATCTCCCACACCATCGGCACGCGCCGCTCCGGGTGCAGCATCACCGGCTCACAGAACCACGCAAAACGACTCGGCAGGATGCGCCCGCCCGGCTTGAGCAGGCGGTCCCGCAGGTCACACACGTTGGTCACCATGCTTTCATCGAAGAGGTAGTCCCCCATCTGCTCGTGCACGATCAGATCGACCTTCTCCTCCAGCTTAAAATCGGTGCTGTGCTGCGCCACCCACTCAACCCGCTCGATGCCATTGGCGGCCGCCACCGTGCGCGCCGTATCGAGGATGTTCGAATGGTCCAACGCCCACACCCGCTCCGCCCCCGCCCGCGACGCCCACGCCGCCAAAACGCCCGTGCCCGTGCCGAGGTCGATCACGTGATCACCCGGCTTCACGCCCCGCTCGATCAGCGCATGATAAAAATCCATCCGCGGCCCATCCGCCAACATGCGCTCTTGCTGGTCGATCATGCCAAAATACCAGCCGTTAAACTCCCGATATTCCGCTTCGGGATTTCGCGGCGGCTCCGGCGCATACACCCAGCCGCTCAACCACGGCGTCGAGTAGACGCGCCGTCCCAGCCAGCTCAGGCCCCCGCGCACGGCGGACCAAAATGAAACACTCAAACGTTGCAGCGATGTTAACATAGCGGATGCCGGACAGCACCCAACGCAGCCGGAACCTCCATCTCGCCCCAGCCCCCGACGAGGCGCAACTCGCAATCCACCTTCCGTCCGATTGCGCTCTCTCCCTCCCTGCGGGCCCGCGGCTCATCCCAAACGACGGGATTCGCCACCGCCTGGGGTTAAGTTCCGTGTGCCTGAGTCGCTCAGGCTTTGCCCCGATCTTTGGTCCTCGCTACCCCAATGCCCTCTCCACGTCTGCGCTTTGTTCTTCGCGCCAGTGCCACCTTCGCCGCCACGTTGCTCGCCCTGCCCGCGGCGGCCGACGACAACGCCACCGCTCCGCCCTCCGCGCCCGACATCCGCCTCTTCTCCGGCATCGAGCTCGCCGTCCGCCCCGCCGACGCCCTCATCCCCGTCATCGGCATCGAGGGCAACCGCTTCGTCTTGGACGACGACACCCACTCGCGCATCTACCCCAGTGACGCCGGCTCCTTCAGCGCCCACCACCGCATCAAACTCAGTCGCACGCCCCTCACCATCGATCGGCTCCAAGCCGTGCGTTCCTACACGCCCGAAAAAGACCCGGTGCTGCAGGGCATGATCCTGCACAACGAGATGGCTGCCCAAGCCCAAATCAAAACCGCTGCCGCCGAGCTGAAACACTTCGGCGGAGAAGCATCGCGCGCCCAAAACTACCGCTACGCCAAGGTCAATTCCGACGCCCGCGACGCCGGTCAAAACCAACCCCACGACGGAATAGGCACCGCCGAGGAGATGGCCGTCGCCACCAGCGAGGCCTTCGACGAACTCATGACCGTGCACACCGAGGTGGCCACCAGCCTGGAATCCACCATGGCCGACGACCTGCGCTCCCGCGGCGAGTCCGCCGGCGACTTCGATGCGCTCGACATCTCCTTTCTCCTCTCCACCCCGACGCCCGTGCGGGACGCCTACGCCGTGGTCATCGCGTCCGTCGCCGAGGAGGGGCAAACCCGTCCCCGCTCCTTCTACGAAACCATCGGCGATCTCGGCCCGAAACCGCGCCGCGTTTACCTACGCCGCACCGGCTTCAAAGCGGGCTTCACCGTCGAGAATGTCACCGTGCATGTCTACGCCCGCGGCCAGGAATTGGTCAGCAACCTCTCCGCCAAAAACACGCCCCTCACTGCCGAGCAGACCCGCGACTACCTGCTGCTCAGCTACCTCAGCGAACACGCCACCGAGTCCCTGCCCGCCCAACCGGTCTGGTCGCTCGCCCCGCCCGCGCTGCTCGCCGCCGAATCGGCCAGCGCCTTCGATCGCACCGTCGCCATCAACCTCGATGCCGACGGCAGCCTCATCAGCATCCACGACTCGCGCGCCGCGGCCGAGACCTTCGCCGCCAGTATCCACGACGCCAGCACACTGCGCGCCGGCAACCCAACCAAGACCGGCACCTTCGCCGACAGCATGCGCCGCAGCGAAACCAGCGCCGTCTCCCTCAACCAAAGCGCCCGCGTGCCCGCCCACATCGTCGCCGCGCTGCAGGACATGTATTTCCTCCCCGCCCTCGACGGCGGCGAACCCGTGATGAGCACCACCGAGATCAACCTCGCCACCTTCTTCCCGTAGCCCGCACTCCAGCAAGGCCATCCCCCACCTTCCTTTGCGACCTTGGCTACCTTGGTGTTAAAAATCCCGGTTTGCGAGCGACCCGCCGCCCCAATCGCCCACGCATCCCACCAGCCAGGATTGCGTTCCCCATTTGAGCTTTGCCGCAATGCGCCGTAGAGAGTCGTCATGCCTCGCCTCCTGTGCGCCCTGATCCTCCTGGCCACCTGCGCTCGCGCCCACGCCGAGCTCACGCTCCCGCCCATCTTCGATGACCACATGGTGCTGCAACGGCACCAAGCGGTGCCCATCTGGGGCACCGCCGAGCCCGACCAACTCGTCGTTGTCCGCTTCGACGATCAGGTGGTGCACGCCACCGCCGATGCCACTGGCCACTGGCGCACCCATCTCGCGTCCATGGACGCCGACGCCACCCCACGCCCGCTCACCGTCGAAGCCTACGCCGACCCCTCCAATCCAAAATCGAGCATCGAAAATCGAAAATTCCAGGACGTGCTCGTCGGCGAAGTCTGGCTCTGCACCGGGCAATCCAACATGGAGATGGCCCTCGGTGTGCCCGCCGCCGGCGCCGCACCCTACGCCGAGTTCGACGAAGCTCTCGCGCGCGACCTAGCCACCATGGACTATCCCACCATCCGCTTGGTGAAGGTAAGCCAAGCCAGTCGCGAAGCCGGGGCCCTGCGCACGCACGGCTGGTCTCAGGCCCATGGCGACGCCCTCGCGCGTTTCTCCGCCGCCGGATTTTTCTTCGGCCAAAAACTCTCCACCGAACTCAACGTCCCCATCGGCCTCATCCTCTCCGCCTGGGGTGGCAGCGCCTTGGAGGAATGGATCTCCGATGCCGCCTACGCGCCCCTCGCCGAAACCTTGGGCGACCACGCCGAACGCGGCTTCGATCGCAGGGCCGAGTTTGTGAGCCGCAACTACGACGTCATGCTCGCCCCGCTCGCGCCCTACGGCCTGCGCGGCGTGGTGTGGTATCAGGGCGAAACCAACCTCACCTTCTATCGCGACGGTGAACACTACGCGGCCAAGTTTGCCGCGCTGGTGCACGACTACCGTCAGCTCTGGGCCAACGACACCCTGCCGTTCTACGCGGTGCAGCTCGCGCCCTTCAACTACAGCACCTTCCACCCGCGCATCAGCTACGCCGCCGATGAACTGCCGCGGCTCTGGTATGGGCAACTCAAAGCGGCCCGCGAGATTCCGCACACCGGCCTCGTGCCCATCGGCGACACTGTGAAGGACCCGACCGACATCCATCCCGGCGGCAAACGCACCGTCGGTGAACGCTTGGCCGCCCTCGCCCTCAATCGCACCTACGGCCGCACCCAAGTGCCGGCCACCGGCCCCTTCGTCACCCGCACCACCTTCCGCCCCCGCGGTGCCATTGTGCACTTCACCGGGGCGCCCGGGGGGCTCACCACCACCGACGGCGAGCCACCCGCCCACTTCGAACTCGCCGGTGATGACGGCGAGTTCCTCCCCGCCGATGCCACCATCGAAGGCAGCACGGTCATCCTCACCTGCCCCGACATCCCCGCGCCCACCGCCATGCGCTTCAACTGGCACGAAACCGCCCTCACCAACCTCACCAACCAAGCCGGCTGGCCCGCGTATCCCCAACCCTAAGGGGTCAATCTTATATTCTTGAATCGCCGTCGGCCGCGCTGTGGTTCAGGCCACCAGCGCATCCATGATCGCCGTCATGGTGGCTTCGACGTCCTCGGCTTCCGCTTCGACTCCCGGCGCATCATACATGCCCAGCATCTCCGTCGGCTTCATCGTCGAGAGCACGGTCTTGCCCTCCTCCGTGTAGATCGCGAGTCGGCACGGCAGCGCGGTGGCGATGTCCATGTTGGCCGTGAGCACCCCTTTGGCCTTCTGCGGATTGCACACCTCAAACACCGTGCACGGTCGATCAAACGCCACGCCCTTCGCTGCCATCTTGGCCTGCAGATCCACCACGCCGATCAGGCCGAACTTGTTCGCTTTGCAGGCGTCCTCCACGCCCGCGCAAACTTCGGCGAACGGCTTGGTGGTGGAGCGTTTGATCAGGCGGTCGGCAGGGGTGTTTGCATTCATGCTCATATTTTAAAACATAACGTCGCCTCACGCTACCCCACCCGGCACTTTTCCGCGCGCAACCTCACGCCAACAGCTGCGTCACCACCAACCAGCCGATCACCCCCGTAAAGGCCGTCGCGATGAGCGCGAGCAACCCATCACGACCCACCAGCGCCAGTCCGAAGGTCGCCAGCGCCATGCCCGCCGTGCTCGCCACAAACGGCAGCAGCTCCAGCGGCGGCATCGTGAGCGCGATCAACACGCACAACACCGCAATGCCATAAGTCGCCAGCCCGCGCGTGAGCTTCACCCAGCGCGGCCGCACCATACGATCGACCACGCGCGCCGGTTTGTGCAGCCACTGGATGCCCCGTTTGAGCTTCTTCCGCTCAATCGTGCGACGCGTGATCCATTGCGGCAGCCAGAAGTGGTCCCGCCCGATCAGCAATTGCACCGACACCAGCGCCACGATGGTGCCAATGATCGACGGCACCCCGGGAATTCCGCTGATCGGCGACACCGCCAGCAATCCCAGCAACAATAGCATCGGTCCATAGGAGCGCAGCCCGACCGCCTCGAGTAGGTCGGCAAACGCAACCTTCTCCTCGTCCATGGCGGACTCCTCGATCTGCTGCAGCAGATCCTGCAGGTCGGTGGATCGACTGGCGGAACTCATGCCTATCTGGACCACCATTCGGCAAAACGGTTTTCACGTCGCCGCCCCGACGCCGATTCGTCACAGACGTCGCAGCCTCACTCGTCGCTTCGCACCCGCCGAATTCCGCCTGGCTCCAGCGTGATCCGCCCCTCGCGCAACAGCGCTCCCACCGCCTGTTTAAACGCCTTCTTGCTCACGCCAAATTCCGTCCGGATCGCCTCCGGCGCACTGCCATCATGAAACGGCAGCCACCCACCCGCCTCCGCCAGCCGATCCACCAGTTCGGCCTTCACGCGCCGGATCCGCCCGTAACCGGACGCATGCGGGGTGAGGTCAACCTTACCATCCTCCCGCACCTGCCGCACATACACCTCCAACGTCTGCCCCACAGCCAACGGCTCAGTGAAATCGCTGTGATACAGCAGCCCGCGATGCTCGTGGTTGATGATGACCCGATAACCCAGCTCGGTCTCGGCCTCGACCATGGCATCCACCACCTGCCCGTCCGCATAATCCGGCGCGTCCAGACTCAGGTGCCGCCCGATCCGCGCACTCGCCACCACCCGATGCGACCGATGGTCCACGTGCACCCGCACGATCAACCAGTCTCCCACCCGCGGCTCCCGCCCCGCCGAAGGCCACTCCCTTCGCGGCAACAGCAAATCCTTTTCAAGTCCCCAGTCGAGAAACGCACCGATGCGCCCATCCACCGCCACCACGCGCAGGTAGGCAAACTCGCCCGCCACCGCCAGTGGCTCCGCCGTCGTCGCCACCAGCCTGTCATCAGAATCTCGATACACAAACACCTCCACCTCGTCGCCCAGCCGCATGTCCGGCGTGCGCCAGCGCGTCGGCAGCAGCACTTCGCCCAACGCTTCGCCGTCCACATAAAAACCCTGGGGAGCTTCGCGCACGAGGCGCACCCGGTTGCGTTTGCCGATAAATGCCATGTCGCCGCAGCCTGCGTCGCCCACCGCGCCCTGTCTAACACCTTCGCTTCGGCTTGCGAGTCGGCCCGCGCTCCCGCCAAATGACAGCTCCATGGCCTCTTCCCCCTCCCGCCTCCTCGCCGCCCTCGCCACCCGCCGCCTCGTCTGCGACGGCGGCATGGGCACCCAGCTCATGCTCGCCGGCCTCGAACAAGGTGCCTCCGGCGAAGCCTGGAATCTCACCCACCCCGAGCGCGTGCTTGAGATCCAGAAACGCTACGTCGACGCCGGGGCCGACTGCATCATCACCAATACCTTCGGCGGCTCCCGCCTCATGCTCCAACGCCACGGCGTGGCCGACGACGTTGTCGCCATCAACCAAGCCGCCGTGCGCATCGCCCGCGAAGCCTTTGGTGACAAAGAGGGTTTTGTGCTCGGCGACATCGGACCGCTCGGCGCCATCCTCGAGCCCTACGGTGACCTGCCGTTCGACACTGCCGTGGAGGTCATCACCGAGCAGGCCAAAGCGCTCGTCGATGCCGGCGTGGACGCCATCATTCTCGAAACCCAAACCGGCAAGGAAGAGATCCAAGCCGGCCTCGCAGGCGCCAAAGCCGCCGGTGCCCCCTGCATCATCTGCTCCTTCGCTTACGACCTCTCGGCCGACAAGACCTTCTACAAAACGATGATGGGCTTCGGCCCCGAAGACGCCGCCGAGTTCTGTGAAGAAAACGGCGCCGACATCATCGCCCTCAACTGCGGCACCGGCATGGACATGCCCGGCGCGGCCTCCGTCGCCGAGATCTACCAGGACACCGTCGACCTGCCCGTCATGATCCAGCCCAACGCCGGTCTGCCCGTCCTCGAGAACATGAAGGCCGTCTACAAGCAGCCGCCCGAGGAAACCGCCGCCAAAGTGCCCGACGCCCTCGAAGCCGGTGCCAGCATCATCGGTTCCTGCTGCGGCTCCACGCCCGACCACACCCGCGCCATCCGCGCCCAGGTCGACGTCTGGAACGCAACGCACTGAGCGCGCTGACACCCGGCCTCACCGCGGCCGGCTATAACCAAAAACGGCCACCAAAACTGTAGCCGGAGTCGTTGACCCCGGTGCCACACCGCAAAAGGCGATGTCGGGCGTAAAGCCCGACCCACCTTAAAACTATCATAACCCACCTGTGGGTCGGGCTTTACGCCCGACAACCACGCAACCGCCGATCCCCCTCCGGCGACGGACTCAACAGTTGAACATCACCCCATTGTTCAACCCGGATGAAATTTCTTTTATTGGTCCTCCTCCCTCCCTCAACCCACGGAAGACCATGAGCCCCCTCGCTACTCCTTTCCCCGCGATTTTCTCCCTCGCCGGTGAGACCGCCCTCATCACCGGTGGCGGCACCGGCATCGGCCGCGCCATCGCCGAGTGCATGCATGCCGCCGGCGCGACCATCGTGCTCGCCGGCCGCCGCGAAAACATCCTCCAGGAGGAGGTCGCCCGCCTCGGCGAGCGCGCCCAATACGTCGTGCACGACATCACCAATTTGGAGGGTGCCCACATCCTGCGCGAGAAGACCGAAGCCCTCGTCGGCCCGGTCACCTCGCTGGTCAACAACGCCGGCATTCACATCAAGAAACCCGCCGTAGAAACGACCACCGCCGAATTCCAACGCGTGCTCGATACCCACGTGCTCGGTTCGCACGCGCTCACGGTTGAGTTCGCCCCCGGCATGATGGAGCGCAAACACGGCAGCATCCTCTTCACCGCGTCGATGGCCTCACTCTTCGGCATCCCCAAGGTCATCGCCTACACGGCGGCCAAGTCGGCCTACGTCGGCATGGTCAAAGGACTCGCCACCGAATTCTCGCCGCACGGCCTGCGCGTCAACGCCATCGCCCCGGGTTGGATCGACACCGACATGTCGCGTCAGGCCTTCGCCGGCGATCCCGAGCGCCTCAACAAGATCCTCAACCGAACCCCCACCGGCGAACTCGGCACCCCGCAGGACGTCGGCTGGGCGGCCGTCTACCTCGCCTCCCCCGCCGCCCACTTCGTCACCGGCACCATCCTCCCCGTCGACGGCGGCGTCAGCATCGGGTTTTAGGACTGTTTTGTTTAACCACGGATGGACACGGATAGCTTCGCCTACCGGCTACGCACTGAAACCATCAAAGACGGGTCAGTGGATCGGAGGCGAAACGGTAGTGGAGCCCATCCGTGTCCATCCGTGGTTTAAAAAACTCCGTTTAACGGGTCCGTAGTTCTCCGTGTTCAACCACCGCAATCCGTGGTTGAAACTTTGGCGTGAAACGCCCCCTACCCCTCGTCGCCGTTCTCGCCCTCCTCACCTGCCTCACCTCCGTCACCGCCCGCGCCGACTTTGTGCGCACCGATCACTCGATCGGCTGGGAACAGGACGGTGACCTGCTCTGGCAATTCTCCTTCTCGCCAGACGACGGCAAACCCTACTTCCACCCGCTGCGCGTGCCCGGCGGCCCCTCGCTTACCAAGCTCAAACCCGAGGACCACGTTTGGCACTACGGTCTCTGGTTCTCGTGGAAATACATCAACCACGCCAACTACTGGGAACAGTCGCGTGAAACCGGCCGCTCCGAAGGCAAAACCACCTGGGGCACGCCCCACATCCGCACCTTCCCCGACGGCGGCGCGGAGATCACCCTGCAACTCGACTACGCGCACCCCACCGGCCGCGTCGACCTCAGCGAAACGCGCCTGCTCGTCGTCTCGCCTGTCGCCGCCGACGGCTCCTACACCATCGACTGGAACAGCACCTTCACCGCCGGCCGCGCCGGCGCTTACCTCGACCGCACGCCCCTGCCCCACGAACCCGACGGCGTCGTCTGGGGTGGTTACGCCGGCCTGAGCATGCGCCTCGGCCACGGCCCCGATCCGGTCGCCATGGTCAACACCCACGGCCCCATGACCGACTGGGTCGACAACCGCATGCGCCCCCGCACCGGCGCCCTCGGCGTGACCGTGTATCCACAAAAACCCGACAGCGGCAGCCTCGCCGTGCTCACCGCCACGGACAACATGCCCGGCGACGGCGACGACCCGTGGTATTGCATCAACAGCCAACCCAGCCGCTTCTGGTGCTCGGCCGTGCTCGTGCCGAAGCCCCTGCAACTCGAGCCCGGCCAAGTCTGGCCCCTGCGCTACCGCCTCCAACTCCGCAAACACCCCTGGACCGCCGCCGACCTCTCAACGGCGCTCGAGTCCTGGCAGGAGTAACTTCCGCCATCCCCCTTGGCACTTAACGTCCAACGGGGGCGCGGTCGCGGGCGCGAGTCTTTCGCGCTGGATTGACGACCTTCTCGCGAGCGGCCCCGACCCACCCCGCTTCGTCGCTCGCGGCTTTCGTTGCCACCCCTCCCCATGAACGCTTCCCTGCTTCGCCCCCGCTCCCTGCTCATGTGCGCCTTCCTCTCCTCCAGCGCCCTCTTCGCCGGCTCGCCTTCCGCCATCAATCAACGCGCTCACGGTCCGGCCGTCGGTGACTTCGCCCACACCGGCGACGTGGGTGACCCCGCCATTCCCGGTAGCACCCGCTACGACCCGATCACGCAGACCTACCACCTGGCCGCCGCCGGCACCAACCTCTGGGGCGAGCGCGATGAGTTCCACTTCGCGTGGAACCAGATCGAGGGCGACTTCATCCTGCGCGCCCGCGTCAAATTCCTCGGCGAGGGCGTCGACCCGCATCGTAAACTCGGCTGGATGGTGCGCTCCGATCTCGATGCCGGCTCCGTTTACGTCGACGGCACCGTGCACGGCTCCGGTCTCACTTCGCTCCAATTCCGCGCCGCCAAAAACGGCGAGACCAACCAGATCATCCACGAGGCTTTCCCCGAGTTCGAGGCCTACCCCGACGTCATCCAACTCGAACGCCGCGGCAATACGTTCATCTTCTCCGCCGCCCACTTCGGCGAGCCGCTTCAGGCCATCTCCACCGCCGATGTCGCCGTCGACAATGTCGCCTACGCCGGCCTCTTCCTCTGCGCCCACAATCCCGAGGTCGTCGAGCAGGCCGTCTTCTCCGACGTGCGCCTAATCAAACCCGCCCCGCTCGATTTCCACCCCTACCGCGACTACATCGGCTCGCGCCTCGAGATCCTCGATGTCCACACCGGCGAACGCACCCAGATCTTCGAGAGCGCCGAAGCCTTCGAGGCCCCCAATTGGACGACCGACGGCCTCAAGCTCATCGTCAACGTCTCCGGCAACAGCCCCGACCGCGGCAAGCTGCGCACCTTCGACCTCGCCACCCGCCGTATCGAAACCCTGAATACCGGCGCGATCGTCGACAACAACAACGACCACGTGCTCTCCCACGACGGCACCATGCTCGCCATCTCCAGCTTCGCCGGCGACCACAAGTCCACCGTCTACACCCTGCCCGTCACCGGCTCCGACGCCCCCGAGCAGATCACCGATCCCGCCTGGGGCCACTCCTTCCTCCACGGCTGGTCGCTCGATAAAAAATGGATCGTCTACACTGCCGAGCGCAACGGCCAGTGGGACATCTGGAAGGTCAACGTCGAGACCAAGCAGGAGGAGCAGGTCACCGACGTGCCCACCCTCGATGATGGCTCCGAGTTCAGCCCCGACGGCGAGTGGATCTACTTCAACTCCACCCGCACCGGCCTCATGCAGATTTGGAAAATGCGCCCCGACGGCTCGGAGCAACAACAGGTCTTCGAGGACGGCTGGCAAAACTGGTTCCCACACCTCTCGCCCGACGGCAAATGGATGACCATGATCTCCTACGACCCTGCCGTCGTCGCAGCCGGTGACCACCCCTACTACAAACACACCATGCTGCGCCTCATGCCGGTCGACGGCAGCGCCCCGCCCAAAGTCATCGCCTACGTTTACGGCGGCCAAGGCACCATCAACGTGCCTTCTTGGTCGCCCGACTCCCGCAAGATCGCTTTCGTGAGCAACAGCGATGTGAAGTAGCCCCGCCTTCACTCGGCGCCCCTCACCCCAACCCCTCTACCCCATGTCCTCCGCGCCCCTCACCCCGTCCTTCAGCCGTCGCCGTTTTCTCGGCTCCGCCGCCCTCGCCGCCGCGCCGCTCATTCTGCCGGCGCGACTCTTTGGTGCCACCGCGCCCTCCAACCGACTGCGCATCGGCCAGATCGGCGCCGGCCGCATCGCCCGCGGCCACGACATGGTGAATGTCATCGGCTCCAACCTCGCCGACATCGTCGCCGTCTGCGACGTCGACCGCCAACGCGCCCTCGCCGGCCAGACCCTCGTCGACGAGATCCGCACCGAGCAACGCATCGCCGGCCCCGCCCCCGAGGTCTCCGTCCACGACCACCACGACGAGATCCTCGCCCGCACCGACATCGATGCCGTCGTCATCTCCACGCCCGAACATTGGCACGCCGAGCTCGTCCTCGCCGCCCTCTACGCCGGCAAGGACGTCTACGTGCAAAAACCGATCACGCTCACCCACGCCGAAGGCATCCTCGTGCGCGAGGCCGAGCGCGTGACCGGCCGCATTCTCCAGGTCGGCAGCCAACAACGTTCCTGGAAACAATTCCGCGAAGGCGTCGCGCTCGTGCGCGCCGGTCGCATCGGCAAGATCCGCGCCGTGGAGATCGGCCTGCCCATCGACCCCACCGATTTCGACGAGCCGCCCATGCCCATCCCGGCCGGCCTCGACTACGACCGCTGGCTCGGCCCCGCCCCGATGGCCTACTACACCGAGCAACGCGTTCATCCGCAGGACGGCTACGATCGCCCGGGTTGGTTGCGCAACGAAGCCTTCACCCTCGGCATGATCACGGGCTGGGGCTCGCACCACTTCGACATCGCCCACTGGGGCATGGACCTCGACCTCTCCGGTCCCACCGGCCTGCACGGTTGGGCCACCTTCCCGACCAACCGCATCTGGAATGTCCACAACGCCTACGAGGTGCAGCTCACTTACCCGGGCGACATCCAGATGACCGTCTCCGACCAACTGCCCAACGGCGTCCGCTGGATCGGCGACGAGGGCTGGATCTGGGTCTCGCGCTGGCGTCAGGAAGCCACCACCGGCGCGGGCACCGAAGAGGAACCGCGCCGCCTCAACGTCCTCGATGCGAGCGATAAGGCCCTGCTCGATCTGAGCACGCTGCCGGAGCCCGTGCCCTCGATCGCGTCGCATCACATCAACTGGCTCGAGTCCGTAAAATCCCGCGAGGCCCCGCTCGCCACCGCCGCCATCGGCCATCGCAGCAACGCCGCCTGCATCCTCAGTTGGATCGCGATGAAACTCGCCCGCCCGCTGCGTTGGGACGCCACCGCCGAACGCTTCATCGACGACGACGAAGCCAACGCCATGCTCTCCCGCCCCGAGCGCGCCGGCTACGGGGCGAACCACTTCATGGCCCACCGGAACGAAGCCCGCGCCTGAGTTTTTCACTGCGCCACGCCGACCGCAGCGCAGCACCGTTTGGCGCCCTCCCCCGAAGCGTCCTGTCGCACTTAGAACTAAGAACGCTCAAACCGCATGGGGGGTCGCGATCGCTCAGGTTCGCGAACGCGCTCCGTCCGCGCCGACGTGCGATTCAACGTGGTCTCCGATCCAGTGCGCACCGACAGCCCGCGCGTCATCACGCCTCTGCGCGAAACGCGGTCCCCTCGGCTGTCCCGGACACGCCCTTCGCGGGCTTGCTTCAACCGCTTCAGCTTTCAGCCTCAACGCGTCCCCACTCCCTCTCCCTTCGGTGCCCTCCCCTAACTCAGCGGTTTTTCTTTCTTACGCCTCTCAGGATGCGGTCGCTGCCCGGCGCATCGTCGCCACCCTGCGTGCAGCCAAGATCGAAGTCTGGTTTGACGAAGCAGAACTCGTCGGCGGCGACGCCTGGGATCGCAAAATCAAACAACAGATCCGCGAGTGCGCGCTGTTCCTCCCCGTCATCTCCGCGCACACCGAAGCCCGCCTTGAGGGATACTTCCGCCGGGAGTGGCGCATGGCCGTCGACCGCATGGCCGACATGGATGACGCTCTGCCGTTCCTTTTCCCCATCGTCATCGACGACACCAACGAGTCCACGGCTCGGGTGCCGGATCGTTTCCGCGAGCGCCAGTGGACCCACCTACCCGCCGGCGAAACCTCCCCCGCGTTTGTCGAGCGTCTCACCACCCTGTTGGCAGGAAACTCCGCGCCGGACCCGACACCATCCACGAGCCCTGCCGGCACCGCCCGCTTTCGGAACGGCAAACCGGGAGGAATGCCCACCTGGTTGATCGCCTGCATGGTCATTTTCGGCGTCGGCACCGGCCTCTACTACGCCGTGAGACTGCCGCTCCTCCAACAACGCGACCCCGCGCCGTCGTCATCCGTCGTCACGCCCGCGGAGACTCCGCCCCTTTCCGATGAACGTCCCTACTTCATCGGCACCCTCGCCGTCCCGCCCACTCAGGTGATCGTTCGCTCACCCGAGAGCACCGCTTTCGCCGAGGGCCTGCAGGAGGAAATACTCACCGAGCTCAGCCGGATGAGTGCCTTCGAAATCGTCGCCCAACCCACCACCGCCGCCACGACCGCCGGGCCCGCCGCCGATTTCGTCGTGGAAACCAGCCTGCAAGTCGACGGCACCGACCGCCGCATCACCCTGCGCATCATCGAAGCCGCCACCAACCGTCACGTCGCCGCGGAGACCTTCAGCGTTTCCGCCAGTGCCACAGACTCCGCCGCCCTCGAGCGCAAGGAACTCGCCTAGGATATGGCCATCCGGATCTTTCGCGAGCTGCGCGAAGAACGCCCGCCGTCCGCCGCCAGCCAGGAACGACTCGACCACGTCGTGACCAAGCTCTCCGCCGAAAGCGACACCCTCCGCGTTCGCTTCTGGGGCGACGACGGAGATCCCCCCGATTTGTCGCTTTACGAGCGTCTGATGGCCTTGACCCGCGACACCCTGGCCATCGCCCCCGACCACCCCCAGGCTCTCACCGACCACGGCTCCTTTCTCGGCCACGCCCCCTTCATCGGTCGGGCCAACTTTCTCGACGAAAACTGGCGGCAAACCACCTTGCTCACCCTGCGTCGCGCCGCCGCCAACAACCCCGACGACGTCGCCGCCCAACGCAACCTCGGCAACTACTACCTGACCACCGAGGGCCAGCCGAGCCTCGCCCTGCCCTACCTGCAAAACGCGGCCCACCTCGCCGACGCCGAGGCCCCCTACGCGAACAACTGGCCCTACTATCAATTGGCCAGCGCCCTCCACCAAACCGGCCAACCCGTGGCCGCCCTGCGCGTGCTCGAACGGGCACCACACGATCCCACGATTGATCAACTCAGCTACTGGACCGAACCCTTCATCGCCACCCGCCGATTCGATGAAGCCCTGACCTTTTTGCGCGCACACACCCCGCGACTCACCGCGGCCGATGACGGCCGCAACGCCCTGACCCTTGATCACCTCGTCACCGACATGGAGGCGCGCTGGAGCGGCGACCGCGAGTCCTTGCGCCCCTTCGTCGCCCGCCTCGACGACGAACCCTTCGCCACCGCCGGCATGCGTTGCCGATACCGACTCGCCGTCGGCGACTACACCGGCGTGCTTGAGCAGTTGGCTGCGGTCGAACCAGGCCGCGACCCCTACGCCCCCAACCCGATCGAGATGGCCCTCTTTCGCGGACTCGCCCTTGCCCGCACCGGCAACCAATCCCTGGCGCACTCCTTTTTTCGCAGCGTCCTCAACCGCTTCACCACCGGACCAGAAGCTGAGATGATGCTGCAACGCGTGCCCGGCATCGTGCACAGCTCCTCCGCCTTCATGCACGCCGGACTCGGCCAAGTGGACGAGATGCACACCTCCATCGCGGCCGCCCGGGCCTCCACTGACCCCGGGCGCAACCTGCAAAACTACCTGCAAACCGAATACCTCATCGCCCTCGCTTATACCGAAGCCGGCGCCGTCACCGAAGCCTGCGCCACCATCAACCAACTCCTCTCCGCGCCTTCCGCCGAATCCACCGGCTCCATCCTCGCCAACGTCTCCTTCGACGCACTGCACGACACCCCCGAGTTCCAAGCCCTCATCCGCCAGCATCAGAATCAGCTCAAGGATCCGGCCATCATCGACCGCCTCTTCACCGAATAAGGGGGAAAGCTGTGGCCGGGATCGCTGACCCGATTGTTACAGCGGAAGCAATGGCGCGCGGCTACAGTGCCGCGCCTGTTTAATGCGACTCAAGGTGGCTCATCAGGGTGTGCCACTCGAGGACTTCCTGCAGCAGGGTGCGCTCGGTCTGCCGCACCACCTGCTCCACGCTGTGCCAGGTTTGTGAATACGCCAGGCGGCGGCGGGCCGCTTCCAGAGTGTGGATCATTTCATGATAACGCGCCACCCGGCGGTGCAGATCGTTGATCGACACAAAGGCCATAAACGCCGCCGCAATCACCGGCAGCACGATGGGCAGAAAATAAAACACGAGCTCCTCCGCCATGCCGGGCAAAGGCGCGAGGTGCAGGGTGTGGTGCACCGCATAAATCGCGGTCGCGACGATCGCGACGATGGTGCTCACGCTGAACCCCAGGCGCAGGCGCTTGAGCAGCGGTTGCGCCTTGCTCAGCTGCCGCCGGTAGTAAGCCAGTTGGTCGTCGATTCGTTGCCGACCGTAACGCTCGCGAAAGGCCTTCAGGTCGGGCGTCTCTCCCGCATTGGCCCGCCGGTTGAGAATGTGCAGCGAGCGCAACAGCTGCCGCACCGACGGCAAATCGAGCTCGGCGAACAGCGGCGTGCGTCGCGGCAAATGCCAGGTGGCAATGGCCGCCCGCGCGATCTCCGCCGCGAGGCGACAACGGACCCAGTTGTGTTGCGCGCGGTAGTGGTGAATCACCCGCGCCACGCCCAGCGCGCCCACCAGACAGAGCAGCTTGATCCACGGCAGCACGATCCAGTGCAGGTGAAACGCCAGCGCCGCTGCCGCCACGATGGTCGCGATCACGTGTAACAAGACCGTCGATACAATCAGGCGGCGAAAATGCGGCGCGTTGGCCGTGGCCGCCGCATCGGTCTTGGCCTGAAAACGCAACAATGCGTCCGGCACGCCGGCCGCGACCTGTTCGTCCGACGGTGCGGTATCGACCGGCGCCTGCGCGTTGAGGAAATCCAGCTCAGCATCGCTGTGGCGAAACTGGTCAAAGTGCACCCGGCGTGACTCACCGCTGCGGGCGTCGATGATGATGGTCGGCGTCTTGAGCTCCGCCGCATAACTCACCACATCGGCCGTGCCGCCCAAGCCGCGCGCTTCCTGGCCATCCCACACCGCGATGAGCACGTCGCACGCGTTCACCGTCTCCAGCCCGCAATCCATGTAGGCTTCCTCGCGGGTGCCGTTGGATTCGATCACGCGCGTGCCCTGCGCCTGCTGCAGCAGGGTCTCAACCTCCGCCCATTTCTCCTCGCTGAAGTCCCGTTTAAACTCGGCCGGATCGAGCGGCAGCACCGCCGACCACGCCATGCCGCGCTCCATCGCTTCACGGGCAAACATCTGATCGGTGCCCTCCGCCGCCGAGGAGATGGCATTCCAATCACCGGCACTGAGTTCGTTGAGCGCCTCCAGCTCTCGGCCGATCGCCATGGCGATCATCGCATCATCAACAACGAAGCGGTGGCCGGTGAAACCGACCATGTGGAAAAGAGGCAGGGAGCTGGCGGAGTGGTCGGACACAGGCGATTGGGAGGCCGAAAACGGGTGCCAGCCGTCCGCGCCGAAGGCAAGGCGCAAGGCCCACCGGTTTGATCCGCTGTCGGTTCTGTCGCCCCAAATCAAACCCACCTCCACGCCACCTACGCAAAGATGCGAAGTCGTCACGCGACGCTCTTGCCGGGTCGGCGCGCCGCCGCTAGGGCAAACGGGATGCAATTTTCCCGAACCGCTTTCGCCGTCGCCACCTGCTGCCTCGCCTGCCTGACCCCCGCCGCTGTTTCCGCCGCCGCCTTCGAGGGGCAGATCGACATGGCGATGACCGAGGGACGCCAGACCTTCAACGTCAGCTACCAAACCAAGGCCGGCCATATGCGCATCGCCATGCCGGTGCCGGGCATGGGCGAAACCGCCGCGCTGGTCGACTTCGAGGCCGGCAAAATCATGACCCTCATCCCGCCGATGAAGGCCTACATGGAGATCCCTTTCGACGTCACCATGGACGAGGCGACGGATCGCGCGGCCTCGGCTGGGGAGCTGAAGAACACCGGCGAGACGACCGAAATCCTCGGCTACACCTGCACCAAATACATCTACGAGGAAGATCAGGGTCCGGTGGAGATTTGGGCCACCGACCAGCTCGGCCAGTTCATGGCCATGCCCAAGGGAAACCCCATGCAGGGGGGTGGCGCCGTGAAGACGGGCTGGGAATCCGCCATCAAAGGTAACTTCTTCCCCATGCGCCTCGTCGCCCTCACCAAGCGCGGCAAGGAGCGCATGCGCTGGGAAGTGACCGCAGTGAAACCGATGTCGATCCCCGACTCAGCCTTTGCGCCGCCCGCCGGCTACAAGCCCTTCGACATGGGAGCCATGATGCAGGGCCTGGGTGGCTTCGGCGGCTGAGCGAATCGCCGGTTGGTCGGCGACTCGTTCGCCGATTGCTCCGCCCCGGCTTAGCGCGGGGCCTCCGCTTTCGTCGGCATGTCCCCCTGCGCGCGCCGCGCCAAAGCCGCCTCGACCGACTCACGAAACACCTCTGGCGCATCCGGCGAAACCAACACCGGCCGACCTTCGCCAAATCGTAACACCACCCCGTTGGCCGGATTGGTGAGCAGCGCCCGGTAACGTCCCAGCACTTCGTTGCGAAACGAGCCGATGTAGCCGAAGAAGCCCCCATTCCCCCACAAGCGAATCGAGCCCATCATCGCGTGAGGATTCACACTTACCTCAGTGAGGTCGGCCAAGGGAAAACGCGTCGCCCACCCCAGCCGATGCACCACGATCTCTTCGTCGCGCACACTGTAGCCGCTAACGCTGAACGCCGCGGCCAGAGCGATCGTGCCCATGAGCACAAAGGTCAGCCATCCGCCGAGGAATCCGCTGAAGACCATGCCGAGGATGAGGAGAACCAACACCACCACGGTGACCACTTTCACCGTCTTCGCCGCCGGCGCACCAAAGTCGCGCCGCACGTCTTCCGGCCGCAGCGCCGTCACCGTAACGCCCATGGCCGTCGCCAAGGCCCGCAGCGTTTCCGCCGAGGGCTCCTCGCCACCCTCCACGCGCTGCACCGTGCGCACGCTCAGCCCGGCGCGCTCCGCCAGGAGCTCCTGCGTCCAGGCCAGCTTCGTGCGCTGCAGTTTGATCCGGGCGCCAAGCGCCGCCCCGCGGTCGGTTTTGCTGCTGTTCATCACGCCGCCAGTCTAGCGTAAGCGTCCCGCCGCGTCCACGACAGCGACCCGCCAATCACCCGCCAAAGACCGGACCCGCGCATTCAGCGGCAACCCCTTCGCCGACGGTCCACTTCCTGCTCGACGCCTTGACCTTTGCCCGGCGAACCGACTTCCCTGTGCTGCACCGGTTGCCCCAGCACCCGCCCATGCCTTCCACCCGACCCATCTTTCTGAGCTACGCGCACGAAGACGCCGAGTCCGTCCGCGCCATTGCCGAGGCCTTGCGTGCCTTCGGGCTCGAGGTGTGGTTTGATCAAAACGAGCTGCGCGGCGGCGACCAATGGGACAATAAGATCCGCAACAACATCAAAGCCTGCGGCCTCTTCATTCCCATCATTTCCCGCACCACCGAGGCCCGCGACGAGGCCTACTTCCGCCTCGAATGGAAACTGGCCGACGACCGTTCCCACCTCATGGCCCCGGGCAAAGCCTTCATCGTGCCGGTCGTCATCGACGACACCCCGGAATACGAAGCAACGGTGCCGGAGTCCTTCACCCGCGCCCAGTGGACTCGCCTCCCCGGCGGCACGCCCACCCCTGCTTTTGTGGAACAGGTGCGCAGCCTCGCCAGCGGCGCGCCGCCCGCCAACACGAGCAGCGGCACCCACGCTCCGCAGTCCTACGCGACCAACAGCACTCCGCCAACCTCTCCGGCGCCCGCCAAGGCCCCGTTCCCCGCTTGGGTGCTGATTGTCTGCGTCGCGATCGTCGCGGTCGCCTCCGTGGCTATCTTCTCCGATCGTGGCGACAGCACCCCTCCCACGATTTCCCCCCCGGCCGATGTCGCCCCGGCGCTCAGCACCGCCACCGCCGACGCGGCGGAACTCGAGTCCACCACGCCGGCCATCGACCGCCGCAGCATCGCGGTGTTGCCTTTCACCAACATGAGCGACGACGCCTCGGCGAATTCGTTCTTCGCCGACGGCATCCACGAAGACCTGCTCACCAACCTCGCCTTCATCGGAGAGCTCCGCGTCGTCTCTCGCACTTCGGTCATGCAATACCGCAACACCGAGAAGCCCGTGCGTCAGATCGCCCAAGAGCTGCGCGTCGGCACCCTGCTCGAAGGCAGCGTGCGCCGCGCCGGCGACCACGTGCGCGTGACCGCCCAGCTCATCGACGCCACCAACGACGAACACATCTGGGCGCAAACCTACGACCGCCGCCTCGAAGACATTTTTGCCATCCAGGGCGAGCTCGCCAAGGCCATCGCCAACGCTCTGCGCGTCGCCCTCACCGACCAGCAGGAGGCCGCCCTCGCGCACGCGCCGACCGACAACCCCGCCGCCTACGAGCTCTTCCTCCGCGAACGCGAACTCGCCGAACGCAACGGCAACAATGCCGATCGCGTGAAAGACAGCATCCTCCTGCTCCAGCAGGCCGTCTCCATCGACCCCAGCTTTGCCCAGGCTTGGTCGCTGCTCGCGGTCAACCACGCCCAAAACCATTTCTGGCATTTCGACACCTCGCCCGAGCGGCTCGAACTCGCTCGCAAGGCCATCGAGAAGGCCCTCGCCCTCGATCCCGACGACCTCACCGTCAAAATCGACGCCGGCAGCTACCACTACTACGGCTTCCGCGACTACGCCAAAGCCGCCGACTACTACCAGCAGGTGCTCGACGTCGCACCACAGCACGTCGACGCCCTCGCTTCCATGGGTTTCATCCGGCGCCGCGAGGGTAAGTGGGCCGAGTCCGTGGCCCTCCACGAAAGGGCGCTCGAGCTCGATCCCCGCAACGTGAGCGTGCTCCGCGGACTCGTCGGCACCTACGAAAAACTGCGCCACTACGACCGCGCCATTGAGCTCAACCAGCGGGTGCTCGAGGTCATCCCCGCCAGCCTCACCGAGACGATCTACCTCGCCCGCTTGCAGTCGCTGAAACAGGAATCCATGCAGCCGGTGATGGACGCTCTGGAGCAGTTCGACGCCATCCGCAGCGATGTGCCGCAGCCGCTCTGGTATGCCCGGGTCAATGCCCTGACCTCCGTCGGCAAATTTGATGAGGCTCTCGCGATGTTGGACGATCCGCCCGCCGGCGCGACGCACAACGATGTGGTGATCTCCAAAGCCTTCACCCTCTTCTCGGCCGACCGCCTCGATGAGGCCCGCGAATTGGTGCGGCCCTGGGTCGAGGACGCCGAGGCACGATTCGCCGCCAACCCCGAGGAGCGCGGCCTGCTCAATTCCCTTTTCAGCGCCCACTGCCTGCTCGGCAACAAGGAGCGCGCGACCGTATTTCGCGACCTCTTGGTCGCCGAACAAAAGCAACTCAACGACGCTCTGGACGGGGAGGGATGGCGCACCGTCGACGCCTACTGGCTCATGTTCTTCAGCACGCCCGAGGCCGTCGCCGAAGCCGTGCGCGAAGCGCTGAAGTATCCCGGCAGCAACCTCCACCGCCTCAACTTCCGCACCGAGGATTTCCCGATCGAGATTCTGAATACGCCGCCCATCAAGGCGCTGGTCGAGGACGACGAAGCCTGGGCGCCCTTCCCGTTGGACTGAGCCGAGCGCCCGGCTTAAATGAGGCAATGCGATCTACGCGGCGGACCCGCCGGCGAGGGTCGCGCGACGCCGACGCCAGAACCCAAACCCGAGGCCGACGAGTCCGATGAGCGCGGCCGTCTCCGCCGGTTCCGGCACGGCTGAAAGGTTCTCGGTGAGACTCAGGCCCTGCAGGTAGAAGTCGGGATTCACGCCCGGATCGAACGCCATGACCGTCACACTCAGGGTGCCGTCCACGCCGGCCGTGACGTCGTCAAAAGCCAGCATCGCCCCCGCGTCGTTGTAACGCGTCGGCGCACTCACGCTCGCACCGTCAAATGTGCCGTCCGGGTTGGTCAGCGTGGCGGTGGCATACTTGTCGCTCGAGGTGCCAGTGCGGTAGTTGTGCAGGAAAGCGAGGTCGTAGGTCGCACTCGCAGTCAGCCCGGTGAACAAAAAGGTCACGCTGGGCGTGCCGCCGTAATTCTCGTCGGCCCGCATCACGCCATCCCACCGCTCGGCGCCGGTCGCGCCATACGCCGCGTCAAAGGTATCCAGCGCGTCACCACCGGTCACCGCCTCGCCCGCCGCCTTGCTGCTCGAGCCGGTGCGATACTCCATGCCCTCCGGGGTGATGGAGAGCGTCCAGCCGGTCGTGGCGCCGGTCGCATAGTCAATGAGCGCGACCGTTTCGACCGCCACCGCGCCGGTAAAATCACTGCCCACGCTGGGGCTCACCACCGACACATTGCCGGACGCGGCATCGGCGCTGACGAAGTCGACCAGCGCGGTTTGGGCCAAGCTGGCCGAAGAGAGCATAAGGCCCAGCGGCAGGCAGCCGACGAGCGGTTTGAGGATGGGTTTGAAGGACATTACAGACGGGCTCCGGGATTAGGTTTTAGGAAAAACGCGAAGGAGCTCCGAACCGCCGCACTCCACATAAATGCGACTGCTTCGAAGACACCTTCGACATTAGTAACCTTAACCCATTCCGGCGGCGTTCAGCTGCGCGTCACTTGAACCCTAGTGTAACATTCCCATGACCAGAAATGACTTACGCTGCGGCACTGCGCCTCGTATCTACCCGACACGGCGTCAGTTATGGCTCAGCCTGAATCTCTGATGTGCCGATTTTGGCATCGATTCGATTCATGCCGCGTCGGGCCTTCCTCTTGCCCAAAAGAAACCGGCACCGGGCTGTCCCGGTGCCGGCTCTAGCATTACACCCAACCATTATGGGTCGGTCTCACTCAGGGTGAAACCGGACCATAAACTCGGAATTGGCCGCTGGCATGCAGCAGCCCAAACATCGTCAGCAGCCCGTCGTAGTAGCGCCAGCTGCGCAGCTCGCCTTCGGCCATGGTGCCATCGGTATCGCGACCGACGTCGCTCGGCATCTCCATGTTCCAGAGACGCTCGACCATCGGCTTGCCCAACTCGGGATCGGCCGCCAGCGCGGCCACCGCCGCCATGCCGGTGAGCCCCGGGGCGATGCCACCGCGACGCTCCACCGTGCCGTCGAGCTGCATCTTGTCGGGCCAGTCGTCGGCCGGCTGCGAGGCGTAGAAGCGCAGTATGCGGTTGGACTGCTCGACCATCCATTCGTCTTCGCCCCACCACGACCAGTCCATCGCCGGCCAGCCCAGCGTGCGCCAGGCATCGGCATCGAAGACGCGTCCCCAGCGCTCGAGCGCGGAGCCGTCAAAGTTGGTGTAGTTCGGCATGATGCCGGTGGTCGGGTCGGCCGCATCGCGGAAGTGTTGGCGGCTGGTTGCGGCCACTTCCTTGAGGAAGGCGCGGTCAGCCGGATCCTCCGCCCAGCGGGCAAAGAGCTCGGTGTAGTGGGGAGTATGATACGACGGATCGGTGAACTCCGAAGCCGGACCCTCCGGCACAAACCGGATCTGCTTGTGCACGGGATGGAACATCGCCTTCACCCCGCCATGTTCGCTGGGCGCATCCTTGTGAATCATCATCTTCAACAGGTCCTGCGCTTCGCGGCCGTAGTTGAAGATACCTTCACCATCACCCCAGCGGTGCGACGCGAAGAAAAGCGCCATCACCATCCAGTTTTCCCCGTCGGGGGCCGGACCTGCACCGCGGATCTCAGAGCCGTCGGCGCGCGTCATGTCGCCATCGTAATCACGGTGCCAAGCAAAGTAACCCTTCAGCGGACCTTCCTCGTAAAACATGTGGGTTTTGGCCCACTTCCAAATGGCGTTGAACTCGGTCTGCTTGTCCATCTGCACCGTGATCATCATCCCGTAAGAAATGCCCTCGGAGCGCACGTCACGGCTGCCCACATCGGCGAGGTAGGCGGTGTCCTCGGAGCCCATGTAGTAGATGCGCTCGGTGAACGGATCGCCGTAAAAGAGCTGGTCGAATGCCGCCGCCAGCTTCGCTTCAACCTCCGCATCGGATTTGCCGAGGTAGGTTTTGAAGAGGTTCGGATACTCGCCGGTGAGGGCGGCTCCGCCGGGAGGGGGTGCGGCATTGGCAAAGGGGGTAAGAGCCAACACGCCCGCGAGCAGCAGGTGGGGTTTCATTAAGGAAAAACCGTAAAGAAAAACGCCCCGATCAAACGATCAGGGCGTTGGAAAAACATTGGACTGAATGAAGAGACCGACGACCTGCCTCGCTGTAGCCGGGGTCGCCGACCCCGGTTCGGTTCGATCGCGATCCACACCAAACTCGATCGCAACTCGCGCCCGTCCATCGCACCGGGGTCAACGACCCCGGCTACAACAACGGATGGATCCGAACCTCGCCTCAATAATCTCCCGGATGGCCCGGGAAGAAGCGGCGGTCCACATCGATGTAGTGCTGCAGATCATACGCCGGCGCTTCGACGCCTTCCGGCAACGGGCGCTGCGAAAACTGCTGGAAATACAACAGGCAGGCGTCGCGCCATTCGATCGCGTCCTTTTCCTGCAACGCGAGCCGCTGCCGCACCGCGTCCCAGCGCTCTTCGTCGATCCCGCCGCGCAGGTCCGCCCACGTTGCCCGCATGGCGCGCACTTCGTCGACGCCTTGCTGATAGCGCAGCGCGAGTTCGTTCCACAGCGTGCGACCGCTGCGCATTTCATAGTCCCACGGCACGTGGTGGAACCACAACAGCAGCTCGTCCGGCACATTCGCGAGTTGGCCCCACTGCTCCTGCAGCTCGGGCGCGTATTGCTCGATGGCGTTGGTGCCACTGGCGATGCGATTGGCGCCGAGGCCGACCTCGTCGGCTTGGTGATAGTAGGGCGAGGTCCAGTCGGCCCGACCGCCGGTCACCCACGGACCCGGTCCGTAGTGATGGCCGCGCTCCATGATGTGATGCAGGCCGAGCGGCATGGAGTAGTTCACCACCGTCTCGCGCGAACCCATCAGCAGGTCGACGATCTGGGTGCTGGCTTCCTCGTCGGCGTCAAAGGTGAGGCCGGTCCACTCGGTCGCGATGTCGCGGGCACCAAGTTCGTGATCCCAGGCGAGACGACCGTAGGCATACCAATTGGCCTGCGCCAGCGGATGGCCGGTCCAGTTGCGATCGTCACCCGTGTTGGCGACGCCGGCAATGGCGGACACCGGATGGTTGAAGAGGCTGCCGTCGACGACCTTGCCGATGGTCGAGCCTTCGCCCGCCACGTAGGTGTCCTGGTCGAGCACTTCCTCCCACATGGTGCCGAGGTAAGCGAGTTGGATGGAGGCGCCGAGATACTCCTGTGTGATCTGCAGCTCGACCATTTGGTTGGTCTGCGGCGTGGCGCCAAAGAGCGGGCTAAAGGCCTCGCGCGGCATGAAATCGAGCGGACCGTTTTTGATCTGCACCAGCACGTTGTCGGCGAACTTGCCGTCGAGCGGGACAAACTGGTTGTAGGCCTGCTTCACGCGATCGGTCGTGTCCTCAAAGGCATACACAAATGCGCGCCACATCACGATGCCGTCACGGCCGGCGGCGGCGAGCGGCTTGGCCAGGAGGTTCGCGCCGTCGGCGTGGTCACGGCCGTATTCCCACGGGCCGGGCTGGCCCTCGGAATTCGCTTTCACCAGGAAGCCGCCGAAATCAGGAATGTGCTCGTAGATCTCGGCCACCTTGGCGTCCCACCAGGCCTGCACCGCGGGATCGAGCGGATCGGCCGTTTCGAGTCCACCGATCTCCATCGGGGCGCTGAAGCGGGCTGTAAGGTAAATCCGGATACCCCAGGGGCGGAACACGTCGGCCAGCGCCTTGACCTTGGTGAGGTATTCCGGCGTGAGCACGAGGGCGTTGGCGTTGACGTTGGTGACGACGGTGCCGTTGAGCCCCACCGAAGCGAGCGCGCGGGCGTAGTCGGTGTAACGCGGCGAAAGAATGTCGGGGAGGTAGTTCCACTCCCACAACGAGAAGCCGGCGTAACCGCGCTCCACGAAACGGTTGAGGTTGTCCCAGTGGTTGAGCAGGCGGCGGTCGATCTTCGGCACCGAAACCTCGTCGAGGGCATCGAGCGACTCGCGGAGCTGCATTTTGCGCAGGAGCGCAAAGGCACCGTAGAGCGCGCCGGCATCGGAGTTGGCGGTGATGCGCACGGCGTCGTCGCCATCGACGGTGACGTTGGTGAGCGCGTAGCCATCGGCGCCGAGGTCGTCGCGCGTCTCGCCCGCGACGAGGTGCACGGTCGGGTCGCGACCGATGAGGCCATCAAGTCCGCGAGCGAGCTCGGCTTTGAGGGCGTCGATGGTCGGCGAGGCTTCGCCGGTGGGGGTTTGCACCACGATGGCTTCCACCGCGCCCCGGTAATCGGAACGGGTTTCGCGGGATTCCACCCGATCGTAGCGCAGCCAGAGCCGGTAACCATCCTCGGCCATAACCGAGGTGGCACCGACGCCGGCGAGCAGAGCTGCCAGCAGATAACGTTTCATAAGGAGGATTCCGGTTACTCCGACCTGAGCGATCAAGCTTCGGCCGGTTGGTTGCCTTCAGCGATGCGGCGCTTTTCCAGTTCGTCGCTCATCTCTATGGCGACCTGCTTGGAGATCGGATAGAAGAACATGCAGATCACACCGAGGAAGAAGAAGCCGCCGGAGAAGAAACCGATCATCTGGCGATAGCCCATGAGCAGTCCATCTGCGGAACGCGCTTCGAAGACCATGGCGTCCAGCAGTTGCTTCGCCGCGGCGGAGTCCTGCGCCAAACCTTGGGCGGCAATGGCTTCCATCCAGGCCGGGGTCAGGTCGCCCTGTTCGGGATAACCATACATGGCGAGCAGCCATCCGGTGATGGCACCACCGATGCCGAGGCCGCCCTTGAGGGCAAACACGATGCCGGCAAACACGAAGCCGGTGGCGCGACGGTTGTTTTTCCACTCACCCCAGTCGGCGCAGTCGGCGATCATCGCCCAGAGCAGCGGAATGGTCGGGCCGTAGCAGAGGCTGGTGAGGAAGGTGAGGGCAAACATGGTCGTTACCGAGGCCGCGCCGACAAAGAAGAAGGAGGCTTGGAAGAAGGCCGCGCCGGCGAGACCGACCATGAACACCGTCTTCTTACCGAAGCGGTCGGCCAAGGGCTTGGCCATCAGCACGCCCAGCACATTCACCAGACTGCCGGTCATGTTGAAGAGCGAGAAACCGACGGCTGTCGGGTTATCGCCTTCCTTCACGATCAAACCGAAGAGATCGAGGATACGCCCGCCAAAGGACAGGCTGTCGGCAGTCGCGGCCGAGGCAAAGAGTCCCGCCTTATTCACGAACGCTGTGAGTGCGTCGCTATCCACAAAATAGGTGAAGTAGTAATATTGGGAACCACCACGCACCGCGAGGGTGATGAAGACAAAGAGCGTCATGCAGAACATGGCGATCCACGGCACGTTTTTGCTGATGTCCTTGAAGTCCTGCTTGAGGTCGGGCTTCTGGCCCTTCGGCGGCTCCACGCGCTCCTTGGCGCTGAAGAAGGTAATGACGAAGAACACCACCGCAATGGTGGCGAAAAGGCTGATGGTGAGCATCCAGCCCTTGGCGTCGTCGCCGTCACCGAGCTTGTTGACCAACGGCAGGGTGAGCCCCTGCACCACGAAGGCCGCGACCATGGCAGAGAAGAAACGATACTGCGACAGGCTCGTGCGTTCGCTGCTGTTGGAGGTCATGACCCCGTTCAACGCGGAATACGGCGCGTTGTTCATGGTGTAGGCCATCATCAGCACCGTGTAGGTGAATACTGAATACCAGAGGCGGGCGCTCGGGCTCAGCCCGTCCGGCACCGAGTAGGCCGCGACAAAGAGCAACGCGAAGGGGATGGCCGACCACAAAAGCCACGGGCGGAACTTGCCCCAACGGGTGTTGGTGCGGTCGGCGATGGCACCCATGATCGGGTCGGTGATCGCGTCGCTGAAGCGGACCAGCAGCAGCATCCAGGCGACGGCCGAGGCACCGATGCCCATGACGTCGGTGTAAAAGGCCGTCTGGAAGACGATCATCATCTGGAAGACGAAGTTCGCGCCAGCGTCGCCGAGACTGTAACCAAACTTCTCCCGGAAGGAGAGCTTCACATTGGTGGTATCACTCATGCGGTGGGGGTGGGGTCAAAAAGGGGAAGGGGGGGAGATGGAGAAAATAAGATCGGCGGTAGAGAAAGGGGTTCCGCCGCGAACCCGGGGTGGTGAGGGGTAACACACAAAAGGGGCGCCCTGTGACGGGCGCCCCTCGAAAGGCTCAACGGCGCTTAGCCGTGCAGGTAGGTGTTGAGGAGATTCTCGAGATACTCCTGACGTCCCGAGACCGGCTTCGGTTCACCGAGCTTGAAGGCGATCTTCTCGAGGTCCTTGAACCCGATCTTCTTCTTCTCGATGTCCTTGCCGAAGCCCTTGTCGAAGCTGCTGTAGCGGTCCTTCACGAAGCCGCTCAGCTTGCCGTCGGCGAGGATCTTGCGAGCCGTCTTGAAGGCCAGCGCGTAGGCGTCCATGCCGCCGATGTGGGCGTAGAACAGGTCCTCCTTGTCGATGGACGGACGGCGCACCTTGGCGTCGAAGTTGAAACCGCCGCTGCCAAGGCCGCCGGCGCGCAGGATCGAAACCATGGCGAGGGTGAGGCCCTTGACGTCGGTGGAGAATTGGTCGGTGTCCCAACCCAGCAGCGTGTCACCGGTGTTCGCGTCGATCGAGCCGAGCATGCCGGCCGCGGCGGCGACTTCGATTTCGTGCTCGAAGGTGTGGCCGGCGAGGGTGGCGTGGTTGGTCTCGATGTTGAACTTAAACTTCTTGTCCAGCTTGTAGGTGCGCAGGAACGCGATGCCGCTGGCGACGTCGAAGTCGTATTGGTGCTTGGTGGGTTCGCGCGGCTTCGGCTCGATCAGGAACTGGCCGGTGAAGCCGATCTCCTTGGCGTAATCGAGGGCCATGTGCATGAACGCCGCGAGGTGGTCCTGCTCGCGCTTGAGATCGGTGTTGAGCAGGGTCTCGTAACCCTCGCGGCCGCCCCAGAAGACGTAGTTTTCACCGCCGAGCTCGAGGGTGCACTCGAGGGCCTTCTTCACCTGCGCCGCGGCGTAGGCGAAGACGTGGGCGTCGGGGTTGGTGGCCGCACCGCACATGAAGCGCGGGTTGCTGAACATGTTGGCCGTGCCCCAGAGGAGCTTCACGCCGGTCTGCGCCTGCAACTTCTTGGCGTGGGCAACGATGGCATCGAGATACTTGTTGGACTGCTTCAGCGAGCTGCCTTCCGGCGCGATGTCGCGATCGTGCCAGCACCAGTAGGGGGCCTGGATCTTTTGGAAGAACTCAAAGGCCGCATCCATGCGCTTCTTGGCCACGGAGACCGGGTCTTTGCCGGACTCCCACGAACGCACGATCGTGCCGGGACCAAAGGGGTCGCTGCCGACGCCGCGGAAGGAGTGCCAGTAGGCGATCGAGAACCGCATGTGGTCCTTGAGCGTCTTGCCGTCGATGACCTCGTCGGGGTTGTAGTGACGGAAGGCCAGCGCGTTGTCGGTGCCAGTGCCTTCGAAGGGGATCTGCGGGATGCCCGCAAAGTGACGTGACTTCATGGTGATATAAGCGAGAGGGGTTGCTCAGGGGCTGGAGCGGGACGCCGATGAACCGGCGCAGCCGACGGGCTCTCAACGCGCCGACCATACTAACATTTGACTCCTGTCAAAAACCCAGTGTGTCTTGCGCTCGCCCTCGCGGTCAAACTCCATCGCCGCGCCTCACCCCCACCCCCTTTCGCCCTCCCCTTACCATGTCTGCCCCCCGTCGCGTCACCCTTTCCGACATCGCGAAACAGGCCGGTGTGCACGTCACCACCGTGTCCCTCGCCTTGCGCAATCACCCCCGTTTGCCGGAGCGCACCCGCAAACGGATTCAGAAGATCGCCAACGAACTCGGTTACCAGCCCGACCCCGTGCTCCAAGCCCTCGTCGCCTATCGCGGCAAGGTCATGGCCCGCCGCAATCCCCCCACCCTCGCCTACCTCACCAACTGGAGCACCCGCCTCGGCTGGCAAAACGTCACCGCCCACCCCGAGTTCTACGCCGGCGCCCAAGCGAAGTCCAAAGAGCTCGGCTTCAACCTCGAACACTTCTGGATGGGCGAACCCGGCCTCACCCACACCCGGATGAGCAAGATCCTCCAAACCCGCGGCATCAACGGCCTCATCATCGCCTCCCACCGCCGCGAAGCCGACGTCGCCCTGCACTTCGACTGGTCCTCCTTCTCCGCGGTTAAAATCGACTACTTCCCCCACGAGCCCGAGCTGCACAACGTCACCAACGACCAGTGCGCCATCATCCGCCAAGCCATGCGTCAGGCCCGCGAACTCGGCTACAAACGCATCGGCTGCGTCATGCACCGCGGCTGGGACCACAGCGTCGATCGCCTCTGGACCGCCGGCTTCATGGCCGAGCAATCGCTCTACCCCGAAAGCGAGCGCGTGCCCATGTTTGTCTTCCCCGACGCCGAGCCCGTCGAGGCCTGGATGTCCGAAAGCAAAGCTCACGTCGAAGCCCCCGCCGGCTCCTTCAAGACGTGGTTCAAGAAGCACCAACCCGACGTCATTCTCTCCAAACGTTCCTTCGTCGAACCCTGCTTCGCCGCCACCGGCCTCAGTATCCCCCAGGACGTCGCCTTCGTTGACCTCTTCCTCGATCAGTTCGACGGCCACACCGCCGGCGTCCGCCAAAACCACGAGGTCGTCGGCCAACTCGCCGTCGAAATCCTCGCCGGCCAGCTCCACTATAACAAATACGGCGTCCCGGAAATCCCCACCACCACCTACGTCGAAGGCACTTGGTTCGCCGGCGAAACCTGCCCGCCGAAAGCGCCCGCCGCGCCCGTAAAAACCAAAGCCAAAGCCCCCGCCCGCAAGGCCAAGACCACCGCCAAAGCGAAGTCGTAACCTGCCGCGGGATCTTCGGGATTCCATTTTCTCAAAAAATTTCTCATACCCCCCTTGATCGCCCGCACCGCACCGCCGTTAACCCGGGCGAACCTACTTCACTTCCCTCACCCTCCTCCTCCCGCACCTTTCATGACCTACGCCACTGACATTACCAACATGTCCATGCTGCCGGCGGCCGTGATGTGCCCGATGACCAAGGGTAAAGCCGTCACCGGTTTTGGTTGGCTCCAACGAGATCTCTGCGCCCGTCGCAACCGACTCGTATCCGTCACCAAGCACGGCCGCAACAACCAGGGAAGTGGTGTAACTTAACCCAAGCGAACAACGATTTTCGCCGCTCACACCGCCCACTTCCCGCCCGGAAGTGGGTTTATTTTTGCCCGCGAAACCCACCTCCGGACGAGACCACCCCCCAACTGAAGTGGACCTCGTGAAACCTCCCGGCGGGCGTTTCGCACCATGATCACACCCAGCTCTCTCTGTCCTGCGCCTCCCGCCGAATGTAGCCGCCCGCCCGACCCGGTCGCGCTGCTCGATTTGGTTGACCGCGCCCTCGCCGGCCTCGCGCCGCGCCTCCCCGCCCACGTCGACCGCGACGACCTCGCCTCCGCCGGCCGCGAAGCCCTCATGCGGGCCACCCGCCGCTTCCGCGGCTCCCGCGAAGACGCCCGCGCCTTCTGCTTCGTCCGCGTCCGCGGCGCCATGCTCGACGAACTCCGTCGGCTCGACCCGCTCGCCCGCCGTAGGCGCGAGCGCGCCCGCGCCGTCTCCCGGGTCGAGCACCAGCTCACCCACGAGCTGGGCCGCACACCCTCGACCTTCGAGATCGCCGAGGCCCTCAACTACTCGCTGCCCGAGGTTGAGAACGCCCTCGCCGACCTCGCGGCCGAGGAAGCCGGCACGCCCGTCCTCGATGAGAACCTCGCCGATCCCGCCTCGCCCTGCCCGGCCGCCCGCGCCGAGTCCGGCGACCTCATGGAACGGCTGAGCGACGCCCTCGACCGCCTGCCGCCCAAGCAGGCCTACGCGGTCCGTCGTTATCACCTCGAGGAAGCCACGCTCGATCTTATCGGAGGGGAACTCGGCGTCTCCCGCGAACGCGCCCGCCAGCTCCGCGAAGCCGGTGAAAAGCGCCTCCGCGCCGACCTCGAGATCCTCTCGCTCTGGGACGCCATCATCGCCTGAGCCCCAGCCATCGTCCTCCGTGGCCCCCGCTATCCCCCGTGGCGCGGGGGCCACTCGCCCCCCCAAAGTTGTCACCCATTAGGTGACAATCCCTCCTAACCCCCTCTTTAAATTACTGTTATGAAAGCAATTTTCCGGCGTTGGCTGCGCTGGGTAAACGCCGTGACCGACGCCTGGCTCGCTCCCGAGTTTGTGTCGCGCACCGGCGAATCCCCGTCCGCGGCCAAACCCACCCATCACTTCCCGCGCGTCGGCTAAACCGGCCACCGCCAAGGAACGATGTCGGGCGTAAAGCCCGACCCACAAATAGGTTATATATGCATGATGTGGGTCGGGCTTTACGCCCGACATCCCCTCCGCAACCCGTGCCGTTCTCCTCTGCGAGGCGGCACGGTTTTTTTTGCCCAGCCCTGTCTTAGATCGAGGGTGGCGCCTGCGGCGGCGGGGCGAGTGGCGCCGTCTTCCAATTGAAAACAATCGTGAGCACCCGAAAGACGAAGGTGAGCACGATCACGATGCCCGCCGACCACGTCGGCCGGATCGCCAGCTCCACGGTGAGCACGACAAACAAGGTCGAGGCCGCCAGCGCCACCAGCGCGTAAAACTGCCCCGGCCGGAAGACCAGCGGCTCTTCGTTGGTGATCACGTCACGCAAGAGACCACCGCCCACCGCCGTCACCACGCCGATGAGAATCGCCGCCGGAATCGGCAGCCCCGAGCCGAGCGCCCGCTGCACGCCAAAGGCCGCGTAAGCCCCCAGCGCGAGCGCGTCGACCGCCGCGATCACCCGGCGAAACCGCTCCACCCGATCCCCCAACAGCGCCCCGACCGCCGCGCCCAACAACGCCCCTTGGATGTAGAGTGGATTCGTCACCACGCCCGGCGGGCCTTGCTGAATAAAAATGCCGTCGCGAATCAAACCTCCCCCCAGTCCCACCAGCAGCGCCAGCGCCGCCACGCCCACCACATCGTAGCCGCGCTTCATCGCTACGATGCCGGCGGTCATCGACAGCAGGATCACAGCCGCCAGCTCGAACCAGATCGGCAGGAAAAAGGGGTTGGTGAGAGATGGATGCGGCACGATTCCCAGCGGCATGAACCCTCAACTCCTCTCTGGCAATGCCAGCCCACTACCCATTTCTACGCCACTGCGGCCGTCTCGCCCACCTCGACGACCGGGAAGAAAAGCGCGAAGTGACAGCCCACTCCGACCTCGGAATCCAACTCCACCCAGCCGTCGTGCTGCTGCATGGTGCGCATGACCGAAGCCAGGCCCAAGCCGGTGCCTTGACCCGGCTGCTTGGTGGTGAAAAACGGCTCAAACACCTGCACCCGCTGGTCGGGCGGAATCCCCGGGCCGTTGTCCCGCACGGAGATCTTCACGAACTCACCCGAGCGGGGCCGCCCACAAAACACCGACATGTGCTGATCCAGCTCACAACGCTCCGCCGTCAACTTCACCTGACCGCCGGCGCGACCCGCCAACGCATCGCGCGCGTTGACCAGCAGGTTGAGCAACACCTGCTCGAGAGCCGAGGGATTCACGCAGATCGTGCCCAACTGCTTCGGCACCGAAAACTCCAGCACCAGGTGTTTCGACGCCGCCTGCTGTAGCAGCGGGTTGAAGCTGCGGAGCAACACGCCCGCTTCCGTCTCGGTGAGCTCCTCGCCGCTCCCGCGCACAAACGCCGAGAGCTGGCGCACCAGCTCACTCGCCCGCACCACCGCGCCTTCGATTTCTTCCAAACGCGCCGGCGGCAGCGGCTCGCCGCTCTGTTGGTCGAGTTTCGCCAGCTCGGTCATGCCGCGCACGACCATCAGCATGTTGTTGAGATCATGCGCCGTCGTCGCCGCGAAGCTGCCCACCACCTCCAGCTTTTCCGACACCGCCAACATCGACTCCATCTGCTTAAACCGGTCCTCCAGCCGATTCATCCGCTTCACGAGCACGAACAGGAGACCGGTCATCACCAGGACGAAGCCCATGCCCTTCACCGTCTGCGCCATTTCCAAGAGCTGCTGATCGTGTCCGAACAACGCGGCCACGAGACGATCCGATAGTAGGATCCACAGGGTCGTCGCCACCAGATAGGTGAGCGCGACCTTCTTCGCCATGGAACGTCGATGGGGCTGGTTCATCACAAGCGCGTAAGCGCCACCGCGGCAACAATCGGCAAGAGCCACGGCGAACGTGAGCCCGAGTAGAGAGCCGCTAGGGCATTTTGCAAAGCCTAAGGCCGTTCGTCTTACGCCGCGCGCTTGTCCCCGCCCTCTTCGAGCATGGGATCCTGCGCCATCACAAAACGCATGCCGAAGCGATAACGCCACAACCAGCACGCGCCATCCCGACGATCATGGATGAGCACAAAATCCGGCTCCTCCGTGCCCGTGGTCATCACGTCGAACTGCCCATGCGTGAGCATGTCGAGCGAGTCCGGCACGTTGATGAGCGGCGCCACCGGATCCAGCAACACCGTCCACGGTCCCGCCACGGCCACCGGATCACCATCTTTGAAGTAGTAACCAAAGAAGCGCGGCGGCTCGAAGACCTGACCTGATCCCATGCGCAACAGATGCTCCTGCACGAGCGCCACGAACTCCGTCCGCCACGGAAGATCGGGCGGCAACATGAGGCCGGGTAGCGGCACCAGGACGTTGTCGGTAGTGTGCATACTGGGATGGAGACCCACTCCCCATCGGCACAGCCCCGGCTCCACTTTAGCCGCGAGCCCCGATCCGCGGCACGAACCCCGCCCTTAACCTTCTCTCTTGAACTGGCGGCACGAAAGCGCCGCCTCAGCCCCGCCCGGCCGCCAGCACCAGCACCCGCGCCAGATCGTGTTTCTCAAACTCCGCCCAATAGGCGTCCTCGATCTCCTTCAGGCGCGCATCGGCGTTGATCGGCGGACCGTCCTTGCCCGACAACGCGGACAGCGTCTGCTCCACCCCGAGATCGCGGTCGGCCAACCGCGCCACCAACTCGTGCCAGAAAATGTCATTGTCCGCCTCGCCCAACAGTTTGCGCAGGCGCTCGTTCTCATCGATTTTCGCCGCCGGCACCAGTTGGCCATTGCCCCCCACATCCACCATGTCGCTGCAGCCAAACACCTCGGCCAGACCCAGGATCTTCTGCTCGATGCCGGCGTAACGCTCAAAGTGGGGCGACTCCGATCCCTGCCGCGACATGACCGTGCGCATCCCGAGGTGCACGAGCTCGATCAACCGGGCGAATTCCTTCTGCGTAAACGATACCTTCATGGCGACAAAACGCCCCGTCGCGGGGCAAGCGCGCACCTTCGCGCCCTGTCCGCCAGGGCGCAATCGCGGAGTTCAATCGCCCGCGGCCTACTCCTCCGGTTCGACGTGACGCCCCGGCCCCCAACGCAGCGCGGCCCCGCAACCCATCGCAAAAAACGCCAGGCCTAGGATGGTGAGGCGCTCCGCCAATCCGTTGGGCACCAGCAGAAAGCCCAGGATCAAGGCCCCGGTGAGCAGCACCAGATTACCCGTGATGCGCGCCTGCGCGCCGTCGAGCCCCGTGCCCACTTCCTTCGCAAAATCGATCGGCGTATGCACCCGCTCCCAGAACGAGGCTTCCCGGTCCCGATCGGCGGCCGAACGCTTCGCGCGGAAAATCTGCGCGATCAGCAGCGCCACCACCGCCCCGATCAACACCGCCAGACTGCGGTCCTGCACCGACCACACTTCGCCGCTCATCTTTTCATCAATCAAAGACCAGACCGACGGAATCAGCCCGCCCAGCACCATAACGAAGTAGTGCCAGCCCGGCATGCGCTTCACAAAAATGCCCGCCACCAGCGGCAGCGTGAGCGGCACCGTGATCACCGAGCCGATGACCAAAAACGCGTCGAACAACACAAACCGCGTCTGCCGCGACAGCAGGATCGCCATCGTGATGATGATCGCCCCCAGCGCCAACGTGATTGAGCGACAGAGCAACAGCTGCGCCTTGTCCGACAGGTCCGCCTTCCCCCGCCAGCGCCGCAACGGCAGCCACAGGTTGTTCACGATCACGCCCGTCGTCGTGTTCATGCCGAAATCCATGCTGCTCATCGTGGCCGAGAACATCGCCGCGATCATCACACCCAACAGCCCGTTGGGCAGCACGTTCATCGCCGCCACCGCATAGGCCGTCGTCGCCGGATCATCGAGGTTGGTCGCCATCACCTGATCGGCGTAAAGGAAGCGCGCCACCATCGGCGGGATGAACCACACCACAGCGCCGATCGCCATGAGGCTCATGCAAAACCAACTCGCCCGCGACGCCTCGCGCCCGTCCTTCGCCGCCAGGTATTTGTTACCCGCCGTCAGGTTGATCTGCGACACGATCTGAATCACGAAAACCATCGCGATCCACAGCAGGGTGTATTTGTCCTGCGGAAACGCCCCAGCCGGCTTCACAAAGGCAAAGCTCCCCTCCGCCTGCATCGCCTGAAACTGCGTGATGAAGCCGCCCACGCCGCCCACCTCCACCACGCACAGGATGGCCATCATCACCGTCATGCCATACAGGATCACGCCCTGCACCACGTCGGTCGCCATCACGCCCCACATGCCACCCGACGTCGAGTAGGCCACCGTGATCACGCCGATCAGCACGATCATGGTCGTGAGCGGAAATCCAAAAGCCGCACTCACAAACACCGCCAACGCCCACAACTGCACCGCGGCCGAGAGCGGATTCAGAATCGCGCCCGTGATCACCATCGTTTGCTCCGCGCCCACGCCGAAGCGCATGCGGATCAAATCGGCCGACGTGTAACCCCGACTCTGCCGCAGCCAGCGCCCCAAAAAGAGGCCGCCGATGATGAATCCCGTCACATTGGCCACGTAGATGATCAACGCCGATGGACCCGCCGCAAACACCGCCGACCCGTTGCCGGTGAAGGTAAACGCGCTGATGCCCGCCATCAGCATACTCGTGCCGACCATCCACCACGTCCCCTTGGCCCCACCACGCACGTAGTCGCTCAAGTTGCGGTTGAACCGCGTGAAAGCCATGCCGATCACGATCAGCAACACGAAGTAAACGCCCAGGGTCAGGTATTCCAAATGCATGCGAAAGAGGGGTTAGAAAACAGCTTCGCCAGCGGCAAAGGGCACCCCTGATGCGCAGCGAATCACCATTTCGCAACGCAATTATAAACAACGTCTTCCAAATCCATTCGTCCCGATGAATGAATGAAATTTCACCCCCTCGCCGCCCACTTTTCTTACCCCCGAAACACCACCAACTAACGCACCTCAATCCCTGTGGGAGCGGCTTCACGCCGCGACATCGTTCCGCCCACGAATCTCGTATCCGGTTTCCCACACCCCGCATCCCGTATCGCGCATCCCGTATCGCGAATCCCGCATCCCGCATCCCGCACCCCGCACCCCGCACCCCGCATCCCGTATCCCGCATCGCGAATCCCGCCACCATTTAGGATTTGAGCGCCCCGCGTCCGTATCTCTATGACCTGTCCTCTTATGTCCACGTCCGCCGAGTCCTCCGCCAACTCCATGGAAGCCATTGTGTCGCTCGCCAAGCGCAAGGGCTTCGTCTTCCAGTCGTCCGAAATCTACGGCGGCTACAACGGCTTCTTCGACTTCGGCCCCCTGGGCATCGAGCTCAAGAAGAACATCCGCGACTGCTGGTGGAACGACATGGTGCGCCGCCGCGACGACGTTGTCGGCATCGAGACCTCCATCATCATGCACCCCAAGGTCTGGCAGGCCTCGGGCCACGTCGACGGCTTCACCGACCCGCTCGTCGACTGCAAGGTCTCCAAACAACGCTACCGCGCCGACCAACTCTTCTTCGCCCCCGTCACCGTCGATGGTGAGGTCAAAGGCTACGTCTCCGCCCTCGAGTCCGAGGACACCACCGCCGACCTCCAGGCCGCCGCCGAGACCTACAAGCGCAAGAAGGCCCTCCAAGGCACCCTCGCTCCCGTCACCGCGATCGAGTTCACCGAGGCCACCCCCGAGCAGATTCCGCTCATCCCCTCGCCCGCCACCGGCGAGCCCGGCAGCCTCACCCCGCCGCGCGCTTTCAACATGATGTTCGAGACCAACGTCGGCGCCCTGCGCGACGGCTCGTCCCTCTCCTACCTGCGCCCCGAGACCGCCCAGGGCATGTTCGTCGACTTCAAACCCGTCGTCGACACCGGCCGCGTGAAGCTGCCCTTCGGCATTGCCCAAATCGGCAAGTCCTTCCGCAACGAGATCACCCCGCGCAACTTCATCTTCCGCTCCCGCGAGTTCGAGCAGATGGAGATGGAATACTTCATCCACGAAGACGCCGACTGGGAAAAGGCCCACAAGGATTGGATCCAGTGGTGCTGGGATTGGCTCAAGTCCATCGGCCTGCCCGACTCCCACCTCAGCCTCTACGATCACGAGAAAGCCAAGCTCGCCTTCTACTCCCGCGGCACCACGGACATCATGTTCAAATATCCCTTCGGTGTGCAGGAGCTCTGGGGCATCGCCGCCCGCGGCAACTACGACCTCAGCCAACACGCCAAGGCCTCCGGCAAGCCGCAGGAAATCTTCGACGAAGACTCCAAGAAGAAGTTTGTGCCCCACGTCATCGAGCCCGCCGTCGGCGTCGATCGCATCTTCCTCGCCGTCCTCTGCGCCGCCTACGCCGAAGAGGAAATCACCGACGAGAAGGGTAAGACCGACACCCGCACCGTGCTGCGCTTCAGCCCGCGTATCGCGCCGGTGAAGGTCGCCGTGCTGCCGCTGCTCAAGAACAAGGAAGCCCTCACCGACCGCGCCAAGGCCCTCTACCAAAAGCTGCAGCGCCGCTACGCCGCCTTCTACGACGAAACCGGCGCCATCGGCCGCCGCTACCGCCGCCAGGACGAAATCGGCACGCCCTACTGCGTGACCATCGACTTCGACACGATTGAGAAAGAAGGCGACACCTTCACCCTCCGCGAACGCGACAGCATGGCCCAAAAACGCATCACCGAAGCCGAGCTGTTCGCGCTCCTCGACGAACAGGTTTACTGAGCGCACTTGTCCGCCGCAGCTCCAACCGGAGCGACGGAGGATCAACGAGGCCGGGTTATTCGGCCTCTTCGACAAGCGAGTTTGCTGAGTTGTTCGGGCAGTTTCGCCGAAACTGCCTCGCTGGGTTCTTATTCGGCTTTCTGTGTCAATCGCACATTGGCGTTGCAGGGATCTGCTGAAAACGGTCATGCAGTCCTGTGGTTCCCGTCTGGCCACCGGAACCCATTCCAACGACCCCAGATGAGAACCTCGTTTTTTTCAGGCCAGCTGGGCCTTTTGGCCTGTCTCCTCCTCCCCGCAACATCCATAGCAGCGCCCACGGTTGAAGTGGCCGCTGCCCTCCGGCAACAGGTCGCATCCGGCGGTGAACTGACGTTCGCAGTCACGGCATCAGGCGATAGCGAGCTGGCGTATCAGTGGCTCCACGACGGTCGACCCATCCCCGGGGAAACGGAAAGCACTTATACGTTGTCGAACGCCAGTCGCGGCGATGCCGGTTGGTATGCTGTCGACGTCACCGACCAGGCAGGCACCACCCGCTCGCAGGCCATGTTTGCCTTGGTCTCCACTGCACCTGACGAAGTCGTCAGCACCGAGCTGCGCTTTTGGGGCGACAGCCGCTTTGCCCCGCCCGACGGGATCTCCCAACCCATCGCCATTTCGGTCAACAGTAACTACAACGTTGTGCTTCAGGCGGACGGCACGGTGGTGGCTTGGAACCACGCCCCCGCCGACATCCCGGCCGACCTTGAGAACGTCGTGGCGGTGGCTGCCGGCTCCCAAAATGGCATGGCCTTGTTGGCAGACGGAACAGTCCGCGTATGGGGCGCCGACTCGTTCGGCATGTTGAACGTGCCAACGGACCTCTCGGATGTGGTCAAAATCGCAGCGGGCTACTATCACTGTCTGGCCCTCAAGGCAGACGGCACCGTAGTGGGCTGGGGGGCCACCTACCCCATCTACAATATCACCATCAAAAACGGCCAGGCAGACGTTCCGCCCGATCTGGTCAATGTCGTTGATATCGTTGGCGGCAGTAACTTCAGCATCGCGATCCTCGAGGACGGAACCGTTCGCTATTGGGGATGGCAGGTGGCGAACGATCCCACTGCCGGCTCCATCCACAATGTCTACCACATTGAGGGGCCGCCCTGGGCGGCCTTTGTGCAGCACCACGACGGCTCCCTGGAGTCCTTCGGCGAATCAGCTCAGACAATCCCCGCCGACCTCGGCCTGATCCGCCAGTTCGCGTGGGGGAGTGTGCACGCGATTGCGCTCACAACCGATGACGACGTGCGAATCTGGGACTGGAACAACAACTACTACGGCCAATCGACCATCCCGGACAACCTCGATGCCGTGTTGCAGGTCGAAGCCGGACTCAGCTACTCCCTCGTCCTGCGCGATACCAGCGCCGATACACCGCCGGTGCTCACGGACATCGCGGCGCGCACCATCACGGAATTGGAAGATCTCAACCTGTCGGCAACGATTTCTGGACCCGGCCCCTTCACCTACCAATGGCAACACAACGGCACCAACATTTCCGGGGCCACCACCCCGGAACTCACGATTGCCGAAGCCCAGCTCTCCGCCGCGGGCGACTACACCCTCGCTGTCACCAACCGCCTCGGCACGACCGTCAGTGATCCGATCACGGTCACGGTCAATCCCCTGCCGGTCGTCACCGACCAAAGCTCCCGCCGCCAAGTGCTCGCACCTGGCGCTACGTTGAATTTGGAAGTGACCGCCACCGGAAACGGCAACCTCAGCTACCAGTGGGTGCGCAACGGCCACCCCATCGCCGATGCCACCTCCCCCAATTTCAACCTCGACCGCCTGACGCTCACCGACGGCGGCTGGTTCGCGCTCGACATCACAGACGACCACGGCACCCGACGAAGCCCGGCGATGTTCGTAATCATCGCGCCAGACGAAACCAAGGTCACCGGCTGGGGCTCGGGCTATGCGGAAGCCAAAAACGTGTCGCGGGAAACCAACGACATCGTCGCCATCGAAACGGGTTCAAGTCACTCGCTGGCCCTCACTCGCGATGGCGAAGCACTGTCCTTCGGTATCGAAAGCGCGCCTCAGAATGAGATTCCGGTCGCAGCCCGAAGTGAGGTCGTGGCCATCGCTGATGGCTACACCCACGCCCTCGCCTTGCGCTCCGATGGCACCGTGGTGGCTTGGGGCTCCAACAGCGACGGCCAGATCAATGTGCCGGAAACCTTGCACGACATCGTGGCCATCGCAGCGGGCGGCTACCATTCGCTGGCCCTACGCTCGGACGGCAAGGTTTATGCGTGGGGTCGCCCGCCGTGGTCGCAGTCCCCCATGCCCGGCGATCTATCCGACGTGGTGATGATCTCCGCCGGCGAGCTTCATTCGCTCGCCCTAACCCGGCTCGGCGAGGTGCGGGCCTGGGGATACACTCCGCAAGGTATCGTCGACGTCCCTCCAGACCTCGATGAGGTGGTAAGCATCGTCGCAGGGACATCCCACTCCTTCGCAGTCGACGCGTCGGGAACCGCGCGAGGTTGGGGTGCCAGCGGCTGGCATGAGTCCTCCGTGCCCGCCAGCTCCCGTGGACATGTCCTGCGCGCCTGCGCGGGTTTCCAGCATTCGTTTCTGCTGCTGCGCGACGGTTCACTCTACTCGTGGGGATCAAACGTCGGCTACATGCGGGATCATCCCGCGGGATTGACCGGCGTCTACGACCTCAAGGGCTGGAGTGCGCATCATCTCGTGCTGGAAAGCGCCGGTGCACCCGGTATCTACGCACCACTCGCCAACGTCGCGGTCAATGAGGGACAACCCGTGGAGTGGCTGGTCCACAGCACGGGAACCGACCCACGCACGTATCAGTGGTTCAAGGACGGGGATCCCGTCGCAGGGGCCAATTCGCCGCGCCTGCGCTTTGAAGAGGTCGAGCTCGCCGACGCCGGCAGCTACGAGTTGGTGATAAGCAACGCCCATGGTTCAGTCCGCAGCCGCCCGGCCTCACTCAGCGTCGCCCCCGTGCCGGTTATTACGGCATTCAGCGACCTGCGTCATGTCGTCGCGCCAGGCCGCGACCTCGCGTTCTCCGTGAGCGCGACCGGCACCGGGGTCCTTCACTACCAATGGTCACATCGCGGGGCCGACATACCGAATGCAAACAGTCCTACCCTCGAACTCAGCAACCTGACTGCGACCGATTCGGGTTGGTATAACGTCGAGATCACCGACGACATCGGCACCCGCCGCAGCCCCGCCATCCTCGTCGAGGTGGTGCCCGCCAAGGTGAGAGTGATCGCCTGGAAACCCCAACCGGACGAGTATACCCCGCACTGGCCGCCGGCAGAAAACGATTTCATCAAGGTCGCCACCAACGGCACACATCGCATGGCCCTGCGTCGCGACGGCACCGTGCGTGTCTTCGAGAATCCGTGGACGCCGGACGACGTGATGGCCGAAATCCCCCAGCTTTCCGACATCGTCGACATCGCGATAGGCGGCAACATCGTCTGGGCTGTTCTGCACGCAGACGGTCGAGTGCAAGCTTGGGGGGCGAACGGCTACGGCCAGATTGACGTCCCCCCCACCCTGACCCGTGCGGTCAAGATCGCGGTTGGCGGCTTCCACGTCCTCGCTCTGCGTGACACCGGCACGATAGTCGGCTGGGGTCGGAACGACTACAGCCAAGCTAGCTACGGCAACCGACTGACCGACGTGGTGGAAATCGCGGCCGGCTATACCCACTCCGCCGCCCTGTTGCGGAGCCGCACCGGCGTCTTCTGGGGCTACAGCAACATTGTTGGGGTGTATGCACCGAGCTTGGAGAACCTGGTGGGACTTTCGGGGTGCGACTTCAACTGGGTCGCGGCCCATACCGACGGCTCCGTGACTTCCTGGGGACGGGGCGTGCTCCACAACCTGCCCACCGGCCTCGGCGCCGTGCAGGCGATCGCGGCCGGCATTGACCACGGACTGCTACTCGACGAAGCGGGCACCGTGCACGCCTGGAGTGGCCAATTTCACGGCACCATCCAGGTGCCGCCCGGCTTGCAGGATGTCTTCGCCATCACCGCCGGCGGCTATGAATCGGTCGCGTTCATGGATGCCACCCCCGACTTCGCAACCGAAGTTTCCTTGATCGACGCACCGAGTGAACCCGTCGCGGCGGGGACGCCGTTGGCCCTTGACTTCAGCCTCTCCAACGAAGGCAAACGCAACTGGACCAGCGACCATCAACTCCGGTTGCTTGATGCTACCGGATTAGTCGTGGCCACAGCCTCCTTGGACGGGATGCTGCGGGGCAGCCAACGCACTATTTCCATCGAATTCGAAGCGCCCCCGGTATTGGGTAAACTGAACTTGTTCACCCAGCTCTGGAACACCGCAACCCAACAACCGATCGGTGATTCATCGCGGGTCACCACCACCGTGAGTATCCTCTCCGCCGAAGGGATCGCCACGCAGCGCGTGACTCGATTGCAGCTGATTGGAACCTCCGCCACCGCGGAGATCACCAACATCCTCCGCTATCCCGCTGCCGCAACCCGCATCGATTGGGACGTGCTCCTCCCAGATGGCTGGCGTTTCCTCGGTAGCGAAAATGACACCGCCGCAACCACCCCCACCATCGACGACACTGCGCTCCTGACGTGGTCCTGGACCGAAGGGGCGGCCGACGGCCGGTCATTCAGCTACAGAATTCAGCACGACGACTTCACCGGAACGAGCGCTGAACTGGCGACCTTGGTCACGGCAGTCAACGGGACGCAAACGCAACAGTATGTCGTGCGACCTGACCCGCTGCGTCTGCGTTTTCGCCATTCGGCGGACATCGACGGCAATTGGGATATATCGCTCTCTGAACTGCTGCGCGTGATCGAACTTTACAACACGCGTTCCGGCACCACCCGCACCGGCAGGTATCGCGTCAATCCTTCCTCGATCGACGACTTTGACCCCGACGAGTCGATGACCGCGACCCTACCGGGTTTCTTCCACAACGCAGACTACGACCAAGACGGAAGCGTTTCGTTGGGAGAACTGCTACGCGTGATCGAGCTCTACAACACGCGTTCCGGCACTACCCGCACCGGCGCCTACCGTTTTTCGTCCGGCACTGCCGATGGCTTTATCGCGGGCGACGACGGTAGCTGACATTTCTCTTTGCGACGCACCCTTTCCTTCTTTTCTGCCAAGTCCCCGCCTCAGCGCCGCCACCTCCATGGATAAGGAAGACGACACCTTCACCCTCCGCAAACGCGACTCGATGGCCCAGAAGCGCACTACCGAAGCCGAGCTGTTCGCCCTCCTCGACGAGCAGGTTTACTGAGCAAAACCATCATTCGCCAAACGCAGTAGCCGGGGACGTCCTTGTCCGCCATAGCCTTGGCGAAGGAGGGTGACCCCGGTTCTTTTCTGCCGACACAGCCCGCCTGCTCCAAATCGATGCAGCAACCCGCGCCGAGGAGAAGTCAGGCACGCACTTTTTAGTGCAATGCTCTCAGTGCTTTCCCATACACGGCGCTCTCACCCTCGCCCGCGACACGTGGCTCACGCTGCGAACCGATCCCTGCAGGGACCTACGGTTGCGCCGGAGGCAGTTGCGATACCTGTAGGCGGAAAAAGATACGATCGCCACGGGACACCGGCCAATCCGCCCGCCACGTTTCCATCGAGTTGTCCGTCGACTCAAGTCGCAGGTCCACCGTTTCGCTGGTCCATGTTCGCAAATCGATCGAAGCTTCCACCACGTAGGAAAGATCAAAACGATCGTTGGGGCGGGTGAAGCGATAGACTGCGATACCGTTCTCCACGCTCACCTGTTCCGGAATCGCAGAACTCGCCAAACGTGGCTCCATTCCCAGTGCATATTTCATCAAGTTGGTAAGGCCATCGCCGGCCAAAACCACCTCCGGCCCGACCGTGGATGGATCATCCAGCTCCTCCGCCAAAAAGCGGGACCGCACCCAACCCGCGTATCCATCGTTTACGATAAACGACCGCTCTGCCACGACCTCCCCCCAGGTTTCATCTCCCACTTGGGTCGCCCGCACCAAGACGGTGCCAGATCCCGTCAGTGTCAGGTTCGGGCCAGTTAGGCTGGCGGGGCCGGAAACCACTTCAAAATCCACTGGCAAACCCGAACTCGCAGCCGCCATCAACGTGACGTGACCAACGTCGCGCCACCACCCCATCGGCCCGGAAAACTCGATCGATTGCGACCTTCGCAAGGTCGCCGTGCTGGATCGGCCGGAACTGAATGTGCCAGCGGAGTTCACGACTACGTTTCGCGCTCTTACCCGGTAGGTTCCCAGGTCCGCTGTTCCGACACCAGTGAGGGTGAGCGTCGACGAGGTCGCGCCCTCAATCCTCACGTCATTGTGATACCAATCATACGTAGCCGCGGGCACCGCCGACGATTCCACCGCAAAGGTAACCGTATCACCCAAGTCCACCACCTGATCCCCCAACGGCTGGGTGATTGTCGCGACGGCGTGTTCAGTATCCACCGTGAGCACGACCCCAGCACTTAGAGCGGTCCCAAAATTGTTGGATACTGCCACGGAATAGGAACCCTCGTCGGCTGTCGATGACACCTCTACCAGCAAGCTCGATGAGGTCTCATTCCCGATCAAATCGCCGTCCCGAAACCACTCGTAGGTGAACGGAGTAAGCCCGACCGCATCCGCCACGATCAAGTAGCGCCAACCGAGTGGAACCAGGTCTTGTCGGCCGCTCACATTAAGGACCCGCGGTTGAACGACGTAACTCGGGGGCTGCTCCGCCTTCAGCGTGTAGTGCTCCCAAGCATTGCCGAAATAGCTGTTGTAAACCCAAACATACTGACCGTCGGTGCTGCATTCACCCGGCACGCCACTCATCTCCAAGTCATCGAACCAAACTCGTTTCAAGTCGCCACCCGACGACGCCACCAGCAGGTCATGTATCACCCCGATGATGGACAACCGGACGTCCTCGGCCGCCGGGCTGTTGGGGTCCGGGCGGGTGGCATATTCGAAGTCGAACTGACCATCCGGTCTCAATCGACGAAGCCGCCAGACCCGGCCGGACTGAGAGCTATGCGTGGTGACCACCACCACGCTACCGTCCGGCAAAGCAACACGACTATGCGCAACCGGAAGTTCGATAGAGGGAAAATCCGCCACCAACGTTCCGTCGTCATCCACGCGGGAAACTCGGGGCGACGACCCATCGGGGTGGTAGAATAGCAACATGCCGCCGCTCGGAATCGGACAAAGGAACCGGATGCCTCGGATTTCCTCCGCGACCAAGAACGTCGGATCGGGAACCCCGTCCGCCGAGAAACGCAACGGACGCCGATCCAGACCGCCGCGCGAGACGAGCAGCCTTCCCATGCCGTCGAGCACGGGCGGTTCAAAGACATCCGTGATCGCAGCAAACGTTTCATCCCAATTTCCGTCCGGAAGCAGGCGTCGAATTCCCTCGTAGCCCCCATCGGGTGTGGGAAAAGTGCCCCACAACAGGATTCCTTTCCCCGGCTGTTCGATCATTCGATACACCCACGAATCCTCCGGGAACACTGTAGTCAGAACCGTCTCCACTTCCCCACCCGATCCGAGCCGAACCAGATCCACCACGCCGGGAGCAGGCACGTTGTCGACGGAGTCAAACCGCCCAGCGATGAGACGGCTTCTGTCCGCCAGAGTCACATACGCATCAATCCCATTCAGCCGGGATACTCCGGGAGCGAAATTGGTATCCTTGTCCCAATACTCCGACTGCCCACTCAAGTAAGCCTGTGCCGCCAGAAACACGATCAAACCCACCTTCCCAAGGCCGACACGTCGTTTCCCGGTTACCATAAAGCAACTCCATTCCTCCCGACAAAATGCCTAAAGTCCAGCGGTGTTCTTGCTGCAGCCAGCTCCACCATAAGGAGAAACCGCTAACCCTCTCAAATAGTCGCCGCTACCGCCGCCAGGACGAAATCGGCACGCCCTACTGCGTCACCATCGACTTCGACACGATCGAGAAGGAAGGCGACACCTTCACCCTCCGCGAACGCGATTCGATGCAGAAAAACGCGTCAACGAAGCCGAGCTCTTCGCCATCCTCGACGAGCAGGTTTACTGAGCCAGATCTGGTTGTAGGGTCGTCGCTCGTCGACGACCGCCGCAATCTGTAGCCGAGGTCTCTGACCTCGGCTTTTTGCTGCCCACGCACCGCCCATCATACAATTGGACGCCGCCGACTACTCCCCATGCCTATTTGTATACCAGTCTATTCAATCAGCCAAAACGTTGGCGCGGTTACGCTAACTAAGAGAAAACTGTGAACTTCCAACGAAGAGAACGATATTCCCAGTGCCCCGCCTCGTTCAATTACCATCCCATTTCCTCCCTTGCCGAACCTGCATCTCACGGATGAGAACCAACGCACATGAAACTGCGACGCCCACCTCTTCAGATCGATCCGCAGAATCCTTTCTCGGGCTCCCTTTTTCAACGAGAGCAATTCGCCGACTCGCTCACATCGCTTATTCGAAAATCGCAGGACGGCACTGTTATTTTTGTGAACGGGCCGTGGGGCTCCGGAAAGAGCACCTTCCTGAAGATGTGGCAGTCGAAACTCTCCAACGAGAACCTCCCCTGCCTCGCGTTTGATGCCTTCGCCGCCGACAGCCACGAGGATCCGTTTCTGTCGTTCACCGGCGAAATCTACGGACTTTTGAAAGGGCTCGAAGACTCGCGCACCGGCATTGAACCCGTAACTCGAAAGTTTCGCGAAGCAGCCGTCGACGTTCTCAAGGCTGCCGCCCCAGTTGCGGCAAAAGTTGCCCTGAAATGGGCCACCGCGGGTGTCGTCGGAAACAACGAACTCGGTCAAATGGCAGAGGCTGCAAGCGGGACCGGTGACAATCTTGCCGAGGCAGCCGAGTCCGTGATTCGGCGCAAAATCGAGGAGTATTCGGCATCCAAGTCGACCACCGCTCACTTCAAGGAAACATTGGAAAGCGCCGCTTCCCTCATCCGAGATGAGCATGACTTCCCGCTCACCATCGTGGTGGACGAACTGGACCGTTGCCGCCCTGACTTCGCGCTCGGCCTTCTAGAGCGGATAAAACACCTCTTTGACGTTTCCGGAGTCGTCTTCGTGCTGTTCGTCAATCAACGGCAAATCGAGAGCTACATCGGATCTGTCTACGGCGAAACAGTCGATGCACCATCTTACCTTCAAAAATTTGGCGACTTGTTTGTGGATATTCCCGCTGAGTCTAACGCCGCCATACATTCGGGAGGGCTTCCAGAATTTTTCGGCAAATTGCTTCGAGATTTCAACTATCCTTCCGATGGCTCATTCAGCGCTGTCGCCTCACAACTTGCTGTCTTCGGTGATCATTTCGGTCTAACGCTGCGTGAAGCTGAACACGTGGTTCGTGTTATAGCGCTGGATGGTGCCGCGACCGGGAATCGAGAGTTCGATTGGTATCCGTTCCGTGAGTTCTTCTCCGTAGTAAAAATCAAACGGCCCGATCTCTTTTCTGAGATCTGCGCGCAAACCACCGACACTGCCGCCTTGGTCAATGCACTAAGAATCGAAAAGTTGAGAAGTCGCGCAAACGGCGAGCGTTCGGACGAAATGGCCAAAATTTGGGCCGGTTTGATCCACGTCGCGCAAGAGACGCACTCAGATCAAGTTGTTGATCACTACATTCAAACACTGAGGAGAATTTTTCGGGCCGGCGAAACCGCAGCTGGATACACTTGCCGTCGGCTGTCCCGCTTCCGATATCAGCCGTAACAGTGCAACCGCTCGCACAACCTTGATCGCCGCAACGTCGGCCTTGGCTATCTGAATCATCGAATTAAAAGCTCGGGCGGCTTTCACGCCTCCCACCGCAATCTCTTCGCTCAGCGCCCGCCCCGAGACCCACGGCTCACCGCCGCACCCAATCCGGCAGGACGACGTCCTTCGCCCGGCTTGCGGGCGTGACCTGCAGGTGCTCGAGTCTGCCATCAACCAAGCGCGCCTCGACGGTGGTTTGACCGGGGGCGTGCAGCTTGAAGTCGACATCCCAATCAACCGGCCAAGCCGGTAGCAGGTAGAGCGCGTCGCCCACCGGCTGGAGCAGCATTTCCTGCACGCCGATCATGCCAGAGCCGCCCCAGTTGTGATCCGGCACCCAGTCATGGCCGGGGCCCCACCAGGTCGGGAAGCGCCGGCCGGAGTCACCCATTTTTTGCAGGGTCAGTTCCGCCGCTTCCGCGGTCAGACCCAGTCGGGCGCAGAAGATCGCGTCCTGATGCCAGCTGACGATCTGCTTTTGGTCCGGTCGGTCGAAACCGTAATGCCAAGTGTTACGCGCAACCTGCAAATCCGGCTGCCCCACACCGTATTGTCTCCACGGATACACCGGATAAAGTTGCGGCAGCTCGACGTTCTGGACGCGCGACCAGGACCACGCCGGCGCGATCACTTCATGTCCGTCCACGTCACGCCGCCCGATCTCAGGCAGGCGCGCCAGCATCCTCTCCCACCCACCCCGGCGATCGTTTGGCAGTTGATCGGCCGGCAAGGCCAGCAACCCCGTCAGCACACCGCGCAGCGCGGCGAGCGTGCTCGTCGGATTGAGCGCATCCTTGTAGGTCTCGTTGGCGGTGCCGGGAAAGAGGATGAGCTTTCCGTCGTCATCCAAGGGTCGACCCGTGCGCTGCACCGCCTCGGCCTGGTAGAACGCGTCGTAGAAGTGCAGACAGCTCTCGATCAACGGCAGGTAGTCACGCACATCGGCGCCGGCGTAGCGGTGCGTTTCCAGGATCATGCCGCAGAATTCAAACACGGTGTCCCACTGGTAATTGACCCAGTCACTGTCCTCGATGCCTGGCAGCGCCTCCGCGCTTCGATGCCAGTTGTATTCGTAGGCCACCGGCAGGCCGAAGTTCTCGATCTGCTCCGTAAAACTCGCGCCGTCGATGCCCCAATACTCTCGCGATCGCATCTCCGCGTTGCCCAGCGCGCGCCGATAAAACTCAAACTGCGGCCGCATCATATCGAAGTCACCCGACGCCAGCATCGGCCAATACACCAGCCGTTGGTTTTGCGCGGTAAACGAACCGCCACCCCACCGCCGATAGTCCGGCGAAAACGGCAGCTGCGGATCCGTGAACTCCGGGTCGACGGTGAAAAGGCCACCGTTGAACTTGGTCGGGTAATCGCCCCGCGCATTCGTGCCGAGCTGGTAACGAAAGACCTGATAGTTGCGCCCCACCTGCCATGCCGGCGAACCGATGGGTTCGTCGATGAACACGTGACTGCGGTCCCAGAACTGCGCCCACCACGCCTGCGTCGCTTGGCGATCCCTCGCCGGGTCGATCGCCGCCGCGTGCACCCTCTCCGCGAGACCCGCCACCCACTCCTCGAGAGACGGGGCCTGCGCCACATGCATCGTTACCTGCAATGCATGATCGGTCGCCGCGCGCTCGCTGCGCAGTCGCCAGCCGCGATACGGCGTGCTGGCGTAAACCCCCTCAACGGTGCCGTCCGGCACCAGTCCAGCACCCGACAGCTCACCACCAAACGTGAGGTGCTCCAACGGATTCCACAGCTCGTCCTTAACCGGGTCCAAACCCTGTTGCTCGACCACCAGGTCAAAGGCCGTCCGCCCCTCGTTGCGGTGATAGAACCGCACCGCCTCGCCAACAAACTCCACCACATCCGGCCGCACCACCGCCGGCTCTGGCGCGTCCTGATACGAGCGATTCGCCCCCCGCTCGTTCGCCCCCTGTTCGCGCGGCTCCATGCGCCAGTTTTCGTAAGTCGCGACCAGACTGATCGGCGCGCTGCTGTGCGCCACGACATGCGCCACCGGCCGGTTCACATCCACCCATACCTCCAAGCGCACATCCACCTCGCCGACCTTGGCCTGCAGCACCACGTCACCCTCGCGCAAGCGAAGCTCCTGCCGAAACTCCACCGCCTCGGTGCCAAACGGATTTGGGTCAAACCGCACCCGCAAGCGGCCGAGTTTCGGCATGCCATTGAGCTCATCAAAGGTCCCGCTCCGCGACAGGTAGATCAGCAGGTCCCCGTCCTCGACCCAAACATTCAGCCCCACGTCCCCACCACCGCACGGCATCGACGCGAGGGCGTTGGCCGACGGCGAATCCCACCCAACGTTGTGGTCGCTCAACTCGGTGGCCCAAGCGCAGCCAGCCATCACCCACACCAAAACAACAGGCACTAGGAAACGCATTCGACCAAACTAGGCCGTTCAACCGGCCGCGCTTCAATGCAATCTACGCAGAGCACCCAACCCAGCGATCCCTCCCCCCCGCTTCGCCGCTCGGGTAGTCACCCGGCGCCGGTCGCACCGCGGTCACTTCGCTGTCCGGAAACGTCGCGGAATAAAAGCGAGCGGCCGCTCCGGCGTCTTGGTTGAACCAGAGGCAAATCGTATTCTTGAGGGGCATAGTAAAAGGCCGGATGAGTGGTGAAATATGTGTGCCCCGGTGCGGACCGCAGTAGAGTCAACGCCCCCCCCACGACTACTGACACCGCCGCACAATCTCCCCCGAAAAGCAGCCGCGCCGGCCAATCGTCGCGGAGCTGCGACCCAGCGTTGCATCCCGCCCGATTTCTCAACTCTCTCAGTCGATCGGCGGTTCTGGTTTTGAATCGCCCCCATCCGTCAGCGCTTCGGAAAACTATGAATGTCCTTCCTCTTCTGCAGGCTGGAGCCGACATCGTCACCATCCTCGGTATTGTCATCGCAGTCGTTGGGCTGCGATTTGCCGTCAAAACCTACCACAACGACCGCCGTAAAGATCAGCTCGAACGCGAATACGGCACCTTCAACGATCTCGACGACAAATACGTCGAGTTCATGTATGAGTGTTCGCGGCATCCCCGACTCGACCTCTTCTCGACCCCAGCGCCCAGCCAGCGGGAGCTCAGTGCGGAAGAGCTGCGGGTCGAACGGGCGCTCTTTGCCGTTCTCATCTCCATTTTCGAGCGTGCCTACGTCATGTTCCACCGCCGCGACGAACTCTCCAGCAAAGACGCCCAGTATCCCGGCTGGGAAACCTGCATGCGCACCTACTGCACCCGCCCCTCCTTCATCGTGGAATGGCAGTTGATCGGGGACCAATTCGATCAGGGCTTCTGCACCCGCATGAACCAGCTCATCACCGAAACCCAGCGCACCTCCCCGGCATAAGGGGTCAATCTTATATTCTTGAATTCCGTCATCTCACCGCCCGCGCGGATCCGCCCGCTCCCTGCCCCAGGGTCTCAACGCACCGGTTGACCACAGCGCCCAGAGAATGAGCACCGGCTGGAAAAACAGCCGGGCAAACCGTTTCGCATCCGTGTCCAAACCGAAGGCGTCGATGCCGTTCAGGTATTGCGACAGGTTGCCCGGGAAGATGAGCACGTAGAACACCGCGAGGGTCAGACACCACCCGCACCGGCGCCCACCGTTTTTCATCCGGCACTGCCGACGGCTTTACCGCGGGCAACGACGGTAGCTGACATTTCTCTTGGCGACGCACCCTTTCCTTCTCTTCTGCCAAGTCCCCGCATCAGCGCTGTTTACCTAAATTTGAGTAATCGTCGGCGCCGGGGGGCGCATGTAGCCGTTGTCCTAACTTGGGGGGCGGCCTAAAAACCCGCAGCCCGACGGCCCCACCCCGATGAAGATGCCCTTTCTCCGCCACCTAGTTTTCTGTTTCGCCCTCTTAGGCGTTTTGACCGCGCCACATGTGCCCGCCGCCACCGAGCCGAATTGGTATTGGCGCAATCCAACTCCCCAGGGCAACGACTATGTGAGCGTCGCATACGGCAACGGCGTGTTCGTCGCGGGGGGTAACTTCGGCACCATCACCACTTCGAGCGACGGCGTCACTTGGACGAATGTCGCCTCGGGCACCAACTCCACCATCCTCTCCGTCACCTTCGGCAACGGCCGGTTCATCGCCAAAGCGGGCTACGGTGTGCTCATCTCCACCGACGGTCTCACTTGGACGGCGCCCGAAACGACCGTGCCCGCCTTATGGGAAACGATCGACCTCATCACTTTCGTTCACGACCGCTTCTATGCGATGAAGCGCAGTGCCTCCGGGGCTCAGATCGGAAGACACCTCGTGGCCACCTCCACCGACGGGGTGACTTGGACCCGCCACGACGGCGCTTCCGAGGGGATGGTCGGACGCATCGCCTACGGCGGCGGGAGCTACGTCGGGCAAAACATTCTCACCGGTTACCCGAGAAGAGCGGCAGACGGAGTGACCTGGACCAACGCAGATGCCTCCATGATGCACTCCGCCGACGGTATCACTTGGGAAGCGGGCGGCGCCACCGGCATCGCCATAATCACCGGCGGGCCCATTTTCTTCAACGAGCAATGGGTCGTTAACGGCCGATATCTTACCGAAGCCTCCGGATTCCAAGAGTTTCAGGAGGCATTCAGCGTTTCGAACGATGGCGGCGAGACCTGGACCTTGCACCCCCTCCCCGAAGGCGGCATCAGCGCGGGGACCATAACACTACCAAGTATGGCGGCTTTTAAGGGTCGGTTGTATTATCCCGGCTCAGACCACGCTCCGATCATGTCTACCGCCGATGTCGTTTCGACCCGCGCTGACATGCCGTTTCAGCTCATTCAGTTCACGGACATCACCAGCTCCCCTGACCGGATCGTTGCCGTCGCGCGTCTTGGCCGCATCGCGTCCTCCGCCAACGGCAGTGATTGGACGATGTTCGGAGAAAGCAAAGCTAGCGGGAACCTTCGCTCCGGCGCCTTCGGTGACGGCCAATGGATCCTCGCCGGCGACAGCGGTCTCGCCACCTCCCCCGACGGCATCGCGTGGTCCATGATTCCCGGCAGTTCCATCTACGGAGCCGGATCCGTCGCCTTCGGCAACGGACGCTTCATCGCTGGAAGGAGCAGCGGACGCATCGGGATATCGACCGACGGCGGCACCACCTGGACCGATCCCGGCGTGACCGGCGTAAACGGACAAATGGTTTTCGCCCAAGGTCGATTCGTGGCGACGCAGGGGCTGGTCAGCTCGACCGATGGCATGACATGGACGGCCCCGCTCCCCCCTCCCGGGGGAACGGGTATCTGGACCAGAGTTTTTGTCGTCGACGACGTGTTCTACGCCCTCGGTTCAACGGACCCTGATCAGGAGGCCGACTACGTGATCGCGCGCTCCGTCGACGGGCTTAACTGGACCACCGTCGCCTCCGTCCCGGAGCGTTTGTCGTGTGTCGGCGGGAAAGGCGACCTGCTCGTCGCCTCGAGCTATAGCGGCGAACTGTGGACCTCTCCAGATGGCCTGACTTGGCAAAAAGCCGAAGGTGCGCCGCTGTTCCTGATCGGTCCGCCGGCGTCGATCCTCTGGGTCGGCGATTCACTGGTAACGGTCACCCTGACAGGCAGAATTCTGACCTCGATCGACGGCGTGACATGGACGAAAGACGAATTCGCGGACGCCGGCACCATGCTCGCTCTGGCGAAAGGCAACGGTCAGGTGCTCGCCATGGGCACCAACGCGATCATCTGGGAAATCGGTGCAGCCCACTTCACCGCCCAGCCGCAGGACCAGGAAGTAAACTCGGGCGACGCCATGACCTTCCGCGTAGGCGCGACCGGCAAGGAGCCGCTTTCTTACCAATGGCTGAAAGTCGACCCAACGCCGCCCAGCGGACTATCGAGTCCATCGGGACCTTCCAGTCAGGCGATGACCGCCGACGCCACCCCCATCGAGGGAGCGAATGGCCCCACCCTCACCATCGCCACGGTCCGCCCGGCCGACGCCGGCAGCTACCGCGTGATCGTATCCAACGCCTTGGGCTCCGCCGAATCCGCCCCCGCCGCACTTGTCGTCATTCCGTCGACCGAACCACCCGCCATCACCGTCCAACCGGAATCACAGCACGCGCTCCTCGGTTCCACGGTAAGCTTCAGCGTGGTCGCGACCGGCGACGGTTTGCTGTATCAATGGCACAAGGACGGCGCGCTTCTCGCCGACGCCACCGCGGCCGAACTCACCGTAACGGCGGTCGATACTACCCACAACGGCAACTATACCGTGACGATCCGTAACGACTACGGCACTACGACCTCCGACGCTGCCACGCTGATCACGGGAGAAGCCCCCCGCCTTTCAAGGCACCCTCGCGACATGCAGGTTACGCTCAGCCGCCCTGGAACCTATGGGGTGGCCTTCTCCGCCTACGCCTACTCGTCAGACTATCCCGTCACCTACCAATGGCGCCGCAACGGCGAGGATATTGCCGGCGCGACCAGAAACATCCTCGACCTCGCCCCCGTCCGGCCGGAGCTCGAGGCCGCCTACGATGTGGTCCTCACCAATGTGTTCGGTTCAACAACCAGCAATGCCGCCACCCTCACCGTTGATATTCCGGTGAGCTTCACCACACACCCCAGCAACGCCTACGTGGTGGAGGGCAGCTCAATCGAACTGTTCGCGGAAGCAACCGGCTACCCGGCCCCCAGCTATCAGTGGTTTCGGGACGGGACACCGATCGCCGACGCGACCGCACCACAGCTCAACCTTGCCGCCGTGAGCACAAACGATGATGCGACCCTCTTCCACGTGGTCGCCACCAACCGCAACGGCAGCCTCGCCAGCCGCGAAGTCACCGTGCATGTCCTCGCAGCCAACGAACCGCCCACCTTACTGGCGACCTTGCCGCACGTGCGCCTCTCCCTCGGCGACGCTCTTGAGGTGCCCGCCATCGCGTTTGGCCCCGCACCACTGACCCCTTCGTGGACCCGCGATGGCGAGACGCTTACAGCCCAGACTACATCAAGTCTTTTGATCGAAAACACGACGGCTACCGACACCGGTTTTTACCAAGTCGAATTCGCCAACCACAACGGCTCAACCGCCAGCAACCTGATCTTGGTCTACGTCCGGGATCCCGCAGGCACGCACGGCCTGCAAGGCAGTCAGGAAACCAGCCGGCGACGCCTTGCCTCCGGTGAGACCATCACGCTCACCCAACACCTCTCGCTTGATGAGCCTTTGTCCGCCCTCAGTTGGTTCACCATCGTTCCCCCCGGCTGGACCGTGGAGCCGCTGGCCAACGCGTTCACGGCGACCGCCGAGACCGTTCCGACGTCCGGTGCGGGCGGTTTGATCGAATGGCGTTGGGGTTCCCTGCCTGCCGGCAGCTATGACTTCGCGTTCCAGCTCACCGCTTCGTCTGATTTCACCGGCTCCACCCAAATTGTTTCGCTTTTGGATGGGCTCACCAACGACCCCCCCTCCGCCGGTGCCCTCTTTTCCCCCGCGCCCATTTGGCTCCGCGCGCACAAGTCCATCCACGACTCGGACACCGATGGAGACCACACCATCAGCCTGTCCGAACTCCTGCGATCCATCGAACTCTACAACGTCCGCTTCGGCAGCCAACGCACCGGTCGCTATCAGTTGAACCCCGTTTCCGTCGACGGATTTGCCATCGATATGGAATGGAATCCGTCGCAACGCTACCCGGTGCTTGTTCAATCGCGTCATCACTCAGCGGATACCGATCAGGACTCCCAAATCTCTCTCAGTGAGCTCCTGCGTGTGATCGAACTCTACAACACGCGGTCGAACACCACCCGCACGGGCGCCTACCAAACCGACGACGCCAGCACGGACGGATTTGCGCCAAGCTTCAGCGATGGAGCCCAATAAACCGAGGGACGAAAGACCGGGCTCAGTCTTTCGATTCAAAATTGGCCCTGAGTCTGATCCGTAGAGCGGACAATATGGCTACGCACGTATGCGTATGGGGGCACCGGCGGCGCGGCACTAAGGTGAGGCGAGCTTTCGCCCACCCTTGCCATGACTACTTTACGCTTCGCCCTTCCCCGATCGCTTGGCGTGCTTGCCGGCGTCTTCGCCTGCACCCTCGCACCCAGCCTCTCTGCTCAGTGGACCAATGTGGTGTCGGCACCGTCGCTCAACTCTTGGAACGGGGTGACCTACGGTAACGGTGGTTTTGTCGCTGTGAATGGCTTTGGCCGGATAGCCACGTCGACCGATGGCGGACTCAACTTTGTCGAGACCGGCGACTTTTCGGGCTCCAACGTGATCTTTGAGGACGTCGCTTTCGGCACCCTTGCCCAAGGCAACAACATCGGCTCCACCGGCTACGTGGCCATCGGGGCCTCCAACAGCAGCGCCGCCGCCATCTACGAATCACTGGATGGCCAGACCTGGACCAATGTCACCTCCGACTACGGCAGCTACTTCGCCGGGCAAACCGGCAAGACCGTGAGCATCGATGGCTCCAGCAACCTGCGCGCCGTGGTCAACAACCTGTCGATGACACCGTCCTTTTTCGACGGCACCACTCACTACGCCTTTCGCCGCTTCCAATTCGACAACACCGACGTCTACACCTCGACCAACGGCACGACCTTCACCCAAAGCATCAACGACTACGCCTTCGAGGCCATCGGCGGACTTTATACCGGCTCGGACTATCTGCTGGTCGGCACCGATCGCGATGGCTCCCGTTACGCCGCCACGGTGCTCACCTCCGATCTCAACGACGCGCCGGTCATCACCGTCATCGAAGGCGCCACCGGCTACCTGAGCAGCGTCATCGACACCGGTTATGGTTACGTCGCCGTCGGCGGCTCGGACAACTTCACCGACATGAACGCCTTCTCCTCGGTCGATGGCACCACCTGGCTGCGCGACACCGTGACGACGACCAACAACGCCCCCTACGATCTTTCCGACATCGCGATGGGTGACGGCCGCCTCGTGGCCGTCGGCGCCTACGGCATCATCACCCGCGAAGTCAGCCTGAGCGCCGTCCCCGAGCCGAGCACCTACGCCGCCCTCACCGGCCTAATCGTCCTCGGTTGGGTCATGCGGCGCCGCCTCGCCTGAAGGGGTCAATCTTATATTCTTGATATCGGCCGCTAGCGTTGCCGGGCCTGGCGCCACGCAGCCAGCCCACCGGTTGACCACAGCGCCCAGAGAATGAGCACCGGCTGGAAAAACAGCCGGGCAAACCGTTTCGCATCCGTGTCCAAACCGAAGGCGTCGATGCCGTTCGTGTATTGCGACAGGTTGCCCGGGAAGATGAGCACGTAGAACACCGCAAGACTCAGCCCCACCCACACCCGGTAGCGTTTGAGTATCAGCATCGCCAAACCGAGCGCGATCTCCACCACCCCGGAGGCTAGCACCACAAAGTCCGTGTCGAGCGGCACCCACGGCGGCACCTGCGCCTGAAACTCACCACGCTGAAAAGTGAGGTGCGCTACACCGGCCAGGGTCATGAAAGCCCCCAGCACGATGCGCGCGATAGCCTGCGGTCGGGTCGTATGGGAGGAGGTATCCAGCATGCCCACAGGCAATAGCCGCTGCCACAGCACTGCAAACGACCCGGGTTATTCCCCCACCGATTCCCGGATCACACTACGTAATCCCGCAGTTCAAGTTCCGCTTTAATCGCACCGATGGGCCTTGTCTCGCAATCCAACCCGCGCCCTCAACCGGCTAACCCACCGCCAGACGGCTCCATCGCTTATGCAACACCTACACTTGTTCCTTCGGCTCACCACTCAGGCCCGCCGTTCTATTTCTCTGTTCGCCCTTTTCGTGATCGGCTCTGGTCTTTCCCTCTCAGCCCAGTCCCAGCCCAACGCCGGCCTCTTCACCGTGACTGACATCACCGGTGACGTATCCTGGGTCGACCCCACCACCGGAGCCTCCGCACCGATCGTCCTCAACGAGACGCTGCCCGTCGGTGCGACCATCGTCACGGCCGCCGACTCCAGCGCGTCCATCGCCTTCTCCACCGGCTCCACCGTGCTGGTGGAGGCAGACTCCGCCGTGAAGATCGCCTCCTTCACGCAGGCTCCCTTCGACCCCGCCGACCTCATCAACGACACGATCGAGCCGTCCGTGTCCCACCTCGAACTCTTCGTCGAAAAGGGTGGTATCACCAACGACGTTCGCTCCCTCCGACCGGGTTCCGTCTACACCGTCAACAGCCCCGACGGCGCGGTCTCCGTCAAAGGCACCGTCTTCTTCTTCCAGATCGATGTCGCGACCGGCAACCTCATCCTCAAGGTCAACGAAGGTCTGGTGGTCTTCATCGGCACCGACGGTCAATACGCCGAGATCCCCGAAGGCACCAAGATGGAGGATGCCAAAAACATGCAGCGTCAGCCCATGAGCACCGCCGAACGCGTGGAGTTCCGCAACGCCCTCGTTCGCCTTTCCACCGCCAGAGACGCCGTCACGTCCAACGAAGGCACCATCTACACCAAGTCGGTCGAGATCGCCACCGCGTCCGACGACAGCGCCAACACCAACGTCGCCGGTAACACCGAAGACGAGGGTTCCAGCAACGACGACTCCAACGATGATGACGCAGGCGATGACAACAACGACGTGGAACCGTCCACTGAGGTCGTGATCGAAATCCCGACCGACAACATCGTCGTCAGTCCGTCCACCTGATCGCGGCACTCCCTCTCCCTTTCCTTTCACTTTTTCAAAAGACCGGCATCACGCCGGTCTTTTTTTGTGCCCACGCCGATCGAAATGGTGGCGCGCTTTGACCTCGCCCCGTCCTCCGCAGAAATTCCCTCGCTCCGCCCCCTCAACCGGAACCATTGCTCGTTCCGGCCATCCATGTTGGCTGCACCCTTTTCCCGATGAAGCTTTTCCCTCTCACTCGTGCGCCCCTGCGCCGGCTCACCGCCGCCGTCGCCTGCGCCGCCGCCCTCCTGGGGCCGACCGTCCCGACCGCCACCGCCCAGAATACGTCCGACGCGTCCATCCTCACCGACGCCGACGCCACCATGCGCGTGGCCGCCGATGGCCAGGGTGTCGCCGGCCAACTCACCGTCGCTCCCGCCATCCTCAGCAGCCAGATGGCCGACGAGCTCGTCTTCACCCTCACCAGCGAACCGCTCCACGGTCGCGTCGGTCTCGCCGGTGGCAGCTCCGACGACGTCTTCGCCAACAAAACCGCCCGCCTCGGCTACTTCGCCTATCGGCCCGACGAGGACTTCGAGGGCACCGACTCCTTCCGCTACGAGGTGCTCAACCGCACCACCGGTCTCACCTTCGCCAACGAGGTCCTCGTCGATGTCACCCTGCCGCCCCCCCTCGTGATGGACTCCTTCGAGGTCAGCACCGAGCGCACCTACGACATCCAGGCCGTCCCGGTCACCCTGCAGACCAAACCCAACCTCGCCGTCTCCGGCCAGCTCCCCAGCCACGCCGATTTCATGAACGCTGCCGATCGCGAGACGATCACCGATCCGCAAATCGCCTACGTGCTCGACGATCAGGCCAAACCCGCCCACGGCACCGCCCGCCTCGACCGGACCACCGGCGCGCTCACCTACTCCCCCGCGCCCAACTTCATCGGCGAGGATCGCTTCACCTACTACACGATCGACGAAAACAACCCTGCCATCGGCGTCGAGAACACCGTCGTCGTTACCGTCGAGCCCGTCCGCACCTTCCACACCAAGCGCGCCGACCGCTCCTCGAGCCGCGAGGTCGACCTCGTGTTTGTGATCAACAACTCGCCCTCCATGGCGCCGCACCAGGCCCGCATTGCCGCCAACCTGCAGCGCTTCCGCCAACTCTTCGACGCCCGCGATCTCGACTACCGCATCGGCGTGCTCACCACGGACTTCGTCAACTCCGGCCGCCGCCCCTACAAACGCGTGCGCGGCGACGAACTCAACGCCGCCGGCTACCCCGTCGCCATCCGCAACGGCCAGCCCCGCCAGACCACCAAACGCGTCGCCAGCAACGGCAACCTCGTCACCCTCGACATCATGCCGCAACCGTGGGTCACACCCACCACGCCCGCCGGCATCTTCGCCGAACTCGTCAAGGTCGGCACCAACGGCGACAGCAACCGCACCGCCTTCACCGCCGTCTACAACTTCGTCGCCGGCGCCTACAACGGTCAGCACGACTTCCTCCGCCCCGAGGCCACCACCATCGTCGTCTTCTTCATGGACGAGGAGGAAACCCGCATGGCCACCTGGGAAACGACCCGCGACGGCTCCCGCCGCGCCCAATGGATCGAAGACGGCACCCTGCCCGAGCTCCTCCAGGCCTACAACGCCGAGCACCCCGACGACCGCCAGACCCTCGACGGTTACATCAACTACTGGGTGCTGCGCCCCTTCATCATCGTGAAGGGCAACCAGCGCGGCAAACTGCAGATGCACGCCGTCGTCGCCCCCGACAACGTCTCCCATCGCCGCGCCGCCGAGCTCACCGGCGGTGCCGTGCTCAACATCCAGAGCGACTTCTCCGCCGACCTCGCTGCCCTCGGTGACCGCATCGCCGACACCGTGGCCGTCGCCCTCGATCCGGTGGAGATCGGCGCCACCCTCTACGTGCCGAGCCTCCAGGTGCTCGTCGACGGTGAGCCCGTCCCGATGGATCCAGAAAATGGATACATCTACGACGAACTCACCCACAGCATCCGCTTCCAGGGCGCCGCGAAACAAAAGGCCTTCGCCGCCCAGATCGAGATCAGCTACGAAGAACACAAGTAGGGCCCCTCAGGAGGATCGCGACCGCCGAGCGGCATCGACCCGATGCCGCGACCTTCGCACCTTTACGTAGGGGCTCGAACGGCATTCCGTTTGCATCAGCTCGCCGCGCACGTGTCCTGTCGTTGTCGTGCGGCCGACCACCCTTCTCCCCTCCCTTCGCGTCCTCCTCTGCGCCCTGCCCGTGTTGCTCCTGACCGGGCTGCTCCATGGGCAGCCGGTCACCTACTTCTACGGCGGCGACCTCCAACCCTCCGAAGGTGAATACGCCGATTGGTTCACCACCGTCGGCCCCGGGCATCCGACCAACTACCGCTTCGCCCACACCACGTGGTCGAGCGACGGCGACGTGCTCACCATGAACACCTCCTACTCACCGAGCGAGGGCATCTGGTTTGGCCGCACCAGCGGCTACAGCGACCCGTCCAATTTTTCCCTCGCCGGCACCGCCGACGGCAATCTGGTCCGCGCGCGCGTCGCCTTGGGTGAGTCGTCCGGCGAATGGTCGCTCTACTGGTATGATGGTGATGGATACGCCTCGAGTTTCTACTTCCTGCCCGGCGGCGTGAACTTCAGCTACCGCGACGCCAATGACGAAGGCGTGACGGAGTTTTATGCCATCGCCGACATGACGGAGTTTCACACCTTCACCTCCTACATTCTGGCCGGACAGGTGTCCTACTTCGTCGATGGCGTTTATCTCGGCGGCGGCCCGACGGGAGTGGGATCCGCCAATTTCCTGCTGATCGGCGACGGCTCCGCCACCAACGTTTCGGGCTACGGTTCCTTCCACGTCGACTCGCTGGAGATCATCACCGCCGTCGGCGCCAGCGCCCCGTCCCTCGCTGCCGTGCCGGAACCCGCCACCACCGCGCTCGGCATGGCCGCGCTGGCGGGCGGACTCGTTTTGCTGCGACAGCGACGCCGCAACCTCGTCGCGCCCGCCACAAACTGATCGGCGCTCACCCACGCCGCGCCGCCAACACGGCCTGCACCGTGTCGTCGTCGGCCTGGCGCTCGATCATCCAGCCCGGATACTCCGCCGGCAGCGCCGACACCGCATCGAGTTGCGCCAGCTCCTCGGCGCTCAGCGTCAGCTGGGTCGCCGCCAGGTTGTCATCGAGCTGCGCCTCATTCTTCGCGCCGATGATCACCGAGGTGACGAAGCGTTTCGCCAGCACGTAAGCCAGGGCAACGCGCGCCACCGAAACCTCATGCGCCTCGGCGATCGTGCGCATGACATCGACGCAGTCGAAGACCCGCTCCCGGTTCACCGGTGGGAAATCAAAACTCACGCGGCGCGCGCCATCCGGCCCCGTGCCATCGCGGTTAAACTTGCCGCTCAACAACCCACCCGCGAGCGGACTCCACACCATCAGGCCAACGTTTTCCTCTTCCAGGAGCGGCACGATCTCCCTCTCCAGGTCGCGCCCCGCGATCGTGTAATACGCCTGCAGCGAAACCGGCCGCACCCAGCCGCGCCGATCCGCGAGACCGAGCGCCTTCATGATGCGCCACGCCGACCAGTTGGAGACGCCGATGTAGCGCACGTGGCCTTGCTGCACGAGCGCATCGAGTGCCGCCACCGTTTCCTCCACCGGCGTGAGCGGGTCGATGCCGTGCACCTGATAAAGATCAATGTGGTCGGTGCCGAGCCGACGCAGGCTCGCCTTCACGCCATCCATGATGTGACCGCGCGACGACCCACGTTGGTTGACACCTTCCCCGACGCGCCCGTGCACCTTGGTCGCGAGCACGATCTCATCGCGCGCCCGCCCACTGTTTTTGAGCGCGCGGCCCGTGATCTCCTCGGACAGGCCTTCCGAATACACGTCGGCCGTATCAATGAAGTTCACGCCGCCATCCAAGGCCCGCGCCACGATGCGATCGGCCACCGATTGATCCAAACTGCCGATCGCCGTCCAAAAGCCCTTGCCGCCAAAGGTCATGGTGCCGAGGCAGATTTCCGATACGAGCAGCCCCGAGTTTCCCAACGTCTTGTAATGCATGCCCGCACCCTAACTCACGACCGCCAAGTCTCACGCGATAATCCCAGTTTTTCGGGCAACAACTTCGCGACGCCACAGCCGTCGTCCCGCTCCTCGTTTGACCTCCGGACTGCGACCCTCTTCCCTAAAATCATACCCCTATGCGTTTTGTGAAATTTCATTTCGGTCGCTACGCCCGTTCCCCCGTGGGAGCGCTCACGAGCGGACTCCTTGCCCTCATCCTCACCACCCTCCTCAACGCCGAACGTCCGCCCGTGACTCCCTTCCCTTCCGGCGGCGGCGTCCGTTGGGTTTCGCCCGCCACGATGGCGGAGATCTACGAGGAGGTGAAAACGCCCCACAAATACGGCATCGTGCTCCGGGGCGAAGCCGGCGAGCTGGTCGACTGCGCCAACGTGTTTCGCCACGAGGGACGTTGGTATATGATGTTCGTCGCCAGCCAGAATAACCAGGGCTACGAAACCCACCTCGCGGTCAGCGACGACCTGCTGCACTGGGAACGCCTCGGCAAGATCCTGCCCTTCACCCGCGAGGGTTGGGACGCCTGGCAAGCCGACGGCGGCCTCTCGCTCTACGACACGCGTTGGGACGACGCCACCCACGAACTCGGCACCCACGAGGGCCGTTACTGGTTGTCCTACATCGGCGGCGCCAAACAGGGCTACGAACCCGACCCTCTGTCCATCGGACTCGCTTCCACCACCGATCCGGTGGCGATCGCGCCGTGGGAGCGCCACGCCTCCAATCCCGTGCTCTCGCCGGACCAAAGCGACGCCCGCGACTTCGAGCGCAAGACCCTCTACAAAAGCGCCATCATCCGCGACGAGACCGAGACGCTCGGGGCCCCCTTTGTCATGTTCTACAACGGCAAGGCGCCACCCTATAACCGCGAGGCCATCGGCATCGCGCTTTCCGACGATTTGCACAGCTGGCGGCGCTACGGCCACGGGCCCGTGATCAACAACGTGGGCAGCGCGCGCTGGGCCATCAGCGGTGACCCGCAACTCACCAAGATCGGCGACGTCTGGGTGATGTTTTACTTCGGCGCCTTCTGGCAGCCCGATGCCTTCGATACCTTTGCCTGCTCCTACGACCTCGTGCACTGGCGCAAGTGGGACGGACCGCACCTCGTGCAACCCACCGAGTCATGGGATGCTGAATACGCCCACAAACCCTGGGTCATCAAACACGACGGCGTCGTCTATCACTTCTACTGCGCCGTCGGCGACCAGGGCCGCGTCATCGCCCTCGCCACGTCCAAAGACCTGCGCACCGAGTGAGCCGCTTCGCCGGTGCTGTCCGCATGTTTCGAGTCGGTTTCCCATCTGTTTTTCCGAGTCGGGGCCAGAACCGACCGCAATAGGCCGGCGCCCCCTCTATTATGAAAACTTTTCAGCGGGCTCTGGCTTTACGCAAACTGCTGGATCCCTAGGCTCGCCAGACTGGTTCGGCGCACCCCTTACGTCGACCCGGTAAGCAAACCCCCTTCCCCCATGTTTCCCTCCCCCCGGACCCTCCTGCGGTACGGTGCGTTGGCGCTCGCCGGCCTGCTGCTTACGCAGCCCTGCAGCGCATCCACTGTGGCCCAAACGCGCAGCCGTGAATGGCTGCAGCACTACTTCCAAAACCCTCAGCCCGAGCGCTTCGTGCCGGCCATGTATGAGCTGAGCCGCACCGATTATTTTGGACTGCCCGGTCACGCCATGATCGGCATCGGTTTTGTGGCCAGCCTCTTCCGCGACAACCCCGACCTGATCGACGAGTGGTTGCTCTACTGCCGCGACCTGCCCGTGCGTGAAGCCCGCATCGTGGTCGCCGCGCTGTGGTATTCCGAATACCCCAAAGCCAACGAATGGCTGCGCCTCTACGCCTCCGCGGTGAAAAACGACGACCTGCGCGCCGACCTTTTCCGCATCGCGGATCACCCGCCCTCCTGGTCCAACCAACTCGCCGACAGCCGCCCCGCCCTCTACCTGCAATGGGGTCGTTTCCTCGCCACGGGCGACGAAGCCGTGCTGCACAAAATTTTTGAGACCATGCCGCAGGTCGACGACCTCTCGCTGCGCGACCGCTGGTGGCTCGCCTGCAAGATGGCCGAGCAGGATGCCGCCATCTCCTGGTGTCTCGATCATTGGGACCAACAACCGCTCGAAGTGCAGGCCAACATGGAGCTCGTCCTCCAAGCCGCCGGCGACGCCGTCGCGGAATAAGCCCGACTCGCAGCTCCGCCTGGTTCTACTTGGTTCATTTGTCCTTTCAGCCACGGATCCCACGGATCAACACGGATGAAGACGCCTTGGGGCCCATGAGGAGCTGCGCTTGAGCCGAAGGTGAAAGCGTGGCCCGAAGGCGACCACGTTCTCGCTGCGCTCCAACGCCGCTACGCCGCAGCACGCCCGGATTCAGGGGCACAAATCCGTGGTTATCGGTGTGATCCGTGGCCCCTTTTCCATCCAAACCAAGCAAGCCTAAGCTCCCTCGGCGAGCCGCGGCTCAAAGAACTCGTCCATCGGCAGTCCATCGAGGTCTTCCAAAACTTCGTCCAGGCTGTCGGCGACCGCATCCAGATTCGTGTATTCCTCCCGGATCACCTCGGCCAACGCTTCGCACGCCGCGGCAACCTCCTCGTGGGTATAAACGATGAGCGCCTTCGGCTCGGTCTCGTCCTCGTCCTCCTCCTCGATCTCCCCCGTGTTGAACTGGGTAAACGGACGCGTCACCTCGGCCAGATCCTCCTCCAGCTCAATCACCTCGCGCACCTGCTCCAGCAGCCGTTCCGGCCACTCCAACAGCACCGTGCCGTGGTTCACCGCATCCAGAATAAATCGTCGCTCCATAGGACCGAGCACCCTTCCCCGCGCCGGCCCCCACGGCGAGCGTTTTCTCGCCGAAGGGGTCAATCCTATATCCTTGCAGTCGCCCGCTCTGTCCGACGTCCGGCCACCCGTGATCAGCCGCTCAAAATCGCATCGAAGATCGCCCCCGGTCCGAAGCGCACGACATCGGTGCACGGCAAACCTGTTTCGGCCGCCGCCGCATCCACCGCCGCCTGCGCCGCCGCGTCATCCAGTCCCCAAGTGTTGAGCGCAATACCCATCACCTTCGCCGGCGTCAGCGCACCCCCGGCCGCGGCCACTGTTTCGTAAAACGATACCACGGTCGGCAGCGGCGGCAAAACGATGTCCGGAAACGCCTGCAAGCTGCTCAGTCCCGCCTTGGCCACCACTACGAGGTGCGTCGGTTGCGTGCCGCGCAGCAGCGGCAGCGTGGCGGTCGACGAGGGATTAAACATCGAGCCCTGGCCTTCGACCCAGACCACATCGGCGTCCGCGCCGTGACGCATCACCTCGGCCTCGACCGCGCCACTCGCAAAATCGACCCGCACCGCGTCGAGACACACCCCGGTGCCGGCAATCATCATGCCGGTTTGGCCCGTGCCCACGAACGCCGAGCGCAGTCCCCGCTCTCGCGTCGCCCGATCGAATTCCAGCGCCGCGGTCATTTTGCCGATGTTCATGTCCGTGCCGACAAAGAGCACGCGCTTGCAACCCAAACCGCGGGCGGCCGCTTTGCCAGGTTTCAGGTCGGCGGGTTCGCGGCGAAGGTCCCACGTCCTCACCCCCGGCCGCAGCGCCGCCGCCACTTCGGGATCCGCAGCGAGCGGGGTGTGGCACCCGTTCCAAACCGACACGCCCGCCCGCACCGCTGCCCGCAGGTCCGACCACCAGTCCTCCTGCACCCGCCCGCCGGAAGGCGAAATACCGATCGCCAATACCGTGGGTCGTGTCGCCAGCGCTTCCTCCATCGTGGCAACGATGGTGAGGTCGGGCACGTCGGGCAAACGACTCACTTCGCGCAGCGAGCGGCCGGAAAACTCGCGGTCGATCACCGCCACCACTTCGGCCCCGCGATAACGCAGCAGCGACAGGCCGGTCTTGCCGTAGCGGGAGGAGAACCCGCCGTGTTGCAACAGGACCAAGCGCTGCGGCTGGGTCGCGTGGGAGGAGAAATCGTCAGACATGGGAAACGCCAAAACCGGCCGTGGAGGGAAGCACCGGACGACCGGCCCGCAGCTCCGCGCCACGGAAGGGGTCGTCCAACAGATTGAGATGACTGTCCAGATCGAGGTAGTCGACGAGCCCACCGAGCTGCGCCGCCGCCGTATTAGCGAGCGCGGTGTGACCGTAGCAGCCGATGAGCACCTTCAGCCCATGCGCCCGCGCGGTGTGGATCAGCCGCAGCGCCCCATCGAGCCCGCCGCACTTCATGAGCTTGATGTTGATGCCGTCGATCCCGCCCACGAGCGTCGCCAACTCTTCGCTGGTGCGGCAGCTTTCATCGACCATGAGCGGCAACGGACTCCGCGCGCGCAGCGCCGGCAAGTCCGCCTCGCCTCCCCGCACCAAGGGTTGTTCGAGGTGATCGATGCCGAAGTCCGCCAACCACTCCGCCATCTCGATCGCCGTATCCAGATTCCAACCACCGTTGGCGTCGACACTCACGCGCCACCCGCTTGGCAGCGCCGCATGCACCGCCGCAAACATCGCCTTGTCCGCCTCCACCCCGGCCGGCGACCCAAGCTTCACTTTGCAGGCGCACACCTCGACCGCCTCCTGCCACTGCTCGAGTCGACGCACCGCGCCTTCGGGCGAGTTGATGCCGATGGTCACCGACGTGAGCGGCCCCGGCTGATCCGCCAGTCCGAGCAGTTTCCAAACCGGCTGCCCCAGCCGTCGCCCCCACCAATCGTAGAGCGCGAGATTAACCGCCGCGATGAAGGCCGCCGGGGCGTCCGCGGCCCACAGCCGCCGGTCGATTTCCAGTCGCTCCCACGCGGTCGACCCCGCCAGCCACGCCCGATGCGTCGCAAAGGCCTCCCGAATGCGGTCCGCCGTCTGCGGCCGGTCGTCGATCGCGATCGGCACCGCCTCGCCCAGCCCCTCCACCCCGTCCTCCTGCCAGCGCAGCAAAAAGACGTGCGTGTGCGTGGAGGTGCCGCGGCTGATGGTGAGCGGCACGCGTTTGGTGAAGTGGTGTTCGGTGAGCGAGAGTTCAGGCATGGCAAAGAGAGCGGCGCGTCCAAGCCCTAGCGGGTGGTGGCGCCGACCTCAGCCTTTTTAGCAGGAATTCGGCTCAACACCCTCCGTGGAACCCCCGGAAATCGCTTCGCGCCCGGAGCCGACAATTTACGGGGTTCCCCCTAAACGGCCCGGCACGCCCTCCGCTACTCCAGCGCACCATGGACCTGACCCGCCGCCGTTTCCTGTCGCTCTCGCCCGCTGCTTTGGCCGGTGCGTCGCTGCCCGCCCTCGCTGCCACGGCGGCCTCCACCGCCTCCGCCGCAGCGACGCCCTCCGCGCCCGGCAAACCGCTGCGCATCGCGGTGATGACCTTTTCGCACGAGACGGTGACCTTCCTGCCCTACGACACCACGATCGACGACTTCACCTACGAGGGCTCCCCCGCCAAGCGAGAAGCCCTGCTCCAGTCGGGCAGCCGCAGCTACATGGGCGGCTTCGTCACTGTCGCCCGCGAGTTTGCCGGCGTGGAACTGGTGGGCATCGAGTCACCGCTCGGTTCCAAGGCCGGGTCCGGTTCGGGTTGGCTGACCCACGAGACCTTCGAGCACTTCATGGGCAACATGATCGCCGATCTGAAGACGCAGGGTGACTTCGATGGCGTCTTTCTCGCCCTGCACGGCGCCATGGGCGTGCGCGGCGTGCCGCAGCCCGAAACCGAAATCGCCCGCCGCGTGCGCGCGGTGGTCGGCCCCGATGCATTTATCGCCGCGACCTTCGATCCCCACGGCAACGAGGACGACAGTTTCTACGCGTTCGCCGATCTCGGCTTCACCGTCAAATACTACCCGCACTACGACAGCTACCTGCAGGGCGAACGCGCCGCCCGCACACTCATTCGCACCCTTCGCGGCCAGTATCAGCCTACCCACTACACGGTGAAGGTGCCCATCATCTCACCCACCGTGCTGCAATGGACCGGCGCCTCCCCGTGGTCCGATCTCGTGCAACGTTGCCTCGTCTGGGAGTCCACCGAACCCGACACCTACGTGAACTTCTTCTACGGCTTTCCGTGGTCCGACGTGCCCGATGTCGGCATGTGTTTTCAGGTCACCACCAACGGCAAACCCGAGCTGGCCGAAAAGATCGCCATGGACCTCGCGCACACCGCCTGGCGCCAACGGGAGGCCCTGCTCAACACCACCCAGATTCACCCCATCGCCGAAGGGGTGAGCCTCGCCGCCGCCGCCCTCGAATCGGGCGCCTACCCGGTAGTGATCGCCGATCACAGCGACCGTTCCGGCTACGCCACCTGGACCCTCCAGGAAATCATCAAACAGGACCTGAGTGATGCGCTCATCGTGACCGTCGCCGACCGCGACGCCATCGCGACACTGGTGGCTGGCGGCGTGAAACCCGGCGATGCCTTTGACATGCCCGTCGGCGGGCGGGTGGCCGACTCCGCCGGCGACCCCGTGCGCATCGTCGGCACCGTGGCCACTGTCACCCCGGGCCTCGGCCGCTCCGGCAAGGACGAGACGTGGGTCTCGGTCAAATTTGGACGCAACAACCTCCTCGTGATCAGCCCCTTCCTGAAGCAGATCATTCAACCCGAGCCCCTGCGCGAACTCGGCATCACGCTCGAGGACTACAAGGTGTTTGTGATCAAATCCCGGGTGCATTTCCGGCGCGGCTTCGACGACAACGCCTTCGCCAAAACCATCCTCATCGTCGAGCCCACCCAGAACTTCCTCGGCACCGTGCGCCTGCAAGGCCTGCCCTACGAACACGTCAACCTGCAGAACTACTACCCCTACGGCGACGTCTCCTTTCCCTGAGGGCTCTGCGAGCAGCGGTCAGCTATCAGCTATCAGCTATCAGCTATCAGCCATCAGCACTCAGCCGACCAGTCAACCAGTCGACCAGCACCCAGCAACCCAGCAACCAGCCGCCCAGGTTGGCACGCGGCCCGCTGTCGCTCCGCCTGATGTCCTTCGGTGCGGTTTCGTCCTCCTCCCTGTCCTCGGCTGCCGCCGCGCAGCGGCGTGACCTGCTCATTTCGCAACTGCACACCGCGGTCGACCTCGACGCGTTCTGGAAGGCCAGCCTGCAGCTGCTCAGCGAATGGGTGCCGCACCACTCCTGCAGCCTGCTCTACGGCATCATCGATCAACACACCCTGAACTCGCGGCATCACATGCCGGGACCCCGTGCCGACCGTCGCTCCGTGTCCAACCTCGACATCGTGCACGGCTTCCTCGCCCGCCATCCCGGCGTGCAGCTCTACACCTTCCGCGACGTCGTGTCGGAAGACCCGTCCGCCCAGGAACGGCAACAAGCCCAGCAGAGCCGTCACCACGCCGCGTGGGAGGACTTCGTGCACCTCGCTTTCTGGGACGGTCATCGCCCCGACGCCGTGCTCAGCGTGCGCCGCGAACGCGCGCAGGGTCCATTCACCGCCGCCGAAATCGCCCTGCTGCGCGAACTCCACCCCGTGATCGAAGCCGGCCTGCAGCGCCTGCGCCGCCTCGCCGACGAGCGCAGCCAGCACCTGAGCATCAAACGTTTCCTCGCCGAGGTGCCGGTGCCGGTCCTCTTTCTCAACGCCAACCTGCGCCTCATCTACGCCAGCCGCGAAGGTTACGCCGCCGCAGCGGAATGGAATCACGGTCGCGCCGCCGCCCGTCAACTCGACCCGCGCCGCGCCTTCGAACTGCCCCCGGCCATCGCCGATGCCTGCCGCGAACTCGGTGCCGACCTCGACGGACAGCGTCATCGCCGCGTCCCCCACCCCGAGCGCCGCGACCTCACCGCCCGCCTGCAGATCGATACGCCGGGCTCCTCGCCCTGGAGTCGGCCCGTTTACCGCGTGCTCTTCCTCACCGACCGCAGCATCGACGACGTGCCCCTCTCCGCCAACCCCGGGGTCTTGCCTCTCCTGCAACGCCTCACCCCCAACGAACGCCGCGTCGCACTCCTCGTCACCGAAGGCTGCCACAATCGCGACATCGCCACCCGCCTCGGCAAATCCCCGCGCACCGTCGAGTGCCAGCTCACCGAAATCTACCGCAAACTCGGCGTCCGCAACCGCGTCCAACTCACCCGCGCCCTCGCATAAGGGGTCAATCTTATATCCTTGCGGTCGCGCCCATTCGCGCACCGGGTCCACCTACCCCGCCCCCTTCGTCCTAAGGCTCCGTTTGCAGGAGGTAGATTTCACCGAGCGCTGTTCCCACATCGGTTGGATCCTCCGCTTCGATCCAAACGGTGTAGGCTCCCGCCCCGAGCGTCAGCAACATCGCCGCATCTGCACTCTCGGAATCCAGCGCGAAGGCACCAACTCGCTTTGCCGCCTCGGTCATCGCCGCATCGCCGCCCCACGCCGTGCCCGTCGCAACGATTTCCTGGGATTGGTTGAACACGGTCATGCGCGGGCGCGTCACCACGCCGGTCAGTCCAAATTCCTCCAATCCAGGTCCCACTGCCCGCAGCAGGAGGTGCGCCGGTTCGACCCCGGCAACCACAAAGCCCAGCACGATCGGACGTCCTTGGCCGACTTCGGCCCGCGTCGACAGATTGACCAATCCGCCCAGGTGTCCGCCGTCATCATAGAGTTCGTAGATTTCGCCCAACGCGGTGCCCGCCGAAGCCTGCGCGCCACTGATCACCAACGAATATGCACCATCCACGACCGCAGCGCGCAACGCGGTGTCGCGTTCGCCTGCACCAAACCCGAAGGCACCCACCCGGGCAAACTCATCGCCCACCACCCCCGCCCCGGTGTCTTCCCAATTGTCGTTGGCCGCCAGTTCCTCGCCGAGATGAATCAATCGGGCCCGCGGGTCGGCAACAGCGTCTCCCACGCCAAACGCGTGCAGCGACGGGCCCGCGCCACGCAGCAGAAATTCACGCTCGCCTTGATGGCGCGTCACAAAACCCACCACCATGGTTTGCGACTCTCCCGCGATCCGTGCCCGGGTCGACAGATTGCGGAGTCGGGTGCGCTCGACGACGTCGACCTCAGTTGAAAACCGCAGCGAGCCAATGGGATTGGAGACCGTGAGCACATACTCGCCCGCCGTCGATTGGGATACCACGGGTAACATCAGCTCTGGGCCATCCGCGTCCTCAATGACGACGCCATTGTGGAACCATCGATACTCCAAATCGTCCCCCGTTAACGGAGATGAAGGCGCGATGCGCAGCTCTTCCCCCACCCATGCGACCGGCGCGTCCGCCTCGATCGCATCGCCTCCCGCGGGTGGATTGAAGCCGAAAACCTCGATCGCGCCCACCGTCGCCGCATACGGCGCGACCGTTTCCGTGCCGGTGCCGCCCAGACTAAATCGCAGATACTGAATGTCGCCGCTGCTCGGCTGGTAGGGCCCCTCGTGCACCAGCGTATCATCGATCCAGATACGCCACACTTCGTGGGCATTGTCCGCCTCGATGCGCAGGTTGAACTGATCTCCTCCGGGGAGCGTCTCGTAGTTGCCACCATAGCTGCCGTATCCGTAGCCATTGGGAACAAAAACCCGCATCTGCAGAGCGCCATCGCGGCGAGAGAAACGGATCGACTGGACCACCGGCGTATCAAGGAAAACGGTGAATCTCTGGTTCCCGCCCGTTGAATCGGGCAGCTGACTAAGCCGCAGTGAGCACCGAATGTCGTAGTAGTCCTTGCCCGCCTGCACAGCGTGGCGGAACTGGCTGTAGCGATACGGAACCCCTTCGTAGATCATGCCGGTGGACCAGGGCACCAGCACCACCAGTTCGGCCGGCGACCGCAATCCGGTTCCCAAACAAAGCAACAGCATCACCAGCCATTGGTTTACTTTCGGTCCAAGTCTCCAATTGGGGTAAACCACGCGCATCCCCGGAAAATCTCAAACCTGCCCCTCTCTTCGCAACCTGGGATTCTCAGCAGGCCGCACTATTCAAGCGGTTGCGTCCCCGCATAAGGGGTCAATCTTATATCCTTGCGGTCGCGTCCTGGGGAGCCGCGCGCTCCGCTACGCCCTTGCCTTGCTGAACTGGCCCCGCATGCGTCAAAGTCCCGACCGCCGCCCCACCCGACCTCGTCATGACCCCATTTGCTTCCCCCGCGGTCGCCGCCAAACTCTCAACCTACCCCGAGCCTGCCCGGTCCGTTCTGCTCGAGCTGCGTGAGTTGATCTTCGCCACGGCCCGCGATCATCCCGACATCGGTCCGCTCACCGAAACCTTAAAGTGGGACCAGCCGAGCTACCTCACCGAACAATCCCGCAGCGGCACCACGCTGCGGCTCGACGCCCCCGCCGACCACCCGGCGCACTGCGCGCTGTTGGTGCATTGCCAAACTCATCTCATCGCCACGCTGCGCGAAACCTTGGGTCCCGCCCTACACTACGAAGGCAACCGCGCCATCCTCCTGCCCATCGCACAGCCCTTGCCGACGACCGCGCTGCGCACCGCCATCACGTTGGCGCTTACTTACCACACTCGTAAACGTGCCCCTCGCCCGCCCATCGGCGAACGCATCCGGCAGGCCCGACGCTCTTAACGCGCGCCCTCGCCCCACACCTCACTCCGCCCCGCACCTCACTCCACCGGCCAGCCGAGGCGCTCGAACTCGCCCTGCGCGTGCGTCATCACGTTCTTGAAGGTATCGACCCAGAACCGGTCTTTGTGGGCCACCAGGTAATCGAGAATCTGCTGGTGCAACCCCTCTGGCGTTTCGAGGTAATCCCCTTCCACGCCGTGCATGAGAAACACCGCCACGGTGCCCGCCTCCGCACAGGCCTCGAGATAATCGATGGTCGCCTGCAGGTCGCCGTGCGAGGGATCGAATGCCGGCGTGTTGCTGAACTTCAGGTCGCGCGGCGCCATGATGGTCGGGTCCACCCCGCGCGAGGCGATGAACAGCTTCCGCGTCACCGGCAGAAACGACACCTCGCCATGCTCCACCACCGTCTCGCCGCACGGGTAGGCGAAGGTGCGCTCGGTCTCGCCATCGATCGCATGCAACAGCGTGTCGGTGATGAGCAACTCCTTCTCCAGCCGATCGAGCGTGTAGACGTCGAGGTCGTGCGTGACGCTCACCCAGTCGCGATTCGGCAGGCCGCGCCGACAGGGATGAAACAGCGAGTGGCTGCCCAACTCATGCCCGGCCGCCGCCACTGCCCGCCAATCCTCCACCCGGTCCACCATGGTGCCACCGTTGCCCATCAGAAAAAACGTGCCCTTCAACCCCATCGCCTCCAGCTGCGGAAACGCTACGTCGAGCTGTGACGCGAGCGAATCATCGTAGGTCAGACACACCGCTGCCTGCGCACCGTGCGGCCAGTGAAACCCCTCCGGCGCAACCGCCTCCTCGACGGACTCAGCCCGAGCGAGGGCAACAACAGTGAGGGCGAGCAACAGATGGCGGAATCGGGTCATGGCAGGAAGGGGTTGCGAGCCGACACCATGCACCGCCGACCCGCCCTCGCCCAAGGCAAAATCCTCCGCCGCCCCAGTTGCCGTTCGCCTGCGTCTCGGCTCCCCCCCCCCAGACACAGCCAAACCCGCCGCCTACTCCGACTTGCCAAACCGCTGCCGCACGCCGCGCGCGTAATACACCACCGGCACCAGCGTGAGCACCGTGGCGATCGCCAGCAGCGCCAGCACCATGCCATCGACGCCGCCGCCGCTTTCGCCATTCAGCAACACGTGCGCCGTCGCGTCATTGTGGTGCTCGGCCCAAGCCACCCGGCCCTGCGCAGCCACCTCTGCCACCGCAAAACCGCCGCTCTGCGCGCCGTGCCAGCCCAGCGCTGACAACCACCCCAGCGCCCGCAGTCCGATCGCCGCGCAACCCAGTGCCAGACCACCAACCGCCATCGTGCCCACCGACACCGCGCCAAAACTCACCGCCCCGATCGTGAGCAGCCCACCGGACACGATGCCCACACTCACCGGCGCCACCGCCACACCGCCCCAGGCAAACAACAACCCGTAGGCGCGATCGCCGCCCGCGATCCAGCCGACCACCGGCCCGTCGCCTTCCTCGGCCTTCGCAAAACGAAAATGCACCAACGGCACGCCCGCCAGCGTCAGCCGACTGCGATACGAACCCGTCGCCGCGCCCGCCCGGTCCCGCGCCTGCGCAAACGCCGCCGGGTCCCGTAAACGCTCCGCCGTGCGCAAACGCCGCTCCGCCCGCAACGACCGACTCAGCCCGAGCGGATACAGCACCACGATCGCCGCGACGACGATCTGCGCCGCCACCATCCACGCGAAGCGCGACTCCTCCGCCAACGCCGCCAACGCCCCGGCCCGCAGCCCGTAGAGCACGCCCAGGCCGGCCAGCAACACGCCCACAAACACGACCGACATCACGATCGCCTGCCGCCGCTCGTTGCCCGTGCGCGCCTGATCGAGACTCGCCCGCAACCCGAGGCCCGCGCTCACAAATCCGGCCAATGACGCCAACGCGCCCGCCGCCGCCGTCGTTTTGGCCAAGGCCCCTCCCTGCGCCGCCGACGCGGCCGCCGAGCCCGACACGCCGGCCCCCGCCCCCGAAGCCGCGACCGCCGCCTGCGCGGGCGTCGCCCACTCCGGCAGCGCAGCCAGCACGCCCAGCGTAAATACCTTGGTCGGCGCACTGCGCGAGAGCGCCCCTTCGACAAAACTCAGCATGCGCTCCTGCAGCAGCTTGCGGCCACGCGAGAGGCGTTGTTTCACCGCGTCCTCGCTCAGGTCCAGCGCCACCGCCACATGCTCGATCGAGCGATGTTCGCGATAGAACAACACCAACGGCGTGCGGTAGTTTTCGGGCACGCGCTCCAGCGCCTGCCACAACAAAGCCTGGTCCTCGGCGCGCATCACTCGCTCGGCCGCCGGCTCATCATCGGTTTCCATTTCGGGTATCTCCTCAATCGGCGCCGCTCCGTGCACAGGTTGACGATCATCCGCGCGGCGTCGGCGACTGACCTTGAACCGCAGGATGCCACACAGCCACGAACGCAGTTTCCCCGGCTCACTCAGCTTCGGTAGCTGGTGCCAGGCTTCCACGAACGCTTCCTGCGCCAGGTCCTCGCTTTCGCTCAGGCGCCCGGTGGCCGAGTAGGCCAGCGAACAGAGCAGACGCTGGTAACGCTCCACGATGGTGGCGAAGGCGTCGCGCTCTCCCGCCAGACAGGCGGCCACCAGCGCTTCGTCGCTGATGAGGGAGGGGTCGGAAATGGGGTCAGGCGGCGGCATCTTTGTTATCGGTTACACCTATAAGTGCCACCCCGGCCGACCCGGGTGACAAAAACTTCGCCAAAAAAATTCGCCGCCCCCGCGCGACCGTCGGCACTGCCCTCTGCCCACCTCAAAACGGCACATCGTCATCCCATTCGGTATCGTCGAACTCATCCGGGTCGTCGCTCCCCTGCTCCGCCGCCCCCGGCTTCCCCTCGAGCCGCTCCCGCAGCTCGGTGATCAGGTCCGAGATCTCTTCGGCGATGTCCGCCAGCTCCACCGCCGTAGAACCCAAAATGTCCAACTCGAGCGACTGGTCCTCCACACAATCCTCGAGCGCCGCCAACGCGTCTTCCGCGTAGCCGCTCGCCTGCCGCAACCGCTGGAGGATGCGCGCACTCGCCTGCGCCGGAGGAGGCCAGACCAGTCCGTTCAACGCCTCCGCGAGTATCGGACCCAGGGCCGCGACGGCCTCCAACAAATCCCGCTCCGGATACGCCACGTCGGGACCCGGCTCAACGTCATCCTCCACCGTCACCAACGACACCAACCCATCCGAAAGCTCCACGGCTCGCGTCACCAGCGGGTGCTCAAAGTCATCCCACTCGTCCTCCTCGTCCGCATCAGCGCCTTCGAGCATCTCGTCCACGGATCGCATGTCCTCCCCCTCGTCCTCCTCGCCCGCCGTCTCCACCTCCCAATTCGCCTCGAACGCCACCTCTTCGCCCGACTCTTCGTCGTCTTCCTCCACCCCGATCAGGTCATCAAAAAACGCCTGAATCGCCCGCTGATTCGCTTCCCGCTGCGCGACCTCCTCCGCCGCGCTCATCTCCCACGCCCCCTCGCCCTCCACCCGCAGTTCAAAGCTCGCCGTCTCGATCACCACCCGCCCGTTCGCCTCGCTGATCCATTCCAGGTAGAGCGCGTTGCCCCAGTGCCAGGTCCACTCCTTCTTCGCCGCGTAATACTCCCCGATCTGGCTGATCGGAATGTCCGGCACCTTCACTTTGCGCGACGCCGTGATGTCGCCCACCACGCCCTCCTGCCGCGTCGCGATCTCAATCCCGCCCGACTCGCTCGGCTCCGGGTTGATGAACACCAACCGCCGCCCCGCGATGTCCCGCCACGGGTTGCCCTTGAGCGCCAACTCCACCGGCTCGTCGCGCCCCACAAACCAGATCCGCCCCACCACCCGGTCCCGCTCGCGATTATCGATCTCGCCCCGCACCACTGCTTCGTCGATTCGCCATGCCATGCCCTCCGACATAACGCACCGCCCGCCCGGCGCGAGCCTGACTTGCACCGCCCCCCGCAAACCGAAATCGTGCCCCCCATGATCACCCCCGCCTCCACCGTTCCCTGGCAGCAACTCGACGACAAGGTCGCCCGCCGCGTCCTCCAATCCGGCGACACCCTCATGCTGGTGGAGTTTAGCTTCGCCGCCGGCGGCATCGGCGCCCTGCACAGCCACGCCGAACACGAGCAGGTCGGCCTCATCACCAGCGGCCGCTTCGAGGTCACCGTCGGCAACGACACCCGCGTGCTCGGCCCCGGCGACAGCTACCACGCCGCCCTCAACCAACCCCACGGCGTGCGCGCCCTCGAAGACGGCACCATCATCGACGCCTTCACCCCCCTGCGCGCCGACTTCCTCGGCAACTGATTCCGCGCCGCGGCGCCGCGCCCGCGCTCATTTTCATGAATGTTCATTTTGCCGCGGGCGTCCCCGGCACCTTGGCTGGCCGGTCATGTTACGTCGCTGCTGTCTGGTCCTCGCCCTGTTCGTCCCGCTGCTCACCGCCGCCCGCGAACCCATCGCCTACACTCTGAGCTTCCCCGCCGCGGCCCGGCACTACGCCGATGTCGAAGCTGTCATCCCCACCGACGGCGCCGCCGAACTCACCCTCTTCATGCCCACCTGGACGCCGGGCTCGTATTTGATTCGCGAATACTCGCGCAACATCATCGACGTCACCGCCACCGACGCCGCCGGCACACCGCTCACCGTTGAGAAGACCAGCAAGAACCGCTGGCAGATCACCACCGCCGGCGCCGACGCCATCACCGTCGCCTACCGCCTCTTCTGCCGTGAAATCAACGTGCGCAGCAACTGGGTCGAGCGCGACTTCGCCGTCATCAACGGCGCCCCCACCTACCTCACCGTCGCCGACGATTTTCAACGCCCCTACACCGTCAGCGTCGAGCTCCCCGAGGGCTGGGTCCGCAGCGAAAGCGCCATGACCTATACCGACGCGGCCAACACCTTCACCGCCCCCGACTTCGACACCCTCGTCGACAGCCCCCTCATCGCCGGCTCTCCGCAGGTCGACACCTTCGAAGTCGACGGCGTCCTCCATCGCCTCGTCACCATCGGTGGCGGTGACGTCTGGGACAACACCCGCGCTGCCCGCAACCTGCAGAAGGTCGTCGAGATCCAACGCGATTTCTGGGGCTTCCTCCCCTACGACGAGCCCTACACCGTCTTCAATCTCCTCACCGGCGACCGCGGCGGCCTCGAGCACCGCCAGTCCTTCACCATGACCGCCGACCGCTGGTATGCCTCCACCCGCGGCGGCATCAAATCATGGCTGTCCCTCGTCAGCCACGAGTTTTTCCACGCCTGGAACGGCAAACGCCTCCGCCCGGTCGAGCTCGGCCCCTTCGACTACGAACACGAAAACTACACGCCCTCCCTCTGGATCGTCGAAGGCCTCACCAGCTACTACCAACACCTCCTCCTCACCCGCGGCGGCTACAACACCCCGGCCCAATACCTGCGCGCCCTCAGCGGCTCCATCGCCGGCACCCAACGCACTCCCGGCCGCCTCGTGCAATCGCTCAGCGACTCCTCCTTCGATGCCTGGATCAAGGCCTACCGCCGCGACGAAAATTCCCTCAACACCCTCTTCAGCTACTACGGCGGCGGCGCCGTCGCCGGCTTCATCATCGACGCGCAGATCCAGATCGTGAGCAACGGCCAGGCCTCCCTCGATGACGTCATGCAGGCCGCCTACGAACGCTACAGCGGCGAGCACGGTTACAGCGAAGCCGAGTTCATCGCGCTCGCTGGCGAAATCGCCGGCGCCGACCTCACCGCCTGGTTCGACGAACTCGTGCATCACCCGGGCGAGTTTGATTACCAACCCGCCCTCGACTGGTTCGGCCTCGAATTCGAAGCGCCGCGTCCGCCGCCCTCCGACGATGCCTACCCCGTGGCCGATGAACCCGTCGACCGCGTGCGCGGTTGGCTCGGCGCCAACACCAAATCCGACGGCGGCAAACTCGTCGTCAGCGCCGTGCCCGACGGCACCCCCGCCGCCGCCGCCGGCCTCGCCGTCGACGACGAACTCATCGCCATCGATCACCACCGCGTGGGTGACAACGGCACCCTCAACAAAGTCGTGCGCAACCTCGGTGCCGACACCGCGATCGACCTGCTCGTCTCACGCCAGGGCCTGCTCCTCACTCTCCCGGCCACCCTCGCCGCCGAGCCCACCGAAACCTGGCAACTCAAGGTCCGCTCCGACGCCACCGATGCCCAAAAAGCTCGCGTGGCCAAGTGGCTGCAAACCGACGACGGTCAAAGGTAGGGTCGGACCGCCGGGCCGACCGCCGCGCCTGTCGCTCGGGCGGTCCCCCCCCCGCCCTCTAACTCCCAGCCAACATCGCACGCACTTCGGTCGCGATGCGCGCCAGGTGCATCGCCGCCGCATGCTGTGTCGTATCGAGCGACGGTAGCGTATCGAGCGCGGCCGTGCAGCTCTCCAAGCCCGGATCACACGCCGACGCCGCCGTGATATCCGCCTGCGCCGCGAGGTGCGCCAACGCCTCCGTCATCACCGCAAAGTAGCGCGCCTCATCCGCCGACAAACGACCGGGCCCTTCGTGCAAACCCACCATGATGAGGTTGGCCAAGCGCAGCACGCGCTGATTGCCGTTGGCCAACGTCGCGGCGCGCTCGATCTGCTCCCGCGGATTGTGCGCATCGGCAAACAGGCGCCCGACCGATGAAAACACCGCCGCGCTCGCCGCCTCCGCCCGGCGCTTGGCCAACACCGTCTCATCGTCCAACGCGCCGCCCTCGCGCAGCTTAAACTCCAGCCGCCGCAGATAGTCCGCCGTCGCCTGTAGGGAGTTTTTTAATACCGCGCCAAAACGGTCGTGCTCCCACACCGGCCAGAAAATCATCGCGCCCACAAAGGACAGCACGCCACCCACCAAGGTCGCGCCGACGCGCTCCAACGCCAGCGTCGCGCCCCCCTCGCCCGAGTGTTGCAGCAGGATCACCACAAAAAACGCCGCGCCAAAACCCGCCAGCGACACGTTGCGCTTCAGATTGAAGGAAAAGGCAAAGACCCCGATCGCGATCCAAACCAACCGCATCGCGCTCCCCGGCTCCATCATCATCAACAACGACGCCGCCAGACTGCCGGCCAGCGTGCCCGCCACACGTTGCCAGGCCCGCCGCCGCGTCGACCCGTAGTCCGGCTGCATCACCACCACCAGCGTGAACGGAATCCAATAGCCGTGCGGCACGCCCAGGCCGCGATACAACCACGCCCCAAATCCCGCCATCACCGCCAAACGCGCGCCAAACCGCACCAGCGCCGGATCGATGTTGCGCCGCAGGTTCAGCGCCGTCGCCAGCGGCTTCAGTTGCCACGTCTGCACATCGAACAACTCCGCCGCAAACAGCGCCCGCTCACCCGCACGTGGCATCGTCGCCCGCAAGGCCTCCAACACTTCCGGCAACGCCTCCCGCACCCGCTCCACCAGCTCCGCCAGCATCTCCGCACCCGCGTCTTCCGGATGCGCCAACAGGCGCGCCCGCACCGATTCCAACAGACCATTAAGACGCCGCAGCCGCACCTCACAGGTCGCCAGGTGAGCCGGCTGTTGCGAAACCACCGCCACCGCGATGCTGCGCGCACTGTTGGTCAAACTCGTGCGCACCGCCGCCAACGACGGCTCCACCCGCTGCCGCAGCGCCCCCTCACCCAACCCATCGAGCGCCGTGTGCACCGCCACCACCCGCACCCCCAGCCGCGCCGCCCGCACGCTAAGCGTTTCCAGCCGCTCCGCCAACCCGTTGCGCCGATGCCGCACCGCCCCGCTCAACTGCTTCGCCGTCTTGTCCAAGGTCGTGCGCAACACCCCCTCCGCCGTATCCAACGACCCCGCCGGCCGCCCCGCCTGCAACGCATCACACACCCCCGACAACGCGATCCACGAATCACTCACCGCGCGCCGCAACGGATGCTGCGCGCGCAGCGGCCACATCGCCGTCTGCAACAGCAAGCCCACGCCCGCCCCGGCCAGGATCCCCCACACCGGCGAACTCACCGCCACCCCGCGCGCCGTATGATCGAGACTCACCAAAAACAGCAGCATCGAAGACGTCGAAAGCGACAGCCCGTAGTCACTGCCCACATGGCGCCAGATGGCCGCCGCCGCCGCCACAAACGCCGTCGCGGCCACCGCCGCCACCACACTCGTCGCCGCCAAGACCCCCAGCGCCCCGGCCGACGCCAACAACGCCGCCATGCCCACCAACAACATCACGCGCAGCCGGTAGTCCCCGCGCACGTCCATCATCGCCAGATTGTGCGCCGCGATCGCCGCCACCGCCACCGACGCCGGCAGCCCCACCGCCATGTGCAGCAGCATCGGAATCAAAAACCCCGCCGTCGCCCGCGCCGAAATCGCCCGATCGGACTTCCGGTCCTCGGCCAACCACGCTCCCCACCAACGAGGATTCACTACACCCAATCGCGTCATCTCCCCCCACCAAACCGCCACGACCACCCGCCCGCAACACGCCGGTGGTCAGGAACGGAAGATTGATTTCATCGTCCGGTGCACGCCCACCACGTGGAGTTCCGCACAGCCATCCATTTTCGGCGAACTGCCAAGCGATTTCTGTTCTTCGCGGCCCTTCGCGACCTTCGCGGTTTACCTTCCATATCGTGCCGGCTAAGCCGTCTCCACCGCCTCCGCTGCGAAGACTTCGATGCCGTTGTCGGGCGTCGGGTGCCAGCGCAGGTTCCAGCCGGCCAGGGTCACGCCGTAGGTGCGCTCGGTGGCCGCAGGACCTTTTTGATAAGCCGGCTGCAGGTCCAGCGTGAGCACCTGGCGCGCGAGCGTCGCCACCGCGGCCGGCAAGACCGCCGCCACGTCTTCACTCAAACGCACCGCGTCCGGCGTGCGCACGTTGGGCGCCGAGCCCGCCCAGTCCGCACGGGCTTCGGGTTTGGCTTCGCACCAGGGCAGGTAGGGTTTGATGTCGTAAACGGGCGTGCCGTCCACGCAGTCAATGCCCCCCACCCGCAGCGCGCCGGGCTCGATCGCGCGCAGCTCGACCAAGGACAGGCCGAGCCCGTTGGGCCGCAACGGTGCCCGCGACGCGAACACCCCCACGCGCTCATTGCCACCCAAGCGCGGCGGCCGCACCGTCGCAGCGCCATCCCAAGCCGGGTTTTTGTGAAAACCGGTGATGAGCCACACGTGCGAAAACGCCTCCAACCCGCGCACAAAATCAGGCGAGGCAAAGGCGGGCAAAAACTCCACCCGCCCTTCCGCCGCGCCGATGATGCCCGACTGCCGCGGCACGCCAAACTTCTCGGCAAAGGGCGTGCGTAAGTGAGCAACAGGCGTCATGGCGGCGGAGCTACCTGACCTCAGGGTTGGTATTCGACTACACGACCATCCGGCAGCGTGACCGACAAGACCTCGCCCTGACGCAGCACCATCGTGCTGTAGTCTTCACCGGCAACCGATTGCAGTTCGCGAATGTAGCGGTCGGGCCCCACCAAATCCGCCACGGTGCATTCACTCTCCCCGGTCTCGAGGAAGTGCATGTCCGCCGCCGCTCCGAGTTGGCGCAGGTTGTTGAGCACCGCCTTTTCCTGCGAGGTGGAGCGCACCTTCTGGAACGCCGGAATCGCCATCGAAGCCATGAGGCCAATCGTCACCGGATTGTAGATCGAAGCCGTCACCAGAGTGCGCTTGTGCGAGAACGGCATCTGCGAGACCCAGAGAATACCCTCGGGCAGATTCTCGCGCAGACCGATCAAGGGCTCGTCGAAAGTCGGAACCATTTCCAACACCGCCGAGAGCGCCTGCGGATCCGGCACCGAAGCCATCGTGCCCTCCAGAAAACGCGTCCAGAGCTCCGTCACTTCGGGAGACACCCAGACGATGCCATTGGCCTTGCCATCAAACGGCGCCAACGCCGCCTGCAAGGCCGGCGCATCTGCCAGCCGACCGGACGTCAGGCTCAGGCAACGCTGCAGGTAAGCCTTGTCGCTGGTGAGGTAGAGGTGCTTGCCGTCACTCGCCAACACCGGCGCGAAGTCCGACCACGGCGGCGGCAGCGCGGCCTTCCACTCCACCATCGTCATGCCGTTGTTTTCGGTGAAGCTCACCATCGGCAGCGCCGCCCAATCGACCAACTCGGCGTTAAGCAGACGCCCCATGTTTTCATAACGCAGCACCAACTCCGGCCGCGGAATCGCCACCTGCGGATCGAGCTGCAACATGCGCGTCTGATCCATCGAGCCAAAAAAGGTCATCTCCCCATGGAGATGCTCGATCAGCTCCAACGCCGAGACCTGCAGCGGCGGCGCCTTTTGGCTCAGTGCCGTCTCCATCGCCGTCACCGCATCCGGTCCGGCGACCCGCTCCACGATGTTCTTAATGGTGCGATAAAGCTCCCGACCATCAAAGGTGCCGGTGGAAAACAAAACGACGTCGTCGGGCGCGATCTTGGTGGCCGAAAGCACCTCCGGCTCACTGCCCCACATCGCCGCCAGCCCGACGCGCGGCCCGCCGAAATGCAGGTAGGCGCGATTCTCAAAACGCTCCTCGCCCGTCACCACGGAACTCATGCCCAGCGCCTTAGCGTCACTCAGCCCCATCAACTCGGCCAGCATCGCGTAGTCCTGCCGCAACATCATCGCCTGCGGCGGCGTGCCCTCGATCGGCATGGAGCCATACAGCTGCGTGAGCATGTCAGCGGCATCCGCCACATCGCCTTCAAAATCGGCGTAGAGATAAAACTCCCCGCCCAAGTCGAGGTGTGGGTTGACCGCATCAAAATGCGGCGAGCGCTGGCGACCGGTCACCGTGGTCGCGGACGCTTCAGCCGCCGAGGCGGCGTCGGTGGTTTCGGACTGCGGAGTCTGCGCAGGAGCGTTGAGAGGGATGAGGCAGCACGCGGCCAGTGCGGCGCCCCTGACAACAACAGAGGTAAACGACATACGCCGCCCACTCAGCCAAGCCCGCCACCCGCTGGCAATACCCAGCCCACGCCAAAATTAACCTTCCCCGTCCCGACCAGCGACCTGCTTTCAGTTCCAGTCGCCACTCGGGCCCCTTCTCTCGACCGTCGCCCGTCGGACTCAGTCCTGCACCAGCTCGAGCAACAGGCGACGGATCGCGGTATTGTCGTGGGCGCCCGCAAAACGTTCCGCTCCCGGACCGAAGGCAAAGAGCGGCACGGTCGCAGCCGTGTGTTTTTCGGTGGAGAAATGCGCCACGATCGCGCCATGCGCATCTTCCGGCAGCGTGAGGCCGCCACATTCATGGTCGGCCGTCACCACCACAAGGGTCTCTCCATCCGCCTGCGCAAAAGCTAGGGCCACCGCGACGGCCGCGTCCAACGCGCTCACGCTGTCGGCCAGCAACTCGAAGTCGTTTTCGTGGCTCCAGCTGTCGATCCAATCGTTCTCCAGCAACAGCATGAACGGACGTTTCCGCGCCGCCAGTCGTCCGAGGGCAAAATCCGTCGCCTCCGCCAGGGTCGGCGCCGCGAGTCCTGCCACATTCATGCGTTGCTCCAGCGACGCCGCTTCGTCGATCATGGCGGTGTATCCAATTAATACCGACGCCGCCCCCCCCGGCAGATCGAGCGCCGCCAGGGGCCGGTCCTGCCGCACTTCCACGCCGGCCGCGGTGGCTCCGTCCAACGGAAACTCGGCCGTGGTGCCGACCATCACGTCGGGCGCGAGGGCGAGCATCTGTGCGGCGATGGCCGCCTTTGCATCACGACTGTCGACATGCGCGGTGAACGCACCGGCAGTCGCACCGTTCAGATCACCATCGGTCACGATGCCCAGACTCCAGCCGCGGGCCCGCAGCGTCTCAAACAAGGTCGGCACCGCCCGGCCATCCGACAGCGTGCCGACACGACCGTTGCTCGTTTTGAAGCCGGTGGACATGGCGGTGGCCGACGCCGCCGAATCGGTGATGCGATGCGACCCCGCTGCCGCCGTGCTCAGGTGTCCGCCCACCGGCAGTCGCTCCATGACCAGCGGTGTCTCCACGTCTCCCTGCCGCAGGCGACCCGCGACGAGATGGTCCCACCCCATGCCATCGCCTATCACGAGGATGAGGTTGCGGGGAGAGGCCGCCGTGGCAACGGAACAGCACAGCAGGAAGGCAAAGCACAGGGAGAGCGACGGGCGCATGGGCGGACGAGGGTCAGTTGTCGTTTATTTTTGAATACAGTGGCCGGCGCCGCCCAGGACGACGCCGGCCGAAGGGCGAAGCTCAGAACGACCAGGACGTGCCGAAGCGCACGGTGCGGCCATTCCAGGAGTTCTCATTAAGGAAGCGGCGCGAGTCGCCGCGCGTGAGGGTGCGGATCGGCGAATCGCCGCTGTCGAGCAGGTCCTGCACTTTGACGGAGAAGGTCACCTGGTTCCAGGTGTAGGCGAGCTGCAGATCGAGGCTCTCGTAGGGCTGCGCGTAGATGTTGATGCCATCCATGAGCTCGTCGAGGTAACCGTCGCGGAAGGAGTAGGACAGCGAGCAGTCCCAGCCGGAACGGTCGTAGGTGAGCGCGACCGTGCCCACGTAGTCGGGGGCGTTGAAGAACGGCACATCGGTGAGGTTGGCGTCGTCGAGACCGGTGTCGGCTTCGCTGTCCTGCAGGGTAAGGTTGCCGTAGAAACCGAGGCCCGACATCACGCCCGGCAGCGACGTGAAGCGCGTCACGTAGTTGAACTCGATACCGTGGATCTTGGCGGTGTTGCCATTGACCGGTTGCTCGAAGGTGGCGGGCGAACCGAGGAATTGACCGTCGTATTCGTTCTCCGGCGCGGCGTCGTTGAAGATGAAGCCGTCGATCGACTTGAAGAAGCCGTTCACGCTCACAAGCCCGATGCCATCGAGGTAATACTCGACGCCCAGATCGAAGTTCCAGGCATAGGCGGCTTCGAGGTCGGGGTTGCCCAGCGAGACTTCATATTCCCCGCCGTCGCGCTCCGCCTCGGTCGCGCCGGAGATGAACTGAAACTCCGGCCGCGCCAGCGAGGTGAAGGCCGCTGCGCGATACACCAGACGATCGGACGCCCGGTAATTCACCTGCAGGCGCGGCAGGACTTCGGTGTAGGTCGAACGCGAGCTGAGCGGCGCGAGCAGGTAGTTTTCCTCCTCGTAGGGGTTCCAGCCCGGCTGGTCCTCACCGTAAGCCGGATCGTCTTCATCGACGATGACGACGAGCTCCTGGTTGTGGGTCTCAACCTCGGTGTATTCGACGCGCGCCCCGCCAACGATCTCCCAGCGACCGAGGTTCCAGGTGCCCATGAGGTAGCCGGCGTAGATGTCTTCATTCGCCACGTAACTGTCCTCGTCGGGGATCGGATCCGTGGTGTCTTCGAACAGGTTGTTGCGGTTCACAAACAACTGGTCGAGCGCGCCGGCATCGTAGCCGAGAATAACGAGCGACTGACCGATGTCGCCGAAGCTGCTGTCGCCGCCCAACAGGCCGCTGGTCGCGAGCGAATCATGACGGGCTTCGTCGCTTTGGAAACGGTTGGCTTCATTGAGCTCGCGCTCGGAGAACTGGCCCTTCACGCCGGCCTGCAGCACGAGCGTCTCGTTCACCGCCCAGGTGGCATCGAGCTTCACCGCCCACTTGGTGTCTTCGGATTGGTCGTAGTCCATGTCGACTTCGTCGAACTCGTAGTTGGCCGGATCGGCCAGCCGGGCGGCGTCGGCCGCGGTCATGATCGGTCGCGGAAAATTCGGATCCGACAAGTCCCAACCCAGTGCGTCTTCGAGCTCGGCCGCGTAGAACACTTCGAAGTCCCGCGGCTCTTCCTGCTGGCCGGTGGAATAGGCGGCGGAGTAGTCGAGTCGCACCGCGCCGAGGCGGGTCGTGCCGCCGGCGATGTAGTTGCTCAACTCCCACTCGGTTTGCTCGTATTCGCCGTAAGCCAGCACCGCGTTGTCGGTCGAGTAAGAGAGCGGCACCGCCGGATCCTGCAGCGCATCAAACTCGAAATCGTCCATCACGAAGTGGCGGCCGTTGTTGAGTTCGGTGTCGGTGAATTGGTTGAGGCTCGCCTTGAAATAGAGCTCGGTCGTCGGGCTGAGTTTCCACTCGAGTGCGGCGGAGAGTCCCCACTTCTCGCGGTTGTTGGCATAGGTGTTGTATTCCATCTCCTCGCCGGGATGCCATGCGGCGTTCTGCGTCGCGTTGTCTTCGTCGACCGGAATCCACTCCTCGTCATTGCCTACCACAAAACCGGCGGTGTCCCGGTCTTCCATGGTGAAGGACACCAGCAGGCCAAACTGATCCTCCGCGCCAAACACGTCGGCAAAGGTGCCCCCAGCCAGGTAACCGAGTTCACCGGCAAAGTCCTGATAGATGCCCTCCAACGTGAGGCTGCGCACGGGCCGACCGAGCTCGAAGGCGGTGGCGGTCGCCATCTCCACCGCACCGCCGATGCCGTCGCCGTCGAGATCGGGCGTGAGCGACTTGTAGACGGTGATCTTGCTCAGCGCGCCAGTGTGAATCGTATCGAGCGGGACCCGCCGATTCTCCTCGTCCGACTGCGCCACCCGCATGCCATTGATGCTGAAAGCATTCAGCCCCGAATCGAGTCCACGGATCGACACATACCGGCCGTCGCCGGCCTTCTCTTCGCGCTCAATCGAAACGCCCGGAATGCGCCGCATGGCCTCCGCCGCATTGGCATCCGGAAAACGCCCGGCTTGGTCGGCCGAGATCACGTTGCTGATGGCGCTGGATTCACGCTGCTGGTTGAGCGCCGCCACCTGCGCCCCGGTGGAGCCACTCACCATCACCGCATCGAGCCACAGGGCTTCGCGCTCCAGCGCAAACTCCGCGCTCGCGCCTGCTCCCGGCACGACCGTGACCGTGCGCTGCAGGGTCTCGAGCCCGAGATAGCTGATCGTCACCGGCACCGAACCGGGGACGATGTTGGCAAACTGGAAACGCCCCTGCGCATCCGTGCGCGTGCGCTGCTCGGTGCCAGGAAGCGTGACGGCCGCCGCCTCCAACGGCGCCAGGGTGGCGGCGTCGACCACGCGACCGCTCAGGGTCTCGGCGGGGAGCGCGACGGGTCCAAGGACAAAGGTCCCCAGACAGCACAACAGCTGAAAAGGACGAAGGGCGATCTTCCGCGACGGGAAGCTCAGGGTCTTCATGATGGGTGGGTGTAGGTTGTATTTAGGTTTTCCCTACGCTCCCTTGGGCAGAAATCGTAGGGACGGACATGTCTCCCCCGCCGGAGCGAGGGCACACTTGAACGATCCCCGAACTTCTAAGCCCTGGTCTGGCGACGGCGCCCAGGTAGCGCACGCTCCAGAAGTTGCCGGTAAATTCGGATGAGGCCCCCACGCTACGGCGCCCAGACGGCAAACGTGCGGCAACCTCGTCACGGTTGCGTAACGCTAATTTTCAGAAAAATCCCCATCCAGCGGCCGCCGCTGGCCGACATAAAAACGCGTTTCACCGCTCCCGTCTTGCACTGGACGCGAGTCCGTCGACCCTCCGCTCCATGTCATATCAACCGTCCGCCGCCCTGCTCGATAAATACGCCGATGTGCTCATCAATTTCGCCCTCAACAGTGGCGAAGGCGTGAAGCCCGGCGAGGTGGTCCAACTCCGCGTCCCGGAAGTCGCCAAACCCCTGCTCGTCGCCCTGCGCGACGCCGTGCTCAAAGCCGGCGCCCACCCGCTGATCTTCTTCACCCCCGACGACATTTCGCGCGGGTTCTTCGAGCTCGCCAGCGAGGAACAGCTCAGCTTCTTCGCCGAGAAATTCTACCGCGGCACCGTCGACCAAATCGACCACACCGTCGCCATCCTCGCCGAGACCGACAAGCAGGAGCTCACCGGCATTCCGTCCAAAAAAATCATGGCCTTCCAGAAGGCGATGAAGCCCTACATGGACTGGCGCCGCACCAAGGAAAACGCCGGCAACTACACCTGGACCCTCGCCATGTATGGCACCCAGGCCATGGCCGACGAAGTGGGCATGAGCCTCGAAGAGTATTGGCAGGAAATCATCCAAGCCTGCTACCTGGATGAGGATAAACCGGCCGAGAAGTGGGCCGCGCTCTACACCGAACTCTACGCCTACAAGGACAAGCTCGATGCGCTGCCGATCGAAAAACTCCACGTCGAAGCCGAGAACACCGACATCTGGGTGCAGATCGGCGAGAACCGCAAATGGCTCGGCGGCTCCGGTCGCAACATCCCCAGCTTCGAGCTCTTCATCTCGCCCGACTGGCGCGGCACCGACGGTAACATCCAGTTCACCGAACCGCTTTACCGCTACGGTTCGCTCATCGAAGGCGCGTATTTGGAATTTAAGGACGGCTGCGTCACCAAGGCCACTGCCACCAAGGGCGAAGACCTGCTGCGCGAGATGGTCGCCGTCGAAAACGCCGACAAGATCGGCGAGTTCTCCCTCACCGATCGCCGCTTCTCCCGCATCACCAAGTTCATGGGCGAGACCCTCTTCGACGAGAACGTGGGCGGTCAGTGGGGCAACACCCACCTCGCCGTCGGCAGCGCCTATCGCGACTCCTTCACCGGCGATCCCGCCACCGTGAGCGAGGAGCAATGGGCCGAGATGGGCTACAACAACTCCGTGGTCCACACCGACATCGTCGCGACCTCCAACCGCACGGTCACTGCCCACCTCAAGGACGGCACCACCCAGGTCATCTACCGCGACGGCCAGTTCACGATCTAAGCGGCGACCAGCGCAGTCGCTCGCATCCGCCCCGCGGCTCGCCGCAGCGCGAGTAAACTCGCGGCCTACATGCCGGATTCGATCACTCAATGTAGGCTGCGAGCCCTGGTCGCCTTCGGCGCCGCCAAAGGCGGGTAAACTTGCTCGCGCTGAGCTGCCTCTCCGCCATCCTCCGCGAGAGACCGCCGACATCCCGTCGACCTCGTTCATCGAACGCGGGCGACACGCCCGCGGCTACATCCCGATCAAAGTGTAGCAGCGGCCGTCTCGGCCGCTCCCACTTGCCCCACGGCCCGGGATCTCCGACGCCTGTCCCGCTAACGCGACGCCCTCCGTCGGCTTCACCCACCCAGCCCCGGTGGCAGGTTCGCCAACAGCACCTCCACGCCGCGGGCGAAGGCGGTCGCCTGATCGCCCGCCGGCGCCGTGAAGGTCGCTCCCGCCCGCACATGCGGACGCGCCTCCGGCATCGCCACCGAGCAACCCGCCCAGCCGAAAAGCGGCAGGTCGTTGTCGGCATCGCCAAACCCCACCACCGCCTCGGCACCGATGCCCAATTCCCGCGCGAGCCGCGCCACGCCGGTCGCCTTGGTGATCCCGTTGGGCATAAACTCAAACACCCGCTCGTGTGACCGCACCGTGTAAATCCCGTCCGCCAGATCGAGCACCCCGCCTGCCTCGATCATCGCATCCAGCCGCTCCATCGGCGCGACCCACACCACCTTCAGCAGCGGGGTGTGTTTAAACGCCTCTTCGCCGATGATCTTCACCTGCGTTTTGGAAATCGCTTCGTAGCCCGCCACGCCTTCCGTCGGCCACGGCGCCACTTCACCTTCGGCCGCATAAGCGACCACGCCAAAGCCCTGCGCCCGCCCCGCCTCGGCGATGCGCAGCGCCACCGCCTCCGGCAGCACCCATTGCTCCAACACCCGCTCGCGCGCCACGTCGGCCACTTCGCAGCCTTGGCAAGCGACCATCCACTGCACCATCGGCAGGTCGCGGGCGATCTCCGCCATGTTCGCCGGGTGCCGCCCCGAGGCCAACACGACCTCGAAGCCGCGCGCGACCAAGGTTTCCAGCGCCGTCCGGTTCTCCGCCGAAACCGTGGCGTGCGCTCCCAGCAAGGTGCCGTCCAGATCAATGGCGGCGAGGTATTTGGCAGGTGTGTTCGTTTTGATGCGCGCTCTATGCACGCATCCGCCGTCCATCGCAAACGACCGCCCCGAAATTTACCGGGCCGTTACCGCTCGTCCGACGACTGCGCCGACACCTGCGCCGGCGCTGCTGGGATCCGCCACACGTTCGCCGCCTCGTCGACCGTGCCGCTGAGGTAGCGCGTCACCACGCGGTCGACGATCGTCAGCCCGCGCTCCGCGAGCAGCGTGAAGGTGTCTTCACCCGGGCCATCCGGCGTGTGATCGGGAAACCCACGCCGCGTGCGACTGATGCGATAACTGTCCGACAAATCCGGCGCCGCCATCGCCCGCTTCACCCCATCCCGGCCGAGCACGAAACCGATCAAGCCGCCCCAGGTCGCCGTCGGATTATCCGAGTCCCAACCCGCCAACGAACCAATCTGAATCGTGCGCTTAAAATCGCCGTCGCCGTAAAACAGACTCACCAGACTCGCGCCAAAATTGATCGGCGCATCAAAGGGCTGCGCGTAAACATAACCGGCCCGCCCGCCGAGTTGATACTCCTCGTAAAGCGCATCGCGGGTCGCCGCCCATGCCGCGCTGTCAGGATTTTTCTGATACGCCGCCCACACAAAATCATACATGTCGGCCGCCACCGATCCCGCCGGCAACACGCCCCGCGCGGTCGTCGCCGCCGCGCGCAGTTGCGGGCCGAGCGGCGCCGCGTCGTCCATCGTCGCGGCTAGGGCATACATCGTGACGTAAAACTCCGCGATCACCTGCGCTTCGCCGCTCGCCGTGGTGCGGATGGGCAGGTCGGCGAGCCGCCGCGCCATCACCGGACGGCCGGGGGCAAAAAACCCAAAGAACTCGGTGGTGAGCTGCGCATCGATCATCTCGCTTTCCGGATTGTGCTGCGGATCGCTGGTCGCCGGCGGCACCAGCCCTGCCGTGCGCATCAGCTCGTAGGCCCGTTCGTTCGACACCCACAGGAAGTTCTCTCCGTCCTGGTTGAAGTTGTCCGACCACATGTGCGCGAGCCAGCCGTCGCGGATCTGCTCGCCGGTCAGCAACGGATCCGCCGACGCCTCCATGAGCGACTGATAAAGGTATTCGATATCGGTGTCGTCGTCCGCGCCCCACGCCGTGCCTGCGCGCACCAACAGAAAATCGATCGTATCCGCCGGCCCCGCGCCGCCCCACATGTTGGGTTGGTCCGGCTGCCCCCAATCCGCGTCGGTGTAGAACGGCGCCTCCACGCGATCCATCTCCGTGATGAGTCCGGTCCAGTTGGCCACGCACGAGCCCAGCCAAAAACCCGCCAGTCGCTCCGCATAACGCTCTCGCGAAATCGTCAGTGCCTCCGCGGACTCAGCCCGTGCGGGGGACAGTTGCACCAATAGCAGAGACGCCAGCAACACACCGGCAGGACGGGGAAATTTCATGGGGAAAACGGGACGGCCTTCGCGATCAGCGAACGCGCCCCATCCCATCCAATCCGCAAGGACGGTCAACGCGTTCCCGCCCTCACCACGCGATCTCTGCCACTCCGCTTATTGCTGCCGATCCAAAAACTCGAGATACGGCGCGATGAAGCGATCAAAGGTCTCGATGTGAGGCAGATGTCCCACTCCCTCCAGCTCCACCAACTCCGCCCCCGGGATCGCCGCCTGCGCCGCCCTCCCGAGCACCGGATAGTTGCCCAGCTCCCGGCGCAGCTCGGGGGAGGCCGCGCCCTTGTTGAGCGCCGTGCGATCGCGTCCACCGATCACCAGCAGCGTCGGCATCTGCAGCCGCGGAAACTCGTGCACCACCGGCTGCGTGAACACCATGTCGTAGGTGAGCGCCTGATTCCACGCCATGCGCGCATACTCCGGACTCTCGCCAAACGACGCCAGCTGCTCCACCCACGGATCGTAGGCCTCCTTCCACTGGTTGTCGTAGTAGGACTCCAGCTGATACGCCCGGATCTTCTTCGCCGTCTTGGCCAGCTCCTGCGCATACCACGCATCCACGCCGCTGTAGGGCACGCCCTTCGCCTGCCAGTCCTCCAAGCCGATCGGGTTGAGCAGCGTGAGCGACGTCGTCGCCTCCGGATACATCAGCGCAAAACGCGTCGCCAGCATGCCGCCCATCGAATGACCGAGCACCTGCACGCGCTCGACGCCCAACTCCGCCAACAGCCCGCGCGTATTCCGCGCCAGCTGCGCAAAGGTGTAGTGGTAGTGCGCCGGTTTGGTCGCCTTGCCGAAACCGATCTGGTCGGGAATCACCACGCGCCAGCCCGCCGCACTCAGCGCCGCCGCCGTTTCGCCAAAGTAGGAGCCCGAGAAGTTCTTGCCGTGCAACAACAACGCCACCCCGCGTTCCGCACCGGTCGCCGGCACATCCATGTAGACCATCTCCAACTCCTGCCGCTGATTTTCAAATCGGTAGGTTTTTTCCGGATACGGATAGTCAAACCCTTCCAACCGGATTCCCGCGGCTGCGCTCAGCGCACCCGCCGCCAATATCAGTCCCACGCCCATCACTGTGTTTCGCAACAAAGACATCCTCCACCGGTAGCCAGCCCTTTCGCTCCGGCAAGGGGTGCCCTTCGATTGTGCGACTGAAGATCAGTCGCCCGCCTGCTCCGCCAGCAACGGGTCCACCACCGCGCGGAAACGCTCGATCAACGCCGGATCCAAGCAGCGATAATGGTCCTCGATGCCGAGCACGATCACCCGGCATCCGCGCAACTCCTCCCGAAACTGCGCCCGCAGGCGTTGCTGGTGTTTACGCTCCATCACCAGCACCCAATCCGCCCACCGCAAATCGGCCACCGACACCGTGCGCCGCGCCCGCCGCGAGGTGCCCGCCGAGCGCGTCTGCACCCCCGGCCAATCCCGGTAGATGCGCTCGCCCGTCGGACTGCGCCACTGGTTCTTCGAGCAGACAAAAAGCAGGTTCAAAGTCTCTTCCGTAGGGTGTGTCTCGGAAAGCCGAGGTGTCATTCACGGCACCATCACCGCGCGCTCCAATCGAAACGTGAGCGTATCCGTTTCTCCGTTACGCTCAATCCGCAGCTCCCGCGATTCCTCATCCTCCAGAAATACGCCGCAGCCGCGTTCCGCCACCGGCACGCCGTCGATGGCCACCACTCGGTCCCCCAGCTGGATGCCCGCCCGCGCCGCCGGTCCGCCTTCCTGCAAAAAGGCCACTTCCAGCGCATCGGCGTGGGAACGAAATCCCAGCCCCAAACCCAAGCGCGATTCCTCCGTGATCGGTGCCGTGCTCGCCCCCGCCCCCTCCGGCCGCGCAAACCGAATGCGCCGTCCCGGCCCGTCCACCGTCACCACAAAGTGCTCCAACACCCTCGCGCCCAACGCCCGCTCATTGTCCGGCACCGCCCGCACGATCGGTTGAGTGAAGCTCGTTGAGCCCAGCTGCAGGTCCACTCCCAGCCTCCCCAGGAACATGGGTTCGACGCCCTCAAATCCGGTCACCCCACTCACGATCCGCGGCGACTCGGCCCACGTTACCCGATCCTTTGGGTGCACCGTAAACCCTTGGCTCGATCCGGAATCCACCAACACCGGCACCTTGCGCCCGGCCAGCTCCAGATCGATCCACGGTCGACGCCGTCCCCGCTTCAAACGCATCACGTCCTCCCCCGCTTGCAACCCGCCCCCATCCAGCGTGACCCAAACCCCGCGCGCCGGATAATCCAGCGTCAGGACCAGCGACTTGAGCGTTGGATACCCCAAGATGCCGTCGATCGGACGCCCGAGCGTATGCCCAATTTCGTCGACCTCCATCAACCACCCCGGCGCTTTCCGAATCTTCACCTCCCCCAAATCAAGCCGCTCAAAACGAAAGGTCTGTCCCACCTTCAAACGGGTGTCCGGGCTCACCCGCCGCAGGGCATCGGGATCGATGACCGTGTGCGTGGCTCCCGTGTCCAAAATCAACGCGAGCGGACGCGATTCGTCGCCCCCCACCCACGCCGTCACGATCATGTGTCGCCCGCACCATTCCACCGGCAACTGCCGCGTGGTCTCCTCCGCCCGCCCCACCACCGGCCCCATCAGAAGCATCACCAGCCAAAGCCACCCGCCTCGACGCCCCCTGCGCCACTTGCTCAAACCTCCCTGCTGATGCGCCGTCGTTTCCATGGGCGCAAATCCTTCGCGCCTCCGCGTCGCGCTCAAGCCTCGAACCCGCGCCACCACGGTCCACGACGTGCTCTAAAACAACGTCGCCACGACCGCGGCCTTCTCGCCAGCCTGCCCCCCATGGCCGCTCCTTCCCCCGCCTCCACCACGACCCCACGCTGCGCCTGGTGCGGCGACATCCCCGAGTTTGGGCCCTACCACGACCACGAATGGGGCTTCCCCGTGGGCGACGATATTCGCCTCTTCGAGAAGATCTGCCTCGAGGGGTTTCAGTCGGGTCTGAGCTGGCGCACCATCCTCAACAAACGCGAAGCCTTCCGCACCGCCTTTGCCGGGTTTGATTTCCACCGCGTCGCCCAATTCACCGACGCCGACGTGCAACGCCTGCTGACCGACGCCGGCATCATCCGCCACCGCGGCAAGATCGAGGCGACCATCAACAACGCCCGCCGCGCCGTCGAACTCGTTGCCGAAACCGGCAGCCTCGCCGCCTATTTCTGGAGCTTCGAACCCGTCGCGACCGCCCTGCCTCCCCCGCAGTCGCAAACCACCTCGCCCGCCTCCATCGCCTTGTCGAAGGACCTCAAAAAGCGCGGTTGGAAGTTTGTCGGCCCGACCACGATGTATGCCTTCATGCAGGCCATGGGTTTGATCAACGACCACGAAACCACCTGCGCCGCCCGCCCCCGCGCCACCCAGGCGCGACGCGCCTTCCGCGTGCCCCAACCATAGTGGCCGCGGCATCTTGCCGCGGTGTCCCCTGCTTCGGTCCGGTCGCGATTCATTGCGCATTCGCGGAGAGGCAACGCCGCCGAGGCTGGAAGCCTCGCCCACGCCCGCGTAGCCGTCAGCCATCAGCCATCAGCGGTCAGCGGTCAGCGGTAAGCGGTCAGCGGTAAGCGGTCAGCACCTAACACCTAATACCTTACCCCTAACACCCAGTCCCCAGCCCCCAGCATGAAATTTCATAACCCCATATCCTTAAGCTAGATAAACCCCCTCGACCGTCGCATTTTCGTCGCCATCCCGCCATCGCCCCCGAAGCCTTCGCATCCATGCCCCCTTCGGATCGCACCGCTCCCCGCACACCCGCCAGCCCCGATCTTTCCGACGCCGCCATCGCGCAACGGCTCGCTGCGCGCCGCGCCTTCATCCTCGGTGAAGCCGTCGCCAGCGTCGTTCCCGGCGACCCCTCCCAAGGCAGCAAGTTCGACATCGCCGCCTGCCTGCACACCGGCCGCAACCTCGACGCCGCCCTCGCCCGCCTGGCCCGGCTCGACGGGGGTCCGCCCTCCGGCGACATGTTCTGGGTCTATCCGACCGTGAGCGTGATGATGGCCGGTCCGCAGCACCTCGACCCCGCCAGCCGCGACCGCATCGCAGAACTCTGGCGCACCTACTGGCCGAGCCGCGGCGACACCGAAAACCATTGGGTGCTCTCCTACGCCAGCCTCTACCTCGCCGCCCAGGCCATGCCCGACGCCGGACCCGACCAGTGGTTCAACGGTCGCTCCTCCGCCGAAAATCGCGCCGAGGCCCGCGACTATCTGAACCACTGGATCAACGTCATGACCAGTCAGGGTCAGGGCGAGTATGACTCTCCCAACTACATCGAGGAATACGCCGTCGGTCTCGCCATGCTCGCCGGCTGGGCCGACGAACCCGCCTTCCGCGATCGCGCCAAACGCGCCCTCGATTACATCTTCTACGACTATGCCGTCGAAACCCTCGACGGGCTCTACGGCGGCGCCCACAGCCGCGTGTATCCGCGCCACATCATGGCCCCCGCCCGCACCGCCGCCGCCGCGCTCGGTTGGTTGCTCTTCGGTCTCGGCGATTACGAACCGAGCGAGCGTCAGGTCACCCGCCACCAACTCCGCGAAGAGTTGCCCGAACGCGGTGCCAAGTTGCTCGCGCTCACCGGCTACACCCCGCCCCCCATCCTCGAGCGCATCGCGCGCGCCCGCACCACGCCCTACGTCGAACTCGAACGCAAACGCACCCGCTGGCGCATGCGTCACGCCGGTCCCGATTCCTTCGTCGTCGGCGATCGCCGCACCGTGCCGGTTTACAAGACCACCTACGTCGATCCCGATTTCATCCTCGGCTCCTCCCAAGGCGGACTGCTCCAACCCATCCAACAACAAACCTGGGGGCTCATCTGGCGCACGCCCGACGCCATCAACCGCTGTCCATCCTTCTTCGGCTGCCAACCCTACGCGTCCGCCATCGAGGGCAGCATGTATTTCCCGGTCGACCCCGACGTCGTCACCGACCTCGTCACCCGCTCGAAGTCCGACTACGATTCGCCCGACAAACTCCCCGGCGGCTCACCTTACGATCAGGTCGTGCAATCCGGCACCGCCCTCATCGCGCTACAGGACATTCCCGCCGACGCGCTTTTCCAACACATCACCCTCTTCTTCTCCCGCGACCTGGAGCACACCATCGAAGACCCGTCCGGTTGGATCTTCGCCCAGGGTGGCCCGGCCTACATCGCGGTGCGCCCGTTCGTCAGCGGCGAGTGGCGCCCCAACGACTGGACCGGCTTCCTCGCCGGCGGCGCCGGCGGCATCCTCGTGAGCGGTGACTTCGACGAATGGGGCACCGGCCACCGCTGCTTCGTGAGCGAAGCCCCACGCAACGGCTACGTCGTTCAGATCGCCGCCGCGCGCGACTTCGCATCGTATTCAGACTTTCAGGACGCCGTGCGCACCCGCTCGCTCGAGTTCAGCGTCGACCCCACCCCGACCGCCACCTTCACCGCCCTCGACGGCACCCGCATTGAGGCCCGCTACGGCGACACGCCACGCATCAACGGCACGCCGGTCGACTTCGCCGGTTGGCCGCTCTTCGCCAGTCCCTTTGGTGACTCGGCGGTCGGCAGCCGTTGCCTCACCCTGCGCCACGCCGACGAAACCCACGTGCTCGATTTCACCGACGTGCCCTGGGGTCACTCCACCCAACCGACCGTCGGATCGTGGCCGCTCGCCGCGACCAGCACCGCCACCGCCCCCACGCCCGGCGAACCGACGCTTTACGCCGCCGCCACCATGACCGGCAACCAGCGCAATACCGCCACCCCGTCCGACGCCGGTCTGTTCCAACGCCTGCCGTCGGGCGAGTGGATCAACACCGGTCCGCGCATCCTCGGTGTGGCCAGCCTCGCCATCCATCCCACCCAACCCGCCATCCGCCTAATCGCCTCGGCCGACGGCATCGTGCGCAGCGCCGACGGCGGTCGCACCTGGCGCAAAACCACCGGCTGGGAAGTCGTGGATGTGCGCGCCATCGTGTTCGACGCCGCCAACCCCGATCTCGTCTACGCCGCGACCATGTGGGGCCCGTTGCGCTCCACCGATTGCGGCCAAACCTGGACGACGACCCAACGCGGACTCGACCGCCTCTATTGCCAAACCGTCGTCACCGATCGCACGCATCCCGGCCGCGTCCTCCTCGGCATGGAGCACGGCCTGTATGTCTCCACCGACGCCGCGCTCACATGGCATGCCGCCGACTTCCCTGACGCCACCGTCACGCACGTGGTGCAAAGTCCGGCCGAGCCCACGCACCTGCTCGCCGCCACCCTCAAGCGCGGCGCCTGGCGCTCCACCGACGGCGGCACCACGTGGTCGGCCGTCGACCCGACGACCGCCGAGTCGCATCTCTACGCCGCGGCCATTGCACCGCATGACCCGAACCTCCTCGCCACCGGCGGATGGGAAACCGGCGTGCGCGTCTCGACCGACGGCGGCCTCACCTGGACCGATCGCAGCGCCGGTCTACCGAATCGCCGCATCTTCGTGCTCGCCTTCGATCCGCAGCGCACGGGTGCCGGGCGGCTGTGGGCCTCCACCTTTGAGCAAGGCAGCTGGTTCAGCGACGACCTCGGCGAGACCTGGCAGAACGGCGGACTCCCCGGCGGCTACGGCGCCGACTACATCTTCGGCCCGGCGTGATTCACGCGCGCGGTCGCCACTCCGAAGTGGCCGCGGCATCCTGCCGCGGGGTGCGCTCAACATCGGCCCCTCTCCACCACTCGACCGGCCCAGAGGCAACGCGCCGAGGCTGGAAACCTCTCCCACAACCGCCACTCCGAAGTGGCTGCGGCATCCTGCCGCGGGGTGCGCTCATCATCGTCCCTGCTCCACCACTCGACCGGCCGAGAGGCAACGCGCCGAGGCTGGAAGCCTCGCCCACAACCGCCACACCGAAGTGGCCGCGGCATCCTGCCGCGGGGTGCGTTTCCCCGCGCATTCCCCTCCCAACGCGGCCACGCTTTCGCCTGCGGCTCAAGCGCAGCTACTCGTTAAACCCTACTCGCGTGCGGTTTCGCCCGATTCCGCCAACAACTCTCCGATGCGCACTGCCGCCATCGTCGCGACGTCCGCCGCGGTGGGATTGCCCTGCCGATCGAGCGAGAACGCGAGTTCGCGCAGCTCGATCTGAAAGTCCTGCCAACCGGCAGGTGACGTGGAGTATTCGTGCATCGGATACAGCGGAAGTTGAGCGGAGGAAGTGCAGTGGCAGATACCACACTCCCTCCGCTCGGTTTCGACAGACCTTACATTACCAGGCGTAAGGACCATTGCGGTCGAAGAAACCGCCAGTGGGCCCGTTATCATCAATCAGCGCGTAGTGCACCGAAGCTTCGGCGCCGACAGAAACAGGTTGGGCGCCGGGCAACTTCACGGCGCGGGTCGCGGTGAGACCGGGCTCGACCGCGTTGATCTTGATGCCAGTGTCCTTCAACTCGCGGGCGAAGTGCACCGTCATCGCGTTGATCGCCGCCTTCGAGGCCGCGTAGGCCGGGATAACGACCTGATACCACGGGCTCTTCTCGTCGGTCATCGTCCAGAGCGAACCGAGGCTGCTCGACACGTTGACGATGCGGCCGTGGGCCGACTTGCGCAGCAGCGGCAGGAAGGCGCGCGTCGCGCGGAAGGTGCCAAAAACGTTGGTCTGGAACGTCAGCTCAAATTCCTCCACCGGCATGTCGGCGAGCGGACCGCGGTCGAGCGCGATGCCGGCGTTGTTGATGAGGATATCGATGCGGCCGTGACGGGCTTCGAGCTCCTGGGCGGCGGCGGTCACGCTCGCGTTGGACGTGACGTCGAGCGCCACGAGTTCCATCTCGAGGCCGCTCGTCTTGAACTCCTCGATCACGGTCGCGCCCTTTTCGAGGTTGCGCGCGCCGATGATGACGCGGACTCCCTTTTCAGCGAGCTGGCGAGCCGTTTCCTTGCCGATGCCGTCCGTGGCGCCGGTGATCAATGCGATTTGAGTGCTGTTATCTGACATATGTTTGGAGGGTTAAAGGGGATGGGGGACGTCGTCTGCGCTCGGCGCGCAACCTTGACCTCAAGCTCACTTGAGGTGTCTGTTGCGGCATGCCTGACGCCAAAGACCGCGAGGACCTGTTGACCGTTGGCGAGATTGCCCGCCGCAGCGGCCTCGCCGTTTCCGCGATTCATTTCTACGAAGCCAAGGGGCTCATCCACGGCATGCGCGACTGGCGCAACCAGCGCCGTTTCTCGCGCCGCGAACTGCGCATCCTCGCGCTCATCAAAGTGGCGCAACGGCTTGGGTTCACCTTGGAGGAAATCAAAGACACCTTCCGCGATCTGCCGCAAAAACGCGTCCCCTCCAAAAGCGACTGGCGAAAAATCAGCCAGGCGTGGAAGGAGGCGCTGCAGGCCAAGATCGAGCTCGCGACCACCATGCGGGATCAGCTCAACCTGTGCATCGGCTGCGGCTGCCTCTCGCTGAAGGATTGTCCGCTGCGCAACCCCGAGGACGCGCTCAGCGCGCAGGGCCCGGGCGCCCATCTGATCTGAGGGTCGGCGGCGCGCCGAACGACGGCTTATTCCACTCCGGCCCGACCGCGCACGAGCCCCTCGTCCCGGTGATCGGGACAAGGGCGCAAGGCGCGCGGAACGGGCTGGCCGGAAGTGGGTCATGCCCGCCATCCTCGCGCCTCAAGTTAACTTGAGGACAAGGGCATTTTTGGAGTTTGGGGCGAATTGCCAAGGCGCCCGGTTTTGGGGAGTGGCCGCGGCATCCTGCCGCGGTGTGTCGTCCGTTCGGCCCGACCGTAACGCGAGTCACCGGCAGACGACCGAGAGGCAACGCGCCGAGGCTGGAAGCCTCGCCCACCCCCAAGCTCACTGAAAGGTGGACGCGAACGCCTGTCCCGCGACCGCGACGATCCCGGGCCGCGTCACGTTGCCTCTCGGCTTCACCTTTCTTCGCGCAACCACTCCACCGCCCTCACGTCGCCCGGAGGTCGACGTCCACCCCAATCCCCCACCTGGTGGACGCGGACGTCCCCGGCCGCGTCACGTTGCCTCTCAGCGTCCCTGCCTCTCCCCTTCGCGCCCCTCGCGGTTCCCCTCTCCCCTACACCACCTGTCTCCTCGCCACTTCCCTGCGCGACTCTCGCGCCCGCTCCCGCTCCCGCGCGGCCCTCCCGCCAACGTCGATCAGTTACGCGCGAGCGCTGCGCTGATCACCACCGAGATCGGCGTGGTCGGGCGACCGATGAGCGTGCTCAGGTCCGTGCCGTCATCGGCCAACGCGCCTTGTCCGGCAGCGGCATCCCAACCGGCGATCGCCGCTGCCAATCCTTCCGGCAAACCGGCCTGCGTGAGCACCGCCGCATACTTGGCTTCCGGCAGATCCGCGTAGGGGATCTCACGGCCGGTCTGGCGCGAGAGTTCCGCCGCAAAGTCCGCGAGCGTGATCGCCTCGTCGCCACTCAACTCGTAGGTGCGACCGACTTCGATATCGCCGGTGAGCGCCACCGCGGCAGCCGCGGCGTAGTCGGCCCGAGCCGCGAGGTTGAGCTTGGCGTCGCCCACCGAACCGACGAACGCGCCGTGTTCGAGCGCCGACGGAATGGAGCCGGCGTAGTTCTCGGCATACCAACCGTTGCGCAGCAACACGAAGGGCAGACCCGATTCGCGGATGAGCGCCTCGGTGGCGATGTGTTCCTCCGCCAGGCTCAGCTGGGAGGTGTCGGCGCGGAGCAGGCTGGTGTAAACGAGCAGCTTCACTCCGGCGGCCTTGGCCGCGTTGATAACGTTGCGGTGTTGCGGGATGCGTTTGCCGACTTCGCTGGCGGAGATGAGCAACAGCTTCTCCACGCCGGCCAAACCGGCCTGCAGCGCCGCTGCATCTTCGTAGGGCGCGACGCGCACCACCACACCGCAAGCGGCGAGGTCGGCGGCTTTGGCTTCGTCGCGCACCAGCGCAACGATGGAGGAAGCCGGCACCTGCTTGAGGAGTTCGGCGAGGACGAGACGGCCGAGTTGGCCCGTGGCACCTGTAAGAGCGATCATGACAAATATGGGATTAAGGATGATGATTTTTTACCGCGGTCCACGGCATTGAGCGCTTGTAATGATCTCATGTCGTGCCTTGGTTACTTAAAGTTACTATTGAAACGCCCAACGCACAAGAGGGGTTCTTTTTGTGCCTTGGTTACACCGCAGTAACCTTCCTCTCAAACCGACCCATTTTCCGCATGAAAAAATCTCCGCTGCTCCCCGTCGCCCCCGGTTCCGCCGACGCCGCCAAGTGTCCGGTGCGTGATGTGCTCGACTGCATCGGCGACCGCTGGAGCCTGCTCACGCTGCTCACACTCGAGCCGCACACGTTGCGATTCTCCGAGCTCAAGCGCGCCATCGGCGACATCTCCCAGCGCATGCTCGCCCAGACCCTTCGCAACCTCGAGCGCGACGGCTACGTGACTCGCACCATTTATGCCGCGGTGCCCCCCCGCGTGGACTACACCCTCACCCCGCTCGGCCGCTCCCTCATTGAACACCTCTGGCCGCTCTTCGACTGGGCCCAAAACGAGCACCCCACCATCCGCCGCCACCGCCGATCCTACGACCGCGCCAACGCGTAGGACCGCGGCCAGTGCGATTCATGGCGCGATCGCGGAGAGGCAACGCGCCGAGGCTGGAAGCCTCGCCCACACCCACGGCACCCCACTGTGGCCGCCGCATCCTGCCGCGGTTCAACGCAGGCCCGGTCGCCCCCCTTTCGTTGCGGCCGACGCAAGCACCGGCCCTACACCCGTCCAACAAACGCGGGCGACACGCCCGCGGCCACGCTTTCGCCTCCGGCTCAAGCGCAGCTACGTTCACAGCCCTCAGCGGTCAGCCATCAGCATTCAGCCGTCAGCCATCAGCACCCAGTTCCCAGCTCCTAACTCCTAACTCCTAACTCCTAACTCCTAACTCCTAACTCCTAACTCCTAACTCCTAACTCCTAACTCCTAAAACCCAATACCTAACACCTAGCCCCCAGCACCCAGCTTTGCCTTATTCCATTTCATGGTGTAGAGCGCCCCCCTCATGCCTCGCCGCCATCCGCCCATCGTCCGTGCCGTGCGCACCCATGAAGCGCTCAACGCGCTGCGCCTGCGGTTGGATTCCTTCAGCGAGGTGCCGCGTCGCAACGGCTTCCAACTCTTCAAACAAGGCGCCGTCACCGAGGTCTCCTCCGTCGCCGACCACCTCGTGAGCGCCACCGTGATCGGCGCCACGCCCAAGCCGCTCACCGTCACCCTCTTTCTCACCCGCGGCGACTGGACCACCCGATGCACCTGCCGCGCCACCTCCGACTGCGCCCACGCCTACGCCGCCGGCCAGGCCTGGATCGCCGCCGTCGAAGCCGGCCAACCCGACGGACGCGACCCCAACCAAATCGTTCCCACCGACGCCGCTCGCCGCGCCGCCGCCCTGCCGCCCGCCGGCGACCGCGCCCTCGAAGCCGAACTCGGCCGCTGGCTCCGCGCCCTGCCCGAGCCCCGCACGAAATCGGCCGCCGACTCCACCGACGCCGCGCCCCTCGATCCGACCACCGCCGACGCCGCCACCGTCCACCCGGGCCGCGCCTTGTTCGCCAACGTGCACGACCTGCGCGTGCGCCTGGATTTACTCGGCAAGTGGTTCATCGAACAACAGGCCGCCGCCGGCAAACCCTGGAAGGTGCCCACCAAAACCTGGTTCGCCCACCTCGCCCGCCTCCGCCCCGCCGACCTCGAGTTCCTGCCGCCCGCCCTCGGCGCCCTCGCCGCCGCCCTCGCCGCCGAGTTTCGCCTCCTGCCCAACGGCTTCAATCCGCGCCAACCCCTCGAACCCGAAGCCGTCGCCGGCCTACTCCGCAACCAAGCCGCCCGCCCCGCCCTCTTCCTCCACGACGGCCGCCCGCTCGCCATCGAGCCCGAACCGCTCGTGCCCGAAGCCACCGTCAACACCGACGACCCCGATCGTTTCGACCTGCACCTCGTTGCCCCCGACGGTCGCCCCGCCGACACCGCCCGCCTCGTCGCCGCCCAGCCGCAACCACTCTACCTCTTCGAAGGCGACCTCTGGCGCGGTCCGCCGCCGACCCCCGCCGATTCCCTGCCCGTCGCCGCCCTCAGCGACGCCCGCATCCTGCCGCGCCTGCGCGCCCTCGGCCTGCGCCTGCCCGAGGGTCACGCCGCCGAACTCCGCGTCATCCGCCTGCGCCCGCGCCTCAAGTGCTGGCTCTCCCCCGCCATCGACGGCCAGGAACGCGACTTCCACGCCCAACTCACCGCCCGCTGCAAAGACCCCTTCTGCGAACAGGTGTTCACCGGCGAAGCCATCGGCTGGAAATGGAATCCGCAAGCCATGCCGCCCCCGCGCGTGGCCGGCGTGACCGCGCTCGATTTCGACCTCTCCGACGCCGAGGCCGCCAGCGCACGCTTCGGCGGTTTTCGTCTCACCTGGGATGGTTGGGCCGAGTCCTGGATGCGCGCCGTGCACGATGACTTCGCCGAAGACTTTATCGATTGGCACGCCCGCCAACACCGCGCCGTGGAGCTCGATGTTTCGCCCGAGCTCGCCAGCCTGCTCGGCGCCCCGCTCAAGGCCCGTGTATCCACTTCCTTGGCACGCACGGCCAACGCCGACCAGGACTGGTTCGGCCTCTCCGTCGGCCTGAAAGTCGCCGACACCAAACTCACCGCCGAGGAAGTCGCCCTGCTCGCCAAAGCGCAGGGCCGCTGGGTGCACCTGCCGCGCCAGGGCGGCTGGCGCCGACTCGACAAGGACGTCGAGTGCGATCCGCTCATCGCCGCCGCCCTCGAACGCCTCGGCCTTGGTTTCGGCGACGTGCTCAACCACGGCCGCCCGCTCAAACACGAGGTGCACGCCCTCGACATGGCGCTCGAGGCCGAGACCCTCGCCGATCGCGACAACGTATTCGTTCATCTGTTACAAGACCGCGCCGCCAAGATCCGCGCCCAAACGCCGCCAACGCTGCCCGCAGACCTGCGCGCCACCCTGCGCCCGTATCAGGTTGAGGGATACCACTTTCTTTGCCACCTCGCCGACAACGGCCTCGGCGGCATCCTCGCCGACGACATGGGTCTCGGCAAAACCGTGCAAACCCTCGCGTGGCTTCTCCACCTGAACCGCCAAAAGGCGGAAATCCTAAATTCCAAATCCCAAATCCCAGAGGAGTCAGCGCGTCCCTTCCGCGCGCTGGTGGTGTGCCCCAAGAGCGTGATGCACGGTTGGCTGACGGAGACGGAGCGCTTCGCCCCCGCGCTCGCGATCGCGGCCTTTGACCCCATGCAACGCCGCGCCGCCGTGGCCGCGACGGGTCCACGCATCCTCGTGGTCAACTACACCCAGCTCCGCCTGCACGCGCAGACCTTGCGTGAGGTCGGTTGGGACGCGGTGGTGCTCGACGAAGGACAGTTCATCAAAAACCCGCGCAGTCAGGTGGCCGTCGCCGCGCGTTCGTTGCGGGCGCGGCGTCGGGTGGTGCTCACCGGCACGCCGATCGAAAACCGACTCTCGGATTTGTGGAGCCTGTTTGCCTTTGCCCAGCCGGGCCTGCTCGGTGACCACGCCGGTTTCCGCCGCCAATACTCCGATGTCGATCCCGGCGCGCTCGAGTTGCTGCGTCGCCGCGTGCGCCCCTTCCTGCTGCGCCGCACTAAAGCTCAGGCCGCCCCCGATCTGCCGCCGCGCACCGAGGACGAACTCATCGTCGAACTCGAAGGCGAACAACGCGCCCTCTACGACGCCGAGCTCAAGCGCGCCCGCTCCACTTTGCTCGGCATCGAATCGCCCAAGGAGCTCGATCAGGTGCGCTTTCACGTGCTGGCAAGCCTGCTGCGCCTGCGCCAGATTTGTTGTCATCCGGCGCTGCTCGACCCGGCCCACGCGCACCTGCCGAGCGCCAAACTCGAAGCCTTGGTGGAGCTCGTCGAGGAGCTCGCCAGCGAAGGTCACCAGGTCCTCGTGTTCAGTCAGTTCGTCGGCATGTTGGAAATCATCCAACGTCGCCTCACCGCCGAAGGCATCGGCCACCTCATGCTCACGGGCGCGACCGAGAACCGCGGTCAACTGGTCGAGCAGTTCCAAAGCGACCCGAGCAAAACGGTCTTCCTGCTATCGCTCAAAGCCGCCGGGTTTGGCCTCAATCTGACCGCGGCCAGTTACGCCGTGCTTTACGATCCGTGGTGGAATCCGGCCGCCGAAAGTCAGGCCATCGACCGCATTCACCGCATCGGCCAAACCCGCCCGGTCATGGCCTACCGTCTCTTGTCGGATCAGACCATCGAGCAAAAGATCCGCCGTTTGCAGCAGGAGAAAACCAACCTCGCCGCCAGCGTCATCCAGGAAGACAACCTCGCCCAAGTCATGGACCTCGAAAGCCTCCGCGACGTCCTGAGCTGAGCGAGGGAGCGGAACCGAGCGCTGGAAAGGGTGGTAAACCGCGAAGATCGCGAAGAGCCGCGAAGCTAAGAGGCAAACGTAGTTTCTTAGTGTAGGGCCGCACCCTCCAGAGGCGGGCAAGCCCCGCAGTGCGGCCGGCGCAAGCACCGGCCCTACACCCGTCCAACGAACGCGGGCGACACGCCCGCGGCTACACCCTGAACCCAAATGTAGCAGCGGCCGTGTCGGCCGCTCCCCGTTGCCGCTCGGCCCCATCTACCGCGGCCACGGTCCATATCGATCAGCGTTCAGCCGCCAGCATTCAGTTCCTAACACCTAAAACCTAATACCCTAACACCCACCCACCCAGCTCCCAGTCCACCAACATCCAGCCCGCCCCTTTTGCTTCCTTGGTGTTTACTAATCTCCCCAGCGACCAGTCCACCAGCACCCAGTCCCCCATTTCAGCTTTTCAGCTTTTTAGTTTTCAGCATTTCCGCGCCGCCGCCGTAGCGCGGCGGCGCGCAGTCTCTCCAAACCTCCCCCCATCCTGTAACGAGCCGCCCCTTGCATCCTTGCGCGATCTGCGGCAGGGTCCGGCCCACTTGCTTTTATGAAGAAACTGCTGCTCATCCTCGGTATTCCCGCCGTCCTCTTCGGCATCGTGGTCCTCATGGCCATCGGCACCTACAACGGTCTCGTCACCAAGGAACAGTCGGTCGACGCCGCCTGGGCTCAGGTGGAAAACGTCTATCAACGTCGCGCCGACCTCGTGCCCAATCTCGTCGCCACCGTCTCCGGTGCGGCCGACTTCGAGAAGTCCACCCTCACCGCCGTCACCGAAGCCCGTGCCTCCGTCGGCCGCGCGCAACTGCCCTCCACTGGCGCACCCGAAAGCGCCGCCGCCTTTGCCCAGTTTGAACAGGCCCAGGCCCAGCTCGGCTCCGCCCTCTCCCGCCTGCTCGTCACCGTCGAACGTTACCCGCAGCTCACCGCCACCGCCGGCTTCCGCGACCTGCAGGCCCAGCTCGAAGGCACCGAGAACCGCATCTCCGTCGAACGCGGCAACTTCAACCGCGCCGTGCAGACCTACAACACCGCCATCAAACGCTTCCCCGCGGTTATGGTCGCCGGCCTCTTCGGCCACGAAGCCAAACCCTACTTCTCCGCCGATCCCGGCGCATCCGAGGCCCCCAAGGTCAACTTCGGCGGCTAACCCCGCCCCGCCCCTCGACCTCTTTATCAACCACGGATGGACACGGATGACTTCGCTAACGCTCCGTCTCCATCCCTTGTTTCCAGCGCAACGTTAGTGGAGCTATCCGTGTTCATCCGTGGTTAAAAAAACTGTCCTGCCTCTCCGCCTTCTCCTGCTGTTCAGTGCGATCTGTGGTTTCACCACGGTCGTCGTAGCCGAGACCATTCCGGCGGCGCCCGCCCGCCACTTCAACGACTACACCGGCAGCATCTCCAACAGCGTCGTCCGGTCCCTCGACCAAAAGCTCGAGGCCTTTGAGCGCGAGTCGTCCAACCAGCTGCTCGTCGCGATCTACAACCGCATGGACTCGCGGTCCTCGGTGTTCGACTACACCTATCGTGTCGCCAAGAGCTGGAAAGTCGGCCAGGCCGAACGCAACAACGGCGCCGTGCTCTTTGTCTTCCTGCAGGACCGGCAGGTGTATCTGCAGGTCGGATACGGCCTCGAAGGCGCGCTGCCCGACGCCCTCGCCCGACGCATCATCGCCGACGAGATCGCCCCCAACTTTCGCCGCGGCGATTACGACGCCGGCATGACCGCCGCCGTCGACGCCATGATCGCCGCCACCAAGGGCGAATACGTCGGCACCGGCCGCACCATGGCCTCCAGTCGACGCGGCGCGCAGCAGAAACGCGGCATGGGCGTGGGTGGTTTCATCTTTGTCTGCATCATCGTCGCCCTGCGCCTCGCCACCTTCCGCCGTCGCGTCGTCATCGGTCGCCGCGGCGTGCGCTCCACCGGTTGGTGGATCGGCGGTGGGGGCGGTGGTTTTGGTGGCGGAGGCGGCTTTGGCGGCGGCGGCGGATTCTCCGGCGGCGGCGGCAGTTTTGGCGGCGGCGGCGCCGGAGGCAGTTGGTAAGTTAACCCGCAAGGAGACCCCCCATGAGCGATCTATCCGTTTTCAACGAACAGCTCGACCACGAGCGTATCGAACAAGCCATCACCGCCGCGGAGCTGCGCACCTCGGGCGAAATCCGCGTCGTGCTCAAAGCCGGCGAAGTCGACGATCCCACCGCCGAAGCCGCCGCCGAGTTTGCCAAACTCGCCATGCACAAGACGGCCGAGCGCAACGCCGTGCTCTTCCTCGTCGCGCCGGAAGCGCGCAAGTTCGCCGTCTTCGGCGACGAGGGCATTCACCAAAAATGTCCGCCCGATTTCTGGAGCGAAGTTGCCGCCGCCATGCAGCAGCACTTCCGCGCCGGCGACCCCACCACCGCCCTCGTTGAAGGCATCAGCCGCGCCGGCACGCTCCTGGGTCAGGAGTTCCCCCGCCAGGACGACGACGTCGACGAACTGTCGAACAAAGTCGTCACCCGCCCGGCAAACTGAGGCGCCGGCTGGCAAAACCTTCCTCGCCGTGAGGTGGCTACGAGCGTGAGCGAGTGGCTGAGTGGCTCCGTCCGTCCACGTCTCTCCACCCGCGGATGCGACTGGGGCCCCCACCCCGCCGTGAACCGGGAGCTCCCCCCGGAAGTCGTTCGTAGTCACCGCAATCTACCGGTTGGGGTTCAATTGAGCACTCGGTTGTGACGATGGGCCGCAGACTCCGCTCAGCCCGATTTCCGGGCCGAGCCGGAGGACCAACGTCCCAAACTCCAACCCATTCGCTCATTACCATGATGACCTCCCTGATCCGCCGTTTCGCCGCTTTCACTGGCCTCGTCGCCGCCCTCGCCCTCGCTCCGGCGGCCCTGCTCGCCAACGACGAACACCACGCCGAGAAGCATGACGAACACGGCCACACCGTCGCCCTCGCCGACGTCCCGCACGACGCTCGCGTCGCCATCGAACACGCCGCCGAACACGGCGAGGTGAAGAAGGTCACCCAGCACGAAGAGCACGGTCACACCGTCTACACCGCCGTGATCCATCACGCCGACGGCTCCGAGGATGATGTCACGGTCGACGCCCACGGCACCGTGCAGCACGAAGAGCATCACGCCAAACACTGAGCCTGAGCCGCAGCCCGCCCGACGGACGCGTTCCTCTTCCCGCTTTTCAGCCGACCGCCTCACCGCGGTCGGCTTTTTTGCAGCCGCATCTCGCGGACCAACCGCGCCGGTTCGTCGGGCCCCTCCGCCCACCACTCCTCCCTTGAACGATTCGCGCGGACCGGGCTAGCTCCAGCTCCGACCATGATCGTCGTCGCTGCCCCCGCCCATCGTCGCCCGCGCCCTTCGCACCACCTCAATTTCCGCTGGGTCCTTGCGGTGCTGGTGTTCGCCATCGGCCTGACCGGCTGCTCGCCCTCGGTGGCGCTGCGCAAGATGGCCGATGACCAAGTCGAAGCCGCCGCCGAAAGCGCGCTCGATCAACTTAAGGCCGGCGACTTCGACGCCCTCGCGGCCTCCATCGATCCCGAGCTCCGCACCGAAAACCTCCCGGGCGCACTGACCCAGATGCGTAACTTGATTCCGCCCGGCGAGGAGTTGGAGCGCAGCCTCGTGAACTACCGCTTCAACCATCAAACGGGACGCGACTCGGTTTACCAAATCGCCTACCTCAGCCGTTTCCCGGAAGGCAGCCTCCTCTCCAAATTTGAGATTCGCCGCACCGACGGCGCGATGGTGATCGCCAAGTTCACCGTGAATCCGCTGCTCGCGGAACAAGGCACTGGCTACAGCATGTCGCTGAGCGGAAAAACGCCGCTCCACTACATCGTGCTCGCCCTGCTGGTGCTGCTACCCGCGTTCACCCTGTATACGCTCTACACCTGCATTCGTGACCGCCTCCGGAAGCACAAGGTGTGGTGGATCTTCTTCATCTTGATCGGACTGACGCAGTTTTCGCTGGTGTGGAATTCCGGGGAGTGGGGCGTGAAGCTCATCCACTTCAACATCCCCTGTATCGGCTTCATCTATGACCCGAATCAGCTCTCGTGGGTCTTCTCTCTGAGCCTCCCGGTGGGCGCCATCCTCTACTGGGTCAGACGACCAACGATCCGAGTGCGCCCGGACACCCCGCCGGATTTGCCGGAACTCCCGCCCAACCCACCGGACACACCCTAACATTGCGCTGGGGCCGGGATTGGCCTTGGTTGCAGACCGCCTCCGCATGATGTCCCGCCTCCCTCTGCACCGCCTGTTCCTGCTGCTCGCCGCCCTCACCGTCGGTTTGGGTTGGCCGCTGCCCGCACGCGCCGCGGACGAATCGGCCGACGGGGAGAAGGAGGAGCAGGCAGAGGAGGAGATCCCACTGGCCGAGCGCAACCACATCGAAGTGGAAGGCGTGTGGTATCCGGTCTTTCAATACCCGAAGGAAGCGAAACCCACCTACGACCCGACGCCGCGTCTGCCGCGCAAGGCGCAGAAGGAAGCGCGCGGCGGTCTGGTTTTACTCGGCGTATTGATCGACACCGACGGCACGGTCATCGACACCCAGGTGGCGATGTCGAACACCGAAGCCGACATCGAGGATGCCGCCAAAAAGACCCTGCGCCGCTGGGTGTTCCCGATCAAAGCCGACAACGGCCACCCCATCCCCTACGCCGTCATGGTCCCCGTCCGCTTCGACGCCACCCCCCACTTCGGCCCGCAGTGAACCGCCTTCCGTTAATCCTCCTCGCTACACTCAGCTTGGCTCCGACGGGCCAAGCAGAAGAGCCGACGAGAAACGATGAAGACACGGAATACCAAGCGGTGATGGCCAATCCGTCTGGGTCCGAACGCGACAAACAGCTCTACACCTTCGACCATCGCATAGCCGGAGAGAAGGCGCTGGATGAGATTGACCGCTTCAATATCGCCGACGGCGTGGATCAATTTGAAGCCTGGTTTCTGGCCCGACTTTTCAGACTGGAGCACTACGGCGTCTGTGGAATGGAGGGCCTACCGGAACCCAGTGAAAAGGGCTGGGTTGTGGGCTTCGCGCACGGAGCACATGCGACGCCGGGCCCTGATCTTCTGGTCGACGCAAAAACCGGCCACATTTCCTGCGATGGCCTGCCAGCGCATACCGACCCCATGGCAATGGTTCGAGCGTTTCGCGCCGAGCGCGAAGAGGTCATAAAGCTTGCAAAGCTGTCGCCCGAAGAGCGGTTGAAACGGCTCCGGTCAGAAGCCGAGCGCCGCAAAGCCGAGACAGCGGAAACCCTGCGCAAAAACGCCGAGGAGAAGCGCCGCCAAAAATCCGCCAACTGACGTAAAACACCGAGGTCACCACGCTGCCCTGCCAGCTATCCGCTGGCCCCTTCGGTCAAGTTCATCACACCAAGGCAGCAAAGAGAGCAAAGGGGGGTGCTGGGGGGGATGGGTGGGTGGGTATTAGGTTTTAGGTGTATGGTTTTAGGTTTTAGGAACTGACTGCTGAAGGCTGACCGCTGAGGCCTGTAGACGTAGCTGCGCTTGAGCCGGAGGAGGAAGCGCCCGACACGGCCGCTGCTCCAATTGGGTTCAGGGTGTAGCCGCGGGCGTGTCGCCCGCGTTCGTTGGACGGGTGTAGGGCCGGTGCTCGCGCCGGCCGCACACAAGGCTTGCCCGCCTCTCTATGTCGTCTGCGGCCATACCGCACTGCCTCTCAGCTTCGCGACTCTTCGCGCCCTCGCGGGTCCCCATTCATCCTGCCTCTCGGCTCTGTGTCCCTCTGTGAACTCTGTGGTTAAAAAACCGCGTCCCGCAGGCCCCGCCGCGGCCGCCTCATCGGTCCCTCACGCGGGTTGCGCGACCCAGCCGAAGACCGCGATCCAGTGACAGACGCTGCCCGCCAAGACCCAGAGGTGCCAGACGGCGTGGTGGTAGGGCAATTTGCGCCAGAGATAAAAGACGGTGCCGAGCGAGTAGCAGGCACCACCGGCGATGAGCCAGGTGAAGCCGCCCGGCGGCAGCTCGGCGATCAGCGGTTTGAGCGCGATCAACACCAACCACCCCATCACCAAATACACGCCGGTGGAGAGCAGTTTAAACCGACCGGCGAACCAGAACTTCAGCGTCACGCCCGCGACCGCCAAACCCCACACCACGCCAAACAGGCTCCAGCCCCAGGCGCCGCGCAGCGTCACCAACATGAAGGGCGTGTAGGTGCCGGCGATGAGCAGAAAGATCGCGGCGTGGTCGAACTTGCGCAGTCGGCGCCGCAGCGCTTCGCCCGGCAGGGCATGGTAAAGCGTCGAGGCGGTATAGAGCGCGATGAGCGTCGCGCCGAAGATCGCACAACTCGTCACCTGCCACGCGTCGCCGCCGTTGGCCGCGGTGACCAGGAGCACCACCAAACCGGCGATGCTCAGCAGCGCCCCCACCCCATGGGTGAGGCTATTGGCCCAGGTTTCCCCCAACGTCTCAGTCGCCTGCATGCCGCGCACCACAACAGGTCGCACGACAACCGCCAATCCTGTTTCCCGGCGGGTGACGGATTAACCGCGGACCCTCCAGAGGCGGGCCAGTGACGCGAAGCCGGGCGGCACGCGCCGAACACACGCCGTCTTTAACCACTACCGAGTGCAGCGACACTTGAGGAACGCAGTGACGAAACAATGGACACAGATAAACACAGATCCGAGAGGCAACGCGCCGGAATTTAATAACCGCGAAGGGCGCGAATAAATGCGAAGCCGAGGGGCAACGAACCGATCCACGGCAGGTTTTTAACCACTGATAAACACGGATTGGGTTTCTGATGTAGCCGCGGCCGTGTCGGCCGCGTGACGCGCCTAAGCCCAACGATCTTTAAAACCGCAGAGAGCGCAGAGAAACGCAGATGGCCGGGAGGCAGGGTGGGTATTTGTTCACCGCGAAGAACGCGAAGAGACGCGAAGCCGGGAGGCAATGACGGGAATCTTAATGTAGGGCCGCATCCTGCAGAGGCGGGCAAGCCTTGTGTGCGGCCGGCGCAAGCACCGGCCCTCCACCCGTCCAACGAACGCGGGCGACACGCCCGCGGCTACAACCTGACCAAAATGTAGCAGCGGCCGTGTCGGCCGCTCCCCGTTGCCTCACCCCCCAGCTCCCTCCTTGGCTCCCTTTGCTACCTTGGTGTAAGTCCTCCGCGTTGCCTCGCCGCCCAGTTCACCAGATACCAGCACCGAGCCGCCAGCGCCCAGCCACCAGCCAGCCTCTTTGCTGCCTTGGTGTAAAAAACCTCCGTAGAAAAGGAGACTGCTCCGTCACAACGGATCGGATGCCCAGCGGAGCTCACGTTCGCGCAACCGCGCCAAGACGTAGGCGCCATCCGTGTAATCCGCCAACGCCAGCACCTGACGCAGGTGTGCCAGCTCGGTCTGCTCATCGCCCGCGACGCGGGCCTGCGTTGCGATCACCCAATGGGCTCGCGACAGGTCGCGACGGTTCCAGTCCTTCACTTCACTTGCGCGGCCATGGGCGTATTCAAGCATCGCAGCGGCATCCAGTTCGCCCCGCAAATACAGCAGGGTGGCGTCAGATTGGGATACAAAGGGTTCACCATTCTTATCCGGAAAACCCTGATAGCGTTGCCATTGCGGCAACAACGATCGGTCCGGTTTCTCGGCCAACTGCATGGCGAGATGCTGCAGCGCGTAGCACCATTCATCGTCTCGACTGCCCAGTCGCAGGGCAGCGGCAAAGTCGGCTGCAGCTTCCTCAAATTGCCCCCAGGCAAAAAACAACAGGCCACGTGCCAGCACCGCCTCATCCGTCACCACACCATCGATGCGGCTCAGGTTTCCACCGTCCACCAGCACACTGACGCTGGCGTATGCCTCCTCCACCCGCCCCGTGCCAGCACTCGCCCAAACTCCCATCAGCGGTTTTTCCGGATCCGTTATCAAAGTTTGGTAGAGGCGACGGGCGTTCTCAAAATCGCCGGCCTGCAATCGTTCCAGCGCCTGCTCCTCGCTCGCAGCGACGATGCCGCGGTGTTCCCGCTGAATCGGCAACGCCTTTAAGCCCTGCTCCGCCAGCCGCGCCCGCGCCCAGGCCTTGGGGGACTCAAACGGCACGAACTCGATCTCTACGACACCCGATTCCGCCCTCTCCGCCGCCAATTTCACCAACAGCTCGAGCGGGAATTCGCGCCCCTCGCCTAACAGGAGTTTGTGCGTCGCGGCGGACACGTCCTCAAATTCACACAGCAGGTGAGCTTCGCCGAGATCCGCCACCCGCGCCGGATCCAGCTGCGCCCTCGCCACCTCCAGCGCCAGCTTGTCCGGCCCCGCCGGCCACACCTCGCACAGATGTGCGATCACCGGCAGCGCCTCCGTTCGCTGCCACGAGGCCAGCCGGAGAGCCACCCGAACCAACACCCCCGGATAGGGGAAGCGCACCTCTCGCGGATTGCGCACCTCCTCTTCGATCGGAGGAGCTGGTGCGTTCTGCTCCCGCAACCACTCCAACATGATCCCCGCGAGTTTCTCTTCGCCGGTATTCAGACAGGCCTCGATCACCGTGGCGGCATCTTCGGCATCACGCGCTTCGATGTCCCGCCACAGGTCCCTCACCAGTTCCTGCCACAACGCATCCCCCATGGCCTCTCCCAAGGCACCTTCGTGGCCGCTCAACGTGAGCAGATGAACCGCCGCGCCGAGCCTCAACGGAGATTCATGATCGTCGCTCCGCAGACCGTCCACCGCCGCCTCCAGCACCGCCGGCGATACGCCCTCCAAGGCCTCCCCGATCGCCCGAAACGGTTGGCGACTATAAGCCCAAGCCGACAGGTGTCCCTCCGTGGCTTGCCAGTGCAGGGCTCTCCACAAGGTGTGCACACTCTCGACCGAATCGCCCATTGCCTCATAGAGGCGTTCGCCAAAATCACGTCCCACTCGCTCCTCGATGCTGATCCCCCGGGGAACCAGGGTCCGCACCGGCTCGGGAAACACCGCGAGAAACTCCGCCCAGTGGGCATCGCGGACTGCTTCTTCCAGTTTCTCCCGATCGCGCCGCTCCACAAAATAGGGAAAGCCGATCTCCGCGAAGCCCGCCCACAAGCTCGCCTCTGCTTCTCCCGCCAATTCCAAGTCACCGCCCCACGGAGCCGATTCACTGCGCAGTCGAAAGAGGTGATGCTCGGTAAAACCCATCACAAACTCCTCCTCCCGATAAAACTCCACCAGCGTAGTGCCGATGCACAGACAGTGCCCCCCGTCGCCCGTCGGTTCGAAATGTGCAACCAAGGTTTCGATCGCCGCCCGGTCGGTCTTATCAAACAGCACCGGCATCGACCCGTCGGCGGAATCGAAATCCATTTCCCGCACCACCACTCGATTCGCCGGTTTCAGCGTCTCCGCCAACGCCGCTTTAAAGCCAGCGGGCGTCGGTGCTTCTCCCCGGGCAACAAACGCTAGAGTCAGGGCCAAACACGCGAACAACGCAGGTTTCATCACCGCCAACAAGTAGACCAACTCGCAGGCCGAGCAAGCGAACGGTGGTGAGAGAGCCGCGAGGCAACACGCTGGGACTTCGCTAGTGTTTAACCACAGAGTTCACAGATGAGCACAGATGGCGGGGAGGCTGTGGCCGGGGGGCAAGGCCCCGGAGTATTCACTTAACGCCCTTCAGATTCAGACTGGTCATCGTCGTTCTCGTTCAATTCCGCGAAATAAAGCGCAACCGCGCGGTTCGTCGACAGGTAGATGGTCGTCAGGAAACCAACCGTAAGGAAAACGATGACTGCCTGCCACGCCTGTGAGAACGCGGCCCCCACCGCCATCACGGCTCCCATCCAGACACCGCTCCATTGAGAGCGCTGACGACGCATGATCAAACCACGGGCACATAGCCCAGCGGAAAGTCCTACCAGGGCACCAAAAGGTCCCGCGCCCGACGCCCAAAACTCGCGAAAAGTGATCTCCACTCCGTCCCGGCGAAAGGTAGCGAAGGGGTTCAATGCCATGAGGAGCATAAACGAAAACAACAGGCAGAAATATACCATCAATGTGTAACCCCACGGCGCGGCGAACGGCAGGGCGCAGAGATTACGTATGAGGTTTTTCATTACAGCACTAGTCTACCCCACTACTTGACTCCTGCAGTCTGCCTCCGGTCACCGAAAATGAGCCCCGTAAACCAAAAACTCAGGACCAAACACGCGAACAACGCAGGTTTCATCACCGCCAACAAGTAGACCAACTCGCAGGCCGAGCAAGCGAACGGTGGTGAGAGAGCCGCGAGGCAACACGCTGGTATTTATTGACCGCTAAGAAACGCGAAGCCGGGAGGGAACGTAGCTGCGTTGGAGCGCAGCGATCCCGCGTCTACGGGATGGTCGACTCCGCCGGGCCACGCTTTCGCCTTCGGCTCAAACGCAGCTACGTCCAGGGAAGCACCCAGTTACCAGCCACCAACCACCGGGCCACGCATTCAGACGTGCCCAATGTGGCCGCGGCATCCTGCCGCGGGAGCACTGCCCCTCCGCCCTGGACTAATCGGTCAACCTCACCGGCCGATCACCGAGGGGCAACGCAACGCGCCGAGGCTGGAAGCCTCGCCCACGCCTCCGTAACTGAGCTCGCCGTCACAACGCGGCCACGCTTTCGCCTCCGGCTCAAACGCAGCTACGTCCACAGTCCTCAGCGATTAGCCATCAGCATTCAGCCCCAGTTCCTAACACCTAATACCTAATACCTAATACCCATCCACCCAGCCCCCATCTTCGCTCCCTTTGCTACCTTGGTGTGAATCCACCGCGTTGCCTCACCGCCGGCCCTCCAGTCCCCCCATCACCCAGCTGCCCAGTATCCAGCCCACCAGCAGCCCGTCGCGGTTCCTTATTTCACCTGCTTAATCCTATGGCTTGCATTTCAAACATTTGTTTGAATTGTTCGCGGCATGGTCTCCACCAACGATCGTGTTGAGGAATCCGCCACGCCGCCGACGGATCGCCGGGAGCGGCGCGGGTGTCGCACGCGACAGGCGCTCGTCGAGGCCGGACTGGAGTTGTTCGGCGAATACGGCCTGAAGGGCACCACCACCCGCATGCTCTGCGAGGCCACCGGAGCCAACGTCGCCGCCATCAATTACCACTTCGGCAACAAGGACGGCCTCTACCTCGCCGTGATCGATTACATCATCGGTCGCCTCCAAGCCCACATCCGCCCGACCGCCGAGGCCCTCGTCACCGAGGTCTCCGCCGCCAACAACGATCCCGCCGCCGCGCGCCGCGCCTTGCTGCGCCTGCTCGATCACCTCGCCGATCTCATGGTGCAGTCCGAGGAGATCCGCCTCTGGGCGCTCATCATCGTGCGCGAGCAATCCCGCCCGACCCCGGCCTTCGATCACATCTACGACCAGTGCTTCAAACGGGTGCAGTCGAAGCTCCTCTTCCTACTCGGCACCGCCACCGGCATCGATCCCACCAGCAACGAAGCCAAAATCCGCGTGCACGCCTTCTTCGGCCAAATCCTCGGCTTCGCCGTCAGCCGCGAAAGCCTCCTGCGCACGCTCGGCACTCCGGCTCTCACCCCGGCGCTCGTCACCTCCATCCGCCAGGTGCTCCACGCCAACGTCGAGGCCTGCCTCAACCTGCCCGTGCTTGCCGACGCCGACACCGACTCCGCTGCCGCTACCCCGTCCTCTTCCGCCTCCCCTTCTCCTGCCGCATCCGCATGACCCCGCCGCTTTGCTCGCTTTCGCCGGTCCTCCTCGCGCTCGCCTCCGTGGCCTTCGTCGCGGGCTGCACCGTCGGCCCCACCGCCGAACGCCCCACCCTGCCGACGCCGCCACCCGAGGCCTTCGTCAACGCGCCGGCACCGGCCCCCGAGCCCACACCCTCCGCCCCCGCCATGACCCGTTGGTGGACGCAGATCGACGACCCGGCCTTCGCCGGCTTGGTCGACACCCTGCTCGCGGCCAACCTCAACCTCCAGCAGGCCACCGAGCGCGTCACCCAAGCCCGCGAGCGCCTCAACGCCACCCGTGGCGGCAACCTCGCCGCGCTCTCCGCCGGCGCCGACGCCCGCCGCGCCTTCACCACCAACGCCGCCGGCGACCGCGTTTACACCGAAACCTACGCCGCCGATCTCAACGTTTCCTGGACTCTCGACCTCTTCGGCAGCCGCCGCCGCGCCATCGAGGCCGGCACCGCCACCTTCCTCTCCGCCGCCGCCGAGCAGGAGGCGCTCTCCCACGCGCTCATCGCCCAACTGCTCAACCGCCGCGTCGCCATCGCCGTCAACCAACGCCTGCTCGAGCTCGCCCGCGAAAACGCGTCCAACCGCGAGCTGCTCCAGGATCTCGTGAGCCGCCGCTACGAACTCGGCGCGAGCGGCGCCACCGCCAGCGACGTTTACCTCGCCGCCGAAAACGTCTCCACCGTCCAGGCCGACGTCCCGCTCTACCAACGCCAGCTCGCCGCCGAGCTCTACCAACTCGACGTCTTGCTCGGCCGCACGCCCGGCACCACCGCGCCCACCCCGCGCGACTTCCCGCTGCTCACGCCGCCCGCCGCCCCCGCGCCGCCCGTGCCCGCCGCCCTGCTCGACCGCCGCCCCGACCTGCGCGCCTCCGAGCTGCGCGCCCGCGCCGCCACCGCCAACGTCGGCATCGCCCTCGCCGACCTCTATCCGCAGCTCACCCTCGGCGGCTCGATCGGCGTCGCCGGCCCCGAACTCGACGACCTGTTTTCGACCGACCAACTCGTCGGCTCCCTCCTCGGCAGCATCACCCAACGGCTCTTCGCCGGCGGGGCCCTGCGCGCCAATCTCCGCCTGCAGGAATCCGCCGCCCGCGAGCTCGCCGCCGCCTACGCTAACGACGTGCTCGACGCCCTCCGCGAAGTCGAAACCGCCCTCCAGGCCGACCGCGAACTCGACCGCCAGCTCGCCGCTCAAACCCGTTCGCTGGAGGCCCTGCGCGCCGCCGAACGCCTGGCCGCCGAGCGTTACCGCAGCGGACTGCAACCGCTGCAGTCTTACCTCGACACCCAGCAACGCCGCTACCGCACCGAGCAGGCCTGGCTGCTCACCCAACAAGCCCGCTGGACCGCCCGCGTAAACCTCCACCTCGCCCTCGGCGGCACCTGGTTCGACCCCGAACCCTGAGCCGCGAGGCAACTCCCGCACCCAAAACCACAGAGTTTTTATCAACCGCAGATCACGCAGAGAGACGCAGATAACCGAGAGGCAACGCGCTGATTCCACGCAGTTTTTTAACCACAGATGAACACGGATAAACACAGATCCGAGAGGCACCGCTTAGGATTCTTATTTAACCGCAGATGACGCAGAGAAGCGCAGATAACCGAGAGGCAACGATGGGATCGAGTTTCCCAGTAGCTGCGAGATGGCCGCTCCACCGAGCCACGTTTTCGCCTTCGGCTCAAACGCAGCTACACCCTTTGAGTCCCCCGCCACCCACCACCTAGCCACCAGCCACCGCCCCGGTCCTTCGCTCCCTTTGCTACCTTGGTGTTAGAAAAACCAGCGCCCCAATCCCCAGCCCCCAGCAGACCAGCAACCCAGTCCCTACCACCTAGCCCCCAGCTTCCAGTCCCCAGCACACCAGTTTCTCATGAGTTCCTCCAAACGTTCCGGTCTCATCCAGCTTGTCGCGGTCATCGTTTTTGTGGTCGTGGCCTTTGTCATCAATCGGCTCATGCAGACGCACTACGAGCCGGCCGGGCGCAATGGCGGCGGCACGCGTGCCCTGTTTGTGGATACGGTCACCGTCGATCCCGCACCCTACCAACTGGTCTTCGCCACCACCGGCACTGTCCAGGCCCGCACCGAGATCAACATCGTGCCACAGGTGAGCGGCCGCATCGTCGCGGTCGACCCGGCCTTCTATGAGGGCGGCGCCTTCACGTCCGACACCACGCTCTTCCAGGTCGATCCGCGCGACTACGAACTCGACACCCAACGCCTCGCCGCCGAGGTCGCCCGCGCCCGCACCGCCTTGCAACTCGCGCACGCCGAGGCCGCCGCCGCGGTCGCGGAGTGGTCTCAACTCAACCCCGACCAACCCGCGCCCGACCTCGTCGCTCGCCGTCCCCAACTCGCCGAAGCCGAGGCCAATCTGCAGGCCGCCCAGGCCGCCCTCGGCAACGCCCAACTCGCCCTCGAACGCACCCGCTACACCCTGCCCTTTGCCGGTCGTGTGCTCGCCAGCCGCATCGCCCCCGGCCAGTTCGTGCAGGCCGGTCAGAGCTACGGCAGCGCCTTCGACCTCGCCTCGCTCGAAGTCGTGTCCTCGCTGGAGGGCCGCCAACTCGAGTGGTTGCTCACCGCCGCCCGCGCCAGCATCGAGATCACCGCCACCCACCTCGGCCAGACCCGCACCTACCCCGGCGAACTTCAACGCAGCGCCGCCCGCCTCGACCCCACCACCCGCTTCGCCACCGTGCGCTTCGGCTTCCAGGACGATCCCGCCGACCTCGTGCCCGGCGTCTTCACTCGCGTCACCATCCACGGTCCGCAGCTCGACGGCATCAGCGAAATCCCCGCCAGCGCCCTCCAACAAAACGGCGTGGTCTGGCTCGTCGCCGCCGACCAAACCCTGCACGCCCACCAGCCCGACATCCTCTACGCCGACGGTGACACCCTCGCCCTGCGCCACCTGCCCCCCGGCGCCGTGGTCGTGACCAACCGCCTCGCCGGTGCCGCCGAGGGCGCCACCGTTTCGCTCAGCAATGACAGCGACAGCGATGCGGCTGAAAGCGCCGCCGCAACCGCCACCACCGAGCCCTCCGCCCCCTCCCGCTGATGGCCTCGCCCGACGATTCCTCCTCGGCCGCCCCGGCCGCCCCCGGCCACCCCGCCGAGCACCGTCCCACCGGGCTCATCGCGTGGTTTAATGACAACCACGTCGCGGCCAACATCCTCATGGCCTTCCTGGTCATCGGCGGACTCGTCAGCGCGCTCAGCATGCGCACCGAGACCTTCCCGTCGATCGACCCGCGCGTCATCACCGTGACCGTGCCCTACCCCGGCGCCACGCCCTACGAGGTCGCCGACTCCATCACCAGTCGCATCGAGGAGGCCGTGCAGGGCATCGAGGGCGTCAAACGCGTCACCGCCACCGCCGCCGAGGGACGCGGCGTGGTGAGCATCGAACTCAAGGACTTCGCCGACGCCGACGATGTCTACAACGAGGTCGACACCGCCGTGAACGGCCTCACCGCCTTCCCGCCCGCCGACGCCGAGCGCCCCATCGTGGTCAAGGCCCGCCCCACCCCCAACGTGCTCACCCTCGCCATCTACGGCGACGCGCCCGAGAAGACCCTGCGCTTCTGGGCCGACACCATTGAGGACGAACTCAAACAACTGCCCGGCGTCGCCCTCACCGACCTGCGCGGCATTCGCGACTACCAAATCTCGATCGAAGTATCCGAAGAAAAACTACGCGACTACGGCCTCTCCCTCGCCGCCGTCGCCGAGGCCGTGGGCGCCGCCTCGGCCGACATCCCCGCCGGCACCGTCGAGTCTGCGCAGGGCGACATCCTGCTGCGCGTGCAGGAGAAGCGCTACACCGGTCCCGAGTTTGCCACCATCGCCATCCGCACCCTGCCCGATGGCTCCGTGCTGCGCCTCGGCGACATCGCCACCGTGCTCGACGGCCTCGAGGACTCCAACCTCACCAGCCGCTTCAACGGCCACCAGGCCGCCTTCATCGACGTGAAGCGCAGCGAGACCGAGGACACCCTCGCCGTCGCCAACGCCGTGAAGGCCTACCTCGACACCCTCTCCCTGCCCACCGGCGTGAACCTCAGCCTGCAGCAGGACGACACCACCGTGCTGCGCGACCGCATCTCGCTCATGGTGCGCAACGGCCTGCTGGGTTTCGTGTTGGTGTTTCTCATCCTCATGCTGTTCCTCGATCTCAAGCTCGCGATCTGGACCAGCGCCGCCATCCCCGTGTCGTTTCTCGGCGGCCTCATGCTGCTGCACCTTTTCGGCGTGAGCATCAACATGGTGTCGCTCTTCGCGCTCATCGTGGTGCTCGGCATCGTGGTCGACGACGGCATCGTCACCGGCGAAAGCATCTTCGAAGCGCAGGAGGAATTTAAGGGCGAAAAATACGCCGTGCTGCGCGGCGTGCGCGCCATCATCGCCCCGGTCACCGTGGGCGTGCTCACCACCATGGCGGCCTTTGCGCCCTTGCTCTTCAGCACCGGCACGCTCGGCCAGATCGTCAAAGTCGTGCCGGCCGTCGTCATCGTTATCCTCTTCGTCTCGTTGATGGAGGCCTACTTCATCCTGCCGGCCCACCTCTCCAGTCCCACGCGCTGGAGCCGCGGCATCATGGCGCGCATGCGCGACGGCGTGACCACCCTGCTGGGCAAGTTTGTGAGCGGACGCGTCGTGCCGTTTGCCGAGTTCGCCATCCGCCATCGCTACGCCACCTTCGCCGCCTTTGTCGGCATCGCCATCATCACCATCGGCATGGTGCGCGGCGGCATCGTGCGGTTCATCTTCTTCCCGCAGATCGAGGGCGACCGCATCAGCATCAGCCTCACCATGCCGCAGGGCACGCCGTTTGAGGTGACCGAGCGCACCATCACCGCCATCGAAGACGCCGCCTACGCCGTGCGCGATGAGGTCGAGAGCGAGGCGGGTCAGGCGGCGTTTGAAAGTGTGTCGGTGAGCATCGGCGCCGTCGCCGGGCAATCGATGGGACCGCGCTCCAGCGGCGGCAGCGGCTCCGGCGCACACCTCGGGCAGGTGAACATCCAGCTCCTGCCGTCCGACTACCGCAACTACGCCGCGTCCGAGATCGAAGCCATGATCCGCGAGCGCGTGCACGACCTGCCCGGCGTGGAAACGCTGGAGTTTCAGAGCTCCCTCATCGGCGGTGGCGCCGACATCGAGATCGAGCTGAGTCATCCGCTGGAGGAGCGCCTCAACGCCGCCGCCGAGCGCCTCAAGGTCGCGCTCGAAGGCATCGAAGGCACCATCAACGTCGCCAACAGCTACCAGCCCGGCAAAACCGAATACCTGTTCCACCTCACGCCCGAAGGCCACGCCGTCGGCCTCACCCCGGCCGAGTTGGGCCGGCAGTTGCGCACCGCCTTTTTTGGGCAGGAAGTGCAACGCATCCAACGCGGCAGCTCCGAAGTGATCGTGTATGTGCGTTACCCCAAGGCCGACCGCGAAAGCCTCGCCACCCTGCGCGACACGCGCATCCGGCTGCGCGACGGCCGCGAAGTGCCGCTCAGCGCCGTGGCCACCATTGAGGAGCAAATCGGCTACTCGCAGATCAACACCGTCAACGGCCGCCGCATCGTGAGTGTCACGGCCGATGTCGATGCCGCCATCACGACGCCCAACGACGTTATTGCCTACCTCAACGCCAACACCCTGCCCGAGCTCAAAGCGCGTTTCCCCAGCCTCGCCGCCAGCTTCGAAGGCGAGACGCGCGACCAGGCGCAGGACCTGCAGAGCCTCGCGCGCAACATGATGATCGCGCTCATGTTGATCTACATCATCCTCGGCGCGCAGCTGCGCAGTTACCTGCAGCCCTTCGTGATCATGTCGGCCATCCCCTTCGGCGTGATCGGCGCGATCCTCGGCCACTTCGTGCTAGGCTACGACCTCACCTTCATCTCGCTCTTCGGCATCGTCGCGCTCACCGGCGTGGTAGTGAACGACTCGGTGGTGCTGCTCGACTACATGAACGCCTGCCGCAAGCGCGGACAGGGCCCGTTGGAGGCCGCGCTCGCCGCGATCCAACGCCGCTTCCGTCCGATTCTGTTAACGAGTCTCTCCACCTGCCTCGGCCTCCTGCCCATGATGATGGAAACCAGCCTGCAAGCCCGCTTCCTCATCCCGATGGTGGTGTCGCTCGCCATGGGCATCGTCTTTGCCACCCCCATCATCCTCATCCTGGTCCCCTCCCTCATCATGGTCCTGGAAGACCTAAAACGCCTCACCCGCAAACTCCTACCGGGAGCGTAACGGCAAGGTGAGGCTGGACAGGGTTGGGTTGGTTTTACATAAGGAAACCAAGGGAACGGAGCCATGAATAAGACCGTGAGGCAGAGCACCCAGTCGACGCGGAGGACGCAATGATGCCAAACCTGCATGTTCGCCTTCGTGTCCGTCGAATCAGGTCAACTTCAAAATAACCCCTTTCGCCTGCCCTTATTCGATACAATTGGGAATTGATCCTACTATGATTTTTTAGCTATCGAATCACCGCAGAAGCTAAATTCGGACTACCCCATCAACACATAGAAACGCCGCATTCTGCAATAATCTGGCGCTCAATAGCGAATAGAATTGTCGAGGAATTATGAAAGATTCTCACATCAATCTCTGCCTGATCGCCATCCTCATCATAGTGAGTGGCCTTATCCTAGACTTCAAAGCGTCATCGGCCGAACTTGAGTTTTCGCAAATCTCCCGTTTTGGCGAAGCTGGAGAGAAGATCGTCGAAAATGTTGTTTCGGTGCCAAAAAACGCACGAATCCTAACATTCGTGGCTAGCGCCTTAAACGCCTCTGGAATTTCTATACTAATCTCAATACTCGTGATTAGCCGCGTCGAGGAATCCCAAAAGGATTCACTCAACAGAGAGCTATTCTCCAGCGTATTCAAAAGAATGATCCCAGAGGAGCTGTTTACCGTCATATACGATGACATCCTCAGATCACCGGTTATCCAAAGAGATTCACATTGGCATCTTAATTACAGTATTCTCGCAGACTCCGATATACTATTAACCCGCACCGCAACTTACACGCTTCACAATATTTCCAATCAGCCATTTGAAGATAGCATGAAAAGCATGTTTGTAAAAAAGGCTGAACATGAAAGTATTGGCTTGGTTCGCGCTCAATGGAAAAGCAATGGCATCGTTGTCGTAGATTACGACGCAGAGAAACCCGGTATGGACAAAGGCGTGGAAAAATCCGAACAAGGTGGAAAGACCTATCTTTCGTATCCTATTTCAATTCCTGCGGGTGGTCAGGTTTCAGCCACTCTTGTTATAAAAAGCACATCTAAACGCGGCGCAAACGATGCAATGTTCGGAAATCGCCCCATTATGGACCTGCGAGTGACTGCGAATTTCCCAGAACGGATGAAATTCTCCTACCATCCATCAACATCATCTAAAATAGAGTGTTTGGATTCCGGGAGCACCTCAGCGAGCTTAAAAGCATGCGGTGCCATCCTCCCCAAACAGGGAATAATATTTATGTTAGAACCGACGGAAATTACTGTTACCGAAACTGAAAAACCTGAAGTCACCACACCGCCCTCCGGACCATCCACCCCTTAGAATCTCTCCCAAGCTACTGACTGCCTCGAAAAATACGCCGCCCCCCCCCCTTCTAAAGAACCTCATGGCAGCGATTCCAATCAAGCTTAACAACAGGGTAATCTACGTCCAAAAAAGCATTGGGGCTCCTGTTTTCGGGGCCTCTACAGTTCTAGTGGATGACACTTGGGATTTCGTTGGAATGTGGCTAAGACGACACTCAACAAAAGAAAGTGTATTTTATTGGAACCAGGCTCGTGATTTTTATGAAGCAACACAGAGTCTCGCAAAAACCGCAAAGCCCCTAACCGCATACTACAGTGCACTAAATGCTACAAAGGCACTGCTACTAGCGCACCGGATTCCCCACTCCCCCTACCATGGAGTAACAGGGAAAGCCCTCCCTGGAAAAACCTCACTTTCAAACGAACAGGTAGGAATGCGCGCAAATGGTGTTTTCGGCGCCCTATCCGACTATTTTTCTGAACCAAGGCCCGACACGGGATTCATCAGTTTAAAGGACATACTATACAATCTCACTTACCTTCATCGAGCCTACACTGTTACCTACACAAGCGAGCCTGAACTTTTCATCCCTATAGATAATCCTCATTTCGTCAGAAAAGCACAAGCCTCCGAAAGCTGGTTTTGTTGCGAAATCGCAGGAAGAAGATTCACCAGACCCGCGACCCTAAATACACTAGACGGTTTTGAAAACGACCCCTACTACAATACGAAAAAAACTGTCGTCCGCATGAAAAAGCGATTCAGGTGGAAGCATGGAGGCTCGAAACACGACAACATCGCACGCCTTACGACCTACCACAAAAGAGTCCGGAAACATTTATTTTATATCGCAGGATCGACTCGCCTTTGGTATATAAAGAGAAATAGCGACCCAACGGGATTCATCAACCGATCTTCTTCTACTCTCACTTTCGCGGCACTTCACCGCATAAGCGAAATCGCCCGCTACCGCCCAGACAGTCTACAAAAGCACTTTGAGTGTAGGCATAATTGGTTACTTTCCGAATTTATAAACGGATCACTAACTCAATACATTGATGAAATCAGTTCCGAGATAACAGGGGCCGACTTCATGCCAACAAGAATCAGGACGTAACGCTGCCTCCAACTCGTTCAACCCCGTAAGGGGGCCAAAAGGAATCAGGCAGCCAAAAGGGGCAACCGCTAGGGGTCATGTCGTCACCTGTCTACATTTTCAGGAATTGAAAGATCGCTGGCAGATCGTAGATACCTAACGACATAACTTCTTTTTCCGCCCTATTCTAGAGCGCAACGGTGTCCGGGCATAGGGTCATAAGTAACTTTCCAGTCGTTGTTTAAATAGTAGCCGGACGGGGTCATAGCCGGACGGGGTCAATAGCCGGACGGGGTCATGTCGTCACTTTGTCAGCATCTCTGGTTCATCTTCACCAGCGCGAGCGCCACTGGAACCCATCCCTGCACCTTCGCTGCCCGTAGGTTCGTGACAGCGTAAGCTCTCCGCGTTTAAACCCTCGGGCATGACGCTGGTCACTACCCTCAACTTCTCCGGGCGCACGGCCGAGGCTTTGGCATTTTATCAGGAGGCCTTGGACGCGGAGGTGTTGTTTTTGTTGCGCTTTGCCGAAAGTCCGCTGCCGCCAGCGGCGCGGGAGGGTTTGGATGATCTGGTATTTCATGCCACCTTCCGCATCGCGGACACCGTGCTCATGGCGAGCGATGTGGGACACACGCCCGGCCAAGCCGCCGTGTCGTTTTCGGGGTTTTCACTGGCGCTGCGGCTCCAGTCCGTAGAGCGCGCCCAATCGTTTTTCGCCGCCCTGCGCAAAGGCGGAGAGGTGGTCATCCCGCTGGCGCGTTCGGAGTTCACCTCCTGGTATGGCATCGTGATCGATCGCTTCGGCATCTCGTGGAAACTCAACGTGGACGAGGCCGAAAACGCGTGAGGCATGCCTGGGAGGACGTAGAGAAGTCACGTCGTTACATCGTTACACCGGTCAAATACCGGACCCTCCACACCAGCCATGCTTCACACTACAGTCGGACCTTCTTGACGCCCTACCACCGAAAGATCTGTAACGCTGTATCGAAATGCCCCTGCCGCCCTCCCCACTCATCGTTGTCGTCCATAGATTCCTAAAATGAAAAATTTCAAAAGGATTTTTGCATTAACAGCATTGATGATGGCTTTCGTGACACAAGCGCGAGCACAGGCCTCTGATGTAATTGAGGCTGAAATTATTGATGGTGTTTTTATGTCGCTCCCACAGGGAGTAAGCTTTGAAGTCGAGTCCCCCATTCACGATTTCAAAATAGTCACCTTTCATCTTAAAGGTGATAAATTATGTAAGGCATATTTTGGAAATCACCCTAATTTCCCGAGTAAAAGGCCTTCCTCAGCGGCGAAGCACCTTCAAATCGGAGCATTTGACTTATCATACATAGAGGACGACACGGGCATCGTTGAAATGCTTGTCACACTGGAAGATGTTGAGTGGTGGCCAAAGAATATTCACATCGCGCTATTCGAGAATAGTGAATCCGCGCGAGATATCGTATTTCATATGGTAAAGAGTATCCGCATTGATCCGGGTAGCCGCATGGGGTCATGTCGTCACATTGTCAGCATCTCTGGATCATCTTCACCAGCGCGAGCTCCACTGGAACCCATCCCTGCACCTTCGCTGCCCGTAGGTTCGTGACAGCGTAAGCTCCCCGCGCTTAAACCCCTCGGGCATGTCGTTGGTCACTACCCTCAACTTCTCCGGCCGCACGGCCGATGCCCTGGCGTTTTATCAGGAGGCTCTAGGTGCGGAGCTGTTGTTCTTGATGCGCTTTGAGGAAAGTCCGCTGCCACCGGCAGAGAGGGAGGGTTTGGATGATCTGGTATTTCACGCCACCTTCCGCATCGCGGATACCGTGCTGATGGCGAGCGATGCGGGGCACAGGCCCGGCCAAGCCGTTGTGCCCTTCTCCGGGTTTTCACTGGCGCTGCGGCTTCAGTCCGTTGAGCGCGCCCGATCGTTTTTCGCCGCCCTGAGCAAAAGTGGAGAGGTGGTCATCCCGCTGGCGCGATCGGAGTTCACCTCCTGGTATGGCATCGTGATCGATCGCTTCGGCGTCTCCTGGAAACTCAACGTGGACGAGGCCGGGATCGCTTAAGGTATACCTGGGAAAGCCGATCAGTTTCCCCGGGGCGTGAGGCACGCCAGATCGGGCATGTCGCCCTATGTCTACAATTACAGAATTCAAAGAATCGCCATCCCTGTTTTGATATATGACGACACCACCGTGCTTGTCGCCATTTTGCGCGTTACATGCTTAGGCCAGGCCAATTGTAATCGTTATTTTACAACCAAATGAGATCAGATAAACTTCTCTTGGATTTCCAATCCATGCTGATGGCCAATAATCGCACTATTGGCGCTCAATTTCGACCGGGGCTCTCTCGTGAGTTTGTCGAAAGGAAATTGAGTGCCACTAAGGGCGACCCAGCTTCCGTCGCTGAATTGTATACATGGCATGACGGTGTTAATCCTATCGAAAGGCAGGTCGATGGCGTTGTGGAAATCTCCTATGATGGGCTCGGGTATATTCCTAATGCTGAATTTCATCATTTGAGTTTTGAAAGCGCCTGTGGCCATTTCGCCACCTGGAATGAAGCATCAAAGCATCGATGGGAACTGCGCGAAGGTAATGGTCGCTACTTTCCTTTCTTGTGGGATGGTTCTTCGCGTTATTTTTTGCTAGATTTGAGGGCGCGCGGAACGCGCGAGGTTATTTTCTTTGATAGTGACAATGATGAGTCCCCTTACCGTTTCGCATACAATAATTTAGCCGCATTCATCGAGGATGTCATGCGCGCATTCAAAGACAGTAGCTGTATCGAAGTGCTATCCTGAAACCGCCGCCTCAGGCAGCAGCCAGAGGCAGCCAGATGGGGTCCGCAGCCCAAAGGGGTCATGTCGTCACCGGTCTACATTTGCAGAAATCGAACAGCTACGTAAATTTTGTAATTTTCTGCTTTAAAAGCTCTTAGTAATTCCTTGCACCAACGCAGCGCGAGCAAGCTCGCAGCCTACACCGGGAGGCACGGGGAACGACGCGGCCGGGGACGTCCGCGTCCACCTTGCCACCGGCTTTTACGTCCGTCGCACCACATGGGTTTTCGTTAGAATATCAATAAAGGAACGCCCCCTAAACGCCAAGACAGTGAGGCTATTCAAGAAGAGGAGCGACATTAAAACAAAAATCACCCCATCGAAATACGGATGACTTAAACCTAACCGCTCAGTTGAGCCCGCGCTTTCGGATTCCGGGGGATAGAAGGTGATCAATAAGAAATACGCGAGATATGGCAGGGATCTTAAGAATAGCCGATAGGTGGATGGTCGGCCACCGGCTTCCGTTGCGATTTTGATGCGAAACAGAATCCAAGCCGGGGACCCCCGATATCTAAAATAGAGAAGATATTGAATGCAAACGAGTGCGACCGCGAGGGAATCCAAGAAGGCCTCGTTTGATATAAGCAGGGAAGCTTCGGTAAATTCTTCCGATAGAGTTTTAGGAACGGATATCGGCAACCCCCCTAGAACCAGATTCAGAAAGCCTGCACTAATCCGCTCCGGAATGGTTATCGGCCTGTAGGGTTCAGTCATCGGGGAGATCTTGCACAGATGGCAGCGTAGCTGGGCCAAATCGTCAACCGCCCGCGGTTACTGGAACTGAACAATCGCCAGCCCCTCATGGATCCCGACCAGGGGAGCGCGAGCGAGCTCGCGGCCTACACAGGGAGGCACGTGGAACGACGCGGCCGGGGACGCCCGCGTCCACCTTGTCACGCGCGCGGCAGAGTTTTGCCACGTCAGCTCTGGCGGCAGGTGCCAATCGATCGCAACAAGCTGAGCTATTCGGCTGATTTTGAGGACTTTGCTTAAGTTCTCGCCGATTTCACCGATGGGAGGGCACGCGCTGCCCAGAAGCTGGGCGCGTTTGCCGTATAAGGATTCGTTCAACGACTCGCCTCCCATCCCTATGAAACTTCGCCTCCTGCCGTTACTCGCCCTCATCGTTTCCCCCGTCTTCGCTCAATTGACGGTTTCGTTCACCCAAAGTGGTGCCGACGTCACTGTGGACGTAAACGGCAGCATCGACCTCACCGGGCTGACCGCTGGAGACCAAGACCTGGCCTATGCGCCCGAACAGATCTACCTCGGGGCTTTTGATTACGTTTGGATTTCTTCGGCCGTGGGCACCTACGACACCTACACGCTGCCTTTCGGCTCCTTCGCCTCGAGCGGTGGGTTTTCCATTCCCGGCCCCTCCACCTACTATACGCCTGATTTCGTGGCCGACGTGGGCATCTGGGGCACGCTCGGGACCGACACCCTCTATGTGAACGGCGACTACGTCTCGGGGGCGTCCGTAAACCTCAGCACCTCCATCCTCGGCACCACCTTGGCCGACATCGGCATGGTGGCCGGTGAGTCCCTCACCCTGAGCTGGTCCGACGGCACCGGCGGCTCCATCACCTTTGCCGCCCTGTCGGCGGTCCCGGAACCTTCCACCTATGCCATGATCGTCGGCGTCGCCGGTCTGGGCTTCGCCGTCTGGCGCCGGCGCCGGCGCGGGGCTGCCGCCTAGGTCGTGCCCTGCTCAACGACTCCGCCCTTGGCGGCTTGCAAGGCGCGTTGCGGCAATGCAGCATTGCCGCATGACAACAACGCTTCCTCTGTCCAAACGTGGCAGCCTGACCCTGCCGCCCGAAATGCGACGCAGGATGGGACTTGATAAGCTTCCCAACCCGCTGGTGTTGGTGGAGGAGCGCGACGGCGGGCTCTTTCTGCAGGCGGCTGTGGCGATGCCCGTGCGTGATCTGCCGAAGGAGCAAATTGAGGCGTGGATATCACGTGACGAGGCAGACATGAAAGCGTTCAACGCCGCCAAGCCCGCGAAGAAAGGGTGAAGCTATTCCTGGACACGAGTGTGCTTTTGGCGGCATGCGGATCTGCGTCCGGTGCGTCGCGATTCCTCATTCGCACCAGCACCTCGTCGTCATCCACCTGGGAGCTGATCAGCTCCGCATACTGCGCCGAAGAGACGGAACGAAATCTGGCCAAGATCGGCCGTCAGGCCGCGACGGTTTGGACACGACAGATCAGCCCCGCCGTGCAGTTCGTTTCCGCGGGAATGGCCTTGGACAAACCTCTGGTCTTTCCCAAAGCGAAGGATCGGCCGGTCGTCATCGCGGCGCTGGAGGTTGGGGCCGATTGGTTGCTTACCCTCGATGAGCATGACCTCCAAAAGAAACTCGGACGCGAAGTCTATGGCGTGACCATCGCTACGCCTGGCGAGTTTCTACTCGAGCAACGTGCCCTGGGGATGCTGTGAGCACGCAATAATCACCTTGCCGAGCGACGTGGGCCGGAGCGCAATCTTGTCGTTTCCACAGCCCCTTTCTCCCCTGCCTCTCTGATCGGTTTTGGCTCTTTCCACCAAGAAGCGTATCGCCCGGATTCTTAGTCTCGGGTCCCTCGTCGTCGGCATTGCCTGTGCCGTGATTTATGTGCCCTGGACCGGGCTTTGGCTCTGGGTCCAGCCGTTGCCCGATACGGTTGCCGAACAGGTGGCGGATGCGACCGACTTCGGCATGGACGGGATCATCGTTTACGTGGATCGCGGTGGTCAGCCGCCGGCGTATTATGCTGCCGGGGTGAGCGACCGGGACTCGCAGGCGCCGCTGGATCCACACGGGTTGTTCAAGATCGCCAGCATCAGCAAACTCTACATCGCCGCCGCTGCGACCAAGCTGGTGGTGGCCGACCAACTGTCGCTCGATGCCACCCTCGCCGAGCTGTTGCCCGACCTGCGCGAGCGCATCGCCCACGCCGACGCGATCACCGTGCGTATGCTGCTGCAGCATCGCAGCGGCATTCCCGATCTGATCTGGGACGCGGACTTCCCCTGGCATCAGCCCTACACCGACAACCGCCAGACGCTCGAACTCGTCCTGGACGAACCCGCCGATTTCGCGCCGGACAGCGACTGGGCGTATTCGAACACCAACTACTTGTTGCTCGGAGAAATCATGGACGATGCGCTCGGCTACGATCACCAGCGCTATATCCGCGAGCGCCTGCTCGCTCCGCTCGGCCTCGAGCACACCTACGGCCGCATGGACGACGTCGACCCGGCGACCATCGCCCAGGGTTACGACACGCACTACGAAGGTGGCGTGCGGCATCTCAACTTCACCTTCCCCGGCAGCTCCATGGTGGCGACAGCGCAAGACGTGGGACGGTTCCTGCGCGCGCTCCATGACGGCTCGTTGCTGAGCGAGGAGGAGCAGAGCGTCTACCGTTCCGTCTACGTGTTTGAGCACACCGGCCTGATCCCGGGTTATTACAGCATTGCCCGCTATCATGCTGACATCGACACGGTGGTGATTCAGTTCGTGAATACCACTGGCGGTGAATCGCTCTCCGTCGCCGACAACCTCTACAACCGCATCGTGCGCATCCTGCGTCGCCCTGAATCCTGACCATGAACCCCGTTGCCCTGATCAATCTCCTCACCGGTCTGATCGCCGCCTTGTTGGCCGTGCCGCTGATCCGGCAGAAAGTGAAGATGAACCACTGGTATGGCGTGCGCACGCGGGCGACTTTTGCGTCGGATGAAGCGTGGTATGAGATCAATCGCTACGGCGGCTGGAGCCTGCTCGGCTGGGGGCTGGTCATCGCGGCGACGGGCCTCGTCGGCTTCGCAATCCCGGAGCCGTCGTGGAACACCTACAACCTCATCGGCGTAATCATCACCCTCCTCGCCCTCGTGGTCATGGTGATCCTCACCCACCGCCACACCCGCGACTACGAGCGACGCACAAAACAAGTTTAACCAACGTTCATTGTGGATACTCAGGAACTCTACGAATTTGCGGACCGCGAAATCAGAATCGGAACGCATGACCGACTGATCATGGCACAGGCCAAGGAAGCGTCGGGTGGCGTGGATGCGGTGACCCGGCAAAAATATTGGCAGCTGCGGGCCGACGCCATTCGAACGAAGGCCAAGGAAAACCCCGGCGTTCCCGACGATCTTTACTTTAGAGAGCTCGTAGCGCGAATGAACCGCGAAGAGGGAGGGCGGCGACTGCGCGCAAATCTCGTGGGTTGGATGTGGGTGCTCGTTTGTTTTGGCAGCTTCTGCGCTGCGGCGATTTTCTTCTGGGCAGCGCGCTCCTCGTTCATACACAGCCGAGACTCGGTCTACACCTTCGGCGGCGCTGGCGTGGGCTTCCTAGTCTTGGCGATCATCGCTTACGTCGTCACCAAACGCGACGCTGGCGAAGACCCGTTTGCCGATTAACCCAATCCTAAGGGGTCAATCTTATATTCTTGAATTTGTGATCCGACCGACGGGCGGAGAGGCAGGGTGGAGGGTCACAGAGAGCACGGAGGTGGCACAGAGGCCACTGAGCCGAGAGCAAACCTAAGGGGTCAATCTTATATTCTTGAATTTATGGGTGCGTGAACGGGCGAATAGGCAGGGGTGCTGGGTCACAGGGGCCGAGAGGCAGGGTTGTTTTAACGCAAAGACACAAAGGGCGCTAAGGGCGCTAAGGCCTGACGACGGGCGGAGAGGCAGGGTGTTGGGTCACAGAGAGCACGGAGGGCAACACAGAGGTCACTGAGCCGAGGGGCAGGACTTTTTAACGCAGAGATCGCTGAGGTTTGACTTGGTTTTTCTGTGACGGATTAGCTGGTTGGGGAGCCACTCGCTCACGCTCGTAGCTACAGGGTGGGCCTTCTGTAATACCTGCGGTGTAGGCCGGTCAGGCGCGGCGCAGGTGGCGGCGGCGCATGACGGCGAGGCCGAGAGCAAACCTAAGGGGTCAATCTTATATTCTTGAATTTATGGGTGCGTGAACGGGCGAATAGGCAGGGGTGCTGGGTCACAGGGGCCGAGAGGCAGGGTTGTTTTAACGCAAAGACACAAAGGGCGCTAAGGCCTGACGACGGGCGGAGAGGCAGGGTGTTGGGTCACAGAGAGCACGGAGGGCAACACAGAGGTCACTGAGCCGAGGGGCAGGACTTTTTAACGCAGAGATCGCTGAGGTTTGACGTGGTTTTTCTGTGACGGATTAGCTGGTTGGGGAGCCACTCGCTCACGCTCGTAGCTACAGGGTGGGCCTCCTGTAAAACCTGCGGTGTAGGCGGGTCAGGCGCGGGGCTGTTGGCGGCGGCGCCAGGCGGCGAGGCCGAGGGCGCAGGCGCCGAGCAGGGCGGCGTAAGTGGAGGGCTCGGGGACGGCACTCAGCGGGGCTCCGGTGATGCCGGTCGTCGCGAAGTTATCCACGTAGTCGAGGATGTTGCCGGTGTTGTTGCCGCCCATGAAGGCGTGGGCGCTGGCGTCGTTGGCGATGCCGGAGGTGAGTCCGGCGAAGAAGGTGCCGCCGTTGATCAGGTCGACGCCGAGGTTGCCGTTGGCGTCGGACTCACGCACGCGGAACTGCATGCCGTAGGTTTCATCAAACTGCCAATCGTAGGTGAGCTCGAGGTGATACCAGGAGTTGGCCTGCATGGCGGTTTCGAAGGTGCCACCGGAGTGGTTGAACGCGCCTTCACCGTGGACCTCAAACTCTCCGCTATCGGGGTTCACGCTCACGCCGAGGTAGTCCGCCCCGGAGGGGAACACGATGCCAGCCTGCGGCGTGTTGGCGGTGATGCCGATGGCAATGTAACCGGCGTTGAGCACATCGGTGGTGCGGATGTAGAGGGAGATGCTGTGATCGGTGTTGCCGGCGTAACTGGATCCGAGGGTCCAGAGTTGATTGTCGGCGATCGCGGGCATGGCGACAGCGCCGCTGTTGCCGAGTCCGCCGGTGGCCGACTCTGACCACAAGTTGGACGCAGCGGCCGTTTCAAAATTCAGGTCGAGGTGGCCGGTCGCGTCGAAGTCGACTTCGTATTGCGCGCGACCGGCCACAGCGGTGATGACTAGGAGCAAAGGCAGGGAGAATCGTTTCATGATAAAGAGGGGAACGGGTTGGCGATCAGGCGGTGGTTGCGGTGGAGGTCACCGCTCGAAAAGAGGTCCGCTGACGGCGGCGGTGCCAGACGGCGAACCCGAGCGCACCGGCCCCAAAGAGGGCGGCGTAGGTGGACGGCTCGGGCACGGCGCTCAGGCCGTTGACGCTCGCGTTGAAACCACTGGCGGCGAGCACCTCGAGGCCCTCGAAGCCCTCCACTTCCTCCAGGTCCCACACCATGTTGGCGGAAAACGCATTGCTGAAGTCGGTTTGGCCATTGCCCAAGGTCTGGCGCGTTCCCTCCATCAGGTTGGCGATGTCGTAGTCGTAAACGTTGGGGTTGAAGTCGCCGAGCAACATGCCGAGTTCGATGGTTTCGCCGACCACCGCATCGACAGTGATGTTGAAGTTATAGAGATCGGCTTCAGCACCCTGCCCGTTGACGTAGGTCACGGTGTTATCGAACTGAGTGACGCCATCGATCACGGCCTCCTCCACGAATTCGTAGACCGTAACTTCATAATCCAACGAAAAGCGTTCGTCGCTGTAGGTGTGGCCGAGATAGCCCGGAACCGGGTCGCGCTGCTGCACGGTGAAGGTGAGCCAATTGCTGCCGGTCTGGAACTTCACGGCATCGGTGCGCGCCCACACGTCGATGGTAAGGGCGAGGTTGAGTTGCACGTTGGAGCCGTTGGCCAAACCGCTGTTGCCAGAGTTGACCGTGAAGGTGTCGAACACGCCAAACGCATAACGCGTATCGAGGCTGATGCCGCTGCCCAGCCAACCGTTGTAGTCGGTGCGGCTTTGCACCGTGAAGCGCCCGGCTTCGGGGTTGAGGTCCCACGACGTGGTGTTGGTGGCCTCGGCCGTATCGCCCTCAAAAGTGGTCGAGCGCGTGAGCACATGGTTGCCCACCACATGGCCGACATCGTCGATCACCAAGGGCGTGCCCTGGCCGGTGGACGGATTGCCCAAAACGATCTGAGTGGCGGTCTGCGCGTTGGCCCCTGCAACGAAGAGGGCGGCGCTGCCGAGCAGAGACGGCAGCAGGCGGGCAGGAAGGCGGCGGCGTAAGGACATGATGGTGGCAGCGGAGGGCGACGGAGGGTGCGGGCAAACGACGCCCCCACTCTATCGCCAACCGCCTGCACCGGAAATCGTCCGCCGGGATGAGATCGGCCTCATCCCTCGGGTTGAGCCCGGAGCCTGGCCGTGCGGCGCAGCGGGCCGAGGGGCACTGCGGAATTCTACAGAAGGAAACGAAGGGCACCAAGGCCGAGGAGCAGGCGGGGTTTCCGTCACAGAGTGCACAGAGGGGACACAGAAGGCACGGAGGCCGAGAGGCAGGGCTTTTTAACGCAAAGACGCAAAGGTCGCTAAGGTCGCAAAGCTCGTCCGACGTGGTCAGCGGGCCGCGGGGCACGGCTAGGTCTTACAGGAGGAAGCAGAGAACAACAGAGCCGAGAGGCAGGGCTTTTTAACGCAAAGACACAAAGGGCGCGAAGGGCGCAAAGCCCGTCCGGCGTGGTCAGCGGGCCGAAGGGCACGGCTAGGTCTTACAGGAGGAAACAGAGAACAACAGAGCCGAGAGGCAGGGCTTTTTAACGCAAAGACACAAAGGGCGCTAAGGGCGCAAAGCCCGTCCGACGTGATCGGCGAGCCGAGGGGCACGGCGGTATTCTACAGAAGGAAACAAAGGGCACTAAGGCCAAGGGGCACGGCGGGGTTTCCTCACGGAGTGCACAGAGGTGCACAGTGAAGGCAGGGAGCGGAGAGGCAGGGCTGGTTTAACGCAAAGGTCGCAAAGCCGGGCCTTCGTGGTCAGCAGTTCGGGGAGGCCGGTGAGAGGGCTTCGCGGTTTAAAAACAACTCAGGCGGTGGAGAGGCTTTGCGGTCTTGGCATTATCCTTCCCTGCTGCCCCTTTCGCCGCCGCAGCTGCCGCCACTCGCTCACGCTCGTAGCCACCAACTAGCGCTGACTTCTGCGAAACGCTCTACGCCACCAGGCCGGTGTTGAGGGCGTAGCGCGCGAGGGCGACGCTGTCGTGCAGGTCGAGTTTGCGCATCACACTTTGGCGGTGGGTCTTCACCGTGCTTTCCGACACGCTCAAACGCGTCGCCGTCTGGCGCACGCTGAGCCCCTCCCCCGCCGCCCGCAGGATGTCGCGCTCCCGCGCGGTGAGTTGGTCGAGCCCCTCACCGGCTGCCGGTTGCTCCATCAACAACTTCAGCGCGCCGACCGAATAATACTGCCGGCCTTCGCGCACCTCCCGCACCGCGGCGAGCAACATTTCAAAGGGCTCCGTCTTGGTCACATAACCGTCGAGCCCGAGGTCGAGGGCTTTGCGCAGATGCGCCGCCTCCGGCTGACCCGTCACCACGATCCATCGCGGCGCCGGTCCCCGCTCCGCCGGCCATTGCTCGACCAGCTCCCAGGTGTTGGCCGCGCCGTCTCCCCGGCCAAGCCGCAGGTCGAGCAAAACCAGCTCCGGTTGCGTCGTGGCCAGCAAGCTTTCCGCTTCCGCCAGGGTCTCCGCCGCCCCGACCAGGGTCAGGTCGGTCTCGCGCGCGAGCGCCCGTTCCATTAGCGAGCGCAGCATGGCGTCGTCTTCAACGATCGCCACGCGCATGGTCTCGGTCACGGGAGTCGAGTCTGGTCCAGTCGGCATACGGTCCCAGCATCTACTTCGCGACGGGCACCGACACGGTAAAAATCGCTCCCCCCGTCGGAACGTTTTCCACGGCTAGGGTGCTGCCCTCGTGCGCATCGATGATACGTTTACACAGGTGCAGGCCCAGACCGGTGGACGACTCGCCGCCGGTCGGTTGAGCCGAGAGGCGCGCGTAGGCGCCAAACACCTTTTCATGGTCCTCCGCCGACAGGCCCGGTCCAGCATCGATTACGCGCGCGACGGCGCGTCCACCCTCCACCACCACGGTCACCTGCACGCCACTGTCGCGCGGGCTATATTTGAGGGCGTTGGACACGAGGTTGTCGATGACCTCACGCATGCGCCAGGGATCGACCCGCACGGGCGCCGCGACGGGGGCGACCAGCTCCAGGGCAATGCCTTTGGCGCGGGCGGCCGGTTGATTGAGGGCGACCACATCGGTGGCCAGTTGTGCCAGATCACTGGATACAGGATGCACCGCGATCTCGGTCTGTTCCTTACGTTCGGCTTCGAGCCAGGCGTCGAGGTCATCGCGCATGCGCCGGGCGGCGTCACGGATCTCACCGACGCCCTGCACCGGCGAGTCGAGCAGGCCGCTCTCGATCTCCCCGCAAACCGCATCGATGGCGTAGAGCGGACTGCGCAGGTCGTGCACGGCGAAGCCGAGAAAGGCGCTCTTGCGATCGTAGAGTTTTTTGAGTTCGCCGTGGGCGTCGCGCAGGCCGGCGACGGCGTGTTCGATCTCCTCGCGCTGTTTGGCGAGGCGGCGCTCGGAGCGGCGCGAGACCCGAAACAGTCCGGCCAACACCGCCGCGATCGCCCCCGCCGCGATGGCGAGCACCAGCGTGGTGCGACCGCGGGCTTGTTCGACCGCCTGCGCCTGTTCGGCGGCTTCGCGGGCGGCGGCTTCGCGCGTGAGGGCGAGTTCGCGTTCCACGTTGGCGCGCTCGAGCCGATCGATCTCGTGCTGCTTTTGCGCGGTTTCAAATTCGGTCTGCAAGTCCAGCAGGGCCTGCTCGCGCGAGGCTGCCCCGCGCTCGTCGCGAATCTCCATGACCCGACGCGTATCGGCGAGCGCGCCCGTGCCGTCGCCCAAGGCTTCACGAATGTCGGCGCGCAGTTGGTAGGCATACTCCTGGCGCTCGGGGAGACGGAGCTCGTCGGCCACGTCGACCGCAATGTCGGCCCACTCCAGCGCGTTGGTATCGTTGCCCATCTCATGATGCGTGAGGGCGAGGTTGTGCGTCAGGATCGACACCCCGAAGCGGTAACCGGCAGCGCGATCGTAGCCGAGAGCCTCGGTGTAGGCGGAGAGCGCAGCCTCGTAGTTTTTTTGATCGCGCTCGAGGTTGCCGAGATTGGTCAGCACGCCGGCGAGTCCGCCCTCGTCCTGCGCTTCGCGGTGGATGGCGAGGGCCTCGTCCAGAGCCGCCCGCGCCTCGTCGATGCGGGTGAGTTCCCGCAGGTTTATCCCCAGCCCCATGAGGCCGTCGGCCAGGAAGGCCGGATTGTCCATCTCGCGCCGGATCGCGATGCTTTGTTCGTAGTAGCCCTGCGCCTCCACGAACTCGTCCTGCTCGGCGTAGTAGTGGCCGATGGAGTGCGCGAGGGCGGCCCGACCGAGCGGCTCGCCCAGTTCCTCAAAAATGCCGTGGGCGCGCACGAGCGCCTGCAGGCGTTCGGTCTGGCGGCCGCGTTCGCCGAGCACGCCGGCGTAGGAGTTGAGCACCGCGGCCACCTGACGGAGATTGCCGGCGGCGTCATGCACCGTGATGGCCGTCGCATAGTGATCGAGCGCGGCGTCGTAGTCGCCGAGCATCTGCTGCGCGACCCCCGACCAATACCACAACGACCCCCGCAACTTCAGCTCGTCATCCCCTTCGCCCAAGGCCGCCAGACCCGCCTGCGCCGCGGCTGCCATCGCCTCGTAATTGTCGTCCTGATAGTAGACTTTCACCTGCTCATACTGCGCCTCCGCTTCCTCCACCGTCGCCCCGGCCCAGGAGCCGCCCAGCGCACACATGGCCAAACAGCCCAATGAAACCTTCACCGCATCGTTCATCGGCGCATGAGCCAAGCGATAGGCCGCTCGTTGACAAACCCTTCCCGCCTGCTGCGCTGCATTGCATCGCTCTTCCTGCCATGACCGACGCCACCGCCACGCCCGAGACCCACCGCCGCGCCATCGCGCTCATCGATGCCGCCCACGCCGCCGATCCGACCTACACGCCCGATGGTCGGCCCGCCGAGCTCGTCTATGCCGAGCGCATGGTCGCGTGGGGCGAGCGCCTCGCCACTGCCGCGCATTCACCGCTCGCCGCCCTCGCCCTGCGTTGCCAGCACCTCGAACGCTTTCTGACCCCCCGCGACACCTTCCCGGAGGGCCGCGCCGGTTACTACCAGTGGCGCACCAGCCTCTACACCAAACAGGGTGACCGCGCCCGCGACCTCCTGCTCGAAGCTGGCTGCGACGCGGCCGACGCCGAACGGGTGCGCTCCTGGGTGGCCAAGGAAAACCTGCGCGCCGATCCCAACAGCCAACTGCTGGAGGACTGCGCCATCCTCGTCTTTTTGGAAAACCACATCGCCGACTTCGCCGCCCAGCACGCCGACTACACCCGCGAGAAGTGGATTCGCATCCTGCAAAAATCCTGGACCAAACTCAGCCCCCGCGGTCGCGAAGCCGCCCTCACCCTCGCCTTCCCGCCCGCCATCGGCGAACTCGTGCAGGAAGCGGTCGCCGGGGCGTAATCAACCCTGCCTAAAGATCCAGCCAGTCCGCCCGTTGCGCCCGCCAGCGGGCGACCTCCGCCGGCTTCTCCCACGCCTCGTAGAGCGCCACCAGCCGATCGAGGGCCTCGCCAATGCTGCGGCGCGTGGCCACCGCGCTCTGCTCCTGCCGGGCCAGCAGGCCTTCGTATCCGGAGATCAACCACGGCTCGGCTTCCGCCAGCCGTCCCTGCCCCACCCAGGCTGCGCCCAGGCCGCTGTGCGCCTCAAAGGTCCGCCACTCGTCGGGTGCCTCCGCCTCCTGCTGCGCCTTGAGCTCCGACCAAAGCTGTTCTGCCTCCGCCCAGCGTCCTCCATCCAGCAGGCTGGCCGCGTAACGCGCCCGCAGCCCGCGCTCGGCACTGCTGCCCTCCCCGTCCCGCCGCACGGCGTCGTCCCATAGTTGTCGCCACAGCGCCAACGCGTCCTCGAAGCGGCTGGATTCATCAAAACCGAGGGCCAGACTCAACCCCGCCTCCGCGGCGGCCGGGCTGTCCTCGCCCTGCGTGCGCCGGGTGATCTCCCAGAGTTCGTGGCTCAGCGCGATCGCGTCGTCCCAACGCCCCATTTTGCGCCAGCAGCGGCCGAGGTTGCGCCGCACCAACAGGGTGTGCGGATGCTCCGCCCCGAGGGCCTTGATCATGCCCGCCACCGCTGCGCTGATGAGGGCCTCCGCCTCGTCCAGGCGCCCCATCTGCATGTAATCGAAACCGAGGTTGCTGGTGAAAATCATCACATTGGGATGCCCGGGGCCCCACGCCACCTTGGCGGACTCGACCAACGCGGTTTTGGTGGCGAGCCCGTCCTCAAGTCGACCGACCATCGAATACTGCGTGCCGAGGTTGTTGAGCAAGGTGAGGGTCAGGTCGTGCCCCTCCCCCAGCTGGCGACGGGCCACGGCCACGTTCTCCTCGTTCAGCGTAATGGCCTCCTGGATACGCCCGAGGCCGTAGAGCGCCGTGGCCAGGTTGTTGCCCGCATCGAGCACCCGGTGGTGATCGGGACCGAGCAGCCGGCGACTGTCCTCATACACCGTGCGCTGCAGGACCAGCGCGTCCTCATCGCGCCCCATGTCTATGAGGGTCGACGCCAGGGCGTTGCGCGTGATCAACACCGACGGGTGCCCGACGCCGTGCACCTCCTCCTGGATGCTGATCGCTTCGCGCAGCACCTGCTCCGCCAGATCAAATCGCGCCAGATCCCGGTAGGTTTCCCCCAGGTTGGCCAGGGCCACCGCAGTGTGGCGATGGCGGTCGCCATAACGCCCGCGATAGCTGGCCAGCACGGCCTTCTCCAGCGCCAGAGCCTCTTCCAGGCGGCCGAGCACGTTGAAGACCAACGCCAGCGTCGTGCGGGCATTGTCGTAGGCAAAGCTGTCCCGACTCTCCGGCGGCAGCGCCTCAAAGCCCGCCACCACCTGTTGCAGCTCTGCCTCCGCCTCCTCATTACGTCCCAGCCTCATCAAACACAGACCGTAGCCGGACCGGGCGTAGAGGGTCTCAAAGTGCCCCTCGCCCTGCCAGGCGATCCGCAGTTCGAGCGCGCGCTGATACTGCGCACTCGCCTGTTCAAACAAACCGAGACCGAGGTAAGCGCCGGCGATGGTGAGACGCAGCCGCGCCTCCAGCAGCGGTTGTTCCGCAAAACGGACCCCCGCCTTTTCGGCCGCCTGGTCGAGCACCTTGCGCACCGGCAGGTCGGGATCGACGTCCTCACCGCTCTGACCATAGGGGCTCGATTGGAACAACATATCGTCGACCAAAAAATCCGCCAACGCGATGGCCGCATCGGCCTCCGCCCGCGCCTCCTGCTCGGCGCGATTGGCGCGCACCGCCTGATGGATGCTCACGATGGTGCCGGCGATGAGCGCGGCCACCACGGCGGCGCCCGCGCCAAACACCAGCCGGTTGCGCCGCACCAGTTTCGCGAGGCGGTAGCGCGCGCTCGCCGGGCGCGCCTCAATCGTTTCGTCGGCGAGGTGGCGGGCGATGTCCTCGGCCAGCCCGGTCGCAGTGGCGTAGCGCCGGTTGCGATCCTTTTCCAGACAACGCATCACGATCCAGTCGAGGTCGCCGCTCATGCGATGGGCCAGCTTGGGCGCTTCGAGCTGCCGACGCGTCGCCACCGTGCGTTGGGTGTCCGGCGGCAACGACTGCACCCGCGTGGAGGGCCGCGGTGGATCGACCTCGCGGATATGCTTCCACATCGCCTCCAACCCCGCCGCCTGCAGCGCCTTCGGCTCGAAGGGCGGCGCGCCGGCCAACAGTTCGTAGAGCAGCACACCGAGGCTGTAGACGTCGGTGCGGGTGTCGATGTCACCCGCAACCAGCTGCGATTGCTCCGGACTCATGTAGGCGGGCGTGCCCAGAAATAGCCCCGTCTGCGTGACCAACGTCATGTCGCCGAGCTGCTGCTCGGTGGCTTTGGCGATGCCGAAATCAATGACCTTGATCACCGGCTCGGTCGTGCCCGCCGACACCAGCACGTTGGACGGTTTCACATCGCGATGGATGACGCCCTTCTGGTGTGCGTGCTGGATCGCATCGCAGACCCGCATGAACAACTCCAGGCGCTCGCGCAGGCCGAGATGCCGGTCGTCGCAATACTGCGTGATCGGCACCCCATCGACATACTCCATCACAAAAAACGGTCGCCCCGTCGGCGTCGCCCCGGCTTCAAACACCCGCGCGATGCCGGCGTGATCCATGAGCGCCAGCGCCTGCTGCTCGACCATAAACCGTCGCAACACCGCCTGCGAATCCATCCCCGGCCGGATGATCTTCATCGCCACCAGCCGCCGCACCGGCGCCGTCTGCTCGGCCAGCCACACCACGCCACAGCCGCCTTCACCGAGGCGCCGCTGGAGCGTGAAACGGTCGATCACGTCACCCGGCTTTTCCTCGATCATGGCCATGCCGCGCAGGTTGTGACTCTCATCGAGGATGCCCCGGTCACGCTCACTCATGGCCAGCAGGCGCTCGATGCGCGTCCGCAACTCCGAGTCGTCCCCGCAGGCTTCATCGAGGTAGGCGGCGCGCGCCGCACCGGTGCGTTCGAGCGCGTTCAGGAAAATTTCGTCTTCAGCAGGCAAGGGGGGAAAAGGTCTCGTCTGGCATGCGCAACACCGCCCCGCGCAGTGTCACGCCACCGGCGTTAGGCTTGGCCGCGCCGCAACCGGTCGATGCGATCGTGCAGCCACGCCCGCGCATACTCCCAATCCCGCTTCACCGTGCGCAGCGACAAGCCCGACAGGTCCGCCACCTCATCATAGGTGAGACCGACAAAATAACGCTGCTTCACCAACTCGGCGCGCCGCGGGTCCACCGCCGCCAGTTCCTCCAGCGCATCGTTCAACAACAGCAATTCCTCATCGCTCTCGTCCACGTCGGCCAGATCGACCCCCGTGCGATCAAAACGCACGTGCTCGAGTCCGCCACCGCGCCGATCAGCCTGCTTGCGGCGCGCCTGATCGATGAGGATGCGCCGCATGGCCTCGGCCGCCGCCGAGAAAAAATGACCGCGGTTCTTCCACAGGGGCTGCTGGTCGCCGCCCAGGCGCAACCACGCTTCGTTGACCAAGGCCGTGGGTTGCAGCGTGTGACCCACACGCTCCGTCGCCATCTTGCGCACCGCGATGCGGTGGAGTTCATCGTAAACGATCGGCAGCAAATCATCCATCGCCGTCGCATCACCCTGCTCAAGCCGTGCAAAGAGAGCCGCCAATTCGGAATCGTCCACGGCCGGACGTTGAGGGGAACCGCCTGCGGCGGAAACACCTTTTTGCGGCTATCAGCCCGCCTACTCTCCCGAGCCAAGTGGCCGAGGCTTCCAGCCTCGGCGTTGCCTCATGAACCGCCACCACCGCGCCGTGCCTCGCGCATCTCCGCCCAGCCGCAACCACGCCTCGTGCACCAACGCGGTCGGCTGCAAGGTCTGCCCCGCCCGCTCTTGGTCCATCTTGCCCGCGGCCATCAAGCGAAGTTCCTTGTAGACGACCGGCAATAACTCAGCAGCAGCCTCGGTATCCCCTGCTTCGATACGCGCAACGAGCGCGGCCAGTTTCGCGTCGTCCACGAGAACAACATCTGCGCAGTTGCCCCCGCCGCGCCAGGGTCGCTTCACGCCGCTGTGACGCGGCCGTCACCCAATCGACACTTGACCCCTCCCTCCCCGCGCCTACGCACAACCCATCATGCTGCTCGCCTATCTGGACCCCGGAACCGGAAGTATCATTCTCCAAGCCGTCATCGCCGGTTTTATGGGCGCCTTGTTCGTGGTGAAACTCTTCTGGGCCAAGCTCAAGGGCGGCTTCAAGGCGGTGTTCTCCCGCTCCTCCTCCTCGACCGACGACAACGCGGCGCAGGACTAAAACCGGCGCCGCTGCCCTCCCCATGCCTTCGGCGCTGCGCCAAGAGCCGTCGTCCTTTCGCGACCCCAGCGGCTTCATCTTCACCCACGACGGCACGCTCTACCGGGCCGTGCATCGCGACTACCTGCCGCATCTTCGCCTGCTGGACTCAAGCGGTCTGCGCACGGCCCTCACCGACGCCGGTCTCCTCATTCCCCACGAGGAAGTTGCACCGCCCTGCGACCTGCCGGAGGGTTTCGACGTCGTGCTCGCGCCGCAGCGCGTGCCCTTCATCTCCTACCCCTACGAGTGGTGCTTCTCCCAACTGCAGGAAGCCGCTCTCGCCACCCTGCGCATTCAACAACTCGCGCTCGATCACGGCCTCACCCTCAAGGACGCCACCGCCTACAACATCCAGTTTGTCGACGGCCGACCCGTGCTCATCGACACCCTGTCCTTCGAGCCCTACGTGAAAGGCAGCCCCTGGGTCGCCTACCGGCAGTTCTGCCAACACTTCCTCGCCCCGCTGGCGCTCATGGCCCGCACCCACGTGTCCCTCGCCGGTCTCAGCCGTGAACACATCGACGGCGTGCCACTCGACCTCGCCGCCCGCCTCCTGCCGTGGTCGACCCGCTTCAACTTCGGCCTGCTCACCCACATCCGCCTGCACGCCCGCCAACAACGCAGCCACGGCATGGACGCCCGGACCGCCGCTGCCGCCAAACCACCGCGCGTGAGCGAGCTCGGTCTGCGCGGCATCCTCGACAGCCTCAGCTCCACCACGCGCAAACTGCGCTACCAACCCGGCGGCACCGAGTGGGCCGACTACTACGCCAACACCAACTACAGCGACGACGCCTTCACCGCCAAACGTGACCTCGTCTCCGCCCATATTCGCCGCGTCGCCCCGACCACCGTCTGGGACCTCGGCGCCAATGAAGGGGTGTTCAGCCGCCTCGCCGTCGCAGCCGGCGCGCACACGGTGTCATTCGACATCGATCCGGCCGCCGTGGAGAAAAACTACCGCCGCCAGCGCGCCCAAAAAGAGGCCGGTCTGCTCCCGCTCGTGCTCGATCTCACCAACCCGTCGCCCGCGCTCGGTTGGGGTCACCGCGAACGCCAGTCCCTCGCTCAACGCGGTCCGGCCGACCTCGTCATGGCGCTCGCCCTCGTGCACCACCTGGCGATCTCCAACAACGTGCCGCTGCCCCTCATCGCCGCCACCTTCGCCGAACTCGGTCGCCACCTGCTCATCGAGTTTGTGCCCAAGTCCGACTCTCAGGTGCAGCACCTGCTCACCTCGCGAAAGGACATTTTCCCCACCTACCATCTCGACGGGCTCAAAGCCGCCCTGGTCCCGCACTTCGAGCTCCTCGCCGAGGACCCCGTGCCCGGCTCCGAACGCACCCTCCTCCTCGCCCGCCGGCGGGCGTGAGACGATTCAGTGGCAAACGAGTCGGGCGTAAAGCCCGACCCACAGATCCGCGGCTCAGAGTGTGGGTCGGGCTTTACGCCCGACATCTCCGCCCTCACTCCGGCGCTTCGTCCGCTGACTCCGCTGCCGGCCGCTCCAAACGCTCGGCCAACGACCACGAGGCATCCTCCCACACGTGGCCCTGCACGCGCCACAGGGTGATCGTATTCACATAATCGCTACGCTCCTTGGCCCATTGCATCGCGCCGTAATAGCGCGCACGCGGATCATTAGCCGCATCCGGCAGGGCAAAGACCGACTGACCCACAAACTCCGGATGCCGATCCAACACCGGCCGCGCCGTCGGCTCGGCTCCCACCGCCGCCAACACCGTCGCCGGAATATCGGTCACCGCCGCCGGGGCCTGACTTTCCGCCAAGGTCCCCCGTGCCCCAAAGGGTTTCACCAGCAGCAGCGGGGCCCCGCGCGCCTTGTCGCGTTGGAAGTTGCCGCGCGACGCCACCGGATTCAGCCGCTGCGCCTCCTCGCCCTGCCCCGGGTTCAGATACAGCGGGGGCTGACGGCCACTGCCGTGATCCCCCGCGATCACGATCATGGTCTGGTCGTAGATGCCCGCGTCCTTCAGGCGGCCGACGAAAGCCAAGAGGAACTTCGCGTAAGCCTCGGCGTGTTCGCTGTAGGCTTCGCGCGTGTAGGGATAACGGCCGTGCTCCAGCTTCCGGTTGAATTTGATCGGCACATGGATGCCGGTGAGGTGGAAGAACTTGAAGCTCGGTTGGGTCGCGTTGGTGGTGATCTTGTCGTTACCCGTGCCGGGCTCCCGCGCCCAGTGCAACAGGACCCAGTCGATCGTATCGTTGGCACCGAGTTCGGTCGAATTGGCCGGGACCGCTCCCGTCGCCTCGCCCCCCTCTGACGACGCGGTTTCGCCCCCCGCAAACACCGCCGTCAGCCGCCAGCGTTCATCGTTGTGCACCCAGCGTTTGGCAAACTGCGGCAGGCAACGAAACAGCGCCAGATCCACCAGTCGCGCCACTTCGCGACGCTTCTGCTCCACGGAAATCGGCCGCTGCTGGAAATTGCTCGCCACGGCCTCGTGGTAATAGACCGACTCGTTGGCGAATCCACGCCATGGATACAGCTCCACGTGATAACCCGCCTCTTGCATCCGCACTGGGAGTGAAGGGCCCAGGTAGGCCTCGCGCAGAAACTGCGGCCGCGGTTCCTGGTTGTCGTAGATGCGCCCGGTCAGGATCGCCGGAATGGCAAACTCCGTGAAGTTGAAACCCGCCAGGGTGTTCGGAAAATAGGTGAAGCCATCAAAGCCCGTGGCGTAGTCCGGCTGACTCGCGATGGCCTCGCCGAAGATGTCGGCCTGATACTCATCGACCACAAACACGACCACGTTGCGCTCGGTCGAAAAATCGAAACGCGCGTCCTTCTCCACGAAGTAGCCTTTGAAGAAATCGAGGTCCGATTCGTAGGCCCGGCGCTCCGCCAGCACGAGCGAGATTACCTGCATCGCCACCAGCGCCAACGCGCCAAAACGCGCCTGCCGCGCAATCGCCGGCGCCTGCCACCAGGCGACCGCCAGCCCGACGACCCACAAGGCGGCGTCGATCACTTCGCGGCCCCGATAGTCGCTCCAAGCGATGCCGCTGCCATCGAGCACACCATAGCTCCACACCAGCACGTATCCGTGCACCCAGCACAACAGCGTGGCCACCAGCGCCATCGCCACCCCGCGTTCCCGGCCGCGACCGCGCAACAGACCCAACCCACCGGCAATCGGCAGCGCCGCCAGCAGCGCGAGCACACCGCCGTAGCGCAACGCATCCCCGAGGTGGATCAGCAGATCGGACTGGTTGGCGAGATACACCTCACCAGGCACGAGCACCAACGCAGTCAGCGTCAGCGCCAGCGCAACCAGCAGGGGGCTCCAGTCAAAGGAACGGCGGTCAGCAGGGCGGTCGGAAGCAGTCATGAACAAAGCGAACGGGCCAGCACGCTCGGAGCCGGCATCCAAAGTCCCGCACGCACCCCCGCCAAGCTTTGAGTGGATAACGTTGCCTGACTCGTCGATTGCGATGGCACGCGCGAAGGGTCAGCGTGGTGGCTTCCCCATGAACCCCGCCCGTTTGCTCCGCTGTCTCGCGGGGGCAGTCGTCGGCCTCGTTGCCGCGACCCTGCCCGTCCTCGCTCAAGATTCCACTCCGGTTCGCGTCACCACGTCCGCCGGCGCCGTCGAAGGACTCTCCACCGCCGCTGGCGCGGTGAATGCCTTCAAAGGCATTCCCTACGCCGCCCCACCCGTCGGCGAGCTGCGTTGGCAACCGCCCCAGCCCGTCGCCCCGTGGTCCGGCGTGCGCGCCGCCCACAACTTCGCCCCCCGCGCCATGCAGGTGCACATCTGGGACGACATGCGCTTCTTCGACGACGGTCCCAGTGAGGACTGTCTCTATCTCAACGTCTGGCAACCGGCCGCCGCCGCCCAAGCCGATGCCAACGCCGCCCTGCCCGTCATGGTCTGGATCCACGGCGGCGGTTTCTTCGCCGGCGCGACCAGCGAACCACGCCAGGACGGCACCCAACTCGCCCAAGAGGGCGTCATCGTCGTCTCGATGAACTACCGCATGGGCGTCTTCGGTTTCCTCGCCCACCCCGAGCTCGCCGCCGAGTCTCCCGTCGGCGCCTCCGGCAACTACGGCCTGCTCGACATGGTCGCCGCCCTACGCTGGGTGAGCGACAACATCGCAGCCTTTGGTGGCGACCCGGCCAACGTCACCATCTTCGGCGAATCCGCCGGCTCCATGGCCGTGAGCACCCTCATGGCCTCCCCGGAGGCGAAGGGCCTCTTCCACCGCGCCATCGGCCAAAGCGGCAGCGCCCTCGGCGGCCCCCTGCCCGACCTCGCCACCGCCACCGCGCGCGGCGCCGAGTTTGCCGCCGCGATCGATGCGCCCACCCTCGCCGAGCTGCGCGCCCTCCCCGCCGCGGAACTGCTCACCCGCTCGGTGGACTGGGGCCGCTTCCGCCCCAATGTCGACGGACTCCTCCTCACCGCCACGCCCCAACGCGTCTTCGCCCGCGGCGAACAGGCCCGCGTCCCGCTGCTCGCCGGCTGGACCCTCGATGAGGGCGGACCCGCCGCCCTTACTGGCCGCGCCGAACCCACCCTCGCCCACATGCAGCTCGCCGCCCGCGAACGCTTCGGCATTTTTGCCGAACGATTCCTCACCGCGTATTCAGCTTCCAATGACGCCGAGGCCGCCCGCGCCGCCGCCGACTACGGGGGCGATCGCTTCATCGGCTTCTCCACCTGGAACTGGCTCGAGGAGCACCGCCGCACCAGCGGCCAGCCGGTTTACCGCTACCTCTTCGACCGCCTCGTGCCGCTCAGCGCCTCGCTCTCGCAGCCCGGCGACCAACCGCGCGCCGCCCACTCCTGGGACATCGAATACGCCTTCAACGTGCTCAACTCCAAGGACGCGCCCTGGACCGACGCCGACTACGCGCTCGCCGATCGCATGTCCGCCTACTGGGCCAACTTCGCCCGCGCCGGCGACCCCAACGCCGACGGCCTGCCGGTCTGGCCGACCTACACCCCGGCCAACGACCACCCGGTCATGCACCTGCATCCGGAGGCCCGCGTGACCTTCGACGATCATCGCGCCCGTTACGAATTTTTGGGCGACCCCAGCATCCCCTTCGTGCCCGACTGGACCCTCGCCGGCTCCGCCATCCACCAGCAAGTGCCGCCGCCCGCCGGGTTCTCGCGCCCAAGCGTCGTGATCGATCAACCCATCGGCGTCTTCGACGGCCAGGCCGACATCGGCGGCCCCTACCTGCCGGGACGCGCCAGCTATGAGCCGGGCAACGACACCTACAGCCTCACCTCGGCCAGCTCCAACATCTGGTATTTTCGCGACGAGTTCCGCTACCTCTGGAAACAGATGGAGGGAGACGTCACCCTCGCCGCCGACGTGCGTTTCCCGCAGGGCGCGGGTTACTTCGATCGCAAGGCCGTGCTGGTCATCCGTCAGGACCTCGACGACAACAGCCAGCAGGTCATGAGCGCCCTGCACGGCGGTGGCCTGGTGCATCTCGCCTACCGCGCGGAGAAGGGCGCCGACATGGCCGAAGCCGTGCACGTCGAGACCGACTACGCCCGCCTGCGCCTCGGTATCCAAAAAGCGGGCACACAATTCACCCTCTGGGTCAGCTATGACGGCGAACCGATGCACCAGCTCGGCGAGCCGTTTGAGTTGGCCTTCGACGGCCCCTTCTACGTCGGCATCGGCTTCTGCTCCCACCAGCCCCTCACCTACGACAGCACCGCCGTGTCGGAGGTCGTGCTCGAAAACCGCGCCGGCGCCTTGCGCGACTGAGAGCGCGCGCTCACGGAACACAGCAGAAATAAGTTCTATTCATTCATTCCAGAAGCGCCCTCCACCCGAGGGCGCTTTTGCATTTTACTGATTATCATGATTTTCGGGGCCTTTCCCCACGCAGGCCCACCGGCACGCGCCTCCGCGGTGGCTCATCAACACACTTACCAAACCCGTCCGCAACGGGGATGATCACGGGGTTCCTTTCTCCCCTGTTCATGAACACCCCCAACCCCTTCGCGGGCGCAGCTCGCGCTCCCCGGTTTCAAGCCGTGCTGGTCTTGGCCGCCACCCTAATCCTGACCGGTTCGCTCGGCGCTCAGACCGTGCTTTTTAATCAAACCCTTACCGGCACACAACTGGAGGCCAGTAGCGATGTCACCCTCGCGGCCGGCTACAGCATTTCCGGATCCTCCTTGGTTTTTGCCGCCAACACCCACGACAAAGATCAGGTGTTACTACACTGGTCTCTGCTTGATGCCGATCTGACCCGCGGTGACTTGCGCATCGTGGTGACGGTGGACTTCGACACCCTGACTCCATCTGACTGGGAGCCTGGGCTCATGATCAGTGACGGCGTGCACTTCCAAGGCATTCACCGCGGTGACAACGGCAACCGCGCGGTCCTGATGAGCGGAGACGTCGCAGGCGACTACAGCACCTTGGCCAATCAAGTGCTGTTGAGCTCCACCCAGACCATCGTGCAAGGCCTCTCCGGGCTCTCCACCCTGAGCTACACCTTCGATATCGCCGCCGGCGCGGGCGGCACGATCGAGTCGGCTTACACCGAGGGCGGTTACTTGCAGACCAACACCTTCACCTATACCACGGACAATCTCACCACGAGCAACGCCCTGTCCTTCGATTTCATCTCCGCGGGATACAACGGCGATGAGGAAGGTTACCAACTCAACAGCGTGGGCGTTGCCATCTACGCCGCCGTGCCGGAACCGGCAACCATCGCCTGGTGGACGGGCCTGGCCCTGCTGCCCTTGCTCGCCCTGCGTATCCGTCGGCGCATGACAGCGGAACGCGCCTAAACCGAGCGGTCGGTTCGACGAGCTCCGCTGCCGTGCTGCGCCCGAGTCGAGGCGTTCAATAGTGGTGGCGCATCGGATCGGACGCCGACACGTAACTCTCTTCGTCGAGCGTGGTCACCACCACGCCCCAGACGTCGAGACCGAGCTCACGCGAACCGCGTTCCGCGCCGGCAATCACCCCGGCATCGATGGCCGCAACGACCTCCGCGTCGGAGATGCCATCGTGACCGACGACCTGTTCCCGGGCGGCCTTGAGTAAACCCGTCTTGGCGGCGCGGGCACCTTGAACCGCCTCATGGCGCAGGGCAGACTCCGAACCGTCGAGCGGCAGCGAACGCACGTTGGCGATCACGGCTGCAGTTTGATCGGCGGCGAGGGTCCCGAGCTTGTGCAACATTGCCACCTTGGAGGGATCTTCATCGACGAGGACTTCGAGCAACACGCGGTTGGCGCCATAGCTGGAAGCCGCGGCGATTTCCGCCTCTTCTTGTGGGGTGAAGTTCGGCGCGGCCGCTGCCTGTTCGATCAGGGACTCGGTTGGCGTATCGGTCACGCGATAGTGGTCTTCGCCAGCAGTCAGGGTGAAGGCGGTGGTGGTAAGGGCGCCGAGGATAGCGGCACCGCGGAGGGTCAACGTGGTCTTCATGGTGAGGATGTGAGGATGAATTTTGCAGTCATCCGCGCAGCGCCCGGAGGAGCCGCGCGAATCGGTGATGCCATTCCCGTTTGCTCATGCCGGACCAACTATTCTCGGCTGACGTTTCCCGTTCATGATGTGAGCCTTAAGAATGCTCAGGCAATGTGCACGGCGCTCCGGTTCTGACGCTTTGCACGACGGCCTTCGCCGCTTTCGCGCAGAGTGCACGGCACGCCGGCGCGCGGGATCGACGTTGCGACGGCAATCGCAGGCACCCAGCCTGCGCCTCACCCCGCCGACCCCGCCCCACCATGAAGATCCGACTCGCCTTCGCTCTGGCGCCAATACTTGCGCTGCTCTCTCCCCTGCTCACCGCCGGTCCAGTCGCAACCCCTCCACCCAATGTCGTCATCATCTACGCCGACGATCTGGGCTACGGTGACCTCGGCTGTTTCGGCGCCGAAGACATCGCCACGCCCCACCTCGATCGCCTCGCGGTCGACGGGATCAAGTTCACCGATTTCTACAGTGCCGCCCACGTCTGCTCGCCGTCGCGCGCCGCGCTGCTCACCGGTCGCATTCCGCAACGCATGGGCATCGGCGGCGTGTTTTTCCCGGAGTCCTTCACTGGCATGCCGACCGACGAACTCACCCTTGCTGAGCTGCTGCACAATCAGGGTTACGCCACCGCGGCGGTCGGGAAATGGCACCTCGGCCACCACCATCGCTACCTGCCGTTGCAGCGTGGCTTCGATGAATACTTCGGCATCCCCTACTCCAACGACATGGAGAGCACGGTGTATTTGGAAGGCAATGATGTCGTCGACTTCGCGCCCGACCAACGCTTCACCACCCGCACCTACACCGAGCGCGCCGTCGACTTCATCCGCCGCCACCCGGACGGACCGTTCTTCCTCTACCTCGCGCACAACATGCCGCACGTGCCGATCTACGCTTCGCCCGAGTTCGAAGGCACCTCGCAGCGCGGTCTCTATGGCGACGTCATTCAGGAGCTCGACTGGAGTGTCGGTCAGATCCGCGCCGCACTCGAAGCCCAAGGCCTGCTGGAGAACACCCTCATCGTCTTTTCCAGCGACAACGGACCGTGGCACGTCATGCGCGATCACGGCGGATCGGCCGCCCACCTGCGCGAGGGCAAACAGTTCACCTTCGACGGCGGCATGCGCGTGCCCACCGTCGCCATGTGGCCGGCCGGCATCAAAGCCGGGCAGGTCTACGAGGCCGTCGCCGTCATGACCGACTGGATGATCACCATTGCCGCCCTCACCGGCGCCGAACTCCCAACCGACCGCGCCTACGACGGCGAAAACCTCCAGCCTGTCTTCGCCGGCACCGGCCCGCGCGCGGACAATACCTTCCTCTTCTATGACGGCATGACGCTCTCCGGCTACCGTGAGGGCGACTGGAAGCTCAAACTGCCCTACGCGGGATTCCCCGGCGCGCGCTGGAAACACCAGGTCGCGCCCCACCCGCTGCTGTTGGTGAACCTGCGTGACGATCCCGGCGAACAACACAACCTCGCCGACGCCATGCCGGAAAAGGTGGCCGCGATGCGGACCGCCATGGAAGCCGCCCACGCCGCCAAAGGCCCCTTTCCGCCGCCCCTCGTGCTGCGCAGCAACGCCGACGAGTCGCACTTCGATCACCTTGAAGAAACCTACGGCGAACGCTTCTGGGAGTTCTGAAGCCTGGCGGAGTTGAGAGGCAACGTAGCGCGAGCAAGCTCGCAGCCTACATTCTGCATTCGGAACCTCACTGTAGGCTGCGAGCTTGCTCGCGCTACGTTACCCCTCGGTCCCTCTCCCACCCACAACTCGGCTTGCGCTTGTTATAATTATTATTATCAAGGCACCTCACTCCCCCACTTCGTGTGTCCGCCCCTCGCTCGCTCCGCTCCTTTGCCCTCCTGCTGCTCCTCCTCTCGCCTGCGCTGCTTTACGCCCAGACGTGGAGCTCCAGCCTCTATCCGACCGACTGGAGCCCCCCGCACGAATCCGGCATCCATGACTTCCTGACCGGCGCCTTCCTCCAGGACTTTTCCTACGCCGGCTACGCCCAATCGGCCGCGCCGCTGCCCGCGCCCACCGGACCGCTCTTCGATGCCGTCGCCACCTACGGCGCCGACCCGACGGGCCAGGCCGATGCCACCGCCGCCATCCAGGCCGCCATCGACGCCGCCGGGGCCGCGGGCGGCGGCGTGGTGTGGTTGCCCGCCGGTCACTACCGCCTCTCCCTGCCGACCGACGCCGAGGCCTGCCTCACCCTCCGCAACTCCCACGTGGTGCTGCGCGGGGCCGGCCCGGACCTAACCTTCCTGCACAATACCACCACGACGATGCGCAACGCCCGCGTCGTGCTCGCCCGTCCCGCCAGCAATGGCAGTTGGAACACCACCGCCAGCACCCCCGTGCTGCTCAGCCGCGATGAACCCGGTCCCACTCGCGAGGTGCAGGTGGCCGACGTTTCCGATTTCGCCGTCGGTGACACCATCGTGCTGCACCACCCCGCCACCGCCGCCTTCATCGCCGATCTGCACATGGGCCCCGGCGCCGATGGCGTGGACTGGACCCCGTCGATCGACCGCATCCGCGGCCCCCGCAGCCTGCATCGTATCGAATCTATTGATACGAACAACCGCACCCTCACGCTCGATTCCCCCACCCGTTGGTATCTGCTCACCCGCGACGGCGCCCGCGCCTACCGGTCGACCTCGTTGCTCACCGGCGTCGGAGTGGAGCATCTCAGCATCGGCAACGACGCCCACCCCGGGGACGGCTGGGCGGAGTCGGACTACTCCGACCCCACTCGCGCCGCCTACGACACCCACAATAGTTTTCTGGTCGAGCTGCGCGGCGTGCACGGCGGCTGGGTGCGCGACCTGCAGTCCTACAATCCCGGCAACGCCAACGGCGCCCACCTGCTCTCCAATGGCGTGCTGCTCAACTACAGCCGCCAGATCACCGTGCGCGACGTGGTCATCGCCCACACCCAATACGGTGGCGGCGGTGGCAACGGTTACGGCATCCGCCTGAGCTCGGCAAACGACTGCCTCGTCATGGACTGCGAGACCGGGTGGATGCGCCATGGCATCGTGATGTGGCATATCGACAACGCCGGCAACGTGGTCACCGGCAACCACGACCACGACACCGGCACCCAACTCGGCAACGGCGTCGCCACCACCACCGCCGGCAAGGGCAGCGATCACCACGGCGTGTTCAGCCACTCCAACCTCATCGACGCCAACACCGTCACCCGCTCCTACTTCGAAGCCGCCTACCGCGGCGCCTCCGGTTCCGATCCGAGCCATGCCTTGAGCGCCGCTCAATCCGTGTTCTGGAACACCACCGGTCACGCCTACTACCCGGGCCGCAACTACATCGTGCACAGCCAGCAGTTTGGCACCGGCTACGTGATCGGCACCCAGGGCAACGCGAGCGCCATCAACCTCTCCGAGAAACGTCCGCTCTCTGCCGAGCGCACCGACCCACTCGATCACGCCGAAGGGATCGGTCAGGGCGCGACTCTCGAACCGCAGTCCCTCTTCCGCGATCAACTCGCCCGCCGCCTCGGCTCGACGGCCAACTGGCTGCTGCATCCGATCACCCTCGTCGCCGCGCCGTCCGCTCAAACCGCCGCCACCGGGGCCGACGTCACGCTCTCCGTCAGTGTGGCCACGGGACCCGGCGAGACACCGCACTACCAGTGGTTCAAGGACAACACCCCGTTGCCCGATCGCGATGCCCCCACCCTCCAGCTCACCAACCTGACCGCCGCCGATGCCGGGAGCTACCATGTCACCGTGACCGATTCCACTGGCCGCGTCACCAGCCCCGCCGTCGCCGTCACTGTCACGCCAAGCACCGAGCCGGAACCCGAGCCCGAGCCCACCGTCGGCGGTCGCCTCAGCAACGAATCGGTGCTCACCACCATTCTGCCCGACCGCAGCCTCACGGTGGGTTTCACCCTCGAGACCGCCTCCACCCAAGTCCTGCTGCGCGGCGTGGGCCCATCGCTCGCCACCTTCATCCCCACCGCCCCCCTCGCCGACCCGCGGCTCACGCTGCATCGCATCGATCCCGCCGGCGCCACCTTGCTCGCGCTCAACACCGCCTGGGGCGAAGAGACCTCGCTGCGCTCGGCCAGCGCGACGGTCGGCGCCTTTCCGCTCAGCTCGCCCGCCGACACTGCGCTGCTCGAATGGCTCGCCCCCGGCAACTACACCGCCGTGCTCACCAGCGAAAACGACACCCAGGGCCCGGCCCTCGTGGAGCTCTACCTCCTGCCCGTCGGCGGCCCGGCCGACCCACCGCCCGGACACCTCGTCAACCTTTCCGCGTTGCGCCTGCTCGACCCCGATACCCCGACCCTCACCGCGGGTTTTGTGCTCGCCGGCGATGAAGCCCGCACCGTGCTCCTGCGCGCGGTCGGCCCGTCGCTCGCGCCTCACGTCGGCACCTCACCTGTATTGGCGGATCCACTACTCACGCTCCATCACATCGTCGACGGCCTGGCCACGGAGCTCGAACACGTCGACGACTGGTCGACCCGCGCAGACGCCACCGCCATCGCCGCAGCGGCCGCAACGGTCGGCGCGTTTGCCTTAAGCGAACCGAGCGAAGACGCCGCCCTGCTCGCCGAACTCACCCCCGGCAGCTACACCGTCCGCGCCGACCGCCAAGGCACCGACACCGGCCTCACCCTCGTCGAAGTTTACCTGCTCCCCTAACGCGGCCGAGAGGCAGGGCTGTTTTCTAACCTCGGATGAACACGCATGGCTCCGCCTAACGGCTACGCACTGCTGGCACTGACTTAAGGCTTTGTGTCTCTCTGTGGTTAAAAACCCGCCCTGCCTCTCCGTAAACCAACACGCCCACCGGACGGATCCGGCGGGCGCGCGCGCTTACTGCAGCGACGCCATGTCGATCACGAAGCGGTATTTCACGTCGCTCTTCAGCATGCGCTCGTAAGCTTCGTTGATCTGATCCATGCGGATCATCTCGATGTCGCTGGTGATGCCGTGCTCACCGCAGAAATCAAGCATCTCCTGGGTCTCGGCGATGCTGCCGATGATCGAGCCGGCGAGGCTCTTGCGGCCCATGATGAGCGAGAAGGACAGGACCGGCATCGGCTTCTCCGGCGCGCCCACGAGCGTCATGACGCCGTCCGGCGCGAGCATCGCGAGGTAGGCGTTCAAGTCGTGCTCGGCGGCGACACAATCGAGGATGAAATTAAAGGTGCCAGCGTGCGCCTTCATCTGCTCGGGATCCTTGGAGAGAATGACTTCGTGCGCGCCGAGGCGCAGGGCGTCTTCCTTCTTGCTCGGCGAGGTGGTGAACACCACGACGTGCGCGCCAAAAGCACGGGCAAACTTCACGCCCATGTGGCCGAGACCACCGAGGCCGACGATGCCGACCTTCTGACCCGGGCCGACCTTCCAGTGGCGCAGCGGAGCGTAGGTCGTGACACCGGCGCAGAGCAGCGGCGCGACGGCGGCGAGGTCGAGGTTCTCGGGCAGCTTCAGCGCGAAGTGATCCTGCACCACGATGTTCTGCGAATAGCCGCCAAAGGTCGGGCCGCCGATGACCGGCTCGGTGCCGGCGTAGGTCTGCACCTGCGTGGGCGAAAACTGTTCGTTGCCAGCCTGGCAATGCGGGCAGCTCAGGTCGGCGCCGACCATGCAGCCGACACCGGCGAGGTCGCCGACCTTAAACTTGGTGACCTTGGCGCCGACTTCGACGACGCGGCCCACGATCTCGTGACCAGGCACGGCCGGGAACTCGGTGAAGCCCCATTCGTTGCGGGCGAAGTGGAGGTCGGAGTGGCAGACGCCGCAGTAGAGGATGTCGATCTTCACATCGTTCTCCGTCGGTTCACGACGGTCGATGGTAGCCGGCGCGAGCGGCGAGTCGGCGGCGGTGGCGGAGTAGGCTTTGACGCGGTAGGCGCGAGGTTTGGACATGGTTGGAAGCGGGATTAAGGTTGAGGAGAATGGGCGAGGTGGAGGCGGCTTTCAGGGCGTAACGTCGTCTTCGATAGGCTCGAATACAACCGACTGCGGGCGATCGGCCCGCAACGTAAAGGCCCCACCGGTGAAGCGGCCGAGTGGCACGAGACCCGCGGCCGCAGGAGCATCACGGTAAAATAGCGCCAGGTTGCCCCACGGGCGGTAGTAGGTGATGTCGCCGGCGCGCGGCCGGTGGCTGGTCGGCGCATCACTGCAATCGAGCGCACGCGGCAGATCGGCGATCAACTCCGTGCTGGCGTAGTCGCGCAACTCCACCGCCAGCGGCAGCAGCTTGGCGAAGTCGCGTGCCGCCGAATTGTCGTGTAGTTTAAGTTTGAATACGGCGGAGCCGTCCTCGAGGCGCAGTTGCATGGCAGGAAGAGGGGGGGGAAAGGAAACCGAGAGGCAGCCACCACGGGGGCGACCACCTCCCGGGTTAAAGATCAGCCGTTGTATTCGGCGTCGGTGACGTGGTCGCCCCATTCGACGACCTTGCCGTCGAGGGCTTCCTGGATGGCGATGTGGGTCATGCCCACCTTTTCCGAGGCGCCGTGCCAGTGGTTCACGTGCGGCGGGAACCAGACGATGTCGCCGGGGCGCACTTCCTCGACGGGACCACCCTCCACCTGCACCCAGCCGAGGCCGGAGGTGATGATGATGGTCTGGCCGAGCGGGTGCGTGTGCCAAGCGGTGCGGGCGCCGGCGTCGAAGTTGACGTTGGCCGCGGCGGTGCGGGCCGGGGCTTCGGGCTGGAACATCGGGTCGACGCGGACGTCGCCGGTGAACCATTGAGCGGGGCCCTGCATGGAGGGTTGGGAGCCATTGCGGGTGATTTTCATGGGAGCAGAGGATTGAGCGTTGGAGCTGGTGGCACCGACAGCGCGGGCGGCGCCGGCGAGAGCGAGCGCGGTGAGCGCTCCGGTGCTTTGGAGGAAGTGTCGTCGTTGCATGACAGGTTGGTTCAGTGGGTTGACTTTAGCAGGCGCGGCCCGGGTCGTCGCCCAAGGCCTTGCGCCGGCTGTATCGTTATTGCGGTGTTTTGCGAAACCGGCGGAGCGGCGGCGGGGCAGCGCGGCTCAGTCCATCGTCGCCATGTCGATGACGTAGCGGAACTGCACCTCACCATCGACGACGGCGTCGTAAGCCGCATCGATCTGGTCCACGGCGATCATCTCCACGTCCGGATAGATGTCGTGGGCGATGGAGTAATCGAGCATCTCCTGGGTCTCGGGCATACCGCCGATGAGCGAACCGGACACCTTGCGGCGGGCGGAGAAGATGAAGCGGTTGATGAGGATGGACGGCGCCTCGGCAAAGGCCGGCAAACCCACGATGACCATCTCACCGTCGAGCTTGAGCATGTTCACATACATCATCGGGTCGTAGGGCTTCGGGATCGTGCTGAGCACGTAGTCGAAGGTGCTGTTGAGGCCCTTGGTGGCGCCCTCTTTCTTCACGTTCACGTAGCGCACGGCGCCCATCTCGAGCGCGGCGTCACGCTTCTCCTCGGTGATGTCAAAGACGGTGACTTCGGCACCGAAGGATAGCGCATACTTCACCGCGAGGTGGCCGAGACCGCCGAAACCGGCGACGGCGACCTTGTCGCCCGCCTGGATGTCGGCGCGGCGCAGTGGGGAGTAGGTGGTGATGCCCGCGCAGAGCAACGGGGCGACGCGGCTGAGGTCGGCATCGGCCGGCACGTTCACCGCAAAGGCGTCCTTCACCACGATGTTGTTGGAGTAGCCGCCCTGGGTGACCGCATCGCCATGGAAACGATCCTTGGAGCCGTAGGTGAAGACAGCGCCCTGGGTGCAGAACTGCTCCTCACCCATCCGGCACATCTCACATTCGCCGCAGGAATTAACCATGCAGCCGACGCCGGCGATGTCGCCGACGGTGAACTTGGTGACGTCTTTGCCGACCTGGGTGACGCGACCGACGATCTCGTGACCCGGCACGACCGGATAGGGCGAGCCGCCCCACTCGCTGCGCACCGAGTGGATGTCGCTGTGGCAAATGCCGGCGTAAAGGATCTCGATCAGCACGTCGTGATCGCCGACGGCATGACGTTCGAACTCGTAGGGTTTGAAGTCCCCATCGGCGGAGAACATGGCGTAGCCCTTGGACGGCACGGGCCCCTCGATGGCGGTCGCCGCACGGGCGCTGTGAAGCACCGCGCCGGCGAGGGACAGAGTGAAGAGAAGTCGGGTGAGTGTTTTCAGCAGCATACGCTCGCAACCTACCCAGCGACGGGGACCGCGTCCGCCATGCTATTGCGCGAGCTATCCCGATCTTGCGTTAATCGGCGACCGTCCTGCGTCTGCTCAGAGGCGCCGGCGGTATTCGCTGGGGGTGATTCCGAGCTCGCGGCGGAAGAGCTGCGCAAAACGGCCCGGGTTGCGGTATCCGATGTCCAAGGCGATCTCGATGATGCTGCGGTCGGTCTCGCGCAACAGCCGCCGGGCGGTCTTGAGGCGAAGGTCGAGAAGGTAACGCGAGGGCGACAGGCCGGTGGCTTGTTTAAAGAGGCGGCTGAAGTGGAACTTGCTCAGCTGCGCCTGGGCCGCGAGTTCGTCGAGACTGAAGCCCTCGGCGAGGTTGGCCTCCATGGCGGCGGTGATCTGGCGCAGGCGAAACCCGGGCAGCGCCGGCGAAACACTGCGCGGATCGTCGATGGCCTCGGCGTAGTGACGGGCCAGATGGATGGCGATCGCCTGAGCGGTGCCGCGAATGAGGATCGGGCTGGCTTGGCGGCGCAGGAGTTCACCGCGCAGCTGCATCATGTAGAAATCGAGCGTATCGTCGGTGAAGGCCGAGAGGTCGCGCAAGCGGGCGCGATCGGCATCGGGCCCAAACACCTCGTCAAAGGCTGTGCGCAACACCCGCAGGTCGAGGAAGACCGCCATTGTATCAAAAACCTCACTACTCTGGTTGCGCCACCGGCACTCGTAGGGATCGCCGCCATTGGTGAGGAAGAAGGAACCGCGTTGGATGCGGTGGCTGATCCACGGGCTGTCGCCCTCGCGCTCCTCGAAGATGACGTCGCCGGAGTAGGTCCAGGCGAGGAAGGGTTCATTGACCGCCGGAATGGTGCGGGCGCGACTCACGCGAGGCGGCAGCAAGCGCCAGGCCTTGAGCCCCTGCCACGCCGCGCCGGTGCCCGCATTGGGGCAGGCGCCGCCCACATAGCGCTCAAAGGTTTCAATGGAAGTGCTTTCGGGAACCGGCGTCACGCCGGCCACCGTAGGCACAACCCGCCGAAAGGAAAGTCCCGTGGCGTAAGGGATTCTGCCCGGGAGGCCGGGCTGGTTTTACAGAAGGCAACAAAGCCGTGGGGCAACGTAGCGCGAGCGAGCTCGCGGCCTACAGTGTGGGTTCGAACGCAAAATGTAGGCTGCGAGCCCTGGTCGCGCTGAGCTGCCTCTCTGGCGGATCGATTGCAGCTGCCGCTGGCCGCCAAAACTCCGTAATCGATGCCAGTGACTTGCGGCGCAACTGAAGGCCGTTTGCTTCGCCGACATGGCCACCGAACCGAGCCCTTTTCCTGAGGTCGTGCTGCGTCATCCGCCCCATCGCCCCGAACCCGCTCCCGCGGCTTCCCATTGGGGCAGGACCCTCGTCGCCATGGCCGTCGGCGCAGCGGTGGGCTACGGGACGATCGCCTATTTGGCCAATGGTCTCGCGCCCCTTCCCGGCTGGGGACCCAAGCTGCTACTGATTGCCTGTATTCCCCTGCTCATCTGGCTGGCCACCGGCCTGCACGAGTTGGGGCACCTCCTCGCGGGCCGGCTAAACGGTGAGCGGCTCTTTCTGTTCACCGTCGGTCCCTTCAAAATCCTGCGCACGCCCAACGGGTTGCGGGCCGGAATGGATCGAAGCTTAAATCTCTTCGAGGGCACCACAGTCTGCCTGCCCAAAGATCCGGGAAAACTCAATTTGCGCGGATTCGCCCGGGTCGTCGCGGGAGGTCCGGCGGCAAGTCTGCTCGGGGCCGTGGGCGGCGGTCTGCTCTCGCGCGGAATGGAGCCGGTCGCCGCCATCCATAGCTCTTTTCTGCACAACAGCATGGTGCTGTTCAGCGTCATTTCGGCGCTGCAGTTTTTGGCCACGATCTGGCCGGCCAAAGTGTCCGGTTTTTCCACCGATGGAAAACGACTGCTGGAGCTGCGACGCAAGGGACCGGCGGGGGAAAAAGAAGCCGCGATGCTGAGCGTCACGGCGCTCACCCTCGCCGGCACACGACCGCGCGACGTTCCGGATGAGTTGATGCAACGGGTCCGCGAGCGAGTGGGAAAGGCGTCAGCGGATCGCACGGGACACTACATGACGTATTTGTCGGCGGCCGACTGCGGCAATTGGCACGAGGCGCAGGCACAGCTCGACGCAGCGGTCGACGACACGACTCCGCTGCCAGACTTCTTTGAGGACGGCCTTCGCTGTGAATACGCTTGGTTGCTCGCCACCCGCACCGGAGAGGCGACCACTGCGAAAGCGTGGTTGGACACGGCCGGAGCATTGGAGCTCGATCCCCCCACGCGCTATCGCGCCGAAGCGGCCGTGGCCTTGGCGTCCGGCGACTATGCTCGCGCGGAGGCGCTGGCCGCCGCCGGATTGGCCGCCCTGCCACAAACCTTGGGATGCACCCGAGACCCTTTTTCGGAAGACACCCTGCAAGCGCTGCTCGATTCAGCCCGAGTAAAAGGCGAGCGCACCGAACCGTGAGGCGGGACAGTTTTTTTACCGCAGAGGAACGCAGATGGCCGGGAGGCAGAGCCGGTTTTACAGAAGGTAAAAAAGGGAAGGAAGAGCACGGTAGCTACGAGCGTGAGCGAGTGGATCCACTGGACGGGGAGAACCGCAGGTAGCGGAGAGGCCGAGTGGTTTTTAACCACAGAGGACACAGAGCCTAGGGGCACGTGCATCGTCGACACAGAGGCCCCAACTTGTTCCAGCCGTGCGTAGCCGGTAGGCGAAGCTATCCGTGTCCATCCGTGGTTAAAAACCTCCCTGCCTCCCCGCCCGATCGCATTACGATCTCGCGCTAGCGATTTGAATTTGGAGGCTGGCGGCATGGATGGCTCCAGTGGTGCGAACGAGACCGATTCCCCTGTTTCCCAACGACGTGCGGATGAATTGCCCGCGCCGCCGCCCGAGCGTCAGGAGGTGCTGCTGCGGCGGGAGGTGAAGCGGCTCGACTGGAGCCTGCTGGGCGACGCCACGCTGGGGTTCTTCAGCATGGAAACGACCTTCACCCGCACCCTGCGGGACTTTGTGGTCAATCCGCGCCGCGCGTTCGAAAGCTACCTCGGGCCCGCGCGACTGCAGTTCAGCAACCCGCTCAAACTGCTCATCACGCTCGTGGCCATCTCGACCTTCCTGAACTACCTCGTGGGCAACTTCGACGCGGTGGTGGATGGCTGGGCAATGGGGGCGCAGGAAGCCGGGACGGAGCAAACCCTGACGCTGGAGCAACAAGCGGCGCTCTCCGCCTTTCTGCAACGCTACTACAACCTGCTGGTGCTGGGGGGGCTGCCGGTGGTGGCATTCATCACCCGCTTTGTGTATTGGAATCGCGCCTACAACGTCGTGGAGCATCTCGCCCTGAACAGCTTCGCGCTGAGCGTCACCACCAGCTTCTACATCCTGCTGGTCGGGCCCGCCATCAAGTTTCCACTCGTCATGGCGCTCTACGGGATGGGTTCGCTCGGCTATCAGACCTGGGTCTATCGCCGCGTGATGGGGCCGGGTTGGTTCCGCGCCCTCGCCGCCACCACCCTCTCCACCCTGTCGTCCATGATGATTTTCATCGCCGCCCTCGGCCTCTACGTCGCCTACCTCCAAGCCTAAGGGGTCAATCTTATATTCTTGAATTTGGTTCGACCAAAACTGGCCGCGGGCACCAAAGTCGGTCGAAGTGGTCTGCGGGGGGCATGCTCTACATCTTTCTCGCCATCTGTTTTGTGCTCCCGCCTTGCGTGGTGGCGATCCGTCGCGGCTTCGGTTTGGACTTTGGGGTCAACCTCTTGCTCACCCTGCTGCTCTGGGTGCCGGGCGCGATTCACGCGTTCGCCGTCGTGCTGAAATCCGACGGCACGAAGTCGATCGCCTGAGGGCCTCGTCCCGCAGGCGCTGTGGACCTTCCGCCGCGGCTCGACACAAGGTCGAGCCCTACAGCAGGGAATGCCTCACTCACGGTAGTTCGTAGACTTCCACGATGGCTTCGCCGGTGCTGCCGTTGGCGCCGGCGACGTGGGCGGTGTAGGAACCGGCGGGGAGCGTGACCACGATGGCGGCATCGGCCGAACCGTCGACCAGGGCAAAGGCGCCACTGGCTTGGGAGGCGGCGATGACGCCGGCTTCGTCGGCCCAGTCGTCGTTGGTCGCGACCACTGTATCGACGTCATTGATACGGGTGTGAATTTCCAACACGGGATCGGCCAGCACGCCGCCGAGGTTGAAGGGCGGCGCGGCCAGCGTCGGCCCGACGCCGCGGATGAGCAGGCGTTTGGGCGTGTTGCCGTCGATCACAAAACCGGCAATGAGCGTCTCGTCACCGGTGCCGGCGAAGTTGCGGGCCGAGATATTGAGCAGGCGCGGACTCGTCGTCTCGGTCGCATCGTAGGCCTCGACAATCACGACGCCGCTACTGCCGGCCGGTTCGTTGTTCACGTGCACGGTGAAGGGGCCGGACGCATCGGCGACGAGCGCCGCGTCACCGCTCGACGTGTCGGGTAAAGGAAAGGCGCCGAGGCTGCCGAAGAGCGCGGCGAGCGTGGCGGCCTGGCCGTTGTCGCCCCAGTTGTCGTTGGCGGCGATGGGCTCACCGCCGGCGGCGGCATAGAGTTTAAACTCGGGATCGGGCAGCGTGCCGCCGACGCCGTATTCGCTGGCGAGGGTGGGACCGACGGCGCGGATGAGCACGTCCTTGCTGCCGCCATCCACCACCATGCCGATGATGAGTGGGTTGCCGCCGAGTCCGGCGACGGAGCGCACAGAAGCATTGGCGAGTCGACCCGGTTGTGGGGTCGCGACAGTGATGCGGGCGAGGCGACTCGAGACGGTGCCGGAGCCGGACGTGACCGCGACGGTGTAATCGCCGGCATCGCTCGGCTGCAGCGGGTTGAGGTCGAGGGTCGCAGCGGTCGCACCGGCCACGGCCACGTCATTGCGGAACCACTGGTAGGTGAGCGCACCGTCGGCCTCGGCGATGACGCTGAGTTGCGCGTTGCTGCCGGCCGTCTGCGTGAGACTGACGGGGTGCGTCGTGATGCGAATGGGCGGCACCGTGACGAGCACGGTGGCGGCGGCACTGGTGGCACTGCCCGCGCGGCTGGTGGCGACGACGGTGTAGTCGCCGGAGTCGGTCACGGCGACGTCGTTGAGCGTGAGGGTGGCGCGGGTGGCACCGGCGATGGGCGCGCCGTCTTTTCGCCATTGATAGGTCGGCTCGGGGTCGCCGCTCGCCATGGCGGTCAGCGTAACGGTGGCACCGGTGGAGACGGCTTGGTCGGCGGGCGCGGTGAGCCATTGCGGGGCGGTGTCGACGGCGACCTTGTTGCCCCAGACGGCGGTGCCGTCGGCGTTGAGGGCGGAAAAGGTGAGCAGCCAGCGCGAACGGTCCTGATCCCATTGGCGAGCGAAGACGCCACGGTAGGTGGACGCGCCGAGCGTGAGGGTGGCGGCGTTTTCGGCGCTGAGCGACCACGTGCCGGACTCGGCGCCGATGATGGTGCCGTCGGGTTGCAGGGTGATGAGCGAGGAGGTCTTCACCGTGGCGGAGATGTCCTTGCCGTGGTTGATGAGTTTGTAGTCGCCCACGATGCGGCCGGCGTCGGTGGCGGTGAGGGTTTCGCCGGCGTAGCGTTGCGGGCCCACGACGGGCCAGTCGTCGGCATTGAGCCACATCTGGTGCACACGCACCTCGTGGATTTCGCCGCGGCCGACAAAGCGGGTGTGGAAGACGAGGAAGTAGCGGCCAGTGGCGGGGTCGTAGTAGGCGGAGTTGTGGCCCGGGGAAACGTAACCCTGGCTGCCGCCGCTTTCGCCGGGGGCAGTGGAAAACTGGTAGTTGCCCATCAACTTCACGCCGTGCGGCGCGATGGCGGCATCGTCGAAGAAGCTGCCATTGGGGCCGCCGACCGTGCTCAGGTCGGTGCCATTGGCATCGAGGTAAGGACCGTCGGGCGCGCGGGAGCGGGCGACGCGGATGTTGTAGCCGCCGTCCGCGGCGAGTCCGCCGTAAGAGAGGAACATGTAGTAGTAGTCCGACTCCGGACTGTAGAGGATGTAGGCGCCCTCGATGCGGGAGTGGTTCCGGCCGATGAGGTGTTGGCCGTAGCCCTGGTCGGGCAAGGGGCGACCGGTGGTCGGGTCCAGCTCCATGATGAAGATGCCGCCGGAGTAGGAACCATAAACCATCCAGAGGCGGTCGGCGGCGTCGAAGAACACGGTGGGGTCGACGACGTTGGGATGCACGGCGGCGTTGTAGGGCGTGCCGTCTTCGGAGGTGCCGGCCATACCGGAGTAGAGCAGGACGCTGTCGTGGGCAAAGGGACCGTCGGGTGCGGCGGAGATGGCGAGGCCCATGGCGCTGAGCGGCGAGTCGCCGCGGCAGGCGTTGTAATAAAAGTAGTAGCGCCCGTCAGCGAGGCGGATGGTGTCGGGCGCCCAGAAGGTGTTGGTCTGCGCCCAAGTGAGCACCTCGGAAAACTCGGTGGCGGGGTTGGGCTGGAGAACGTTGCCCACGGTCGCGCTGGTGGAGAGTTGCTCCCAATGCATGAGGTCGGTCGAGCGCGCCGACGCGAGGTGCGAGCCGTAAATGTAGAAGGTGCCATCGGCCGCGCGCATGATGGACGGGTCGTGCACCGTCACGTTGGTGAAGGTGGGCGCGGGCGTGGGGTCCTGGGCGGAGGCGACGATGGCGCAGCCGAGGCAGGCCAACAGAGGGAGGAGGCAAAGACGGTTCATGGCGGACGGGACCTGCGGTTCAGCTCAAAAAAGGGGCGGCCCCCGATGGAGAGGGCCGCCCGCAATTACCTGCATACTGAATAAACCAACATGAGTGGGGCGGCGCGAAGCCGCCCCGGGGAATCAGAACGAGTAACGCGCACCCACCGCGATCGTCGTGCTGTAGATGGAGGACCCGAAGTTGTGGGTGTCGGGATACTCGTAGTAGCTCTGGAAGGCCTCGTCGGTCAGGTTGGTGGCGTCGAGGGTGAGCGTGAGTTTGTCGGTCGCGCGGTAGCTGAGCTGGAGGTCCATGGAAGTCTCCGGCTTGCGATACACGCCGAGCGGATTGGCGAAGAGGGCGGCCTCGTAGTTGTTGAGGAAGTCCTCGCGCCAGACGTAGGAGAGACGGGCGCTGAACTTGGGCCGCTCGTAGGCGAGCACCACGCTGTAGGACGAGTCGGACACCGCGAAGAACGGCGTGGTATCCTCGCCGATGACGTTGCCGGCGCTGTCGGTGATCGGAATGTTTTGCTCGGAATCGAGCGACGTGTAACTGGCCTGAACACCGAAGCCGTCGAGCAGGCCGGGCAGGTCCTCGGGGAAGTAAACGAAGCCGAGTTCGAAACCGGTGAGCTCACCGTTGGAGGCGTTGTCCGGCGCGCTGAGAATGTAGTCGTAGTTCTCAAAGGTGACGCGCTTGCGGAAGTTCACCACCAGGCCGTCGATCTCGCGCTTGAAGAGCGTGGCGTAGATGGCGCTGGCCTCCTGGAAATACCACTCGAGGGCGAGGTCGTAGTTCTTGGAGGTGGTGGGCGCGAGGTTCGGGTTGCCGCCGGTGGCGGTGCCGTAGCCGATGTTGGTGACGTCCTCGACGTAGTTGATATTTGGATTCAACTGCACGAAGTTCGGCCGGCGCAGGGTCTCGCCGTAGCTGGCGCGCAGGCGGAGGTTGTCAGTGAGGGCGTAACGCACCACGAGGCTGGGCAGGATGTCATCGGTGGAGGCCGAGTCACTTGACTGCGCCGACGTGTTGAGGTCGGTGAAGTTCATGTCGGTCTCGACGTCGACGTAGCGCAGGCCGATCTGACCATCGAGGCGACGGTCGCCGATGTAGGTGGCGAAGTCGGCGGAGAGGTAGGCGGCGATGGTGGTCTCATCGACGTTGAAGGTCTCGCGCATGATGAGCTGGTCGCCCACCGCGAGATCGGGCGCGACGGTGCTCTTGTAGAGGTTGCGCACTTCGTCGGCGTTGGCGCGGATGTAGTAACCATCGGCCACCGCCCAACTGGTCGGCACGTCGGAACGACCATCAAAGAAGCCGCTGTTGATGTGCACGAGCTCGGGATAGTTGGCCATGTTCTGACCAAGGCCCGGGGCGTCCTGGGTGCGCTCACCTTCGGAGGCACCGCGGTTGTCATAACGCACGCCGAACTTGAGGGCGCGGAGGAAGTCGTTGCCGACCTCATAGTCGCCATCGAGCGTGAGGCTGGCGGCGTCGCCCTTGCGGTAGATCGCGTTGTCGTAGAGCTGCGCGATGTTCCAGAGGGCGGGGTTGGTGAGGTCGCTTTCGTCGACATCGGCGGTGGCTGCATCGTCACCGAAGCTGAAGGCCGGGAAACCGCCGCCGGAGTTGAAGTCAACGGAGAGCCAGCGATGCACGCGATCGGTGCGCATGGCGAAGAAGTCCTCGGAGAACTCGGTGTCCTGGAAGGACAGATCGGCGGTGAGGTTAAACTTGTCGGTGATGGCCCACTCGCCGGTGAAAGCGTAGAGGTAGCTGTCGGTCTGACCGGTGCGCAAATCGCCGCTCATGAAACCGTAGGGGAAACCGATGTTCTCGCGGGACTTGATGATGTTGGTGCCCGGATACACGACGGTGTTGGCCTCGGGGTTGTCACCGAGCGCACCCCACCAGTCGGCGAAGGAGAAGAGCAGGCTGTTGAAGCTCTCGTTGCGGTAGCCGTTGTAGAAGGCCTCGAAGGTGTATTTCGAGCGCTCGTCGGGCGAGAACTGCAGGGAGACATTCACGGCCGGACGCTCGCGGTGACCGGTGAAGTCGCTGGCGAAGATGGCGTCGCGGGAGAGGTAATACTCCACCGGCTGCCCGTTGAACTGCAGGGTCGAGCCCGCCGTGAACGGCAGACCGGCCTCGAGACCCGCCTGCCAGATGGGGTTCTCGGACACGCGGCCGTTGGTCGGGAAAATGCGTTCATAGGGCACCCAACCGGCCGGCGGATTTTCAGTCACAAACGGCACCATGGCGCCGGCGGTGACACTCTGGTCGCGGTAGTCGGTCTCGGCGTAGGAGACATTGACGAGCGCGCCGAACTTGCCGCCGCTGTCGAGCTTCCAGGTGTTGCTGAAGAGCGCGCTGATGTTCGGGTCGATCTCGTCGTTCTTGTCCTGGTAGATGCCGCGCACGGCGAGGCCCATCTTGGGTCCGTCGAAGTCGAAGGGGCGGTGGGTGCGAATGTCGATGACACCGGCGATGCCCGACTCGATGAGATCGGAGGAGCGGGTTTTAAACACATCCACCTGGCGCAGCAGCGAGGCCGGAATGTCGGCCAGCGCGACCGAACGGCCGGAAGCGGTGAAGATGTTGCGACCGTTGATGGTCGTGGTGATGTCGTTGAGGCCGCGTATGGAAACCGTGGATACCTCGCCGCCACCGCGGTTGGTCACCTGCACACCGGTGACGCGTTGCAGGGCTTCGATGACGTTGTTGTCGGGAAATTTGCCGATGTCTTCCGCCACGATGGCGTCGACCATCTGGACGTTGGCGCGCTTCACGGCGAGCGCCTGCTCCATGCTGTCCTTGAAGGAACCGGAAACGACAAACTCATCGAGTTCGACGACCGGACCCTCGGCGGCAGTGGACGTGGTGGTTTGCGCCAACGCGCTGGCAGAACCCAGGCCGAGCGCCAGAAGCGTGGATAAGGCAAGGGCCGTAAAAGGACGCGAACACGGTCGCGACCCGTCGGGGTGACGTTGCAGGTAGGGGGTCATGATGGGGGAGGTTTTGTTGACGTGCGGGGTGCGTGTCAGGGGGTGTAAGGGGAGGCCGCGCCGGGGACGGTCACACCGCGAAAGCAGCGGCCTCACTTTCCCAATGCGCCAATTGTTCCGCAAACCCGACAGGGGCAGAAAATTCCCGCGCGCAAATCGGCGGACCGGCGCGGTCGGGGCGGTCGTCCGGGCGCGAGCGACCGGCGCGGCGGCCCGCACCACGCGTGTTGTTATCCTCTGCCAAACATTGGCTTAGCGAATGCGCCCACGCGCCGGGCCGGCGTCGGATGTTCCGCTCCCCATCGACGTAACGCCGCGATGATTATTCGATATCGCGCAGCGCCTTGGCTTCACACTCCGGGCAATAACAGTGGGTGAAGTTGGCGTCAGAATGCTCGGAGAGGTAGCTCTCCATGGCGTGCCATTCGTTTTGTTCGTCGCGAATTTTCCGGCAGCAGGAGCACACCGGCAGGATGCCGCGCAGGGTGCGAAGCTCCTTCTGCGCGCGCTCGAGTTTATCGAGGCGCTCCTGCGCGATCTGATAGAGACGGGCGTTCTCGATCACCAGCGGATCGACGTCGCCATCACTCGGCGCACTTTGATCGACGACCTCGTATTGCGTCTCCACGACGTTGTTGGCGGGGTCGAACGTCTTGCGATGCAGCTTCATCGACTTGCCGTGTTTTTCGGCGAGATAGAAGAGCCCGAGATTGAGCGGGCAGGCGAGAAACGGGTTGTCGGAGATCTCGTGCAGTTCCTGGTAGGCATCGCGGCCGTAGAGGTTGTGCCAGATGAAATTGTCCCCCGCTTCGGCCGGCTCGACGTCGAGTTTTTCCACGAAGCCGTTCTGCACAAACAACTCGGTGAGACGGGTCATGTCCTCCGCGTTACCCTGTTCGTCCAGCGGGAAGCCGTGACGCCCGAGGTAGGCGATGACCTCCTTGCCCACGTCACGCAGAATCGAGCCCTGGGCAAAGGCGTTGTATTTCGCGAGGATCCGGCCGTAGGCGACCAAGAGGGCTTCGTAGAGCGCGCGCTCAAAGGCCGGATTGATGGCAAAACCGGCACGCTCGCAGGCAGAGGACGGGGTATCAGACATAGCTAGTTCTTACTATACGACCCCAAGCGCTCACCGCTTAGGCCGATCATCGCAACGCGATTCTTTTGCAAACCTGTTCGATCCGGTCGCGCGTCACCTCCGCAAAGGCCTGACAACGCCACGTCACTCGGTCTTACTCTGACTCCGTGAGCCAGACCACGCCCCCGCCCCCTCCTCCTGCCCTGCCGAACGCCGACCCGACGAAAGCCGATCGTGACCAACTCAAACTGCTGCGGATCTTCCACTACGTGTGGTCAGGCTTCATCGGTCTCGGTATCCTCTTTCTCATCGGGCATTGGTTCCTGCTCCAGTCATTGATCAACAACCCCGAGCTGATGCAGAACAACGCGTCGACGTCGGGCCCGCCGCCCGAGGAGTTCTTCGCGCTCTTCAAATGGTTCTACCTGGTGATGGGGTTCCTGTTTGTGGTCGCCATCGTCGCCAATCTCCTTTCCGCCACCTTCCTCGGTGCGCGCCGCCATCGCCTCTACAGCATGGTCGTCGCCGGCCTCAACTGCCTCGCCTTCCCCTTTGGCACCGTCCTCGGGATCTTCACCTTCGTGGTGCTCGTGCGTGATTCCGTGCAGGCCCTCTATCGGTCGAGCGCCGACTGATACGCCGACCGACCTCGCCCCGCCCTGCCCCATCAGGTCCCGCAAAACGTCACGTAAGGTCCGGCCTCGGCGGGCGCCGGTTCGCGATATTTTGTCGGCACCTCCGCCCCGCGCGCAAAGGGCTGCGTGACCGCGCGGCACAATTCATCAAACGGCCCCAGGTCGCCGCTCTCGCTCGCCGCCGTTAGCGCCGCCTCGACCAGATGATTGCGCGGGATGACGGTCGGGTTGCTTGCCGCCCGCAGCGCCGCCGACGCCTCCGCCGATTCCGCCTGCCGCGCCAAACGCGCCCGCCAACGCTGATGCCATGCGGCCCGCGCCGGATCGCCTCCCGCGGCCAGCTCCACCGCCGGATCCAGCTCCGCAAAGGTGCGCGTGAAATCGGCCTTCCCCGCCTGCATCCACGCCAACATGTCGCGATGCAGCGCCGCGTCCTCCGCCTCCGCGCCGAACAGACCGAGCTTGCGATTGTGCAGCGCCAACCACTGCGCGTCATACTGATCGGCAAACCCGTGCAAGACCGCCGTCGCCCGCTCCACCGCGACCTGCTCATCGCCCGCATCAATCAACGGCAGCAAGGTCTCGGCAAACCGGCTCAGATTCCACGCCGCGATCCCCGGCTGATTGCCAAACGCATACCGCCCGCGCCGGTCGATCGAGCTGAACACCGTCGCCGGATCATAGGCATCGAGAAACGCACACGGCCCGTAGTCGATGGTCTCACCGGAGAGCGCCATGTTGTCGGTGTTCATCACGCCATGCACGAAGCCGACACTCATCCACTGCGCCACGAGTTTGGCCTGACGCGCGATGACCGCCGCCAACAACGCCAACGGCCGCTCCGCCTCGTCGGCCTGCTCCGCGATCTCCGGAAAATGTCGCTCCACCGTGTAGTCGACGAGCGCCCGCAACGCCGCCTCGTCGCGCCGCGCCGCCGCCAGCACAAAGGTGCCCACCCGCAGATGACTCGCCGCCACCCGCGTGAGCACGGCCCCCGGAATCGCGCCCGCTTCGCGCCAAATCTCCTCCCCCGTCGTCACCACCGCGAGACTGCGCGTGGTGGGAATGCCCAGCGCGTGCATGGCCTCGCTGATCACATACTCGCGCAACATCGGCCCGAGCGCCGCCCGCCCGTCTCCACGACGTGAATACGGCGTTGGCCCGGAGCCCTTCAGTTGAATATCCCGCAACGCGCCCGCCGGCGTGCGTTGTTCCCCCAACAAAATCGCCCGCCCATCGCCCAGTTCCACGAGGTGACCAAACTGGTGCCCAGCGTAAGCCTGCGCCAACGGTCGCGCGTCCGGCGGCAACGCATTGCCCGCAAAAATCGCCGCGCCTTCGTCCCCGGCCAACGCCGCCGGATCCAGTCCCAGCGCCTCCGCGAGCGCAGCATTCAACACCACCGAACGCGGCGCCGACACCGGCGTCGGCTCGATCTCAGTAAACAGCGAGGTCGGCAGTTCCGCGTAGGTGTGCTCCAGCTTCCAGCCGGCACCCGTGGCATGGTCATCGGGAGACATGCGTCACGCTCCGCTGGGAACGCCGGTTTGTCCAGCGGAGCGCGCACAAGCATCAGCGCGGCGCCGCCACCGCCGGACGGATCTCGACGGTGTGCGCGCCGGTCGCGCTGACTTCGCGTTCGATCAACTTGATGAGGTGCACCTCCGGGCCCCACATGGCGCGCAGGCGGGTGTCGGTCACTTCGCGGCTCTCGACCTCGGCCCGCAGACGCGAGGCGTCGTAGTTCAGCACCGCGGTCCGCGCCGCCGGAGCGCCCGGCGCTGCGCCGATGCGCACCGTGCCCGCCTGCGACACATCCACCGGTCGGTGGGTCAGGTAATGCAGCTCGCTGGGCTGCGACGGTGCGGTGAGTTGGTAGGTGTCGCTGATGCGCAACGCTTCGCCGCGCTCCAAGTCGAACTCCCGGCGCCACGAGGTGATTCCCGCGGACTCCGGATACGCCCCGGCCAGCTCCAGGCCGAAGATCGCGCGTTCGTCGTTCGCCTCGTAGGAAAGGGCGCTCGCCGCGTGATGGCGGCCGGCGGCTTCCTCGGCACCGTTGATGAGCGGCACGTTGTGCCACCCGGAACGCATCGTCCAAATCTCATAACGTTCCGCGCTGAAGGTGCGCGCGTTGTAAGCTTCCGGTCCGGCGTCGATGAGGAGCGGTTCACCATCGAGGTAGGTAATGAAGGACCCCACGTCGTTGTGGTTGTGGCTCTCGTCGTTGTGCCCGCCTTTGGCGACCAGGTAGAGCCCGTCGGAGGTGCCGCCGGCATCACGCGCGACCATAAACTGCAGGTCGGGCAACCACACGTCGCGCAGCAGCGGCGCCGCGGCTTGCAGTCCGTTGAGTTTGCGCGCGAGGAAGAGCTGCGGCAGCACGCGGCCCATCGAGATTTCCTGCGCCGGTTCGTAGTCGGTGTTCTGCCACACCCACACGCCGAAGGCCGACAACTCGGGATCATCGACCGCCTGCCCGTAGTTGTAGATCAACGCGCCATCGGGAGAGAACTTGGCGCGGGCATCGGCGAAGTTCACATACCAGTCGTCGACTACGTGGGCGCTCATGATGTAGCGGCCCATCTTGTGCACCAGCGGTTCGTCGAAGATCGAGATGCGGCCTTCGCTCGCACTGTGCATCCACTGCAGCGCATCAAACATGCTCGCGCCGGCACGCCCCCAATACCCCGGGCCTTCATCACAACCACCGTCCTCCGGGTAACTGTTGATGAAGATGTCCATCACGCGCTGCGCCTTCTCGACGTGGCGCGCGCGACGCTCCGGGTTTTCCTCGAGGAGGAGCGCGGTGGAGATCCAATTGGAGACAATCCACGGGTTCCAATTGTTGATGGGATGACCCTGCGTGTCCCAGCCCATCCACCAGAAATCAGCGCGCTCAAAACAGGGCTCGAGCACGCGGCGCTCACATTCGTAACGGATGCGCTTCACCAGCATCGGCGACACCGTGTCGAGCTGCGGTCCCATCAGGTAGGAAACCCACGACAACATCGACGCCGTCTCGGCCGCGAACAGATCGACGGTCGGCTCCGACGCGTCCGGCAGATCGTTGCCCGCCCGCTGCATGAAGACGTGCGCCGATACGCCCCAATAGGTTTCTTCGCAGGTTGCCCAGATGCCGTCGGCGATCGAGTCGAGGAAACGCCCCTGCCCTTCCATACACTCCGCGATAACGAGCTTCAGCAAACGGCGGCGGCGCTCGGCCCGCTCGATCTGAAACGGTTCCCGTTTGCCGTCGCGTTTGTAGGCGAGGAAATCGGTCGCGCGCAGCGCCGACCAGGCTTTGCCGATCTCGGTTTCGGCGGCCGTGATCCACCCCGCGCGCAGGTCGGCCGGAATGGCCTCCCACGCCGCCCGGTCGCTCGCGACGGGATACGGTTGCCAGTCACCGGGCGCCACCAGCGCCGCCTGGATGCCGGGCACGTCCTTGCCCAGTTGGTGCGCCTCCGGCGGGCCCGCCAGGAGGTTGCGCGGCTGCAGCGGCGGCGCCGCCGAAATGAACGGGGTGGCCAGCAGGAAGAGAGAAAGCGCACGCGCGAAGCGGCGGCGGAGTCGGGTCGGGATTTGGGTCATGGCGGTTGTATTGAGAATGTGGTGACGTGCGCGACGCTCACGGCGCGGCGGGATCAGGGGCAGGCTCGGTTTCGGCGGCCGCCTCCGGCACAGGTTGACGCTCGGCGGCGCTCGGCAGCGGCGGAAACGGCGCGTGCGGCTCGGTCTGATACCAGAGCGCGACCGAGGTGATGTCGTCGTCGAGTTTGAGATAGGTGCTGGTCGGACTCCAACCGAGCGCCTGCACCGTCACCTTCAGGTCCGCGGCGAAGTTGATCGGGTCCATGATGTGCCAGCGATACATGTTCCAGAAGTTGGGCAGCGGATTGTCGCGCTCCTCCGCCAGCGTGTGACCGGCGTAGGCGGTGTGGTAGTTTTGCCGAAAACCCCAGCTGCCGAGGAAGTAGTCCTCCAACCCCGTGCCGCTGATGGTCGGAAACCGATCGTCGCCATCGATGAAGAATTTCACTTCGCCCTCTCCCCACCACTTCTGGTTGGTCTGCTGGGTCCAGGACAACACCGTGCCGACGTAACGTCCCTGCCCTTTCACGCCGTCGAGGATGACGTAGGGGTTCTGCTCGCCGGACCACCCGCGGCGCCATTGCGCATGCAGGTAACCGGCATGGGCCGGCACCGGCCGCAGCTCGTAGGTGATCTGGAAGGCGAGCAACATGAGGTCCTCGTCGCCCTCGTTGGTGAAGGTGATGCGCGCATGTTCGCGAAACGGCATCGGCCACCAGCTGTTTAAGGCGTTCTTCGGATTCACCGTCACCGCCGCCGAATCGATCGCGCCAAACTGTTCGTGGCCCACGCCAAAAAAGTCCGGCGCCGGCACTTCGATCGAGGGCGTCGTTTCGTCGTCCCAATAAAAACGCAGCACGTGATCGCGGCTGAGTCCCTCGACCATCCAAAGGTGCTGAATCACACCCGGCCCCTCCACATCCATGAGCGTCACCTGCTGACCCGCGTTGACCCGCAGGAACGGCCGCACCTTCCAGCCTTGGCCGAGGTGATCGGCCGCCCGCGCGGAGATCGGCGGGTCCTTCTGATTCGGATCCGGAATCGCCATCGCCGCGCGGCCCTTTTCGCCCGTCATGTTTTCCGGTGTGATGGAGCGCGTCACCGCCCCGGTGAGCAGTGGCAGATCGGTCAGGCCACCGTGAAGGCGTGACCAGCCGGGCGTCTCGGTCACTTGCTGGCGCGGGGTTTGGCAACCAGTCCACAAGATCGCCACGGCCAAGCCCGCGGCCCAGAGGCACTTAGGGGTATGAAATTTCATATCTTGTTTTGGGGTATTTGTTTATACAATTTCATCTCCCGCCGCGTCAATGATGGGCCGAATCGGCGCCTCCCGGTCGCGGTCCGCCGCCTGCGTTAGAAGGAGGCATGGTTGAAAGCCTCACCCGCGAATTTCAGCACTGGCAGCGTGGCACGCCCGGGCGTCGCTTCATCGCGCGCTATCGCCACTCCCGCCGGGAGCAGCTGCAGGTGCTCAGCTGGCGTCGCATTCTGCGCTGGGTGATCGGGCTGACTCTCGTCGCCATCGGCGCCGTGCTGACCGTCGCGCCCGGCCCGGCGACGATTTTCTTTATCATTGGTGGTGGGCTACTTGCCAAAGAGTCCCGCTGGGTGGCCCGCCTGCTCGACGCCGCCGAACTCAAACTCCAGCCGGTCGTGTGCTGGCTGCAACGCCACTACGCCCGCCTTTCTCCGCCCAACCAGAAGCGCCTCCAGGCGGTGCTGCTCACCACGTCCGTGATCGGCATCGGCATCACGGTGACCGCGCTTTTCCGCTGAATTTTCGCCAAGGCAATTTGCATGAGTAGCTCCTCCGGAAATTCGCAGTTCGCCCGAAAACTGGCCGAGTTCGACTTGGACGAAAACCCGGTCGCAAAAAAATCCTGGCGACCCTGGATCCGCACCCTCGCCGGCTTCGGTTTTTGGGCGCAAGGCTTCCTCCACATCGTCGTCGGCACCCTCGCAACGTTGTTGGCGCTCGGCATGGGCGGCGAAGCCGAAAGCCTCGGTTCGGCACTGCAGGAAATCGCCGGCCACGCCTTCGGCGGCGTCCTGCTCGGTCTGCTCGCGCTCGGTTTCATTTCGCTCGCGGGCTGGCGCGTGGTGCAGGCGGTGTGGGACCCCGACGAGATCGGCCACCATCTCACCGGTCTCGCGCTGCGCGTGGGGCTGCTCTTCATCGGCGGCCTCCATCTCGCCCTCGCCGGACGCGCGATTTGGATTCTGTGGCAGGGCGCCGGCGGCACCGATGCCGGCAGCGAAAACGAGCGCGTCAACGCCGCCACCGGCTGGCTGTTGCAACAACCGTGGGGGCAGGTGCTGGTCGGGCTGGTCGGCGTGATCATCGTGGCCATCGCCGTCGCCAACATCGTGCGCGCGGTCAACGCCCGCTTCCGCGAGAACTACGCCCGCGAGCGCATGTCCCGGCGTATCCAATTTGTAACGACGCTGCTCGGTCGCCTCGGCTTCGCCGCCCGCGCGCTGCTGTTGCTCACCGCCGCCACCCTCTTTTTCCGCGCCGCCTGGCATGCCTCTGCCGAGCAAACCGGCGGCATGGCCAAGTCGATGGAAACCCTCCTGCAACAACCCTTCGGCACCGCCCTGCTTGCGGCCACCGGCGGCGGTCTCATCGCCTACGGCCTTTTCCACTGGAGCATGATCCGCTACCGCGGCTTCAAGGCCACCGACTGAACTTTTTATGAAAACACCCATCGAAACACCTCCGATGAAAATCCGCTCACCCTTCCTCGCCCTGCTGCTGCTGGTGGCGGTTGGGACGTGGACTCCACTTCGCGCCACCCAACCGTCCGGCCCCGATCCCTTGTTGATCGAGGCCCTCGGCAATTGGGACCGCGGCGGCAGTGAACTCGCCTTCACCCAGGAGACCCGCATCCTGGAGCGCGACGGTTCCATCAAGGAAACGCGCCTCGAACGCTACGACCCGTCGAAACCCGACCACGAGCGTTGGGCCCTGCTCGCCGTGGATGGCCGCGAACCCACCGCCGACGACATCGAGCGCATCCAGGATCGCCGCAATAACAAGCCCCGCAAAAAGCCCATGCGTCCGCTCGGGGAATACCTCGACTACTCCACCATCGATGTCGTGGCCGAGGATGCCGACACCATCACCTACCAGGTGCTCGCCGACAACGGCTCCGCCTTCCTCGTCGACCTCGAACAACTGCAGGTGCTGCTCACCATCGACAAGGCCACCGCCGACATCGTGAACATCGGCGCCCAGCTGCGCGACGACATGAAGATCGCCTTCGGCATCGCCCGCGTCACCGGCCTGAACATCGACGTCGACATCCTCCCCGACGAAAGCACCGAGGCCACTGCCGGCGAACTCGGCGACGAGAGCCACGCCTCCGCCGAGATGCGCAAATGGGGCCGCCCCTACGAGTTCACCTGGACCGACCTCGAACGCGTGCAGGGCTACGAATCGTAACGTAGCGGCCGCCCCCTTCCAACGCTAGCGCGACCAAGGTCGCGGCCTACATTCCACGTCCATCAACGCACTGTAGGCTGCGAGCCCTGGTCGCCTCCGGCGCCGCCAAAGGCGGGTAAACTTGCTCGCGCTCCGTTGCCCCACCGCCGTGGCCGAGGCATCCCTGCCTCGGCTTCAATCATTCCGACCGAGAGGCAATGCCCATAGCGGCGGTCTTCAGCCGCCGACTCCTCCGGCCCATCAGCCACCCACAACCGAATGCCGGCTGAAGCCGGCACTCCCCTCTCTGTGCCCCCCTCCGTGACCTCTGTGTCCAAACGCCTTGCCCCACCGCCGTATCAAGGACCTGCCACCGTTAGCGCGAGCAAGCTCGCAGCCTACAGTGCGTTTACGGGAGCGGAATGTAGGCTGCGAGCTTGCTCGCGCTAACGTTGCCTCACCGCCGTGGCCTCTCAGTCTTGCGCCACGCCGCTTGCGTCACCTCTCTACTGCCAGTAAAACCCTTTTTCCCAGAAGGGCTTATCCTTGAAGTCACCGTGAGTTTGCGGGGTATCTTTGGAATCAGGATCGAGGTTGAAGACCTTGAGTCGCACTGCCGCCGCATTCTGCTCGGCTTCAGTGCCTTTGCCCACGGAACCAGTGCGCTGTTCTACGATATTCGCATAACTGGCGAGGAGATACTTGGCGTTGTCCCAGCGCCCGGAACGGCGATCCATGACGTGATCCGGCTTTGTGAACATGGAGTCCAGCCAGACCAGGAGACTGCCCTCCGGCAACAACGTCACCATGCTGATATCCTCTCGCTCCTCATTCACGGGGTGCAGCACCAGATTGTAAAACTCGGTCTCCGGATGCTTGCGCAGATAAGGCTCCGTCTTGTCCACCCAGTTCCTCACGCTGTCGGCGGAGGCCAAGTGCACAATTCGCTTGTAAGGCAGATCCGGATACATCCGCACCAGATCGTTCGCGATGATCGCTCCCATGCTGTGTCCGTGCAGATAGATCTCCAGAGTAATGCCTTTTTCGCCAAGCCGCTTCTCAATCTCCTGCAGGCGCCATGCCACCACGGATGCCACCCCGTTCCCCCGCAAACTTGAATCGAGTTCCGGCAATCCATAACCGTCATCCAGGCTCAGGGCGTCGGCTTCCATTGTGACCACGTTCTTGGACCGCCGTAGCATCATCTGCCACGCGGGTGTTCCGATTCCCTGCAGAACGGGTGTCGTGGCAATACGAGTCACTCCCGGAACGATCAGCTGAGTCTGATAGGCTAAGTTTTCCCACGGCCCCAAATCCCGATTGGGTTCATCCCAGAGCGCGAGATGGGGCCCATCCGCCCCACCATCCGAGAAGTATTTCTTCCAACGATCGTCATCCCAATCCCGCTTCAAAGCACCGCCGCGATGGTTTTCCGCCAGCCGGTCAGCCGCCCCGTCCCACAAGGTCTCCGGCAGCTGGGCGACTCCTGTAATCGTATCCGTAAGCAGGTAGGGCACTGCCCGAACATAAGCCAACGGCCCTTGGGCTCGCCCGCCATTGCGCACGCGAAAATACCGATCTCGCAATGAGACAAAGGCACCAGATCGCCAGCTGATGTAGAGCGGGTAATATCCGGCATTGAGGATCCGCTCACGCTGACCATCCGGGAGGGACTCGTTCCGGTTACCACCCGAGGTGAGCAGCTCATCGATGCCCGAAGGACTGTTGAGACCGCCGTGCAGCCACAGCAGCACCTTCAGGGTCTTGGGATCTCCGGTGTAATCCGGCCGTTGCAGAGACGCCTCCATGTTCGCCTCAATGTCATCGAGCAATGCCTCGAAATGACAGAAAAGGTCCTGGTTCCGGCCTCGAATGATCGCGAGTTTCTCAGCCGATGTGCCCCTTTCAAACGGTTGCTCGTAGCGCACGAACAACTGGTTGTCATAGAAAGGTCGATACGCCCCGTCGAAATCGGAAACGATATGGTGCAGCCGATTGGAACTGACCCCGGAACCCGACTGCGCGTTCGCCTTCGCAGGGAGGCCCTGGCACCCCGCGAGCACGAATGCACTGAGTCCGCAGGCGGAACCGAAAACTAAACCACGCAGGAACAAGGGTAGGTTGGACTGGTTCATTTTTGGTATGTGGTTGCAGGTGATAATTAAGCTCACGGAACGTCGCCGTCCGTGATCAGAGCGTGGTTTTGCAACAGCACAGTGTCGCGCAGATCCATGATACGCACGGTGCGTTGCTCCGCCTTCGCCATTCGTTTTACAAACGCAAAGGCCGTCCCGACTTTATCCACCGGAGCGGGCTTCAACCCACGCTTCAGTTTGCGACTGAAGTTGTCCCAATGAATGGGGATCACGGTCTTGGCACAGGTGTCGGTCACGTTGGCCTGCCAATACTGCTGCTGCAGTTTCGCTGATTCCTTCGCCAGAAAACCCACTCCCAGAAAAACGGCGTCGGCCTCCCGACCATTGAACTGATCGGGTTTCGATCCCGCAGTCGTTGAGATCGCAACGCTACCATGCGTTTCGTGTTCGATGTGGAGCGCGAACACCTCGCCACAATTAAAGCGAGAGTAGTGCGCCGGGGTTTCCAAAGGTTGATCGATGTGACCCTCGACGACCGACTGCAGCACGGAATGCGTGCCCACATGGACCGACGGCACGAAGGTCACGGTGAACGCCCCAAATCTCTCCGTCCTGCCTGCCGGCGGCACCTCGATCCAGGGACCCACCTCGGTCGCCGCCGCCGCCCCTTCGTGAATGAAGCCGTAGGACCTCGACCCCATCACAACCGCCCCCGTCTTACTCGCCACCCAAGGCGCGTCCAACGCATGGTCGTGATGGGCATGCCCGACCAACACGGCATCGAGTTCCTGAATACGCGCCAACTGCAACTCCCGGCTGATCACGTCGGGGTCGGGTGCGACCCGACCCACCAGCGTCTGGAAGACTCCCGGACGCGACAGAAAGCCATCAATCATCAGGTTCGTAGTTCCGTCCGTCAGATACAGGGTGCAGTTTCCCAGAAACGTGATGTGCACCCCACTCGCGGCGGCGTAATCGGCCTGCGCCACCCGCAACGCGGCATCTTTGGTCAACGGGTTGTAGGTCGCGCAGCCTCCCCCCATCAAGGCGACGCCAACGCCGAACCAAACTCGGAAACCGCTGCTGTTGCAGCCACCCCGCCCGGGCAGAAAGAAAGGACACCACTGAGATACCCAGGCCATTAGAGGGAACGCATAGAAGGTTGGGGGCAATCGCTATTCCCACGACCGGAAGGAGATAGCGTTTTCAGAACCAAGCACCTTCCAAGCCACGCCACGCCACTGTTACGAATCAGTGGCGATACTGATTGGTCTGCTTCACCCGCTGAAGTCGAACTTCACTTCGCCGCCGACGATCTTGAGCTTCGCATCGAACGCCTTGCCGGCCTTTGAGGTGAATCCGCTCAGCACCTCCGTTTCGCGCTGCTCCAGCAACTGTCGCACGATGTCCGGCGTGATCTCTTTGCGCGCGATCGTTTTCCAGACGACGAAGCGGCAACCGTTTTTCCAATTGCTGCAGCCATAGGCCTTCTTGCCTTCCACGATGTCGCCCGCGCACTCCGGGCACTGGCCAAACGCATCCGTCTTCGCGTCGCTCTTTTCCACCTGCGCGAGGTCGTAGGCCGGCTCGCCTTTCTTGGTGAAACGCAGGTGCGCAAACTTCGCCTTGCCGTTCACCACGATACGATGCGGCGTGAGGCTCTTGCCGTGGATGAGAATCTCGCGCGCCAAGACCGGCGTGACCTCGAGTTCCCACAACACGCCCGGCAGCACGAAGCTGCAGCCGTCGCGCCACTTCGAACACCCGTAACCCGTGCGTCCGCGCATCACCGGCTCGTGGCAGAGCGGACACGGTCCTAGGTTTTTTAAATCGATCGTGGCCTCGGCCTTGTTGGCCAAAATCTCGCGCGTGTAGTCGCACACTTCGCGCATGAACTGCGCCGGATCGTAAGCGCCGCGCTCGATCTGTTTGAGCCGGTATTCCCACTCGCCGGTGAGCTCGGGTGACTTCAGTCGATCGTCCTGCACCAGCGAAATGAGTGCGCGGCCCGACTGCGTGCTGATGAGCGCCTTGCGTTTGCGCTCCACGTAACCGCGCGAGATCAGCACCTCGATGATCGACGCGCGCGTGGCCGGCGTGCCGACGCCTTTTTCCTTCAACGCTTCCTTCAGCGTTTCGTCGGTCACGATCTTACCGGCCGTCTCCATGAGCGACAGCAGGCTGGCCTCGTTGAACCGCTTCGGCGCCGAGGTTTTGCCGGTGCTCAGCGCGGGCTCGTGCGGATTGCGTTCGCCCTCGGCGAAATCGGGCAACACCTGCTTGCCGTCGTCTTCGTCGCCCTCCGCGTCGCCATCGTCGCCGCCGCCGCCACCGCTCTTCTTTTTGCCCTTCGCTTTTTTCGGCTCGTCGTCGTCCTCGTTGACCTCCGGCGCGTTGGCGTAAAGCGCCTCCCAACCGAGGTCGACGATGACCGTGCCGCGCGCCCGAAACGGTTCCTGCGCGGCCTCCGCCTCGACCGTCGTGACCGCGCGCACGGCCGACGGATAAAACACCGCGATGAGCCGCGTGACCACCGCATCGTAGAGCAACGCTTCGTCGCCGCTCAGCCGATCGCCCAGCACGGTCGTCGGAATGATGGCGTGGTGATCGGCGACCTTTTTGTCGTCGATGATGCGTTTGGTGAAATTGAGCGCGGTGAGGTCGAGCGGCTCGATCTCGGTCGGTTTGAGCGCGCGCAGTTTTTCGAGCAGCGGCGCGATCGTCGGCTGCAGGTCACTCGTCAGGTAAGTGCTGTCGGTGCGCGGGTAAGTGAGGTGCTTCGACTCGTAGAGCGACTGCGCGAGCTTGAGGGTGTGATCCGCCGTGAAGCCGTGGCGTTTGTTCATCTCGCGCTGCAGGCTGGTGAGGTCGAAGAGCAACGGCGGATGCGCCAGCGCGTTCTTCTTCGCGACGCTGGTGATGACGAGTTCCTGCCCGGTGACCTTGTCGATGATCGCCTGCGCCTTGGCCTCGTCGTCGAACTTGCCGCCGGTGTGTTTGAAGGTCGCACCGCGGCAGACCGTTTTGACCTCCCAAAAAGTCTGCGGCTTGAAGTGCTCCACCTCCAGATCGCGCCCCACGATGAGCGCCAGAATCGGCGTCTGCACGCGGCCCAGGCTCAGCAGCAGGCTGCGTTTGCCATACTCGACGGTGAAAAAGCGCGTGGCGTTCATGCCCACGATCCAATCGGCCTCACTGCGGCAACGTGCGGCCGCGTAGAGGTGGTCGTAATCGGTGGCGGATTTGAGCTCGGCGAAGCCCTTGCGGATGGCGTCGTCGGTGAGCGAACTGATCCAGAGCCGCTTGATCGGTTTGGCCGCCGCCTCCGGTCCCGCCCAGGTCAGGATGTAGCGAAAGATGAGCTCTCCCTCGCGCCCGGCATCCGTCGCGCAGATGATCTCCTCGGCCGCGTCGAAATGGCGTTTGATGGTCGCGAGTTGTTCGGAGGCCGAACCATCGGAGCGCGGCCGTAGCTTAAATTCCTCCGGGATGATCGGCAGCGCCGAGAGCCGCCACGGTTTCCAATCGAGGGTGTAGTCCTCCGGCTCGCAGAGCTCGATGAGGTGGCCAAAGGCCCAGGTCACCACCCAGCCATTGCCCTCGATGAACCCATTGCCGCGGGTGGTCGCGCCCAGATGCTGGGCGAGGTCGCGCGCGACGGAGGGTTTTTCGGCAATAACAACTTTCATGGACGGGGCGAACGACGGAGCCGAACACCCGCCGATGGGTCAACCGCAGAGGCGCGCCGACGATTTTCGCGCGACCCCGTCTTGGGTCTTGCCCGCCGCCAGACCCTCGTGAAGCTCCCCGCTTTTTCCATGAGCCGCGCGCCTTTTTCGCCCCTCGATTCCGCCACCCAGCAGGCTCTGGCCCACCGCGCCGCCACCACCACCCCGACAACCGGCTCCCTCTCACCCGCGGAATGGGTGGAACTCGATCGGATCATCCTCGTCCTGCACGCCCTCGAAACCCCGGAAGCCTTCGAGGACTTTGTGCTCGGCCCGCTTACCCAGTTTTTGGGCGCCGATTTCGCCAGCTGGAACGTCCACGACCAGCACATGCACATGGTGCGGGTGGCCAACTCCCCCGCCTACGCCTCCCGCATCGCGCCGCTGGTCGACGCCCTCAACCGCACCCTGCCCAGCCACCCGCTGTTTCGCCACTACATCGACTTTGAGTCCGGCACCGTCCGCCGCGTCGAGACCGTGGAACGCACCCGGGAGCACGTCGCCGAGGACACGTTTCGGGCGTTGCCCTTTTACCATGAAGTGGCCGCGCCCCTGCAGATCGAGGATCAGTTGATCATGCAGATCTCCATCGCTCACGCCGGCGGCATCCTGCTCACCTTTCACAGCCATCGCCTGTTCACCCCGACCGAGCACCTCAAGGCCGCCATCCTGCGCGGACACATCCTCGCCCGCCAATACACCCTGCAGCGCCAAGCCGACGAGCACGCCCGCGAGTCCCGCCACGTCCGGGTGCGTCTCATGCAGACCCTCTCCGGACGCGAATTTGAAACCATGCAATGGCTCTGCCGCGGCCTCAGTAACAGCGAGATCGGCCTGCGCCTCGGCATCTCCACCCGCACCGTCGACCGCCACGTGAGCAACCTGCTCGCCAAACTCGGCATCGACTGCCGCACCCGCGTCATCGCCCGCTACGCCGCCTGGCTCGAGGACACCACGGACAAAATTGGGTAAGGTCACCCATTGGGCCGCCCCACCGCGCCCGCTAGGCTGAGCGCGAACCTAATCACCGGCGCCCAAACCGCCGTCCTTCCCAACTACTTCACCATGATGCGTCTCTCTTCGCGCACCCGACTGTGCGGCGGCCTCGCCGTCGTCGCCTCCTGCCTCGCTCTCACGACCACCCTCCCCGCCCAGTCGCTGACCGGCTTCTTCAACTCCAACTTCATCCCGGCTTTCGGCCAGGTCAGCGACAACACCGTGCCCAGCTTCACGCTCGACCGCTCCGGATCGCTGCTGCCACAGGCCTTCGTCTCCGACGCGACCACCCACCTCACCGCCAACGGCGTCTTCACCATGAACGCGCTGACCCTCGACGTCGCCATGGACGCCAACTCCCCCACGCGCAGCGGCGGCGGCGACTTTAACTTCAGCTACATCGTCGCCGACACGCTCTCCTTCGATCACACCAGCAACCTCGACCTCGTGCTGCGCCTGACCTCGACCCTCGACCTCGGCACCGACGCCCCCGAGGCCGTCAACAACTGGGCCAAGGTCGCCACCACCATCCGGTTCGACACCAGCATGCTCGATGATCCGACCTACACCTGGTATTACAACACCTCCACCCAGGCCGGCGCCCTCAACAACATCAGCACCGCCGATATCGCGCTGACCCTCACGCCCGGCGCCACGCTCTCCTTCACCACCGGCATGTCCGGACAGATTCAGCTCAGCCTCAATCACGCCGGCGTCACCGACCTCGACGGTTGGATCGACGGCACCCTCGGCTGGGAAATCGTCTCGCTCTCCGACCCGACCGTGAACGTGAGCTCCCTCAGCGGAGCCAACTACCTCAGCGCGTCGCTTTCCGCCGTGCCCGAGCCCTCCACCTACGGTCTCCTCGTCGGCGCCGCCATCCTCGGCACGGTCCTCTGGCGCCGCCGCCGCACCGGCACCGCCACCGCCGCTTAAACAACGTTCGCCCGCCAGACCAGCACCTCGGTCGACTCTCCGTCATCCTCCGCGCGGAGGTGATCGAACCGAAATCCGGCCTTCGCCAACACGCGCCGTGAGACAGTGTGCCCGGGATTGATCGTCGAAATCACCTCGCGCAGCCTCAGGTCGTCGCGCGCATGGGCCATCATGCCCTGCGCCAACTCCGTGGCGTATCCCTTTCCCCAATACGCCTGCCGCAGGGTGTATTTGAGCTCGGGCTCCGGTTGGCCACCCGGATGCACCAGCCCCACGAAGCCAACCACCGCGCTGTCGTCCGCCCGCGACTCCGCCAACGACATGCCGTAGCCGTGCGTCTCGTAACGACTCAGCGTGAGCTCGATCCATCGCATCGTGTCCTCGCGCGTGATGGGTTGACCGTCGTCGACATAACGCATCGCCACCGGATCACTGTAGGCCGCATACATCGCGTCAAAGTCATCCACGGTCAGCCGCCGCACGCGCAGGCGTGGCGTAGTGAAGATGACCTGCGGCGGGGTTGAGGACATGGCCACTTCTCAACGGCAAACGACGTCGGGCGTAAAGCCCGACCCACAATAAGGCACCGTGCCACAGCTCAAATGTGGGTCGGGCTTTACGCCCGACATCCCCCACCTTACAACTCGCTCAGCGACTCGAACGCCTGTTGATCGGCCTGCGCCTGCGCGCGCCACAACTTGGCGTAAGCACCATCATCCTTCGCGATGAGCTCATCGTGCGTGCCCTTTTCGACGATGCGGCCATGCGCCAGCACCACGATCTGGTCAGCCCGGCGCACGGTGCTCAAACGGTGCGCAATTACCAGCGTCGTGCGCTCCTGCACTAGCGTGGCGAGGGCGCGCTGAATCGCATTCTCGGTGATCGTATCCACGCTCGCGGTGGCTTCATCGAGGATCACCAGCGGCGGGTTGCGCAGGATCACGCGTGCGATGGTGAGGCGCTGCTTCTCGCCCTGCGAAAGCCGCACACCGCGCTCGCCGATCTCCGTCTCGATGCCGTCCGGCAGTCGGTTGACAAACTCCCACGCCGCAGCCGCCTTGAGCGCCGTTTCAAGGTCGGCGTCACTCGCGCTCGGTCGCGCCAAGCGCAGGTTATCCGCGACCGTGCCGTTGAACAAAAACGGCTCCTGCGCCACGAGACCGATCTGCTCGCGAATCGTGTTCAGGTCCAACTCGCGCACATCCACGCCACCCAGCGAAACGCCGCCCGCCGTGACGTCGTAATAACGCAGCAACAGGTTGGCCAAGGTCGTCTTGCCGGCGCCGGTGTGACCCACCAACGCCGTGACTTTGCCCGCCGGCAACGTGAGCGAAAAATCCTTTAGAATCGGCGGCCGCTCCGGGTAACCGTAACTCACGTTTTCGTAGCGCACCTCGGGCACCCCCGCCGGGAAGGGCTTCGGGTTCGGCGGCGATTCGATTTCCACCGGGTGGTCCAGAATCTCAAACACGCGGTCACTCGAAGCCCGCGCCGACGCCAGCATTTGGTTGAGCTGATTCAGCCGGCTCACCGGCTCGTAAACCAGCGTGCAGTAAGCGAAAAAGGAGATGAAATCGCCCAGCGAAAAGTCACCGCCGGTGGCGTTGCTCTGTATCAGCAGCAGGCCGCCCACACCCATCACCGCAACCGCGCCGAGACTGCTCAGAAAATTGGTCCCCGGCCCGTGCAGCGACCAGCGAAACATGGCCTTGAGCGTGGTGTCGCGCAGGGTGTGCGAGGCATCGCGAAACCGCCCGCGTTCACGATCGGCCAGCGAGAAGGAGCTGATGAGCCGATGACCGGAGATGTTTTCCATCAACAGACCATTGAGCGCGCCCGCCGCCTCGCGGGTGTCCTTCCACAACACGCGGCCCACCTTGAAGTGGCGCCGGCCCATCCACACCACAAAAGGCAAAGGGGCCAGCACCAGCGCGGCCAGCAGCGGCTGTTGCACGAAGAGGATGCCACTGATGCCCACCAGCGTGAGCAGCGCCACGATGCCCTGCTCGGTGCCGTCGAGCAGCGCGCGCTCCACGTTCTGCACATCCTCGATCACGCGGGAGGCGATCTCGCCGGTCTGGCGCTTGTCGTAGTAGCCCACCGGCAGCTCGAGCAGGCGCGAGTGCAGGTCACCGCGCAGGTCGACCAGCACCTTCTGCTCCAGCGTATTGTTCACCCGGATACGCAGGGAGTTGAAGGCATCGCGCAGGAAATAACAGCCCGTCAGCGCGCCCACGCCCCAGAGCAGGAGGTCGCGTCGCCCCGCCGCGATCACCTCGTCGACGATCCATTTGATGACCTGCGGGATCGACACCAGGAACAGAGTGCTGCCCACCGCCAGTGCGATGGTGAGCGCAAACAACGCGCGATAACGCAACAGATAGGCCGCCACCCGGCGGAAAGGATTTACCGTCTTCGCTTTCAAGGTCGCCACCGTGGTCCGCCCACCCGCCCAGCGCAATCTCCGGGGCGGATTCGCTGCTGACATAGGGTTGTCACGCCGCCGTGCGAGAGTGCCGCCACGCCCAACGACGGGCGCATGCACAACCCAAAATCAACCTCCCCTTATGAGTCAGATCAACGCCCTCAATTGGTTCGAAATCTACGTCAGCGACTTCGACCGCGCCCGCACCTTCTACACCGCCATCCTCGGTCAGGAGCTTGAGCTCTCCGCCATGGAAGGCTCCCAAATGGCGATCCTGCCCTGCGACCTCGAAAAGGGTGTCGGCGGCGCCCTCACCAAGATGGACGGCTGCGCGCCCGGCCCCGGCGGCACCCTCGTTTACCTCAACGTCGAAGGCCAACTCGACGCCGTGCTCGAGCGCATCCCAGCCGCCGGCGGACACGTCATCCGCCCCAAGTTCCCCATCCCGCCGCATGGCTTTATTGCCATCTTCAGCGACCCCGAGGGCAACGTCGTCGGCCTGCACAGCATGAGCTGAGACCCACCCGACCGGTTCACAACCCCGCCGAGGCGGCGCTCGTTTTTGCGTTACGAGCGCCGCTTTTGCGTGCAGTGCTTCCGGTTCCATGAGCGACGACGCCACCAGCACCACACCCGCCTGCCCCGTTTGCACGATGGACGATGTCCTGCCGCACGATGAGCACTGGGAGTGCGTCACGTGCGGCCACGAATGGCCCCGCGAGGTCGCCGCCGCCGCCAAAGTCTGGCGCGACGCCCACGGCACCGAGCTGCAGGACGGCGACGACGTCATCCTCATTAAAGACCTCAAACTCCGCGGCTCCAGCCAGGTCCTGAAAGGTGGCTCCAAGGGCAAAAACATCCGCCTCGTCGACGCCGACCACGACATCGATTGCAAAGTCGACGGCGTCGCCATGGCCCTGAAGTCCTGCTTCGTCAAAAAGGCCTGAGCGCCCGCAGCCCGACCGCGTCCGGAGGCCACGGTCCACCTCAAGCCCCCTCCCGCTTCCTCCAAAAGGTGGACGCGGGCCTCCGGACCGCGTCACGTTGCCTCTCGGCCCCCAGCCCCCAGCTCCCAGCCATCCGCGCCCGTCCTACCGCCTGACCGCGTCCGGAGGCCACGGTCCACCTCCCATCCGCCTGCCACCACCATATTGGCGCTTGCCCCAACCGCGTTCGGCGTTGGCCTTCCCCGGTCCGCACCATGAACCCGGACACCTTCATCTACGGCATCGATTTCGGCACCAGCAACTCGGCCGTCACCATCTGGAACGCCACCCGCCGCCAACTCGTGCGTGACCCGCGCATCGCGCAGGTCGAGGCCTCGTTCCTCTACTTCCCCTACGCCCTGCGCAAGATCACCCCCTTCCTCGGCAACGAGGCCCGCCGCCGCTACGTCGACGACGGTATGCGCGGCCGCCTCTTCCAGGCCATCAAGACGATCCTGCCCTACGCCTCCTTCACCCACACGGTCGTCAACAACGAGGCCTACACCCTCGAGGAACTCATCGCGATCTTCCTCACCCACTTCAAACAACGCGCCGACGCCGTCACCGGTCAGGATGGCAAACACGTCATCCTCGGCCGCCCCGCCGTCTTCGCCGAGGACCCGACCGCCGATCAACTCGCCGAAGACCGCCTCCGCGCCGCCGCCCACCTCGCCGGCTTCACCGAGATCCGCTTCCAATACGAACCCATCGCCGCCGCCTTCGCCTACGAGTCGCGCATCGACCACCCCGAACGCGTGTTGGTGGCCGACTTCGGTGGCGGCACGTCCGACTTCACCGTCGTGCAACTCGACCCGCGCCGCCAGGGCCTCACCGACCGCGCCAGCGACATCCTCGCCACCGGCGGCCTACCCGTTGCCGGCAACAAATACGACGCCGCCACCATGTGGCACAAAATCACCCCACTGCTCGGCCGCGGCGCCACCTACAAGAGCTGGGGCAAGGAGATAGAGGTGCCTGATTCGCTCTACCGCACCATCTGCCAATGGGACCAAATCGTGTTTCTCAACAACCCCAAGAAACTCGACTTCCTCTGGCGCATGACCGGCCTCTCCAGCGACCCGGCCGCCTTTGACCGCTTCCGCGCCCTCATCAAAGAAAACCAAGGTTTCGCTCTCTTTCAGGTCCTCGAAGCCGCCAAGATCGCCCTCACCACCGGCGTCACCACGCCCATCGATTTTGACCACCCGCGCATCCCGCTGCACCTGCGCATGACGCGCTCGCAGTTCAACCGCCAGTCGGCCGACCTCACCGAACAGATCACCGGCTACCTCGACCGCTTCCTCACCGACGCCGCGCTCGGCCCAGCCGACATCGAGACCGTCTTCCTCACCGGCGGCACCTCGCTCATCTTCAAACTCCGCCAGGAACTCATCGAACGTTTCGGCCTGGAGAAGATTCGCGACGGACACGAGTTCACCAGCGTCGCCGACGGCCTCGCCCTCAGCGCCCCCCTCTTCTTCCCCGAGCTGCACAGCTGAGACCAGACGGGACCGCTTCCTTCCAAAGGTGGACGTGGACCCGCCCGAGGCGGGCAAGCCTCCGGGCCGCGTCGCGTTGCCCCTCGGCCACCTTCCGCGCCCGTCCCTCCGCCTGACCGCGTCCGGAGGCCACGGTCCACCCCAAGCCCTCCACCCTCCACCCGCCTACCGCCTACCGCCACTGTTCCACCCTATCACCTGCGCAACTGTATCGCTGCGCGCGTGTCGTCCGTGTTGAGGACCGGCACAATAGGTCCGTTCATTTCAGCACATGAACACCGTCGGCCTCTTCCTCACCTCGGTCCTCATCTGGGGTTCCACCTGGCTGGTGATCACCTTCCAACTCGGCACCGTTCCGGCCGAGGTGTCCGTCGCCTACCGCTTCGGTCTGGCGGCTGCGTTGCTTTTCGCTTGGTGCGCCTTCCGCCGCCTGCCGCTGCGCTACCCCGCCCGCGTCCACAGCACCTTTGCCCTGCAGGGCCTGCTGCTCTTCGGCCTCAACTACGTGCTGGTTTACTTCGCCGAAGAACAGATCAGCTCCGGCCTCGTCGCGCTCATCTTCTCGCTGCTGGTCTTCTGCAACATCGCGGCCGCCCGCCTCTTCTTCGGCACCCGCATCCGCCCCGCGACCGTGGCGGGAGCCTTGCTGGGCTTCGCCGGGGTCGTGCTGGTGCTGTTGCCGGAGATTCGCACCAGCCACGCCAGCGGCAGTGTGATGCTCGGTGCCATGCTCGCCGGCCTGTCCACGATCTCCGCCTCTCTCGGCAACATCATGGCCGCCCACCATCAGCGCCGCAACTTGCCCATCCTGCAGGCCAACGCCTTCAGCATGCTCTACGGCGCGGTCCTGGTGGCGCTCTACGCCGCGGCGCGCGGCCAGGCCTTCACCTTCGATCCCTCCTTCGCCTACATCAGCTCGCTGCTCTACCTGGCGTTTTTTGGCTCCGTCGTCGCCTTCGGGGCCTACCTCACCCTGGTCCGCCACATCGGGGCCGACCGCGCCGGCTACACCGCCGCCGCCATCCCCATCGTCGCCATCGTGCTCTCCACCCTCTTCGAAGGCCTGCAATGGCACCTCGCCACCTTCGCCGGTGTCGCCCTCAGCATCGCCGGCACCGTCCTCGTCCTCCGCACCAAATCCACCCCACCCCCAACCCCCGCCCCAACAAAGTTGTCACCCATTAGGTGACAATTTTACAATTAAACCCAGCCCATAGATTTCACTTTTGGTTTATAGGTAGCTTTTTACACGTTTCCCTACAAATTTCCGCCTCGAAAAACGTGTCACCTATTAGGTGACACGTTTGCCGGGCCGTCGGGGCGAATGGGGGCTGGTGCGGGCCGGGCGGATGGCTAGGGTGAGGCTTTGTTTTCGGCTGGGCGCGGTCTGGTTCCGCTCGGCCTTGTTTTTGCTCCGCTTTGACTTCCGTTCGCCATGTCCTCCTCCGCCTCACCGCTTCGCATTCTGTTTGTCTGCATGGGCAATATCTGTCGCTCGCCGGCCGGTGAGGGCGTGCTGATCCGCGTGGTCGCCGAAGCCGGACTAGCCGACCGCATTTCCATCGATTCCGCCGGCACCATCGGCATGCACGCGGGAGAACGCGCCGATGCGCGCATGCGCCGCGCCGCCGCCCAACGCGGCTACGATCTGACCAGCCGCGCCCGGCAGTTCACCGCCGACGATTTTGCCGACTTCGACCTCATCCTGACCATGGACGAGGACAACCGCCGCAACGTGTTGGCGCTCGCCGCCACCGCGGCCGACCGCGCCAAGGTGCGGGCTTTTTGTAGCTTCTGCTCCGAGCACGACGAGACCGAGGTGCCCGACCCCTACTACGGCGGCCCGCAGGGCTTCGAGCACGTGCTCGATCTGCTAGAGGATGGCTGTGCCGGCGTGCTCGCGTGGGCCCGCCAGCAGCTGGATATCTGAGCCGCCCCCGCCCGGCGCGCAGGGTTTTCCGTCCTATATGGCTCATATTTAGCGAGTTCCGTCGCGGATCTTGGCGCAAAAGGCACTCGAAGGTTGCCCCCCACAGGGATGGGTGAATCTTTGTCATCCTCGCATCGCGCGAATCGTTCCGCCTTCCAGCCTTCCAACTTTCCTCGAAACCACCTTTCGCCTGCGGCCCTGAGCTTCGGCTCGCCGGCCCGTGACCCTGTCTGCGGCGGCATCCTTGCCCGCCTCGTTTGTTGAGGGTCCCAGGCACTCGAGGACAACCGGAACGTCGCGCCGACCTCGTCGGCGCATCTTTGGCGGCACGTGGTATCCATGCATCCACTGACCTAAAAACCCATGAAGCTTATCCGCCTTCTTCCCGTTCTCTCCGGCCTCTGCGGCGCGGCGCTCTGCCTACCCGCCGCGGCGCAGGACGCTGCAACCACGGCCGAGGTCGAGGCTCTCAAAGCCGAAGTCGCTCGCCTCCAGGCCGAGCTGAGCCAAGCCCAAGCCGCGCTCGCCGCCCACGAAACGGCCGCCGGCTCCGCCAGTGTCGCCGCAACCATGGCGCCCGACCCCGAGCCGGATCCGGCCCCCGCGACGAAACCGCTCTTCCCGGCCCTCGAAGGTCTGCGCATCGGTGGCGCCGTGCGCGTGAATTACTACGGCGGCGACTACACCGACAACAGCCCCGCCACCGCCGCCGACGCGGCCGGCAACGGCGCGGTCGCGCTCGACACCTTTCGTGTGAATGTCGACTACGCCCGCGGCCCGTGGAGTGCCAAAGCCGAATACCGCATGTTCCGCGGCTACTACGGCAACGACAGCTACCACTTCCTACACACCGGCTGGATCGGCTACGAATTCGAGAACGCCGACACCCTGCAAGTCGGCGTCAACCGCGTGCCCTTCGGCCCCGGCCCCTACGGCATCTCCCAGAGTTGGTTCTTTGACCAACATTACTACGTCGGCCTCGCCGACGATATGGACCTCGGCGTGAAATACAGCGGCACGCGCGGCGACTGGGACTTCGACGTCGCCTACTACGTGTCCGACGAGGGCTCCTGGTCCGGCTCCACCCGCGACAGTGCCCGCTACTCCTACGACGTCGTCAACGAATCCGGCTCGGGCTACGGCGAGCGCAACCAGTTCAACGCCCGCGCCATCCGCCACTTCACCGCCGGCGAGTGGAGCTTCGACGTCGGTGCCTCCGCCCAATGGGGCCAGCTGCACAGCTACGGCCCGCAGGATGACGGCGATCACTACGCCTTCTCCTTCCACCCCACCGCCCGCTGGCAGAACTGGACGTTCGCCGCCCAGCTCACCACCTACCGCCTCAACGTCGACGCCGCCCAACCGCTCGGCACCGACACGTTGGTGCAGTTTGGCGCCTACGACTTCCCGACAACCCTCGCCGCCGACGCCTGGCTCGGCTCGGCCTCGCTGAGCTACACCCTGCAGACCCCGACCATCGCCTGGCTCGACTACCTCGTGCCCTACCTCGAATACAGCTCGATCAACAAGCGCGAGGCCGGCTTCAACGACAGCGAGCTGCTCACCTACGGCGTCGCCTGGGCGCACGGCGGCTGGTATATCTACACCGAGGTGGCGCGCTCCAACGGCAACGACTTCGTGGGCAATCTCGGCGGCTTCAACAGCCGCTTCGGCGCCAACCCCAACGCCCGCTGGCTCACCCGCTACAACCTCAACTTCGGCTACTACTACTAAGTGGCCGTCCCGGCGTTCGCGCCGTTTCTCCCCGCGCCCGCCGCCCCACGACCCGTCGCCCCACGACCCGTCGTATCCATATTTAAACTACTTCTATGAAAGCATCACCCAATCCCGAAAAACCCAAGCGCACGCTGGCGGAAAAACTACGCCACGCCGAAAAGGTCGCCCGCGCCAAGGCCATCGCCGAGCGCGAGCAGTTCCGCGGTCTGCAGATCCGCCCGACCGCCACCCTGCTCGACGGCAAACCCGCCCGCGAACCCGGCGCCGGCAACTGGAGCCGCTTCGGTTTCGACATCCATCCGGAGGTGACCGTCACCTCGGTCTTCCTGCTGGCGGTGTTCATCACCCTCTCGCTCATGTTCCACGACAAGGCCGCCGAGCTCGCCGGCGGCTTCCTCGCCTGGATCTCGTCGACCTTCGGCTGGTTCTTCATCCTCGCCGCCAACGTCTTCATCGGCGCCTGCGCGTTCTTCGCCTTCGGTCGCTTCGGTCGCATCCGCATCGGCGGCAAGGACGCCCGCCCCGAGTTCACCACCCAAGCCTGGTATGCCATGCTGCTCAGCGCCGGCATGGGCATCGGCCTGATGTTCTGGAGCGTCGGCGAACCGATGTTCCACTTCGACTCCCCGTCGCCAATGTTTGGCGGCATCGAAAGCCAATCCCCCGAGGCCGCGCAGGCCGCCATGGGCACGACCTTCTTCCACTGGGGCCTGCACCCGTGGGCCATCTACGCCATCGTCGCGCTGGGCCTCGCGTTCTTTTCCTACAACCGCGGCCTGCCGCTCACCATCCGCTCGATCTTCTACCCGTTGCTCGGCGATCGCATCTACGGGTTCTGGGGCAACGTGATCGATATCCTCTCGGTGCTCGCCACGCTCATGGGTCTGGCCACCTCGCTCGGGCTCGGCGTCGCACAGGTCAACGCCGGCCTCAACGCGCTCTTCGGCCTCACCATCAGTCCCGGGATTCAGATCGCGCTCATTGCCGGCATCACCGCCCTCGCCACCTTGTCGGTCATCACCGGTTTGGACAAGGGCGTGAAGTTTCTCAGTGAGCTCAACATGGGATTGGCCGCGCTGCTCATGCTCTTCGTGCTCATCGTGGGACCGACGATCTTCATCCTCAGCGGCTTCACCCAAAGCCTCGGTTTCTACATCGAGAATTTCGCGGAGATGAGCCTCTGGACGGAAACCTTCCGCGGGACCAACTGGCAGGGCAGCTGGACGGTCTTCTACTGGGCCTGGTGGATTTCGTGGTCGCCGTTTGTGGGCATGTTCATTGCCCGCATTTCCAAGGGCCGCACCGTGCGTGAGTTCATCCTCGGGGTCATGATCGTGCCCAGCCTGTTGTCCTTCGTGTGGATGTCGGTCTTCGGCGGCTCGGCGCTCTCGCTGCAGCTCTCCGGTGCGGCCGATATTCTGAGCTCGGTCAACGAGAACGTCGCCACGGCGCTCTTCGCCATGCTCGACCATTTCCCGATCAGCGCGGTGCTCAGCTTCATCGCCATCATCCTGGTGACAGTGTTCTTCGTCACCTCATCCGACTCCGGTTCGCTGGTCGTCGATCACCTCACCTCCGGCGGCAAGCTCGACTCCCCCATCCCGCAGCGCGTGTTCTGGGCGGTGATGGAAGGCGTGGTCGCCGCCGTGCTGCTCATGGGTGGTGGTCTTACCATCCTGCAGACGGCTGCCGTGACGACGGGCCTGCCCTTCGCGTTCGTGCTCCTGCTCATCGTGGTGTCGCTCTACATCGGGCTCTCGCATGAGTCCTACGTCGAGGACGCCGTGAAGGCCAAACTCCAGGACGTGCGCCACCACCACCGCATCGATGAAGTGGTGCAGACCGCCACCGAGGAATGGAAGCAGACGCTGCCCGACATGCTCGAATCAACCTCGTCGTCGGACTCCGATTCCCCCGAGCAACCGCCGCCACCTCCCGCCAAGAAGTAAGGGCGTATCCAGTTTCCCACCACACCACGGGCGAACCTCTCCGGTTCGCCCGTTTTTGTTAAGGTGTGCCCGCACGCAACGCCGCGTGCAGGGGGCAGCGCGTAACGTCGATGGCGGCGCCTTCGCGGTAGCGAGCGAGCAACTGTTTCGAACGCTGGGCCAACTCGCGGCGCACCGCCCGGCGTTCGCCTTTGATGCGGGCGATGGACATCGAGTCGTAGCCGGTCGTCTGGTGGCGCAACCAGGCGATGGTCGCCGCCTCCGCACGCTGCGCGACCGGGATGCGCTGGGTGCGCGCCACCGTGCCGCTGCCTACCGGCGTGGCGTGCTGGGTGATACGATCGGCCAGCTCGGCCGCCATCAGTTGGTAACGCGGGTGAAAATCCAGGTAGGCCAATATCGCGCCGCGGAAGTCTTCGACGTAAGCCGCTTCGGCCACCGCCCGCCGGGCGCGACCGGCCTCGAGTTTGCGCGTGTAAGCCGGGTCGGCCTGCTCCGCCGCCCGCTCGGCACGCAACGCCGCGATGCGTTCGGCCGGCGCCCAGATGCCGTGCGAGAACCGTTTGCGGCCCTTCTTTTCGATCACGGTCCACGACGGACCGTCGGCCTTGATGCGCCGACTCAGCGCGGCGTCGCCGGGCGGCAGGAGCGCCCAACCGTCCGGCACTTCGCGCACGTTGCCAGATGCATCGAGCACCTTGCGTGGTGCCGCCAGCGGACGCACCTCGAGCGACTCAAACGGGGATGACTCAGCCATGCGGGGAGAGAGGGAGGGGGCTTACGGCTGAGCCGGCAGCGTTGCGCCGGCGGCTTGGGCGAGTTCCACCAACCAGCGCGTGCCCACGGCCAACGCGTCGGGATCGAGGGCAAACTCCGCCGAGTGCACGCCGCCCGCCGGGCCATCCGGTCCGGTCACACCGAGGCCGAAATAGAGGCAGGGAAAGGCGCCGGTGTAATAGGAAAAGTCCTCCGCAAACATGCCGCGATGGGTCGACACCTGCAGCACGCCCGGCCAAGCGGCGTTAACCGCGGGCAGGATCTGGCGCTCGAGCGACACGTCGTTGCGGGTGGGCGGAGACCCCTTGCGCAGTTTGAAGTCGTAGGTCGCACCGTAAGCGGCGGTGAGGCCGTCGAGGATGGCGGTGAGTTGGGCGCGCACGCTCGGGCCACCCTCGGGTGCCGCTTCGTCGACATCCATGAAAGCGCGGATGGTGCCCGCGACGGTGGCCTCGTTGGGCACGACGTTGAGGGCTTTGGCGCTGCCGGTTTCGATCTGGGTCACACTCACGACCGCGGGGCGGTTGAGCACGTCGAGGCGGCGGGCGGAAAAACTGGCGAGCGCCTCCGTGACCTTGGCGGCCACGAGCGGCAGGTCGGCCCCCTCAAACGGCACGGCGGCGTGGGAGCCTTTGCCGCGCAGCGTGATGGTGAAGTAGTTGCTGCCGGCCAGCGTCGAGCCGCTGGTGAAGGAGACGGTGCCGACGGGCAGGTTGGGCGCCACGTGTTGGGCAAACACCGCCTGCACGCCTAGGCGTTTGAGGATGCCGTCGGCCACGATGTCGTCGGCGCCACCGCGGATCTCCTCGGCGGGTTGGAAGAGGAAAATGATCTGCCCGGTGAAGGCCTCGGGGTGGCGGGTGATGACCTGCGCGGCGCCCAGCACCATGGCGGCGTGGGCGTCGTGGCCGCAGTTGTGCATCACGCCATCGATCTGCGAACGCGGATCGTTGTTCGCCGTCTCCTGGGTGGGTCGCGCATCCATCTCCGCGCGCAGCACGATGGTCGGCCCGGGACGGCCACTGTCCCAGACCGCGATGACGGCGGTGGGAAGTTTGGCCACGGTCTCGAAGCGGGTGAGGCCGAGCGCGGTGAGTTCCTGCATCAGCCGGTCGTGCGTGGCGTGTTCCTGCAGACCCAGCTCCGGATGCTCATGAATCGCGCGATAGGTGCGCTGCACCAGCGGCATGGCGTCGGCCACGGCATCCTCCGCGACGAAATCGGCGGCGCGCAGTGAACCGGCGATGACCGCGGTCGCGGCCAGCAGGGTCAGCCCTCGTTTTCCTCCGTTCCAAAAACCCGAACGCAAAAATCGCATAGCGGCATGAAAGGACGCCCCTCACCCGCCCGACGCAACTCCAACCCGCGAATCCGAGAGGCAGGATTTTTTTAACCACAGATGAACACAGATAGACACAGATTCCCGAGAGGCAGGGATAGGGGGAGACCGCGAAGCAGGGCGCGAAGGAACGCGAAGGAGAATCCGAAGTGTAGCCGCGGCCGTGTCGGCCGCGTTTCGTTTGTTCGGCCCATCTGTGTCTATCTGTGTTCATCTGTGGTTAAAGAAACCGGTTTTACGCGCTTTCCTCTAAAACCCGCTGTTGCGCAGAAGATTATCGCCGCGCGTGACGCCGACGCTTTTTGTGCCGAACCACCCATGCTCCAACGCCTTGCCCCATTGGTTGCCTGGATCGATGTGATCTATGCCGAACACTCCGCTTTTGCGCGGCTGCGGGCGCGGCTGTTGTTCGCGTGCAACGTGGTGATGCTCTGTTTCGTGCCCCTCAACATCGGCAAGGTGCTGTGGCTCGACCTGCCCAACCTGCCGGGACGAATCCTCTTTAACTCGGGCCTCGCGCTGGGCGCCGTCGCTTCGCTTGTGGCTCTGCGCCGCGGCAATCTGCTGCTGGCCGGCGAGGTGGTCTCGATCATCGCGGTGACCGTGATCCACGTGTTCACCTTTTTCGCGCCGATGACCATCAACCTCGTGGGCATCACCTTTCAGGTCTTCGTGCTCGATGTGGTGTTCCTGCTGCTGACGCTGATTTTCGCCTCCAAACGCGCCGCCTACGCGGTCTTCGGCATCATCATCGGCAGCCACCTCAGCCTGCACATCCTGATCATCCGCCCCGAGCTCAACCCCGTCCTGCTCGCAGCCGAATCCGTCATCCTGCGCGACGGCCTCCTCGCCCTCGTTTTCATCTTTCTGCTCGGCCTCACCGTCAGTCGCCTGATCGAAGCCGCCAACCGGCGCAGCGAGGAAGCCCTCGCCGAGACCCGCGCCCTCAACGCCAAACTCGAGGAACTCGTCGCCGAGCGCACTCAGGCCCTCGAACTCGCCACCCAGCGCGCCCACGACGCCTCCCGCGCCAAGAGCGAGTTTTTGGCCAACATGAGCCACGAGATCCGCACGCCCCTCAACGGCGTCATCGCCACCGCGGAACTCCTGCAACGCGACGCCGCCCTCTCGCCCGAAGCCGCCGAACGCGTGCGCCTCGTCTCCCACTCCGGCGACCTGCTGCTGCGCCTGCTCGGCGACATCCTCGATCTCTCCAAAATCGAAGCCGGCCAACTCACGCTCGAAGTCCATCCCTTCAGCCTGCGCGAACTCGTTTCCGACAACCTCGCCCTCTTCGCCTCCCGCGCCGCCGAAAACAACGTGCGCTTCGAAATCGAACTCGCCGACGACCTGCCGGCCCACGTCGAAGCCGACAGCCATCGCCTGCGCCAGGTCCTCAGCAACCTCGCCTCCAACGCGCTCAAGTTCACCCCGCCCGGCGGCTGTATCCGCGTAATGGTGACGAAGGTGGCCACCGCCAACGACGGCGCCGACCCTGCCGCGGCCCCGTCGCCCGTCTCCATCTGCTTCGCCGTGCAGGACAGTGGCATCGGCATGGACGAGGCCACCCTCGCCAAGGTCTTCGAGCGCTTTGCCCAGGCTGACTCCTCCACCACCCGCCGCTACGGCGGCAGCGGACTCGGCCTCGCCATCTGCATTCGCCTCGTCGAACTCATGGGCGGTCATCTCGACGCCGAGAGTAAACCCGGCAACGGCTCCACCTTCCGCTTCACGCTCCCGCTGCGCCCCACCGACGCGCCGGTCGACAGTGAACGTTCCGCCAAGCAGAAACTCGAACCGCTCGGCCTGCAGGTGCTGTTGGTGGAGGACAACCGCGTCAATCGCACCATCCTCGCCGCGCAGCTCCGCGAACTCGGCTGCACCTGCACGCTGGCCACCGACGGCGAACAGGCGCTGGAGGTATTGGATCACGCCTCGCCCTTGCCCGATCTCGTCTTGATGGACTGCCACATGCCGGTGCTCGACGGCTGGGAAGCCACCCGCCGCCTGCGCGCCTGGGCCACCTCGCCCACCGCCACCGAGCGCAACCGCGCCGCGGCCGCGCTGCCGGTCCTCGCACTCACTGCGGCGGCGCTCCCCGAAGAACGTGCCCGCTGTCACGCCGCCGGCATGAACGGCTTCATCGCCAAACCCGCCAAACTCGCCCACCTCCACCAAAGCCTCCGCGAACACCGCCCGCGAGGCCGGGCGGATTCCTGACCTCCGCGGTAGGGCAGGCGGGCAAGCGCTGGGCCCGCCGCAGCGTGCAGGGGAGCACAGATGGCGAGAGGCAGGCGTTAGCGCGAGCAAGCTCGCGGCCTACAGTGCGATTTCGAACGCGGAATGTAGGCTGCGAGCTCGCTCGCGCTGCGTTGCCCCTCCGCCACCGGCCGACAGCACCTCTCTGGTGCCCAACCATCGGCGAACCAAACGCACGGACTGCGGTCGGCAGGAGGAACGACCTATTAACCCAAACCCATTCCTTGTGATGAACTCCCCCTCCGCTACCTCGACCGCTCGTTCCACGCCTCTCAAATCGAAGCCGAAAGCCAAACGCCGCCGCCCGCTCGGCGGACGCCAAACCTCCCGCTTCGCCCCGTCCCCTTTCATCGGCCCGCCCAACCCCCAGCCCATCGTCCACGTCCCCCTGCCGGCCTCCTCGTGAGCCGAAAGGCTCACCCACCGGCAGCACCGCGGTCCCACGCCGAAAACTCCTTCGCGTCTCTTCTCGACCTTCGCAGTTATATCCCCCCTGCCTCTCAGGAATCTGTGTCTATCGGTGTGCATCTGTGGTTAAAAACCACCCTGCCTCTCCGCCGCCGTCCTGGCCTCGGCACGTCATCTTGACCGTTGCCCGCCGACCCGAGGCGCACACGATGCGGGCCCATGGCGTCGTCCCAATTGGTGCTGCAGTCCGTCGAGTTTGCCCATCCGGGCATGACGGAACCCCTGTTTTCCGAGCTGACCGTGCAGTTCCCGCACGGCTGGACCGGCATCGTGGGCCCCAACGGCGCGGGCAAAACCACCCTGCTTAAAGTCGCCACCGGCCTCGAGGGTTTCGCCACCCAAGCCGGCTCCGTGCAACGCAGCGGCCTCGCGCTCTACGTCGCCCAACGCACCGACGATCCGCCCGAGATGCTGGAGGACTTCGTCTGGGCGCCCGACGCCACCGCCCTCAAATCCCGCCTGCGCGTGGGGGAAGACTGGCCTGAACGTTGGTCGAGTCTGAGTCACGGCGAACGCAAACGCGCCCAGATCGCCGTCGCCCTGTGGCGTGAGCCCGCCGTGCTCGCCCTCGACGAACCAACCAACCACATCGACACCGATGCCCGCCAACTGCTCGAGCGCGTGCTGGCTGATTTCACCGGCATCGGCCTGCTGGTGAGTCACGATCGCCGCCTGCTCGATTCGCTCTGCAGTCAGTGCCTGTTGCTCGATCCACCCGCCGCCGAGTTGCGCCCGGGTGGCGTCAGCGAAGCCCTCGCCGAACAGACGAAGGAGGAAACCGCCGCCCGCTCCGCCAACGATGCCCTGCGCCAGACCGAGCGTCGCCTGAAGGCCGAAGCCCAGCGCCGCCGCGTCGTGGCCGACCAAAAGGCTGCCGCCATGCGCGGCTCGAATCAGAAGCACAAGATCAACCCCATGCACGACCACGACGGTCGCGCCCGCCGCGGCCTCGCCCGCGTGACCGGCAAGGACGCCTACGCCGGCCGCATGGTGTCGCAGATGAATCAACGCGCTGGCAAGGTCGCCACCGAGCGCGCCCAACTCACGGTCAAGAAGCGCTACGAAACCGGCATCTGGGTGGACGGCGCGTCCTTCATGCCGCGCGACTTTTTGCTGCGCCTGCCGGCCGGCACCTTGCCCATGGGTTTTGGCGAGGACGTCCGCCATCTGCACTTCCCCGAGCTGGCGATCGGTGGCACCAGCCGCATCGCGCTCACCGGCCCCAACGGTTTTGGCAAAAGCACCCTCGTGCGCCACGTGCTGCAGCAGGTGCAGGTGCCACCGGAAAAACTCGTGACCGTGCCGCAGGAGGTGTCCGCCGAAGCGTCGCAGGCCTTGCTGGCAGAGGTGAAACGCCTGCCCAACGACGAACGTGGCCGTGTCATGACTACCATCAGTCGCCTCGGCTCCCGGCCGGGTCGCCTCCTGGAGAGCGCGCTGCCGAGTCCGGGCGAAGTGCGCAAGCTGCTGCTCGCCCTCGGCATCGTGCGCGGTCCGCATCTTATCGTGATGGACGAACCCACCAATCACATGGACCTGCCCAGCATCCTGTGTCTGGAAGAGGCCCTCGCCGAGTGCCCCTGCGCGCTCCTGTTGGTGAGCCACGACGAGGCCTTCCTCGAAGGCATCACCACGACGCATTGGCATATCGACGCAGCGGGCGGTAGTGACGGTTCAGATACGGTGTTGACGGTGGCGCAGGCCTGACGCGTGAGGGGGGTGGTGGCGGTGGCCGCGAGGCAGGCGTTAGCGCGAGCAAGCTCGCGGCCTACAGTGCGGTTCCGAACGCGGAATGTAGGCTGCGAGCTTGCTCGCGCTGCGTTGCCCCTCCGTCTACGTCCGCGAGGCAGGAGGGAATGTCGGGCGTAAAGCCCGACCCACATATTTGTGGCTCTACTTGTGGGTCGGGCTTTACGCCCGACTCTCCGGCTCGGTGACCTCTGTGTCCGCCTCTGGGCTCTCTGTGACTCAACTCACCTGCCCTGCGTTGCCCTTCTGCTCACCGCTCACTCCACGCCGGAGGCGCGGCCGAAGATGGGCATGCCGTGCGCGTCCCAGCGCAGGGGTTTCACGTAGGTGTGGCGGTTGGGGTCCCACAGCGGGTCGCCTTCGATTTCGGTGTAGTTACGGCAGTGATACACCAGCAGGTCGGCCACTCCGTCCTCCGCCACCGTGAAGCTGTTGTGGCCCGGGCCAAACATCTTGTGCTCGGGGTCACTGCGGAACACCGGCTCCGGTGACTTCGTCCACGCGGCCGGGTCGAGCAGGTCGGCATTCTCGTCGGCGTGCAGCAGGCCCATGCAGTAGTTCTCGTCGGTCGCGCTGGCCGAGTAGGTCAAAAACACGCGGCCGTGACGGATGATGACCGAGGGCCCTTCGTTGACGAGGAAGCCCACTTTCTCCCACGGGAACTCGGGCTTCGTCAGCATGACAGGCGTTCCGGAGATCGTGCCGCCGTCGGTCATGGGCGCGATGTAGAGGTTGGAGTTGCCGGGGATGCCCGGGCCTTTCTGCGCCCACACGTAATAGGTCACGCCGCGGTGGGTGAAGGTGGTGGCGTCGAGGCAGAAGGTGTCGATGCCGCTGTCGACCTGCGCGGCCTCACTCCACGTGCCGGTGAGCGGATCGGCGTCGCGGCAGGCGATGCTATACATGCGGTGCTGGAAGAGGTCGTCTTTGATTTCGCGCGACGGCGCGGCGGCGAAATACACCCGCCACTCGCCAAACACGTGATGCAGCTCCGGCGCCCAGATGAGGTCGCTCATCGGACCGGTGGCGGGCTTGTGCCAGACGTCCACCGTGGGCGCGGTGGCGAGGCCGGCGATGGTGTCGGCGCGGCGCAGTTCGATGCGGTCGTAGGCCGGCACCGAGGCGGTGAAATAATACTGTCCGTCGGTGTGACGACGGATGTTGGGATCGGCGCGCTGCAGGATGAGCGGCGAAAGCGGCGTGGCGGACATGGCGAGAGCGAAAAGGCGAGGCGGCGGAGCGAACGAGCGAGCGCTCAGTCTTCGCGGGCACCGTTGGACGGCGCGTGCAGACCGAGCTCGGCGGGCGAATCGATGAGGGTGCGGTAATAGCTGTCGGTGATGCGGTAGCCAAACATCAGCGCGCCCATGATGAAGTGGAAGGCGCCCGGGATGATGGTGAGCATGAGCGCGATGCCTTTGAGGGTCTCGGCACTTTGGTCGACGTTGGCGACGTAGCCGTATCCATCGAGCAACCACGCCACGATCGCACCGGCCAGGGCCATGCCCGATTTTTGGCAGAAGGAGATGCCGCCCCAGGCCAGCCCGGAGACGCGCAGCTGGGTTTTGCGCTCACCGTAGTCGATGGCTTCGGCGATGGCCGACCAGAAGACCGGCGCGTGCAGATCGACCACAAAGCAGATGAGGAAATAGAAGACAAAGGCCGAGGTGGTGTCGCCCGGTTTGACGACCAGGAACATGCCGATGCTGAGCAACGCAACCGCCACCTGCGTCCAGCGGAACATGACGATCTTGCAGAAACGTTTGGTGATCCAGGTGGACGCCACCATGGCGAGGATGGCCGCAGCGACACCCGTGCCGAGGAAGCGCGAAATCATGATCTCGTCGCCGCCGATGTAATATTTGGCGTAGAAGGCCGCGACGGATCCGCGGATGACGTAGCCAATGGTGCCGATCACACAGACGCCGCAGAGGATGACCCATTGGTCGTTGCGAAAGAGGTGCCCGAGTTGGTGGAAGAACGGAGTCTTCTCAACCTTGTGATGAATGCGCTCGGTCGTGGTGAAGAAGCAGAAGAGGAACAGGATCGCGCCCATCGCGCCCATCAGGCCCATGGCGGCCGAGTAACCAAACGCGAGGTCACCCGCGCCCCATTGCTTGGCTAGGATGGGCACGACAATGGAAACGAGGAAGGCCGCGATCTTGGCGAAGAAGAGCCGGTAGCCGTTGGCCGAAAGACGTTCCTGCGGGGAGTCGGTCAGCACCCCGATGAGCGAGATGTAGGGGATGGTCACCGCGGTGAACATGAGCGTCACCAGGATGTAGGTGGAGTAGGCCCAGAGCAGCTTCGCGTTGTAGTCCCAGTTGGGGGTGAGGAAGGTCAGGTAAACCGAGATGCCGAACGGGATGGCGAGGAAGAGGAAGTAGTGCCGGTAGCGTCCCCAGCGAGTGGTGACGCGGTCGGTGATCAGGCCCATGAGCGGATCGGTCACCGCATCGATGAGGCGCACCGACAGGAAGAGCGTGGCCATGTGGCTCGGTTTCAGTCCGAAGATGTCGGTGTAGAAATACGTGATGATCAGAAACATCGACGAGATGACCACATTGACGGCCATGTCGCCGGAACCGAATCCGACCTTCTCCAGCACAGAAAGACGCGCGTTTTTCATGGGGTGATGATGGCTCGAGCCTCGGCCGGATTGAGCAGGCGGCTGCGGAAGGTGTCGAGGACGGTGGGATCAACCACGGGCCAGCCCTCGTCGTCCCACGTGATGGGGGCAATCTTGAGGGTTTGGCGGCCGTTGTTGGCGGCCTCGTAGGCGTGGAAAACCATGTAGTCTTCGCCGTCCCAGGTGTAGACCGCGTTGTGGCCTACGCCGGGGAAAGCGGCCGTGCCGTCCATGATGAGCGAACCGCCGCCGGCGGCGAGGTCGACGCCCTCGCGATCGAGGTAAGGGCCACGCACATCGGTGGCGCGGCCGACCATCATCTTGTAGGTGCTGTTGCTGCCGCGGCAGCAGAAGTCCCAGGAGAGAAAGAGGTAATAATAGCCGTCGTGGTGGAAAAGGAACGGCGCCTCCAGCGCGGCGTGGCCCGGCTCGGCGTCGGGCGTGAAGGGCGCGCGTTCGCGTTTGGCGATCGTGTGCCATTCCTGCGGCTCAGCCAGCGACACGAGGTCGGGGTTGAGTTGCACGAGTTTGAGGCCACCCCAGAAGGAGCCGAAGCTCAGCCAAGGCGTGCCGTCGTCGTCCCAGACGACGGCGGAATCGATGGCGTTCCACAGGTCGCGGTTGGGGACCGACTGCACCACGATGCCTTGGTCGCGCCACTCGTAGTCGGGCGAGTCGGGATCGAGCGTGGTGTTGACCGTGACGCCGATGGCCGAGGTGTTGGCGGCAAAGGCGGAGACCGAGTAGTAGAGGTAAAACCGGCCGTCGTGCTCGACGATGTCGGGCGCCCAGAGATGGCCGTTGAAGCGCGGCGCGGCGTCGGCGGCCCAGGCCGGTTCACCCGGAAACACGCGGCCCTCGCAGGTCCAGTTGATGCGATCCGGCGAGGAGTAAAACGTGATGCCCGGCCCCGTGCTGTAGAGGTAGTAGGTGCCGCCGTCGCGGGCGATGACCGGGTCATGAATGAAGAGCTGGGGAAGGGTCGCCTCGGTCGGGGTCGAGTCCGCCTCGGCGCGCGCCGCGCCGAACGCTGCGAGCAGAGAGGCCAGCAGCGGAAGACCGCGCCGCAAAAACCTGCCGTGTGTCATGGAAAGGAAAGGGAATGGACGGACGCACACACACCGGAGGGCAGCGCGACATCCGCGGGGGTTATCGGGGCCATCGATTCCACGGCGAAAGCCGCGAAAAAGAAGGGGTTACCTCATCATGCGACGTTTGCCCGGGTAACCCGACAGGCGGGTGGAAAGTTTTGGGCGGGGGTGAAGAGGTAGGGCGGGACCGCCGGGCCCGCCGGGCCCGCCGTGGCGGAGAGGCAGGGCTGTTTTTAACCACAGATGGACACAGATTGACACAGATTCCTGGGAGGCAGGATTGTGAGGAAACCGCAGAGGGGCGCAGATCCGCGAGGCAGGCGTTAGCGCGAGCAAGCTCGCGGCCTACAGGGTGCTGTCGAACGCGCAATGTAGGCTGCGAGCTTGCTCGCGCTACCCTGCCTCTCCGTCCGTCTCCCGGCGGCGCTGCCCCCTACCCTTCGATCAAACCGCTGGCTTCGCGGATGAGGATGCGGGCGAAGCTCCAGTCGAACCAGAAACCCTGCACGGGCGTGCCGCGGTCACTCGGGGCCCGGTGTTTGAGGGCGGTGATTTCGCGGGCGGCTTCGAGGTGGTTGCGCGCCGCCGCCGCATCACCGGCATGCTGCGCCGCCAAGGCCATGATCGCGTGCGCCGTCGCGTCGCGCGGGGCGTTGTCGTCGGGGGCGTCGAGACAAACGCGGCCCCATTCCAGCGCGGCATCGTAGCGGCCGTGCCGGTAGTCCCAGAGCATGAGGCCGATGGCGTTCCAGGCGCGGCGGAAACTGTCGCCGTCGGCCGCTGCCTCGCGGGCGTTGGCGTGAGTGGCGGCGGCGTAGGGTTCGAGGGCGCGCAGGGTCGCGGGATCGGCCGGGATCAGCAGGGTGATCTTCAACACGCGGTCGGCGAACGGCCCGGGCGAGTCGGCGAAACGTTCGATGGCGTTGCGGCGAAAGGCGTCAAAGGCCGCCGCGTCACCGAGCTCCACGATGGTGGGGCCGAGTTCGAGATAATCGAGCGAGGTAACGTCGATGCCCTCGAGCTGGTTGAGGGTGACGAGAGTGGAGAAACGATCCACGGCTTCGGCCCAACGTTGGTTGAGCGCGTGCCATTCGCCGATGGCGCGATACACGGCCGAACCCTCCACGGTGGGTTGGTCGAGTTGCACGTTGTCGAGCAGGGCGTCGGCTTCGGCGAACCGTTGTTGGCTCACCAGGAGCGCCGCCTGCGTGAGGCGTTCGCGCATCTCGGCCTCCTCGCGCAAACGCACCTGCTGCTGCTCGGCGGCGACGGCGCGGTGGCGGGCTTCGAGTTCGCGAAAGAAGAGCCAAGTCGAGGTGCCGAAGCCGATCATCAGCGCCAGCGCCACGGCGGTGCCGGCGGCGAAGGCCACGCGGTTGCGCCGCACCAGTTTTTGGAACTTGTAGAAGGGGCTCGGCGGACGCGCCAGGACCGGCTCGTCGGCGAGGTGGCGTTGCACGTCCATGGCCAGACTGTTGGCCGTTTCGTAGCGGTGACTGCGGTCTTTCTCGAGCGCCTTGATGACGATCCAATCGAGGTCGGAGCGCACGTCGGCGAAGAGGCTGGCGGGGTCGGTGTTGCGCTTGTTGGCCTCCTCCAACTGCTCCGCCAGCGGCAGCGCGGCGAGGCGTTGGGAGGGGCGCAGGGGTTCGCGTTCGCGCAGGATGCGACGCATCTCGTCGAGGCCGGCATCGGCCAGCTCCTTGGCGTCGAAGGGCGTGTGGCCGGTGACGAGTTCGTAGAGCAGCACGCCGAGGCTGTAGATGTCGCTGCGCGTATCGATGTCGACCCCGCCCATGGCCGCCTGCTCGGGACTCATGTAGGCGGGCGTGCCCACGAAGGACATGTGCATCGTGAGCAGGATTTTGTCGGTGAGGGAGATCTCGGTGGCCTTGGCGATGCCGAAGTCGATGACCTTGGGCACGGGCGCGCCATCGAGCCGCGACACGACGATGTTGGAGGGTTTGATGTCGCGATGGATGATACCCTTTTGGTGGGCGTGCTGGATCGCCTGACAAATGTGCACGAACAGCTCCAGGCGTTGCCGCAGGTCGAGTCGCTCGTCGTCGCAGAAGCGCGTGATGCGCCGCCCGCTCACCAGCTCCATCACGAAGTAGGGTGAACCGCGATCGGTCGCGCCGGCATCAAACACGTGGGCGATGTTGGGATGATCCATCATCGCGAGCGCCTGCCGCTCGGCCTCGAAACGCCCGATCACACTGCGCGTTTCCATGCCGAGTTTGATGATCTTCAACGCCACTTGCCGGCGCACCGGCTCCTCCTGCTCGGCCCGAAACACCACGCCGCAGCCGCCCTCGCCGATTTTCTCCAGCAGCTTGTAGCGACCGATGCGACTGCCCACCGCCTCCTCGCCTGGAACCGGCACCGTGTTGACGCCATTGCGCGTGTCGGCGACGCCCGCGCCTGCACCCGTGCCCACGCCGCCGTGCAGCGTGGTGAGGTGCGGCATGGCGCGGCGGGTTTCGGTGAAAAACGACTCCGCCTCCAGCGCCGTCGCGAGCATGTCTTCGAGGCGCTCGCGCATGGCCGTGTCTTCGCCGCAGGCTTCGGTGAGAAAACGCGTGCGGCTGGTCGCATCGGGCAACTTGCGGGCCTGATCGAAGAGTTCCTCTTCCTGTTCCGATGGCGGCGGCGGGGGCATGGGACGACGGGCGAACGAGCGGATGCGGAGGCGGATGCGACGGGACGGGACTCAGCCCTGGTTTTCGCGAATGGTTTGGTAGAGCCAGACCTTGGCGTAGGCCCAGTGGCGCTCGACGGTGCGTTCGGTTACGCCGGTGCTGGCGGCGACCTCCTGGTTCGTGAGGCCAACAAAAAACTTCAGCACCACGATGAGCGCCTTTTCGGGATCCTGTTCGCGCAACTTTTCCAGCGCCTCGTCGATGAGCAGGATCTTTTCGTCCGGGCTGGCGGCGGCGAGTTGGGCCTCGTCGAACTCGACCCGCTCGAAGTTGCCGCCGCGTTTGAGGCGGGCTTTGCGCCGCGCGCTTTCGATGAGGATGCGACGCATGGCCTCGGCCGCTGCGCCGAAAAAGTGGGCGCGATTCATCCACTGGTGATCGCCAGCCTCGACCAGCCGCAACCACGCCTCGTGCACCAGCGCGGTCGGTTGCAGGGTCTGTCCGGCCGGCTCGCGGGCGATGCGCACGCGGGCGTGTTTGCGCAGCTCCTCGTAGACGATCGGCAACAGGTCCTCGGCTGCGCCCGCCTCGCCCTTGCCGACGGCGACCAACATCTGGGTCACGTCACTCATGGGCGCAGATCCTCACCGCGGGTCCGGGTCGGGATACGGGGATAAGTTGGAGAAACCGAAGCAGCAGGTGCCACGAGCAGGGGTGCAGAAAGGTTGGGGTGAAAGGGGTCGAAAACGACGCGCCGAGCAGACGCGCCATCGTGCAAGCGAACGCCATCTTCCCCTCCGATCCGGGTTCGTCAAACCCCTGCCCTGCCTAACGGGCAAGTTGGGCGCGCAAAAAACAAACCCCGGCCGCGCGCAAAGGGCGTCGGCCGGGGCAGAGGGTTGGGTGGGAAACGCGGATGCGGGTCGTGCAGGCTCAGTGTTTGCCGGGCGGGGTCTTCTTTTCCCACTTGGCGTAACCTTCGGCGTGCAGGACGACGCGGTCTTCGACGGCGAGATCGTTGATCGTCCAGCTCTCGCCCGCTGCGAGGGTCTTGGGGCCGATGTGGTGATCCTGCGCGCGGTTGTGCGAGGTGACGCTGAAGATGACCATGCCTTCGAGGGTCAGCGCATGGTCAGAGGTGTTCTTCACCGTGAGCGCGTAGGGGCCGCCGTTTTCACCGGGCTCCCCTTTGTCGAAACTCGCGCTCAGCGGCAGCGCCGGCATGTCGTGGGACTTGTGATCATCGGCCGTCGCCGTGAAGGGCGCGACGAGGAGCATAAACAAAGCGCCCAGCCAAAGGGTCAGAGCGCGACGGGAAACTATCGGGGATGCAGTCATGATTCGTGGAGGGGAATTGGGGTGAAGACAGTGCGACCAGAAAGTCAGCTTCGTGCTAATAACAAACCACCGCCACCACAAGGTCGTTTAATGGGACCGCTGGCCGCTCGACTCCGCTCACGGCTCCCCGCGATTCCAGAAGATGAAGGTGCCGCGGTTGTTGGAGGTGAGCAGATCGACGTGGCCATCGCCGTTGAAGTCGACCGCCTCGATCTGCGAGCCCACCCCGGAGCGGTTATGAATGAGCTCGGGCACGAAGGTCGCTCCACCCGGGGCCTCCGCATCCGGCACGGCCTTATACCAATACAACACCGGCGGGCCGTAGGCATCGGGGTCGTAGAGGTTGTCGAGGTGGGTGGTTGAGAGGCAAATTGCGCGCCGCTTCTGAACCTGACAGGTGCCCTCAAAATCTCGCCCGCTTTGCTGCGTTGCGGCTACAGGGCGGGGTTGTATCCCCGCAGGATCGCGAGTCCGGCGGCCGGGGTTCGCTCGGCCGGAGCCCGTTTGTCGTCGTTGCCTTCGAGCTCCCACGCGCAATGGAGGCCGTAGAGTTCCGTCGCGCTCAGGTTCGGGGTGGCCTCACCAAACAACGCAAACGTCACGGAGCCGACCATGCCGATGCCGACGTCGGGTTCGGTTTCGTCGCCGGTCGGGTTGTAGGTGTAGCGCACCAGCGCGACGTCGCGTTCATCGCGAGTCGGCGGCCAGAACAGGCGGCGCTGGTCCATCAGCTCAATGGCATCCGGCGGCCGACCATATTCCTGAGGATCGGCCAGCCACTCGGCCATCTCTGCGACAGCTCGAAAGGCCGAACTGGTTGCCTCGGGCGGGATGGCGTCGGCCCGGCCGAGTTCCTCCAAATAGTGCACCGCCGTATTGCTGTGCAGTGGATCTTTCGCCCAATCCGCCAACCAAATGATGCCGGAATCATCGCCACTTCGAGCCGATGCCCAGGCGGCTTCCATCCGCACCCTGGGATCAACATGCTCGGCCGCGAGCTCAAACAAGGTATCACGCTCGGCCGACATCAGGAACGGCAACGCCGCGGTGGCGCTATGAGCGTAGCTGTGGTGTTCCGGCTGGGAGTCGCTCAACCACGCCCGTAGTCGCCGCAATCCGTCGGGACAGTCGTAGGGATGTCGCGCCAACTTGCCTGCGATCGCCAACTGGTTGGCTTGGTCGAGAAAGGCCACGCCGAGGAAGCCTTCGGGCAACGGATCGCGCAGGGTGTCGACCACCACTTCAGCGTGTTCATGGCCGGAACCGAAAACAGAGAGTAGCACCGACCACAGGAAGTGATCGGCGCCATAACCGCTGGCCGCCAAGCGAGCCACCCGCTCTGCATCTTCGCGCTGTTTAAACAGCGCAAGGACTTTGGCGATGAAGAGAACGTCATCTTCTCGCTGCGCTGGCTGGGCCGCGCCCTCCACCAGCAGGCGGCGGAGCTGTGGCAGCGCTTGTTCCTCAAAGACCGCCATAGCGACCTCGCCGTCGACCGCCTGCACGAACCCCACGAGCGAATGCACGTCGCGCTCACCCAAATTCGACGCGGGCGGGTTGCGCAACGTCGCCCGCGACAGCGCTCGGCACACCGCCTTTGCTTCGCCAGCACGAGAGATCCGATGGTCGTGCCACTTTCGAAAACTACCAAACTTGTCCGATGGTCGCGCCTGCTCCCAGCGATCCACCGCACGTTGGAAACGAGATTTCCAAATCACCATGTCCCTCCTTCCTGACGCATCATGTTCCGAGAGGAGACTGCGATGAAATGGAATCTGGCTGGAATCGTGGACATAACAAGAAGCAGAGGAAACGGATCTCACTCCAATCGACGGCCAGAACGATCGAAACAGTTCGGGCAAGCATGCTGACCGAAGGTGCGCCGGCCAGTCAGAACTGACGGGCCCTCGCCCGATGACTCGTCGATCACAACCACGACCGCGGCGCGACGAACGCCCAATCGAACGCCGATACCGCATCTCGGATTGCCTCCAGCGGCCGGGGTCGCCCAATGCGTCAAACCTCTCCGTCCGCCGAGGCCTTTGGAACAGGAGGAGCGGGGGCAGCGTGGCTTCACCGCATCCAGCTTTCACTCCACCGACTCACGGCTCCCCGCGGTTCCAGAAGATGAAGGTGCCGCGGTTGTTGGAGGTGAGCAGATCGACGTGGCCGTCGTTGTTGAAATCGACCGCCTCGATCTGCGAACCCACGCCCGAGCGGTTGTGAATGAGCTCGGGCACGAAGGTCGCGCCACCCGGGGCGTCAGCATCCGCCACGGCCTTATACCAATACAGCACCGGCGGGCCGTAGGCGTCGGGATCGTAGAGGTTGTCGAGGTGGGTGAAGGCGCGTTTGCCGATCACGTAATCCATCACCCCGTCGTTATCGATGTCGGCCCAGGTCGCGGCGTGCGCCTGCGAAAAGGTCACGCCACTCGTCGCCGGTCGGCTGTAGTCGTCGTTGATCATGTGCCGGGTGAAGGTGATGGCGCCGTCGGCGTCACGAGAGTGTGAATACCACGCGAAACCGAAACCGTGGGCGTTCAGGCTGGTAACCACGTCGTTGAGCCCGTCGCCATTGGCGTCGTAAACGGCCATGACCGCGCCGCCGATCGCCGGCGCGCGCTGACCGTATCGACCGAACGCCACCGGGTGGTAGGGCCAGGTTTGGGTCGGGTCGAGGGTCTCCGGTTGCTCCCACCACCCCGTCGCGCCGAGCAGATCGGTGCGGCCGTCGCCGTTGATGTCGCCGGTGCCGATGCCGTGCGACATGGCGTAGCCGACCTCCGAGATGTTCACCTCCGTCCACGCCGCCGACGCGTCGGGTTTGGCGTAACGGAACTGGCCGCCCGACGCGTAAACCAACTCGGGCGCGCCGTCGCCATCGAGGTCGGTGAAGAGCGTGGTTTCACTCTGCGTGCGCGGGATGGGATTGTAGCTCTCCCATCGCCGCGACTGCCCCTGCGGATTGAGATACACCGCGGGGTTCGTCCAGCCGCTGATCACGTCGGGCCAACCATCGCCATTCACGTCGTGCACAAACTGATGGTTGAATGCGGTGAACTCCTGCGAGGGCCCCTTCGCCACCGCGACCGTGATCTCGCGATAGCTCGTAAACTCCGGCCCGTAGTAAATGTAAGGACCCGCCACGACGTCGAGGTGACCATCGCGGTTGAAGTCACCGGCGGCCGAACCCCAAGAGTAATAAAACTCGCTCAGCCGCTGCACGCGGAAGCGCGGCGAGGTCTGCTCCACCGGCGCGCGACGTATGCCGACATCCTGCAGCATCACGTCTTTGAACCGCACCTCGCCGCCGGTCGCACCGCCCACGAAGAACGCCACCGGACCGTAGCCAGTGAGCGCATGATCGCCGTCGACCGCGCCGCCGATCTCGCGGCCGTTGTTGAGGAAGCTGCGGATGACGTTGGTCTCCAAAAAGGTCTCAATCTGATTCCACGCCTCGGCGCGGTAGCTCGTGTCCGGCAGCTTCACCGGCAGATCCTCCGGGGGCGGCGGGCGTTGGTAGTTGAAGCGCCCGCGCGTGACATCGGGCGGCGGCGCCTGTCGATACATGATGCCGCCCGCGTAACGCAGCGGCTCGCGGCTGGTCTCGCGACCCGCCGCATCGAGTTTGACGCTGAAGGCCTGCACACCTTCCTCGCCATCCTGCAGCTCCAGCAACACGCCGCGCCAGCCGCCCGTATCCATCTCTTCCATACGTAGCAGCACGGCGGTCACGGCGCCGCCGGTGGCTTTAAATTTCGCGTGCAGACCGACATCCTGCAGCCCCTGCTCCGCCATCAGCCAACCGCCCGCTTCGCTCGTGGCACGGCCGACGATCTCGCCGCCCTCCACCGTCCAGTCGCCATCGCCCAGCGACCGCCAGCCTTCGAGCGAGGTGCCGCCCCACGTGTAGTCGGGTTGAAAGGTCAGACCGAAGTCGGACAGCGGAGCGGCGGGCGCAGGATCATCGGCGGCGAGAGCAGGCGCGCCGAGCAAGGACGCGACGCCCGCCAGGAGGGCAACAAGGGCGAGGGGCTTCATGGGGTAACCCGTCGAGCCATAGCGGAAGCGTAGAGGCGGTCAAACGACGCGCCACAATGTGAGCACGGATCTCGTCGCCGTTGAGCAAACGTGCGCGCGACCAGCAGCCCCGAGCACCCAGCTCAGTCGACCACCGGCAACACCTCACGCAGGACCTTCACCAGGTCGCCTTGCGTGAAGGGCTTTTCCAACACGACCACCCCGAGCTCGTCGATGGCCGGCTGGTCCTCCGCCACGAGGTGACCACTGAGCAACACCCACCTTGCGTCCGGCACGAGCGGGGACGCCTCGCGGATGAGCGCGAAGCCATCGAGCGCCGGCATGTCTTTGTCGGTGATCACGAGATCGATCTCCTGGCCGACCGACTGCAACAGTTGCAACGCCTCCGCGCCATCGGTCGCCGTGTGCACTTGAAAACCCAGATTCGACAGGATGTTGCGACCGATCTCACGGATCGATTGCTCGTCCTCGACCAGCAGCACCTGCCGGCCTCGTCCCTCCACGCCGAGCGCTTCCGCCGGGCGGTCGATTTCAACGGCGGCAAAATGTCGTTGGGTCGGAAAATAGAGGTGCATGGTCGTGCCGCGACCCACCTCCGATTCGATCCGCATCGCCCCTTGGTGGCTCCGCACGATACCCAGCACGGTCGCTAGGCCGAGACCGGTGCCTTTGTCGGCGGCCTTGGTGGTGAAGAACGGTTCGAGGATGCGATCGATGATCTCGGGCGGAATGCCTTCGCCGGTGTCGCTCACCGCCAGGTGCACGTAGTCGCCCGGCACGAGCTCGGTGCCCGACGGCACCGTTTCGCGGCCGAAACTCACGGGCTCACCACGCAGCGTCAGCACGCCGCCTCGCGGCATGGCGTCACGCGCGTTCACACAGAGGTTAAGCAACACCTGATGGAGCTGCGTCGGATCGCCCAGCACGGCCGGGACCGATTCCTCACAATCAACTTCTATCTCAATGTTCTTGGGGAAGGTGCTGCGACCGAGGCCTTGGATTTCCTTGATCAACTGCCGCAGGTTGACGGCGGCTTCGTTGCCGCTCGTGCCCTTCGCAAAGGTAAGCAACTGCTTCACCATGGCGGCTCCGCGGCGCGAACTGGTTTCCAACATATCGAGCCATTGTCCGGCCTCGGGAAACTCCATGCGCAGCATCTCGATCGACATGAGCACCGGCGCCAGCGCGTTGTTCAAGTCGTGGGCGATACCGCCGGCGAGCATGCCGATGCTCTCCATCCGCTGCGTGCGCAAGGCTTGGCGCTCGGCCTCCCTGCGTTCCGTGATGTCGTGCAACACCACCACCGCGCCCATCTGCTCACCGTTTTCGTCGAGCAGGGGATCACCGCCCGCCAGCACATAGCGGGGGGCGCGGCCGGGGGCGACCACCGCCAGTTCCTGATCACGCACCCGTTCGCCTCGCGCGGCCCGACGCAAGGGTGCCCGTTCGGGCGGCAGCGGCGTCACCGCGTCCGCTTCGTAGAGATGGTAAGCGCGCGACCACTCGTCGGCCGTGATGTCGCCCGGCGGGTTCGGATGCCACTCCCGCGCCGTCTTGTTAAAGAAGGTAATCCGGTCCTGCGCATCGCAGGCGATGACCCCCTCGGCGAGGTTGTCCATCAAGGAGCGTAACAGGCTCTGCTGCCGACTCAGTTCTTCGTTGGTCTCATACTCGCGGGTGATGTCGCGCGTGATCTTCGCAAAGCCCTGCAACTGCCCGTCCGGCTCGCGCAGCGCGGTGATCACCACATTGGCGCGATAGCGGGTGCCGTCGCCGCGCATGCGCCAACCCTCGTCCTCGACGCGGCCGGTTTGGGCCGCTTCGGCGAGGTGGCGCGCCGGCTTTTCCGCCGCCGCGTCCTCCGGCATGTAAAGGCAACCCACGTGGCGCCCCAGAATCTCGTGGGCCTGAAAACGTTTCGTGCGCGTCGCGCCTTCGTTCCAACTCACGACCCGCCCATCGGCATCGAGCATGATCAACGCGTAGTCGCGCACGCCATCCACCAAAGTCGCAAAGCGCGCCTCGCTCTCCTCCAGGTCCCGCGTGCTCTCCCGCACCCGCCGCTGCAGGTTGGCGTTCATTTCGATGATCGAACGCCGGTCTTTCTCCGCTGCCAGTTGCGCCTCCTTCGCCGCGGTCACGTCGCGGGCGAAAGCGAAGATCCGCCGCGAAACTGGATCGATCCGCGCACGCCACGACAGCCACTTCCAGGACCCGTCCGCACAGGCGTAACGGTTTTCAAAATCGATCATCGATTCCCCCTCGAACAGCTTCGTCGCCTGCTGCTCGGTGGCCGCGCGGTCCGCCGGATGCACAAACTCGAGGATAGGCTTTTGCAACAACTCCTCCGCGAGGTGCCCCACCGCCTCCACAAAGGTCGCGTTCACCCGCTCAAAATAGCCGGCCTCATTCGCAATCACCATCATCTCCAGCGACAGGTCGAAGAACGTATCCACTTCGATGTGTGGAGCCGTGGCGTGGGACAACGATGACGGAGGCTTGGCGGACACCCCCTAGGTATGCCGCCGTGCCCCGCATTTGTTCAACGAAGGAGCGCTTCCGAAAATTACTTAGTCTCCGCCGGATGGATACACGCACGCCGCTCCTACGCCCACACCTACGCCGCCGCCGCCCTCCTCTCCCGCTCCGCACCATCCACGCCGTTGACGCTCCGTCCGCGCCCACTCAGCTTCGCCCGCCTTGGACAACGCCTGCGTCTTCTCCCCCGATCGCGTTCACCGCTACTCGCTGATCCACCGCTTCGACCCGCTCTTCGGCGGCGACCGCTTCATGCTCTGGATCGGCCTCAACCCCAGCACTGCCGACGAGCGCCAACTCGACCCCACCCTCACCCGCATCGCCGGCTTCTGCCGCCGCGAAGGCATGGACGGGTTTCACATGGGCAACCTCTTCGGCCTGCGCACACCCTACCCCAAGGAGATGATGGCCGCGCCCGACCCGGTCGGCCCGGGCAACGACGCGGCCCTGCTCGAGGCCGCACGCACTTGCGAAAAAGTCGTCGCGGCCTGGGGCACCATCGGCGCCTACCAGGATCGCGCCGCTGCCGTGGTTAAGTTGTTGGCCGGCTTCGACCTCTGGTGCGTTGGCACCACCAAGGAGGGCCACCCCCGCCACCCCCTCTACGTCAAAGCCACCCAGCCCCTCGTCCGCTGGGAACCGAACGTCGGTTTATAGTTTTTGCCATATCCGCCGGGACTGCGCCGCCCGCGCCGACCGTGCCACGCTCCGCGTGACATCACTCAACCCTCACACCTCTTCATGAAGCTGTCCCGCTCCTCCTCCTCTCGCTCCGCCTGGTCCACGCTCAGCGCGTTCCTGCTCGCCGCCACGGCCTCCACGCCCCTCTTCGGCGCCCTCACCGACGACGCCCAAGTGCAGGCCGCCCTGTCCTTCATCACCACCAACGAGCCCGCCGTCATCGAGGAGCAGATCCGCCTCTGCGAGATCCCCGCGCCCCCTTTCCAGGAAACCGAACGCGCCCACTACTACGCCGGCAAGTTTGAGGAATACGGCCTGCAGGACGTGCACATCGACGAGGAGGGCAACGTCTTCGGCACCCGCCCGGGCACCAACCCCGACCTGCTCCTCGTCTTCTCCGCCCACCTCGACACCGTCTTCCCGGCCGGCACCGATGTGACCGTCAAACGCGAGGGCAACATCCTCCGCGCCCCCGGCATCTCCGACGACTGCCGCGGCCTCGCCGTCGTGCTCGGCGTGCTCCAGGCCCTCAACGACCAGGAGATCCAAACCGATGGCACCATCCTCTTCATGGGCACCGTCGGCGAAGAAGGCCTCGGCGACCTCCGCGGCGTGCGCCACCTCTTCGAGTCCGACAAAGCCGACTCCATCGACTACTTCATCTCCATGGACGGCACCGGCCTGCACGCCACCACCGGCGCCGTCGGCAGCCACCGCTACGAGGTCACCTTCAGCTCCGCCGGCGGCCACAGCTACGGCGCCTTTGGCCAGGTCAACCCGATCCACGCCCTCGGTCGCGCCATCGCCAAGATCTCCGACTTCGAAATGGCCGCCGAACCCAAAGCCACCTTCAACGTCGGCATGATCTCCGGCGGCACCTCGGTGAACTCCATCGCCCGCACCGCCTCCTTCCAGATCGACATGCGCTCCCCCAGCGCGACCTCGCTCGACAACACCGACGCCATGTTCCGCGCCGCCGTGGCCGAAGCCGTCGCCGAAGAGAACGAATTCTGGAAAACCCACGCCCACAGCCCGACCGCCCGCAACATGAACGCCGCCAACCCGGTGGTCGTCGACATCAAGCAGGTCGGTCTGCGCCCCACCGGTGACGTGCCGCCCGACAGCCCGATCATCGCCTGCGTGAGCCGCGCCAACGCCGCCCTCGAGGTCGCCGATCGTTTTGGCTCCAGCAGCACCGACTCCAACATCGCCATCAGCCTCGGCGTGCCCGCCGTGACCCTCGGCGGTGGGGGTCGCGGCGCCGCCGCCCACTCCCTCGACGAACTCTTCGAAACCACCGACAGCCACCTCGGCACCCAGCGCGCCCTGCTCACCGTCCTCGAGATCGTCGGGCTCGCGAAGTAAGACCCACTCTCGCTCCCCGCTGTAGCCGGGCTCGCTGAGCCCGGTGACGCCTGAGGGGAAAAACGGACCCGACGTCGGGCATAAAGCCCGACCCACAAATAAGTTAACCCGCACTATGTGGGTCGGGCTCTTGCCCGCCTCAGGCGCGGTTACGCCCGACATCCCCTGCCCCTCGGCTCTGCTTGCCCGCCTCAGGCGGGTTCCCCTCCGTTCCCTCCTGTAAGAAAAGCCCCCGCCCTTCCGGTCACTTCGCCTCAAAGTCCCGGATCAGCCCCACGACCTCCTTGGCCAGGTCATTGGGAATCGGGATGGTGAGATGATACTGCGCCACCCGCCAGCCGGCCGCGGTGCGCACCATCACCCCGCTGCCGCGACACGCCCCGTAAGCCGCGCTCACCAGCGCCTCGTCAAACCAGGCGTATCCACCATCCGGTGACACCACCACGTGGCGGCCTCCCGCCACCGGCTCGTAGAGCCAACCCCGCCCGGCCTCAAAGTAGGGGCGAGCAAAGGCCTGAAACTCCGCCCGCGTCCACCGCTCCGACGCATCGGTGCCAAGGAACACCCCGTCCTCCGCAAACAGCCCGAAGTAGCCGTCAAAATCCGCCGCCCCCGCCGCGACATGAAACGCGTCCAGCACGCTGCCGATCGACGCTACAGCGGCCTCCGTCGCCGCCGCCTCCGCCAAAGCGATGGTGTGAGTCAGTAGCCCCACGTCCCCCACCTTGCCATGTCCGGGCACCACGCGCCGAGCGTCGGGATACGCTTGCTGCACCCGCCGCATCGAAGCCGCCCATTCCGCCACCGTGGCGTCCGCCGTGTTGCCCATGCCGCGCGCCGCTTCCGCCCGCACCGCGCAGCCGCCGACCAAAATCCCGGATTCCGGCAGCCACATGACGACATTGTCGCTGGTGTGCGCCCGGCCCGGATAAAGCACCTCGACCGTCCCAATCGTCGCGCGCTCACCCGGTGCTAACCGCAACACCTCAAAGGCCGGCAAATCACCGTCCGCAATGCCGGCGAGCGCCACGGTTTCCGCCAGCGCGATGACCCGCGTCCCCCGCTCCGCGAATACCTCCCACCCGCCCAGGCGATCGTCATGAAAATGACCCACGAACAGACGCTCCACCGGCTTGCCGATCTCCCGTTCAATCCACGCGAGCAGCGCCCGCGAATTCTCCGCGCCCCACGGGGTGTCGATCACCACCACGTGCTCCCCTTCGTCGACGATCAAGCCGTTCGAGGTCACCCGCCCCCAGGTCTCGGTCTCATGACCCGCCACGTGCAACCACATCCCTTCACCCAGGGGAGTGATCTCAAAATCAACCTCGGCCCGCAGCGCTCCGGTGAGCCCGAAAACCAGTAACCATTTTGTGAATACGGAGATGAAACGGGGAAACCAACGAGCCATGCCGGACTAACGCAGCCCGCCCGGTGCTCCGCAATCGCGAAGCGAGCCAGCGACGCGACCGGGGCCACAGCTCGCGCTGGTCTTGTGGCCCACAATGCGAAAGACTTCCGCATCATCAGTCCCCATCCAGACCCTGCCACCGCCCCCGATGCCGACGACCGCGTGATCATCGGCCGCTACCGCCGCGCCGCCGCCGCCCGGGAGCGCAGTCTGGTCGTGCTCGCCGCCGGGGAGGAATGTTGGCAGGAAACCCAAACCGACGAAGCCAGCGGGGCCACCACCGAGGTGCTCTTGGTCCGCCCAGCGGCCGCCTCCCACCTGCGCGAGCAACTCGCCCGCTTCGAACGCGAGTCCGCCTACTGGCCACCGCGCCCGCCGCCCACCGAACCGCCCCCTGACGATCCCCACCGCGGCCTCTTTCCCCCGCTGCTCTGGGGCCTGGCCATCGTGGGCCTGTTTCGCGTGCAGCAACTCGCGCCCGACCTCACCGAATTCTGGTTGCTCGACGCCCGCGCCGTCTGGGCGCAAGGCCAGTTCTGGCGTCCCTTCACCGCGCTCTGGTTGCACGCCGACATTGGACACCTGCTTTCCAACCTCATCGCCGGCTGGTTCATCCTGCGCACCTGGTTTTGCCTGGAACCGCTCTGGTCCGGCTGGGCCCGCCTGCTCGGTGCCGCGACCGTCGCCAACCTCCTGCTCGCCGCCGTCGCGTTCAGTGGCGGTCATCGCTCGCTCGGCGCCTCGACCCTGGTTTTTGCCGGCCTCGGTCTGCTCACCGGCCGCGCCCTGCGCCGTCGCGGCCAACCGGGACGCTGGCGCCCGCTCTTGATCCCGGCCGCGGCTGGTGCCGCCATGCTCGGCCTCTACGGCGCGGGCGGCGTCCAAACCGACGTCCTCGCCCACGTCCTCGGCTTCGCCTGCGGCACGGCCACCGGAGCGCTCCTCGTCTTCAGCAAGAACCGCTGAAGCAACCCAGGTTTTAAGGACCGCAGATTACGCAGATAGCCGCGAGGCAACGCAGCGCGAGTAAACTCGCAGCCTACAATCTGCTTTCGAACCATGAAATGTAGGCCGCGAGCTTGCTCGCGCTAACGCCTGCCTCTCGGCCGCCCCTCTTTCGGTGCCCCCTCTGTGCATTCTGTGACGAAAATCACCCTGATGGCAGCTCCCAATAATCCAACCGCCAGACGTCCCGACAGACCGAGTCCGGATCTCCATCCACCCATCGTTCAAACCGGATCCGTTACTCCGTCATACTTCAGTAACCTAACCTTGGTCCGGCGTAGAAACGGCGCGTCCCAACGGGCATTTTGCACGCCGCCGTTGGTGTATTCACAATCTCGTTACTGCGCTAATCAAGCGCCGAACCGCCCAATCCGACAAACAATATTCCCACCCGTCCAATCCGAGACTCGGTGAATCGGTTATCGTCGCTTTCATCAAATTTCAGGGTCCTTCCCTTGCCGTCGCCGGCCACCCGACTCCCGCCGCTGCGACGTTGTTACCTCCCCTTTCGCCTTCACCCATTTCCGACCGATAGCACCACGCTGCCCTCCCAAATAAGCGCCCCTGCGGCGCTGTAGCGTCCCATCTCCCCCCCCTCGATCCCCGGGTCTCCCAAGTCCTGATCGCCAGCTACTGCTTTGCCCGGATTTCCCGTTCTGTCGACCACGCCCCCACCTGCGCGCAACACCCACCTCCTGATATTTCACCCCGCCTTCCGGATGCTCCTCGCCGAAATCGCCAAGGCCGCCAAGGTCTCCCCCTCCACGGTCTCCCGGGCCATCAACCAGCCCGAGATCGTCGCGCCCGAGAGCCTCGAACGCATCCGCGCCGTGATGCAGGCTCACGATTATCAACCGCCCCCCATCAACCGGCGGCGCGGCCCCAAGTCCCGCAAACCGTCCACCCTGCGCTTGGCGGTGTGGTTCGTCGGAGCCAAAGAGGGCAATCCGGCTCTCGGTTGGTTTCAGGAGAAGATGTCCCTGCTCCAGGACCAGAGTCCGATCAATCGCGTCGATCTGAACATGGTGTTCTCCAGCTCTCCGGCAGATCTCCCGCGGCAGCTGGTGCAGGACAAATTCGACGGCGTCATCATCCAAGGCATGGAGCCCGCCGCGGAAGTCATGGAGGCCCTGCAGGACACGCCCACCGTCTGGTTCATGACGCGCCGCTCCGCGTCGTTTCCCGGCGACTACGTCGAGCCGAATAACGAAGAGAATGGCCAGCTCGCCGCCAACCACCTGGCCAGCCAGGGCCATCGTCACGTGGCTGTGCTCAGCATCGATCCGGCCTACAGCGCCGTGTCCCGCCGCACCCGCGCCTTCGAACTACGGGCGCGGGAACTCGGCCTCACCACGCACCGCATCCTCGGCCGCCAAGACGCCTCCCGCGTGAGTTACCTGGAGATCGATCCACTCAACACCGAGTCCACTCAACTGGTCGACGCCCTCACCGCGCTTTCGCCGCGCCCCACCGGACTCTACGCGCCCGTCGATCACTTTGCCGGTTCGCTGCTGCGCGCGCTGCGCTTGGCCGGCCTCCAACCCGAGCGCGATTACGAGCTCATTCTCGGGAACTACAACCCCATCATCTACAACAACCTCGAGCACCACCCCGCGGTCATCGACATCAACCTCGCGGTGCTCATCCGCAAGGTCATCGCCCAGCTCGTCTGGCGCATCGAAAACCGCGACTGCCCCGGTCGCATCAGCGTGAGCGTATCGCCCGTGCTGCGCCCGGCGCTGCTCTCCGGCACCTGATCTCTCCCCTCCTCGCTTTCCGGTTACCCCTCCCGCCCCCGGCATACCCCACCCCTTTCTTCCCCCCCTGCGCTTTCCCTTTTCTGCCGATCCACGGCTCGGGCTCTCCGTCGCTTCACGCGATGGCGCGGTTCCGAACGTGAGTCGACGGTCCCCCAACCAACCCAAACACACCAAGAACATGAGACCTACTCCACTCAACCGTTGGCTGCTCGCGCCCTGCGCACTTCTCGGCGCCACCGGTCTGCTCGCTCAAGCGACCACCCCGAGTGACATCGACAACGACGACGTCATCGTGCTGTCGCCCTTCGAAGTCACCGGCACCGACGACGTCGGTTACCAAGCCACCTCCACCCTCGGCGGCACCCGCGTGAACACCTCCCTCAAAGACGTCGGCGCCTCCATCTCCGTGCTCAATGAAGAGCTCCTGCGCGACACCGGCGCCACCAACCTCGAGGATGTGCTCGTCCTCACCGCCAACACCGAGGTCGGCGGCGGTGGTGGTAATTTCTCCGGCTCCCAGGGCTTCGGCAGCCCGATCCCGGAACTGCAGCGCGACAACCTGAACGGTGGTGTCACCCGTATCCGCGGTCTGGCCGCCGCCGACCTCACTCGCGACTACTTCATCACCGACGTCCCTTTCGACGCCTACAACACCAACCGCGTGGAGGTGCAGCGTGGCGCCAACTCCGCCCTCTTCGGCCTCGGTAGCCCGGGCGGCATCGTCAACAACTCCACCATCAAGGCCGACTTCCTAGGCTCTCGCGGCAAGGTGAAGGTCGAGGCCGATCAATACGGCAGCTTCCGCACGTCGTTGGATTACAACTACCAACTCAACGACCATATCGCCGTGCGCGTCGCCGGGCTCGCTTCCGACACGCAGTATGAGCAGAAACAGGCCTTCAAGGACGACGATCGCGCCTACGTTTCCGTGACCGGCAAACTGCCCTACGGCTTCACCGTGCGCGGCAGTTTCGAACACGGTGAAATCAACTCCTCCCTGCCCGACTACATGCCGCCCAACGACGGCATCACGCCGTGGATCAACATGGGCAGCCCGACCTGGGACACCCCCTACGCCGCCGCCCAGTTTTTCCGCAGCTCCGGCGACATCGTGCCCGGCATCGGCAACAACCAGTTCGTCACCCTCGCCGCCAACGGCACTTCCAGCGGCTACGTGAGTTTCTACCAGGATCCTTCCAACCCCAACCCCACCTTTGGCGGCACCGCGTTCCTGCGCAGCGGCCGTGGTGCGCCCAACTACTACGCGGGCGTCGGGGGCAACGGCGAGTGGATGCTCATCATGCCGCGCAACGAACTGCAGATCATCACCTCCACCGGCTACTACTCCGACGGCACGCCCGTCGACACCGGCAGCGCCCAGTTCTTCTCCAACGGCAACGTGTCGCTGCAACTCACCGACCGCAGCATCTTTGACTACCGCAAGAACCTCTTCTCCGGCGGCGTCTCCCAGCAGTGGTCCGAGTGGGACACCTACAACGCCTCGCTCGAAGGCAACTGGCTCGACGGCCGCCTCGGCGTCGAGGCCTCCTACTTCAAGCAGGAGATGTTCGCCTTCACCCGCAACCCCCTCCAAGGCAGCTCCCAGCGCACCATCTACATCGATCCGGTCGCTTACCTCATCGGCACCACCGATGGCACCGGCACCGGCCCGCTCCTGCCCAACCCGACCTACGGCCGTCCCGTCATCGGCGGTCTGTGGCAGGGCGGCATGTATAAATGGAACCGCGAGAACGCCCGCTTCACCGGCTTCGCCGAGGTGCGCTTCGACGACTTCATGAACGACGACAGCTGGCTCACCAAGTTGCTCGGCCGCCTCCGCCTCACCGGCCTCTACGAGGAAAGCACCTACTGGAACGAGACCCACTACTCGCGCGATCAAGTGGACCCCTACGATGTCGCCAATGCCCTCGCCGGCGGCATCATCGGCACCGGCGGCGTCAACACCGCGTCTCTGCGCGCCGGTTCCATCTACGCCCTGCCGGTGCACAACGACGCCTTCGACTTCCTCAACGCCAGCTCGCTCAGCGCCCTCTCCGGCGTGCGCATCGGCGGCGGTGCCTGGGGACAACAGCGCGACCGCGTGCCGTCCGTCATGGACTACGTGGGCTGGGATCAAGTGAGCGGCTCCTTCGTCAACTTCTCCTCCCGCGCCTACAACCTGAGCGACAACAACGCCTTCCCCGCCTCCTTCTCCACCTCGCGCGGCATGGTGGACATCGAGTCCAAGGTCCTCGTCGGTCAGTCCTACCTCTGGGACGACACCATCGTGCTCACCGGCACCTGGCGCAACGACGTCCAGGCCTCCAACTCCCTCGGCGCCCCGTCCTGGAGCGTCAACTCCCGCGTCGACGATCCGTATGCAGATTCCTACTACAACGTGCCGCTGCGCCCGCTCGATGAGGACGCCGACGCCGACACCACCTCCTGGAGCATCGTCGTCCACACTCCGGACTTCCTCAAAAAGTTCCTCCCCGAGGGCTGGGACTTCTCCGTCTACAAGAGCCGGGCCGACAACTTCCAGCCGTCCGGTTCCCGTGTGAACATCTTCAACGAGCAGATCGCCCCCGTGACCGGCTCAACCGAAGAAACCGGCTTCATGGTCTCCGCCCTCGACGGCAAGCTCAGCGCCCGCGTCAACTTCTACGAGACCGGCGTGCTCAACAACAGCTACGACATCGGCGGCGTGAGCAACTCCGAGGGCATCCTCCTCGGCCTCATGACCCAGTTGGACAACCCGACCAACATCGCCAATGGCTACACCGCCGACGATGTGCGCAACTACCTGCCCCCGCAGGGCGTGATCGACCTCAACGGCTTCATTCCCAACTGGAACGATCCCGAAGCCTCCACCACCAACCGCGACTCCAACGACAACGGCACCCGCGACTTCACCGCCGAGGGTATGGAGATCGAGATCGCCTACAATCCCACGCCGGACTGGACGATCCTCGTCAACGCCGGTCGCCAGGAGACGGTCACCTCCAACTCCTACCCGAAGCTGCAGGAATACGTGAACGACTTCGTCACCCCGCAATGGGTCGACAGCTCCTTCGCGCAGAACTACGTCATCAACGACACCGGCACCACCCTCGCCGAGCAGGCGTTTAACACCATCGTGCAACCGGTCGTGCGGGCCACCCTGCTCGACGGCATGCCTTCGGTCGAGCAACGTGAATGGCGCTGGGGCCTCAACACCAGCTACCACATCGGCAAAGCCGAAGACGGCATCCTGAAGTGGTTCGGTGACCTCACCGTCGGTGGCGGCATCCGCTGGGAGGACGAGATCGGTATCGGCTTCGAGGTGAACCTCAACGACCTCGGCGAATACGCCCTCGACCCGACCGCCCCGTTCAAAGGCCCGTCGATGACCTTCATCGATGTGTTCGCCCGCATGGAATACCAGCTGGCCCGCGAGCGTAAGCTCACCCTCCAGCTCAACGTGAAGGACCTCACCGACCACGATGAGTTGGTGCCCTTCCTCGCCAACCCTGACGGCAGCGAACTCTACCGTTTCCTCGAAGGCCGCCTCATCTCTGCCTCGGCCACCTTCGAGTTCTGATTCCCCACCAGGGGTAAGGTGCTGGGACTAGCACCTCTCGCAAAACGGGCCGGTTCCCCCACGGGAGCCGGCCTTTTAATTGCCCCGCCAAAAAGCCTACAATCTGCTTTCGAACCATTAAATGTAGGCCGCGAGCTCGCTCGCGCTAACGCCTGCCCCTCGGCCGGATTATTCGTCACAGAGGCCACAGAGGAGACACAGAGTCCACCGAGCCACGCCAACGCGGCGGACCCACTCCACCCTTCGCGTCTCTTCGCGCCCTTAGCGGTTGAAAAAAACCTGCCTCTCGCCTGCCGCTGTAGCCGGGGTCGGTGACCCCGGGTCTCCCTGCCTCTCCGCCTCCCTTCTCTCTGTGCCCCCTCTGTGCACTCTGTGGTCCAAACCACCCTGCCTCACAGCCGCCTCGACCCGCCTTACAGCGACACGAGGTTCGCCAGCAGGCGATAGGCCCCGGGCACGCCGGCCGGGAGTTCGCGGAAGAGCGACAGCCCCGTGTAGACAAACCACCCCTCGCCGTGCGGCGCCACCAACAGGCTGCCCTGCGTCGGCGCTTCACCGGGATCGGCCATGCTCAGCAGAGGCGTATAAGCGTCATCCCAACCGCTCGGGAAATACAAACCGCGCTCCTGCACCCAGCCCGCAAAGTCCGCCGCGGTGATGCGGTTCGGTCCAGCCAGCGCGGGATGCTCCGGCTCGAGCAGAGTGACGACCGCGGTTTCATCGGTCACGCGGTCGCGGCTCAACTGCAGCGGATACGGTCCGACCGCCGCGCCATCGATGCCGCCGTTGGTATTGTATTGCACAATCACGTTGCCGCCCGCCGCCACGAAGTCCCACAGCGCGCCGGCCTGCGTGGCCAGCTCGGGCATCGTATTGAACGCACGGATACCAACCACCACCGCATCGAGTCCGTCGAGTCCGGCGGGGGTGAGGTCCGCCAGCGTGAGCGTGCGCACGTCGTAGCCCATGAGCGTGAGCGCTTCGGCCGTCGTATCGCCGGCCCCCGGCAGATAACCCACGCGCTCACCACGCTTCTGTAGATCAAAGGTCATCGCGGTGAGCGTCGCCACCGGCTGCAACACCTGCACCGGAATGTGTTCGTAGCTCACCACCTGCGGCGCGCGGTCAAAACGACGCCCGTCCACCAGCGCATGCGCGGTCAGGCGCGCCACGGTCGACTCCACCGGGGCCGTCACCGCAAAGGTCGCCGTCGCGCGATCGCCCACCGCCGCCAGCGCGAAGGGCTGGCTGGCCGGCGTCACCGTCCAACCGGCCGGCACGGTCACGCCCAACTCACCCGCCGCTTCGCCACGCGACGCCGTCGCCGTCACCACCACGTCACGGGTTTGCCCCGGCGCGAAGTGTTCGAGGCCACTGGCAAAATCCACCGCCACCGGCGCGATGACCTGCAGGTGATCGCGCAACTCCCCGCGCACCCGATCGCGCGTGACCTGCTCCGGCGCCACCCGCACCGCCAGCGGTTCACCATCGACCGTAAATTCAAACACCGCCGCATACGCCGGATCATTCTCGGGCGTGCCAATGAGGTCGGCGTCGGCCACCTGCGCCATGCCGACCGTGCTAGGCAACTCCAGCCAATACGGATGGGTGAGCGCCGTGGACGCCGGCAGCGTGCGCGTGGCTTCCAGCGTAGTGGCTTCGTTCAACGTCAGCGGACGATTGACCGCCACCGTCTCGCCGTCGGCGGTGTAACGCAGGCCCGTCCACACCACGTCGACCGGCGCGGCCGCGCGCCACACCACCTCGTGCGTGAGCACCAACGTTTCGCCCGGCACCACCCGCGCCGCCGGCACGGTGGACTCGGCGTAAAGCCCGAGGCAGGCCGCGATGATGGCGTCGAGTTGCGCGCGTTTTTCGAGCAGCAACGGGTCCTCCGCCGGCAATGCCGCCAGCGCGCGCTTCACGACCAGCAGCGCCGGCACGCTCGCGCCCGGCGCGCGGGCATCAAAGTCATCCATGGTCGCGTCGATCTGCGCGGCAATCGCGGCGCCGCCGGTCCACTGTGCCCATTTATCGGATACACCGTCCATCAGGTCGGCCGACGCGGCGTCACCAACGAGGTGCACAAACTGTTCTTCGGCCGTCCCGCGCGAGCCCACCGCGCCAAAACCCTGGCTCTTGTGTTCCGAGCGCGAAAGGGCGGCGATCTCACCGTAGGACTCACCCCGCACCGGATCGTAGCCGCCCACATCAAGCTTCAGCGCGCCCGGCCACTCGCGACCGCCCCAGCTCCACGCGTTCCAGACCACGCGGCGCACCTGCCACGGCGGCAGATGACCGAGCTCGGCGGCGAACGCTTCCGGATCAGCGGCGAGGGCAAAGGCTTCGCGCGCCATCACGGCCGACGCGGTGTGGTGACCGTGCGTGCCACCCATGTCGGGCGAGAACCGGGTCACGATCACATCGGGCCGAAACTGGCGGATGACACGCACGGTGTCGGCCAGCACCTGCTCGCGATCCCAGACAGTGAGCGCTTCGTCGGCGCTCTTGGAGTAACCAAAGTCGTTGGCGCGGGAGAAAAACTGCCGACCACCATCGATGCGGCGAGCGGCGAGCAGTTCCTGCGTGCGGATCACGCCGAGGGCGTCGCGCAGCTCCGGACCGATCAGGTTCTGGCCACCGTCGCCGCGGGTGAGCGACAGGTAGCCGGTGGCGTAGTGACGCTCGTTGGCGAGATAGGCGATGAGCCGCGTGTTTTCGTCGTCCGGGTGAGCGGCGAGGTAGAGCACACGACCCGTCTCCCGCAGCCGCTGCATCTCGCGCAGGATCGACCCCGCCGCCGGCGGCGCGAGTTCGGCATGAAGCCCGACGTTCAGGGGCACCAAGGCGGTGAGGCACGTAAGCGCCACGGAAGAGAAACGACTGCGAAAACTCATGAGACTGAAGGAGGCGAGGCCATTACCGGCGGACGACGTCGCAAAGAAGGCACAGAAACGCCATAAAGCGACGACGGCGCGCAATTGACCTCTAAAAAGTAGCTGCGTGTTCAGCACATCACCCCGCATGCAGCGAAGCGCACCGCGCTACCGAATTATGGGTAAAGCACGCCGTAGCGACTGCACGTGAGTTGCGCTAGACGGGGTCCTTTCTACTCTATCCGTTTCTAATATCATGCCCCCGACGATGCTTCGCCCTACCTCCCACCGTTTCCGCCGTTCGTTAGCCCTGCTCTGCGGAATAACGCTCGCAATAACCTCCCGCCTGCTGGCCGCCGCTCCCGTGGTCGGCACCACGGACTTTGATCCGCTCTCCGGCGACATCATGGACGCCGGGAGCACTACGACGGAGGTGAGCATCAGCGATTTTGACGGCTCGGGTTGGGACATCACGGTTACGACCGTCGAGGTCGCCGGCACCCCGGGGCTCATCCGCGGCCTCGCCACCTATGGCGTGGGCTCCACCGATGCGGTGCAAACTGGCGGCGTGACTTTCGGCGGCAGTGATATGCTGGTGAGTTCGGTCGCCTTCGCCAGCAACGACGGCACGGAGTTCAAACTCGGTTCTTTTGCAATCAACGCCGCCGGCGGGGCCACGGACTACACGTTGTCCGGCTACCGCGATGACGTCGCCCTCAGCGGTGCGGTGATGACCGGTGCGCTACCCCAGGGCTCACTCGGTGGACGCTCCTTTACCACGATCGATGTCTCCGGCCATGACGGCTTCAACAACATCGACCGCTTTGTGGTGACCTTCGCCACTCCCGGATCTCGTTTCCTGTGGGACAATATCGAGGTCGATCTCGCCGCTCCGGTGCCGGTGCCGGTGATCACGAGCGGAAGCTCCGTAAGCGTCGCCTTCGGAGATACGCCCGCCTACACCATCACCACCAACGGCGCGGGGGTCAGTTTCAGCGGCACCGACCTCGTGCCCGGCGTCAGCGTCGATGCGATGACCGGTGAACTCACCGGCACGGCCCAGGAGTTGGGCACCTTTGGCGCGACCCTCATCGCCGCCAACGCCGAGGGTGTCGAAGTGAGCGCCCCGCTGACGCTCTCCGTCCACCCGGCCAACTTGCCGCAGTCCATCACCTTCAACGCCATCGGCACGCAATCGGCGGACCAAGGCTCGTTGACGCTCGGCGCGACTGCGTCCTCCGGTCTGCCCATCAACTACACCGTCGTTTCCGGCCCCGCCACTGTGAGCGGGTCCACCCTCACCTTCACCGGAGCCGGCGGCACGGTGACCGTGCGCGCCGCCCAAGCGGGCAACAACCGCTACGCCGGTGCGGTGGCCGTCACCCAATCCTTCGAGGTGCGGCAGTCGGGTCAGTTGGTGTTCTTCGGCACGACCAGTGCGGATGATGCGTTCGCCGTGGTCGTAGATGCCAACCGCACCTCCGGCACACTCATCGGTTATCTCGCCGGCACCAGCGAAGGTTTTGTGGTCCCCCTGGCCCTCGACGGCAGCGGCCAGTTCACCGCCACGGCCGCCACGCTCGTCGCGACCGACTCCACGACCGCCAACGGCGCCAGCACCTCGTCACCCCGCACGCCCGCACGCGACACCCACGACTACACCTTCAGCGGCGCCCTCTCCAGTGACGCCATTACCGGCACAATTTCGGGCGTCGACCTCGAGTTCACCGGCCAACTGGAAGCGCCCGCTGGTGGCACCGCGGCCCTGGCCGGTTACTACTCCGCCTCGGCGCTGGGCAACGCCAGTGGCACCACCCATGCCATCGTCGGCACGACCGGGTCGACCTACCTGCTGTGGGCCTCCCCGCAAACGGTCGCGGGCGGCAGCGGCAGCATCGGCGGCGGCGGCAACTTTTCCGCCACCCTCCCCGGCGATCTCACTTTGACCGGAAACATCGACAACAGTCGGGCCACCCTGAGCGGCACTCTCGCCCGCGCCGACGGCTCGGAAAGCGCGTTTGCCGGTCTCGCCGCCGGCACGACTCGCACCGATCGTTTGGTCAACATCTCGATTCGGGCGCAGGTGGATGTCGCCGCCAGCGGTCCTCTCATCACCGGTTTTGTGGTTGGGGGGGATACGCCCAAACACGTCCTGATTCGAGCCATCGGCCCCACCCTCGAAGACTTCGGCCTCACCACTGCCATGCCCGATCCGAAGATCACGATCTACAATGCAGCCGGTGAATCCGTTGCCAGCGTCGATGACTGGAGCGGCGACTTTTCCATCCAGCAACTGACCAGCCGCCTCGGCGCCTTCCCCCTCGACCTCGGCAGCAAGGACGCCGTCGCCGAAACTCAACTCCCCCCCGGCGCCTACACGGTGCATATCGAAAATGTCGGTGCCGCCGGTGTGGCCCTGACGGAAATCTACGACGCCTCGGAAACCCCGAACACCGAAGCGCAACGCCTGGTCAACATCTCCTCGCGCAGCCTGGTCTCGCCCGGCGAGGGCCAGCTGGTCGGCGGCTTCGTCGTCACCGGCAACAGCCCCAAGCGCATCCTGGTGCGCGGCGTCGGCCCCGAGCTGGCGACCTTCAACGTCGCGGGTTTCCTCACGAATCCCAGACTCTCGCTCTACGACGCCACCGAAACGCCGATCGCCGAGAACGATGACTGGGAAACGGGACTACCGCTGACTCCCAATCAGACCGTCGCAACCGCTGCCGAAATCGCCGCCGCCGCTCAATCCGTAGGCGGGTTTCCACTCACCGCTGGTTCGCAGGACGCCGCGCTCATCGTGACCCTGAATCCCGGCTCCTACACCGTCGCCCTCGCCGTCGCCACCCCCGATACCGCCCCTGGCAACGGCCTCATCGAGATCTACGAACTGCCCTAAAACCTCAAGCAGGTGACAGCGGCGGCATTGCCGCCGCTGTTTGGGCCGGGGTCACCAAGTGTAACCAAGAAACCACTACGGAGGAGTGGTCTTCGTTCACCTTCGTTTTCTTCTGTAGGAACAAAGCCGACCTCACATGGCGGCTTCGAGGCGGGCGATGAGGGTCTCGTTGAGGTGGATGTATTCGTCGCGCAGTTCGCCGGGTTGTTGGGCCTGGGCTTGTTTCAGTCCGCGCTGGGCGGCGGCCAGCGCCCCGGCCTTGTCGCCGGCGGCTTCGAGCACGAGGCCTTGGCGGTAGGTCAGCCAAAACGCGTCGGGCTGCTGCTTGGCGGCTTCATTGATCCACTCGGCGGCCTGATCGAGCATGACGCCCTTTTCGTAGAGATACATCGCGGCCTGGAAGTAGGGCTTCTGCTCCGCGTCGCTGGCCAGCACGGCTGTGATCTGCGGCACGAGCACCGCCTGGGTGTCGGCGACGATGGACACCGGGACGCGCACGTCGGCCCAGGCGATGTTGAGCGTGGCAGAATCGTTGACGACGTCGTCGAGCGACAGGGTGAGCGACTCGACCGGCGCATCGAGCATGACCGGCGTCGCCGTCACGCGCACCACCTCATCCTCCGGCGTGAAAGAGTAGGAGCCCCAGGTGTCGTCCTTGGAGGAAAGGATCACTTCCCAGTCGCCCTTGTGCGGCACGGAGTAGAGCGCGTAGGTGCCAGCCGGAACCTCGGCACCGCCAAACACGACCGGCGTGCTGAAGCTGATCGTCGTCGCCGCGTTGGCCCCCGTGCGCCAGATGGAGTCGTAAGGCAGCAGACCCCCAAAGATCTCGCGACCGCGCATCGCCGGACGGGCGTAGACGATTTCGACTTCGGTCAGGCCGACCGTCTGCGAGACCTTGGCATTCGGGCTGGCGGCGGGGAATTGGAGCTGCCCCTGCGCGAGCGACAGGCTCGGCAGCGCGAGAGCGCAGGCAGACGAAAAGGCAACAAGGCGAAGCAGGGACGTAGGTTTCATGATGCTGGAAGGTTGGAACGGAAACGGAGTCGAGGACGGACGGATCGCGCAAAACCACCCGAAGGACAAATCAGTCTGCGGAATTCTGCCCCCGGAATGATAGGCGTTAAGCCCAAGGCTTATTCCCAAAGATAACCGGAAGCGGTCGCCCACCCGCTGGACGCGGGACCGCATCTCCTCCTCAATCGGCCCCATGCACAACCTCGGATACCGGACCGATTGCATCTTTCACCGCCATGACGGCGTCGTGGAGGAACGCGACGACTACTGGGTCATCCGCACGCCCTCCAATCCCACCTACTGGTTCGGCAACCTGCTCCTCTTTCGCAACGCCCCCCGATCCGGTGACGAGGCACGCTGGCTCGAACGCCACGCCGCGGAATTCGGCGACTCGCTCAACCACATCACGATCGCGTGGGATGAGGAAATCCCCGGTGAGTCCGACGGTTTTATCGCCCAAGGCTTCCGGCTGGAATCCAGCGCGGCCCTGAGCCTCGCGCACACCGACTACGCCGACAGCTCGCCCCCGCCCGTCAACCCGGCCCTCACCGTGCGACCGGTGACCGACGATCACGGCTGGCGCGAGGTCGTGCGCGTGCAGACGCTCTGCGACGACGAGGATCCCCATTTCGACGCCGACGGCGGGGCCTTTCGCACCCGCCAGGCCCTCGCCGCCCACCGCATGATCGAAAACGGGCGCGGCACCTGGTGGGGCGCTTACGACCGCGACACGCTGCTCGGCAGCCTGGGTCTGTTCTTCGACGAGACCGGAGAGCTCGGCCGCTTCCAATACGTCACCACCGACCCCGCTCACCGCCGGCGCAAGGCCTGCAGCACCCTGCTCGACCACGCCATCCGTCACGCCTTCACCACCGTCGGCGCCAAGACCCTCGTGATCTGCACCGAAGGTGTCGCCAGCAACCCCGCCATGGCGCTCTACCAACGCTTCGGTTTCCGCCCCGCCGGCCAGAGTTACGCGGTGACCCGCCTGATCGGATAAGCGCCCCGCGTCAGTCCGTTTGCGCTTCCATCCACTGTTTCGGCGGCACGCCGCGACGCTGGCGGAAGAGGCGGTAAAAATACGAGAGGTCCTCGAAACCCGACGAGAAGGCCGCGCCCGTCACACTGTGGCGACCACTGCGCAGGAGCCGTTCGGCGTGGTCCAGCCGCAGGTCGTTCACGTAAGCCACGAAGCTCTTGCCCGTCACTTTGCGGAAACGCTCGGTGAACTGACGACGGGACAACGCCACATGCTTCGCCGCTTCGTCGGTCGACCACGGCCGATAGAAATTTTCGCTCAACACCTGCAGCAGAATATGGAGCCGCTCATCCGTCGAATCGGCGCTCATCTGCAGATGATACCGGTCGGCGCTGATCATGATGTGTTGCGCAATGATGCGCAGCGCCACTTCGCAACCCCGCCGCCGCTCCGCCTGCTCCAGGATGCCCTGCCGCCAACCGCCCACCACCGGCCCGGCCACCACCGGACGCAGACGCATCAACAGGCTCAGTTGCGAACGCCGCAGCCGATGCCACATCGCACTCAGCTCCGGGTAGTGATCCACAAAACGCCGCCCCAAACCGAGCAACAGCAGCACCGAGGGCTCGAGGTCCACCAACCGATGCCGCTCGCCCGCCGGCACGATCATCATCGTGCCCGGCACCCCGCGCAGCGGCACCTCCTTGGTCGGCTTCTCGAAACGCACCTCCACCGCCCCGCGCACCACGTAGAGCAACTTGTGAAAGTCATCCTCGCGCGATCCCATTTCGAAATTCGCCGCATGCTCACTCTCGGCGAAAAACACGCCGTCGACGGGCACATCGAACTGAATCGGAGTCTGGCGTTGCACCGGACCACTCTGCGCAGATCGCCCAATCGGACAAACAATATTCCCAGCCCTCCAATCGCTCTGCAGCGGAAGCTGTTACGGTGTTTCCTCGGCACCATCGCCGCCTCGTTCCCCACGCTTCACCTTCTTAACCGCCCAAACGGCCAACCGATCCGCCCTCCCCGGGCGCGAGAGCCTGAACTTTCATGATCCAACCCAAAAACATCACTTACCCGGATCCCGCCGAGCCCGCCGAGCGCGAGGCTGCGTCCCTCCTCGCCGCCACGGCCCAAGCCTCGCTGACGACGGCCGCCCAGCCCGGCGACGCCGCCCCCACCTTCAAGGTCGCCCTGGCCTCCCGCAACTGGGTCGAGGTGCCCGACGCCGCCGCCCACGCGGCCTGGATCTGGCTGCGAGTCGCCCCCGATGGCACCGGCGAACTGATCGCCACCCAGGGGTGTTTTCTCTTTACTGGCCTCAGCCTGCTGCAACAGGGCCTCGCCCCGGACCAGCAGGCTAAACTTTCCGCGGGCCTGCTCCTGCCCGCCACCTTCGGCTTCCACCGCCCGCACTACGACAGCTGCCTCACTCAATACTGGCGCTCGGTGCGCGGCATGGACGAGGAGGCGCACATCCGCGCCCTTGCCGAAGCCGGCTTCACCCACTGCGAGGTCAACGGCCTGCAGGCCCACTTGCCCTACGAGGAAACCATCGAGTCGGAATACTACCCGCAGTTCTACACCTACGCCGCCGGCTTCAACCACTTCATCGACACCGAGCTCACCCGCGGGCTCTGGCCGGCCCACTACCTCGAGGCCAATCTCAACCGCCTCAAGCGCCTCGCCACCCTCGCCAAACGCTACGGCCTCAAGCCCGGCGTCACCATGTTTGAACCGCGCAACCTGCCGGAGAAGTTCTTCACCAAATACCCGACGCTGCGCGGTGCCCGCGTCGACCATCCCTTCCGCTCGCGCCTGCCGCGCTACTGCCTCGCCCAGGACCACCCCATCACCAAGCGCCACTACGCCGAGTGTATGGAAAATCTCATGACGGCGGTGCCCGAGCTCGACTACCTCTCCATCTTTTCCAACGACAGCGGCGCCGGCTTCGAACACACCGGCTCCCTCTACGTCGGTCGCAACGGCGGCCCCTACATGATCCGCGAATGGCGCGATCACGCCGCCATCGCCGAGGTCGCCGGCCAGAGCATCGTCGACTACATGGCCAACCTCCAGCAGGCCGCCGCCAAGACCAACCCGGACTTCGATGTCATCCTCCGCCTCGAGCCCTTCAAGGGCGAGCACGAGCACATCGTCAAAGGCCTCGGCGGTCACCTCACCTGGGAGGGCCCGTCCATGCTGGTCAAGGGCTACGACCTGCCGTATCCACATCCCAAATACCCGGAAAACTTCGGCGTCGCCGGCTCCGTCTTCCACACCTGGATGGACGATGCCGAGCAGCCCGCCCTGGAAGCCGCCAAGGCCGCCGGTCACCACCCGATCCTCCACTACTCCGGCTCCGGCGTGCAGAACCACGAACCGCTGCTCGGCCTGCCCTTCCCGCGTCTGGTGCACGCCAAGATCAAGGCCCTCGCCGGCATCGGCGCGGAAAAGGCCTCCTGCTTCGGTGCCCTCTCCCACTCCACCGTCACGCCCTACTGGCCGCACCCGGCCGTGATTCGCGCCGCCCAGTTCACGCCGGAACGCCCGGTCGACGAGGTGTTGCTCGAATACGCCACCTCGCTGGTCGGCGCTGAGCTCGCGCCCACCCTCGACCAAGCCTGGCAGGACATGGAGGAGGCCCTCATCTGGCAGCCCCTCGTGCCGCTCTACAGCGGTTTCGGCTTCTGCTGGCAGCGCACCTGGGACCGCCCCTTCGTGCCCGACATCGAGGCCATTCCGGCCCCGGAGCGCGCTTATTACGAGCGCCATGGTTGCTTCCAGCACAACAACCCCGGCCTCGTCGACCTCGGGCGCGACGTGCTCTTCGATTTGGTGACCAAGGAGATGGGTCGCAAGATGACCGACGACATGGACGAGCATCTCTTCCCGCGCGTCCACGCCCTGGTCGATCGCCTGCAGCAACAGCTCGACGGCCTCGCGGCCGACAGTCCCGCCGCGCCGGTTTTCCGCGACCTGCTCGACCGGGTGCGCGCCTACCGGCACTGGGCCATCGCCCTGCGCGGCGTCTGCTCCTGGTGCGCCGAGGTATACACCTACACCGAGACCGACGACGAAGCCGAACGCACCGCCGCGATGGAGCGGCTGCAGCAGTCGATCGATCTCGATCTGGAGAACACCGCCGGACTCATCGACTTGCTCGAAAACACCTCGTCCGAGCTGCTCGCCACCTCCGGCGTCGGCAACACCACCTTCCTCTACGGCGAGGACCTGCCGGAGCTGCTCAAGCGCCGCCTCGACCTCACCCAACGTTATCGCCACCACCCACCGCGGATCGACAAGAGCATCTTGTGGCGCCCCACCCCGGGCACCCAATGGCCGGAGGGTTGGATGTGACCCTTTCCTGACACCAATCAGCCCACGACCGGGAGGAGGGATTTGTCCTTCCTCCCGGTTCCCGTTGGGCCCCTCGTTCGCTCGTTCGTCCGCTCGCTCCCGTTTCCCGTTGTCGTTTTCCATCATGCGCCCAGCTCGCCTCTGTCTCCTGCTCCTCGCCCTGCTGGGTGCCGCCGCCGCCCTATCCTCCTCCGCTCGCGCCGCCACCACGGCCGATTTGGTGTCGGTGCAACTCCGCGCCTTGGAGTCCCCCGCCGCGGCCGCCGCGCTGGTGGTGACCGACGCCGCCCTGCCCGCCACGCACGCGCCCCTGCCCGCCGTCGCGCTCGAAGATGCCGTGGCACCGTCGGGTCAATCGTTTCGCCTCATCGCCAGCCAGAGCGCGCCGCGCGAACTGACCCTGCACTCCTACCACGAAATCACCGACACCTGGGCCACCGTCGGCAGCGTGGACTTGCCGGGCCCGCTCACCCGCGTGCAACCCGCCGCCCGCGGTTTTGTCGTCGCCGTCACCGACGACACCGGCCCGCGCGACTACCTCGTTGAGGTCACCCTCGCCCGCAACACCCTGCCGCTCACCGATTGGATCGTCATCGTCGTCTACCTCATCGCCATGCTCGGCGTCGGCTGGCTGTGTTACCAACAGGAGCAGCGCAAAAAGGCGTCGACCGACGACTACTTCCTCGCCGGTCGCAACATCCCCTGGTGGGCCGCCGGCATCAGCCTCTACGCCACTGGCACCTCGGCGCTGAGCTTCATCGCCATCCCGGCCTTCACCTTCGCCAACAACTGGCTCTACCTCGGCCAACAACTCCTCGGCGTGCTCGGCCTCATTTACGTGGCCTACAAAATGATCCCGGTGCTGCGGCGGCTCAACCTCACCTCGATCTACCACTTCCTCGAGATGCGCTTTCATCCGTCGATCCGCCTGATGAGCAGCGCCCTCACCATCGCCTTTCAGCTCATCGGCCGACTGAGCATCGTGCTCTACCTGCCGGCCCTCGCCATCTCCGCCGTGACCGGCGCCAACGTCGTCGCCTGCATCGTGCTGATGGGTTTGGTCACGACCGCCTACACCCTCATCGGTGGCATGAAGGCCGTGATTTGGACCGACGTGATTCAGGTCTTTGTCATGATTGGCGGCGCGCTGTTTGCCATCGGCTACATCATCCACGGCATCGACGGCGGCCTGCCTGCCATGCTCGAACTCACCTCGGCCGAGCAGAAGACACGCATGTTTGATTTTAGCTGGGACCTCACCACGCCGACCATCTGGGCGATCACCTTGGTGGTGCTCACCGACATCCCCACTTGGCCGCGCGAACAGGTTATGATGCAGCGGGTATTCGCCACCCGCGACGACCGCAGCGCCCGCTCCTCCGTGCTCACGCTCGCCGCCGTGCTCCTGCCCGGCACCATCCTGTTCTACGCGATCGGCTCCGCGCTCTACGCGTTCTACAAAACGCATCCCGATCACCTCAACCCGCTCATCGACACCGACGCCACGTTCCCGGTGTTCATCGCCGCCGAACTGCCCGTCGGCATCACCGGCCTGATCATCGCCGGCCTCTTCGCCGCCTCAATGTCCACCCTCTCCAGCGGCCTCAACAGCGTCGCCACCCTCACCTCGGTCGACTTCTACGAACGCTTGGTGAAGAAGGCCAACTCGGCCACCAGCCTGCGCCTCGCCTACGCCGTCACCATCTTCTCCGGCCTCGTGAGCACGGCGGTCGCGGTGCTCTTCAGTTTCTTCGACATCAAGTCGATGTTCGACGCCGGCCTGCAGCTCACCGCCATGCTCGGCGGCGGCTTCGCCGGCACCTACGCGCTCGGACTCTTCACCCGTCGCGCCAACTGGCAGGGCGCGCTCATCGGCACCGCCGCATCGGTCGCCACGGCCGTGCTCTTGCGCACGCACGTGAGCCCCATCCTGCTCAACCCGGCCGCGGTCGCCGCCTGCATGATCGTAGGCTACATCGCCTCCTACGCCTTCCCCGCTCCGCGCCAGGACCTCACCGGCCTCACCGTCTACACCCCCCGCGCCAAACCCATCGTGACCAAAGGCTGAGCGCCGGTCACACGAAGTGTCGGATTAAAGCCCGACCCACCATTTCCATCACCACGACGCGCAGCCCAAAGTGTGGGTCGGGCTTCACGCCCGACATCCCCCTGCCTCTCGGGAATCTGCGCCTCTCTGCGAGACTCGCCGCACATTGGAGGGTCTGCGGATAAAGGAATAGAAGTCACAGAGTTCACAGAGCCCGCCCCGCCGCAACGCGGCCGACACGGCCGCGGCTACACTCCAGATCGCTCTTCGCGTCCCTTCACCAATCCCTCACAATTCTGCCCCTCGGGAATCTGTGTTTATCTGTGTTCATCCGTGGTTAAAAAACAGCCCTGCCTCTCGGGAGCCTGCGTCGCTCTGCGTCTCTCTGCGGTTAAAAAAACCGCCCCACCTCACGGCAGCACGCGATCGGCCACCGACAGGGTGTTGAAGTCCAACACGCGCTCCAGTCGACCGTGGCGGATAGAGAGCACGCGGCTGCCGAGTTCGCTGTTGAGGTGCGTGCCGCCAAAGAGGTCCCAGCCCGCATAGTCGATCGGTCGCCCGTCGAGCAGCGGGGTTTCCCCATACTCCGCCACGATCTCGCGCCCGCACAGCGTCGTGAAGTGCACCTGCGGATGCGGCTTGAGCGTGAACTCCAACGGCAAGGCCAGGATCGCTGCCTGGAAAGCCGCGTAGTCGGCAAACTCCGCGACGTCGGCCGCCTGCACGATCGTGCCGTTGCGCCGATGCGGACTCACCAACACCCGGCTGCCGGTCACTTCGCGCCGGTCCGGTTCACGATAATTCGGATAACCGCGATGCTCGATCCAATGGTAGTCCGCCAAGGGACGGTAGGCGAGGTAGGTGTCGCCGCCGCGGGCGAAGATCCAACCCGAGTCATGCTCCACCACCGCCGTGAGATCCTTGGAGAAGAAGCCGTTCACCTGCGGATACCGCTCGCCCTCCGGAATATGGTAGAGCGCGATCACTGCATCGAGATCCTGCACCACCTGCTCGTAAGGCGAGCAGCCGACCAACTTGTCCGGTTCGTCGTAGGAGGGTTTGCCTTCGTGGCGCACGCCTTCCCACAGCGGCTCCGGATAAACACAGAAGAAGGACTGCAGCACCGACCCCGAGGAATGCGGGTGCAGGGAGAACATCGTCGGGTGTTTGCCGCGCGGATCCGCCTCGGTCCAAGTCACATCCCAGGTGTGAGTCTGGATCGGGTCACTCAACCCGCCCTGGGTTGAACCCACGGCGTAGTGCTTTCGCAAATACTGCGTTTTGTAGATCGGACGAATCTCCTCGTCGCTGTAGCGCCACATCCGCCGCGAGCGCGCGCGGTCGCGCTGCAGGATGTCCTGATCGCGATCCACCGCGATGCGATAGATCACTTCCGGCACAGTGTAATGATCGGCCAACGCCGCGAAGTAGTTGCCCCAGTAAGCGTTGTTCTTTGGCGCCGGGGTGTTGCCGAACAACTGCCAGGTGAAGTAGGTCGCCAAAGCCTGCCAGCGCTGCGTCACCGACGTGTCATCGGTGCGCGAGTTGGGGCCACGCAACACGCCCTCCAGGGTCACGTTGGCCAGCTCCGCAAAAATCCAATCGAGCATCATGCTGCCCCGCTGCCGCATCGCCGGATCCTCCGACCACACCGACAGCATCAACATGGGAATGGCATACTCGCCGAGGTAGTGGGTCGGGTTGTATTCGCCCTGCCCGATCGTGGTGGTGAGCCTCATCCAATCGAGCAACCAACCCTTCGACTCCGCGTGCATTTCCGCCGAGCTTTTGCCCGTGGCCCAGGCCTCCGCCGGCTCCCCCGCATACAGCTCCGAGAGCAGATACATCGAGGTGTAGTAGAGCACGAAGTGGTTCTCGGTGTCGCCGCGCACTTGCCGCGCCGTGCGCACCGCCTCGCGAATCGCGTCCTGCGCCTCGACCGACAGGGTGTCCCGCCCGGCAAAAGCCAGCATGGTGGTCGGGAAGATCCAGAACGGTCCCGAGCCCGGATTCTCCATCAACTGGATCACGCGCTCACTGCAGTCGTCCAGATGCTCCCCGCGGCGCAGCAGCATCACCACCGTGGAGATGTCCATCTTCGCCACATCCGCCGGATCGTAGAGCGTCTCGATGCGCCAATCGACCACCTCCTGCACGCGCTCCAGGTAAGCCGCGCGGCGCAGGTCCGCCCGCTCCACCGGCTCCCGCAATGGCGGCGGACCCTCAAACGCCGGTTGGGCCAAGGCCGTCACCAGCCCCCCACCGGCCAGGCCCAACAAAATGAAAGCGAAACGAAACGAACGGAAAAACGGGTAAGACATGGTTCAAGAACAGGGTAAGGACCTCCGCGCTAACGAGACGGGAGAGAGGGTTGGGGTAGGCGGCTCAAAGAGGAGGCAATCAAGCCGACCATCGAAGGCGACTCCACGTAACGGAGAGCACCCGCGGAGCCATCACGGCGTTTGGGGCCCAATTGGCTTCTATCGGACAAAACCTAGACAGTTAAGCTTCCTAATTTGGACATTTTTTTACCCGAATGATCATTTTTCGTTCATGAAATTTCATATGAACGAAAACTGATGAATGTTCATGATAAAGCACATAAGCCACCATAATAATACGACTGTAGTGAACCGGTGTCGCCCGGATTCCCCCACTTCGTGAGTGACAAATCCATGCCTTGGACTGAAAGGTGCTCCCGCCTTGATTTCAGAAAATTCAAGACCGGTCAAATGAAATTTCATTTGGAAAATGCTTTTATCTGATATCGCCAAACAAGCCCGCGTTTCCCCCGCCACCGTATCCCGCGCCATCAACCAGCCCGAGATCGTCGCTCCTGCCAGCCTGGAGCGAATTCGCGCCGTCATGCGGGCGCTCGACTACCAACCACCGCCCCTCAGCCGGCGCCGTGGACCAAAGTCCCGTCGCCCGGCCACGCTCGAGATCGGGCTCTGGTGCGTGGGCTCCCGCGTCAACCACGAGGAGTTCCAGTGGTTCCAAAACCAGGTGAGTGAGCTGCAGGAACGCGGCCCGCTCAGCCGCGTGAATCTGCGCACCATCTTTTCGCCCACGCCGAAGATCTGCCCGCAGGTCCTCACCGACGGCAAACTCGACGGCGTCATCATCCAGGGCATGCCGCCCGCCCCCGAGGTCATGGCCCTCATTCCGAACCTGCCCAAGGTCTGGTTCATGACCCGCCGCTCCCGCGCCTTTCCGGGCGACTACGTGGAGCCGGACAACGAGGAAAACGGCGCCATCGCCGCCAACCATCTCGCCGATCGCGGCCACCGCACCGTCGCGGTGTTGGCCTCCACGCCCGACTACTCCGCCACGATCCGCCGCATCAATGCCTTCGTCGAACAGGCCAAGGTGCGCGGCCTCGAGACCCATACGATTCTCGGCGAGGAAAACCCCGACATCGGCTTCCTCACCGTCGCCCCGCCCGGTCGTGAAATCGAACAACTCGTGAGCGACTTGGTGACCCTCGACCCGCGACCGACCGGCCTCTACCTGCCGTCCGACCATTTTGCCGGCGCTTTCTTCCGCACCCTGCGCTCCGCCGGTCAGCGCGTGGATCGCGACTACGACGTGATCCTCGGCAACTACAACCCGCAGATCTACTGCAACCTCGAGCACCAACCGGCGGCGGTGGACATCCACCTCGCGACGCTCATCCGCCGCGTCCTCGAGCAGATCACCTGGCGTATCGACAACCCGACCTGTCCCGGCCGCGTCGGGGTGGCGGTTTCCCCTTCGCTGCGCCTGCCACCCACACCCACGCCCACGCCCGTGACTGAGACGCCGGACGCCCTCGCCGTGGCTCCCGCCACCGTCTGACCCCTCTCTGCCCCTCTCCCCGCTTCCTGCCCCTACCCCGTTCTTCTTCCCCTTCCCCTTTCTTCAATCGGTTCGACGGCTCTTCACCCCTGGCCTCGCCGTGGCACGAGAGCCCCACCGACCCGATTGAAACCTACGCCAACAAGCACCCATACCCACACCATGAAACAATCGAAATTCCGTCGATGGCTGCTCGCACCATGTGCGCTGCTCTCCGCCACCGGCTTGTCTGCTCAAGCAGTTGACGACATTACCCCCGTGGACGACGACGAGCTCATCATCCTCTCGCCGTTTGAGGTCACTGGCACCGACGACGTCGGTTACCAGGCCACCTCCACTCTCGGTGGCACGCGCGTGAATACTTCGCTGCGCGACGTCGGCTCCTCCATTTCCATCATCAACGAGGAATTCCTCCGCGACTCCGGCGCCGAGAATCTGGAAGACGTGCTCATCCTCGCGCCCAACACGGAAGTGGGCGGCCTGGGCGGTAACTTCTCCGGCTCCCAAGCGACCGGCAATCCGATCCCGGAACAGACTCGCGACGACCTCAGCGGTGGTCTCACCCGTGTCCGCGGTCTCGCTGCGGCCGATCTGACCCGCGACTACTTCATCACCGACGTCCCCTTCGACGCCTACAATACCAACCGTGTTGAGGTGCAGCGCGGCGCCAACTCCGCCCTCTTCGGCCTCGGTAGCCCGGGTGGTATCGTCAACAACTCCACCATCAAGGCCGACTTCCTCGGTTCCCGCGGTGAGTTGAGCATCGGCACCGACCAATACGGCACCCTGCGCACGACCTTGGACTACAACTACCAAGTCAGTGACGACCTCGCCATCCGCGTTGCCGGCCTCCACGGCTCGACCAAGTTCGAGCAGAAGCAGGCCTTCAAGGACAACGACCGCGCCTACGTCTCCGTGACCGGCCGTCTGCCCTGGGGCTTCACCCTGCGCGGCAGCTTCGAGCACGGTGAACTGCACTCCTCGAACCCGGATCCCATCCCGCCGAACGACGGCATCACGCCGTGGATCAACATGGGCAGCCCGATCTTCACCACGCCCGCCGACGCCGGTCAGTTCTACCGCACCGCCGGTGATATCTACGCCGGTTACAACAACAACGGCTTCTTCACCGTGGCGTCCGAAGGTTCCTCCAGCGGCTACGTTGCGTTCTACCAGGATCCCTCCAACCCCAACCCGACCTTCGGCGGCACCATGTTCCTCCGCGCCGGTCGTGGCGCCCCCAACCCCTACGCGGGCGTGGGCAATGGCGAGTGGATGCTCCTCCAGCCGCGCAATGAGTTCCAAATCATCGCGCAGACCGGCACCTACTCCGACGGCACCCCGGTCCCGGCCGGCACCGCTGGTTTCTTCCCGGGTGGCAACGTCGCTCCGCAGATCCTCGATCGCAGCATCTTCGACTACCGCAAGAACCTCTTCTCCGGCGGCGCCGCCCAGCAGTGGACCGACTACGATCTCCACAATGTCGCCATTGAAGGCAACTGGCTCGACGGCCGCCTCGGCTTAGAGGCCTCCTACTTCAAGCAGGAGATGACCGGCTTCACCCGCAATCCCCTCCAGGGTAGCGGTGCCCGCACCCTCTACATCGACCCCAACGCCTACCTCATCGCCGATGATGGCAACGGCGGTCTCCTCCCCAACCCGACCTTCGGCCGCCCCGTCATGGGCGCCCTCTGGCAGGGTGGTCACTACATCTACGATCGCGAAAACGCCCGCCTCACCGGCTTCGGTGAGCTGCGCTTCGACGATTTCATGAGCGATGACAGCTGGGTCACCAAACTGCTCGGCCGCCTCCGCCTCACCGCTCTCTACGAGGAGAGCACCTCCTACAACGAGAGCATGTATTCCCGCGACCAGGTTGACTCCTACGACGTGGCCAACGCCCTCGGCGGCGGCATCATCGGCTCCGGCGGCATCAACACCGCCTCCACCCGCGCCGGCACCCAGTTCGCTCTGCCGGTGCACAACGATGTCTACGACTTCCTCAACCTCACCTCCATCAGCGACCTGTCCGGCGTGAACATCGGTGGCGTGCCTTTCGGCAACCAGCGCAACCGCGTCATGCCGGTCTACACCTACACCGGCTGGGATCAGGTGAGCGGCTCCTTCGTCGACTTCTCCGCCCGCGGCTACAACCTCAGCGACAACGGTGGCTTCCCCGCCTCCTTCTCCACCAGCCACAACATGGTGGACGTCGAGTCCAAGGTCCTCGTCGGCCAGTCCTACCTCTGGGACGACACCATCGTGCTCACCGGCACCTGGCGTAACGACGTTCAGGCCTCCAACGCCCGCGGCGCCCCGTCCTGGAGCGTCAACTCCCGCGTCGACAACCCGTATGCGGATTCCTACTACAACGTGCCGCTGCGCCCGCTCGATGAGGATGCCGATGAGGACACCACCTCCTGGAGCATCGTCGTTCACACCCCGGACTTCCTCAAAAAGTATCTCCCCGAGGGTTGGGACTTCTCCGTCTACAAGAGCAAGGCCGACAACTTCCAGCCGTCCGGCTCCCGCGTGAACATCTTCAACGAGCAGATCGCCCCGGTGACCGGCTCGACCGAAGAGTATGGCTTCATCGTCTCCGGCTTCGACGGCAAGCTCTCCGCCCGTTTCAACTGGTATGAGACCGGCGTGCTCAACAACTCCATCGACGTCGGCGGCATCAGCAACTCCGAGGGCATCCTCCTCGGCCTCGTCACCCAGCTGGAGAACCCGATCAACATCGCCAACGGCTACACCGCCGCGCAGGTGCAGAATTACCTGCCCCCGCAGGGCGTGATCGACCTCAACGGCTTCAGCCCCGACTGGAACGACCCGCAGTCGTCCTCCACCAACCGCAACTCCAACGACAACGCCACCCGCGACTTCACCGCCAAGGGTATGGAAGTGGAGATCGCCTACAACCCGATCCCGGAGTGGACGATCCTCGCCACCGCCGGCCGTCAGGAAACGGTGACCAGCAACACCTACCCGCGCATGCAGGAATACGTGAACGACTTCGTCATCCCCCAGTGGGTCGACAGCGACTTCGCGCAGAACTACATCATCAACTCCGCGGGCACCACCCTCGCCGACCAGGCCTACAACACCATCGTCGCCCCGACCATCCGCGCCTCCCTCCTCGACGGCGTGCCTTCGGTCGAACAGCGCGAATGGCGCCTCGGCCTCAACACCAGCTACGCCTTCGGCCGTTTCGAAGACGGCTTCATGAAGTGGTTCGGTGACCTCACCGTCGGTGGCGGCATCCGCTGGGAAGACGAAATCGGCATCGGCTTCGGTGTCGGCGTCAACGAGCTCGGCGACTACGCGCTCGATCCCGACCAGCCGTTCTTCGGCCCGTCGATGACCTTCGTCGACCTCTTCGTGCGCAGCCGCTACAAGCTCGGCGGCGACCGCGAGCTCACCCTCCAGATCAACATCAAGGACCTGACCGACCACGATGAGCTGATTCCGTTCTACGCCGCCCCGGATGGCACGGAGCTCTATCGCATCCTCGAGGGCCGCCTCATCTCGGCCTCCGCGACCTTCAAGTTCTGATCTGATCCCCTTCCGGACCGCCGGTCTGGTTACGATCCCTCCCGCCGGCTCTCCCCTTCCGGAGAGCCGGCTTTTTTATGCTTCACCCTCAACCCGCCCGTTCGTATTCATGAACCTACTACGACTCCCCGCCCGCCCGCTGGCCCTGCTTGCTCTGCTGGCCCTCACCTCCACCCTTTTCGCGGCCACCGCGCCGTCCCCCGCCCTCACCGGCACCTGGACGTTTGACGCCGACCGCAGCACCGACCTCAGCCCGTGGCGCACCGCCACCCTGGAGATCACCCTCGATGGCTCCGACCTCGTCATCGCCCGCACCCTCAAGTCCGGCCGCCGCACGTTCACCGACAGTCTCACCATCGATCTCTCCGCCCCCTCCACCACCAACCCGTTGGAGTGGTGGGTCGACAACCGCCACCTCGGTGCCTACGCGCCCCACGAGGGCACCCAGGTCGTGTCCCCTTCCGTCTACGATGACGGCCGCGTCCTGCGCCTGAATATCGACTACAACCTCGAGACCCAACAGGGCTCCCGCCCCGTCAACACCCTGCGCCAGTTCCAGATCTCCCCCGATGGCCAGGTCCTCACCGTCACCGACCTGCGCACCACGCGTCCGCGCCCGGTCGTGCACGTCTTCCAACGCAGCTCCGAATAACCCTCCATCATGTCTTCCCAGATTTTTCTTCGCCTGCTTCTTGTCCTGGGCCTGTGCGCCGGATCCGCCCGCCTCACCGCCAAGACTCCCGAAATCCAGCGCGCCGAACGCGCCCCGGCCACCGCTGCCCTCATCCCGCTCTCCGACAACTGGCGCCTCGACGGTGACGTGCCGGCGCACGCCACCCTGCTCTCCCTGCAGGGACTCGCCAACCGCGCCGGACCGCAGATCTACCTGCAGTATCCGGCCGACTGGCAGTGGGAGATTGCCGGTCCCTTGATCGACTTCCTCCACGATCGCCATGGCATCGAATGGCAACGTTACGAGTCCGGCGATCTGGACACTCCCCTGCGCGACTTCGGCCACGTGGCCAAGGGCGTGGTGGTATGGGACAAGGACGTTCGCTCCTCCCTCATCGTCGCCTTCACCATCGCTGGCGTCGAGGACCTGCTCGTCGTCAATGAGGACCAACTCGATCTCGCCGCCCGCCACGGTCTCGAAATCAAAAAGGACCTCCGCGGCCAGTTCACCGGCCAAGGCGACGCCGACATCTACCAGTGGGCCTACGACGAGTATTACGAGCGCTGCTCCCGCGACTTCTACACCGTGCTCGGTGGCCATCACGGCATCAACATGCAGCCCGGCGTCGCCGACTTCGGCGTGCAACAACGCGCCTTCTTCTCCGATCTCTCCGCCAACCCCAAGCACCCCCGCGAGCTCGCCTTGCTCAACAAGGTCCTCGCCGGGCAGAACCCCGCGTCGGTCGTGCTCGGTTGGCACTCCTACGGCAAGGACACCGAAGGCCAGCACACCACGCTGACCGGTAGTTACGGCCTGCGCATGGAAGGTCTGCACAACCTGCCCAACGTCTCCTTCACCTCGCAAATTCCCCTCACCCCGGACTTCACCTACGAGACCAACCACACCGTCGAACCCGACGCTGAACTCGTGCCGGAGGAAAAGGTCTACGTCGCCGCCCTCGCCACCGACTCCATGGGCATCGGCGCCTGGACCAAACCCGGCCGCGGCCGCATTCCCTACGGTTGGCAGGTCCTCATGAACTGGTCGTGGATGAACCCGCCCGCCCTCCAGTTCTTCTACGAGAGCAAGACGCCCAACGACTACTTCGTCGGCGGCCTCTCCGGCCCCGGTTACATGTATCCCAAGTCCGTGCCGGAGGACAAATTCCGCCTCCTCATGGCCGACGCCCGCGAGCTGATGGAGACCCTCGATCTGCGCGTGATGGAGATCATGGATTACTCCCAGGGCAACCGCCACGTCGGCAACACCGACCTCGATAAGCGCACCGTCGACCTCTACTACGAGGAGTTCCCCGATGTGCTCGGCTTCATCAACGGCTACGGCACCGCCCGCACCTTCGACCTGCGCGGCGACCAGCCCATGTTGAGCTACGACTACTACCTCGGGGTGGAGCGCCCCACCGAGGAAGCCGCCGCCGATCTCGAGGAACTCATCCGCCTCAACCCCGGCCGCCCCTACTTCCTGCTCATGCACGTGCGCGAACGCACCACCATCGAGCAGGTCGCCAACATCCTCGACAACCTCTCGGACAGCGTGGAGGTCGTGCCGCTCGATCGCTTCCTGCGACTCGCCGCCGCCGCCAAGACCTACCGCACGCGCTACCAGCAGCCCGAGGATCCCATCGATCACAACCCGTAAGGTTTTTGGCCGTCACTGCGGCCTGCCTCCCCCAACGCCCCGCCGGTTTCCCCCGGCGGGGTTTTTCGTGTCCGTGTCCGCCCACGGTCAGCGCCGCAGCCGCTCGGCCAGCAACTGCTCGCAATACCAATACATGCGCGGGATGTGGAACGGCCCCTTCCACATGTTGCCCTTCAGGCGCGTGGAAATCCGCCCGTCGCGATGCGCGTAACCAAACCAGTCGCCGCCGCCCTTCGTATCCACAAAGACCTTACGCGACCACTCCCGCACCTGCTGGTGCTTGCGCGCGTAGCTCTCGTCGCCGGTGAGATGCCACGCCAGCAGCGTCGCGATCTCGGTCTCGTTGTGCGGCCACCAGAACTTCATCTCCGCCCAATACTCCTGCACCGGCAGACCCTTCAGATCGGTGAAATACAACATGCCGCCAAACTCGCGGTCCCAGCCCCGCTCCCACATCCAGTCCAGGATGGTCAGACCGAGCTTGAGCAGGCGGGCATCGCCACCGCGCACCCGCACTTCGTGCAGGATGAACCAGGCACACTCGATCGCATGACCCGGCACCAACATGCGCCCGTCGAAATGATCGAGCACCTCGTTGTTCTCGCCCACCACCTCCATCAGTGCCTGCAGGTCGGGCTTAAGAAAGGCGGTTTCCACTTCGTCGATCACCCGGTCGATCCACTGCGTGCAGGTCGCCCCGCCCACCGTGACGTCGCCCAGGTCCGCGCGCAGCTCCTGCGCCATGGCCAACAGGATCATCTGCGGCGCCAACCCCTTCATCGGCCGCGTCGCCACCTCTACCTTCGGCTCCACGCCGCCTCCCGTGCGCATCACCTCCAGATAACGCTCGAAATAAGCCATGGCTTCGAGCGCCGCGCGTTCGTCACCGGTCAACTGCGCGTAGGCCGCCGAGCCCACACAGGCGAAGGACTCGCTGAACGCGTAACGCCGCCGCATGCGCAACGGTCGCCCCTCCCGCGTCATCGTGAAATACAACTTCCCGTCGTCCGCCCGACAGTGCTCGCGCAGAAAACTCAGACAACTGCCCGCCAGCCGCGTCCAGTCGCCCTCGGCGCCATAAGCCTGCCCGAGGGTGGAGTAAGTCCACGCCGCCCGCCCCTGAAACCAAACCGACTTGTCCGAGTCGATCAGCGAGCCGTCTTCGTTCAACGCGGTATGGATGCCGCCATGCTCCCGGTCCCAGCCATGACGCACCCAGAACGGGGCAATTTCATCCAACAAGGTGCGGCGGTAGTCCTCCCGCAACACCCGCATTTCATCAACGGAGTAACACACGCCCGGACCCTAGGCACCCGCCCCCGCAACGAAAGCTCTATCCGTTCATAACCATCATTTTACGCACGAATAATCAGTGAAATTTCACGACTTATTCCCCCCGCTCCACGCGCCGCAGGGTGTAAGTCTCTGCGTGGCCTTCGCCGCTGAGCGTGATGCGCAGCCCGCCGTCTCCATCCACCTGATACACAAAGGTCTGCGGGAAGTCATTGGCCGCATTGCGAAACTCCACCCGCCGCGCCGCCCCATCGAGCGCGACCAACGGAAAGTCATGCGGACTGCGTTTACCGTTCGGGTGCGGCAGCAACACCACCCTACCCTCACGGTCGGCAAACACCACCAAGTCGAAAAACACACAGCGCCCCTCCACAAACTCCCGCGCCGTCGCCAACATCACCCCACCGCGCGGCTCCGAAATCATCTCCTCCGCCGCCCAACCGGTCGAAGACACCCCGCGCCACGTCCCGGCCAGAAACGCCAGATCCGCCACCGTTGCTTCAACCGGCAACTTCTCGGCCGCCCCCATCGGACCGACGCCGGCGGTCAGCGCCAAGGCCGCGATCAAAGACCACATCCACCGACCCTGGCCTCGGGTTGTTTTCATTGTTCCCCAGTTCATTCGCTCCGCATTGCCAGAGAATGGCCCCGAAGCCCAGCCCGCGCGCGTCCCCCTTCCCTTCCCTAGGAATGGCTCAAAACTCGCCCCAATCCCGGTCGCGCCACCGTCGGCCGATCGCTAGACTGGCGGGCATGACTCACCCCACCCCGCGCTTTCTCCGCCGTCTGCTCCTTTGCACGCCGCTCCTCATCGCCGTCTGCTTCAGCCACGCCCAGACCCGGGACCCCTCGATTACCGACGACGCCGCCTGGAGCAAAGCCACCGAATGGGTGGCCAAGCTGGAACTCACCGACGCAGCCCAGACCGAGCGCGTCACGCACGCCGTCGCCACCCACCTGCAGGCCGTCCGCGCCTGGCACAACAGCCACCCTGCCTCCACCGTGCCCGCCGGCATCAACCCCACCACCGGCGCGCCCCTCAGCGACCTCGACCGCTCCATCATCGCCGACTCCGCCATGCCGCGCGCCGTGCACGACGACCTCATGACCGTCCTGCGGACCGAGCTCAGCGACGCCCAGGTGGAAGCCGTCCTCGACGCCTACACCGTCGGCAAAGTCGCCTTCACCCTGAAAGGTTACCACGCCATCGTGCCCGACCTCACCGCGGAGGAGGAAGCCGTCATCCTCGCCAATCTCAAGGAAGCCCGTGAGCGCGCCATCGACTTCAAAAACATGAAGCAGATCTCGGCCATTTTTGAGATCTACAAGACCAAGAACGAACAGTTCCTCAACGCCAACGGCCGCAGCTGGAAACAGCTCTACCGCGACTACGTCAAAGCCGCCCAAGCCAAAAAGGCCGCCGAGAAGAATTGAACCGCGAGGAACCGCGAAGCCGAGAGGCACCGCAGCCTACCCTGCGCTTTCGAACGGGGGGGAGAATGTAGGCCGCGAGCCCCGGTCGCCTCCGGCGCCGCCATAGGCGAGTAAACTCGCTCGCGCTAACGCCCGCCCCTTCGCGTCTCTTCGCGCCCTTAGCGGTTGAAAAACCACCCTGCCTCTCGGCCTCCCATCGCCGTGCGCTCTGGGGACCCAACTGCCCGAGAGCAGCCGCACAAACTCCGCTGTAGCCGGGGTCGTCGACCCCGGTCCGGCCTCACCCGGCCACCCCTTGTCCGCTCAGTTTAGAATTCTAAAGCTTGGAGCCTCGGGGTCAGTCGGACCATATGAACACCCATGTGCGATCCCACTCGCCATCTCTACATCTTCTTGGATGAGGCCGGGAATCTCGATTTCTCGCCGAAGGGAACGAAGTATTTCCAACTCGCAGCACTTACCAAGGAACGGCCGTTCCACGCCTACAAGGAGTTGACCGAGCTCAAGTATGACTTGGTCGAATTGGGCACCAACTTGGAATACTTTCATGCCTCCGAAAACGCCCAACCCGTGCGCAATCGGGTCTTCGATATTATCCGTCGCAACTTGGAGGGCGTGCGCATCGACGTCCTCGTCGTGGAGAAGCGAAAAACCGGACCAGCGCTTCAACCGGTCGAGCGATTCTACCCGCAGATGCTCGGCTACCTTTTGCGCTACATTCTCGAGCAACACGACCTCCAGCGCTTCCGGGAGGTCATCGTGATCACGGATGCGTTGCCCTTGAAAAAGAAGAAGGCCGCCATCGAAAAGGCGATCCGACAGACTCTGGCAAAGATGCTCCCAGCCAACGCACGATACCGGGTGCTCCATCACGAATCGAAATCCAATCTCGACCTCCAAATCGCCGATTACTGCAACTGGGCTCTTTTCCGAAAATGGAAGGACGGCGACCTCAGATCCTACAACGTGATCGCCCCTGCCGTGCGCTCAGAATTCGACATCTTCCGCACCGGCACGACGCTCTACTACTGAGACGGTTGAGGAATCCGGAAAAGCGACCACCCCGGCTACTCTTTCGAGAGAACCCATTGGGTTCTTGTCACCGGGGTGGAACCTTTAAAGCGGAGGGCTGAAGCTGTCCGACGTAGTCAGACACCGTCTTACCTTGTCGGACAAACGAAGCAAAAACTTGAGCATGTCAACGCGCAGGGAATCCCTGCGGCAACGATGGGAGCTAAACGCTCCCGCTACTTTCGTGTCTTTCGTGGTCTCTAAAACCTACTTCGTTTCGGCCGGCTTCACGCGCACCAGCAGGTCCTTGGCTTCGACGGTTTCGCCGACCTTCACGTTCACTTCGGCTATGGTGCCGTTGCACGGCGCATAAACCGTGGTCTGCATTTTCATCGCTTCCATCAACAAGAGCTTTTCCCCCTTCTTCACCTTGGCCCCGACCGAGGCCGAGAGCGCGGCGATCAGTCCCGGGATGGGCGCGGCCACTTGGTTCGGATCGCTGAGATCTGCCTTGGGTTTGGCCTGCGTTTTGGGCGCGACACTCTTGTCCACGATGATCGCGTCACGCGCCATGCCGTTGAGTTCGTAGTTCACGATGCGACGGCCGTCGGCATCGGGTTCACCGACACTGATCAACCGGATGATGAGCACCTTGCCTTCCTCGATCTCCACCGAGATTTCCTCGCCCGGCTGCAGCCCGTAGAAGAACGCCGGCGTCGGCAGCACACTCACATCCCCGAAGTGCTTCCGGTGCTTGAGGAACGCGTCATGGACCTGCGGATACATGAGGTGAGAGAACAACTCGTCGTCGCTCGGCTCGTGCTTGAGGTGCAGGGCCACACCCGCCCGCGTGTCCGCCAATCCCTTGGCGAACTTTGCTTCGCGCGCCCGCTTGCTGAGCTTCGGCGCCTTGAGGCCCTTCTTCATCGCCGCACGATAACGCGCCTGCGCCGCCCGGTGCTTCTGCGCTCCGAGCACGGCTTTGGATACGTCGGCGGGGAAGCCACCATCCGGCCAGCCGAGGCCGCCGCTGAGCATGTCGATCACACTCTCCGGGAACGGCGTCGCTCCCGGATCGAGGTTCACCACATCGACCGGCTTGATGCCGCGCGAAAAGAGGAACAGCGCCATGTCGCCCACAACCTTCGACGAGGGCGTGACCTTCACGATGTCGCCAAAGAGTTGGTTCACCTCGGCGTAGGTGCGGGCGATTTCCGGCCAGCGATGCGACACGCCCATCGACTCGGCCTGGGCCTTGAGATTGGTGTATTGGCCGCCCGGCATTTCGTGCAGGTAAACCTCGGCCGAGCCGCTCTTCGGCGCCGTGTCGAACGGCGCGTAATACGGCCGCACGTTTTCCCAATAGTCCGAGAAACGATCAAGCGTCGCGCGGTCGAGCTGCGTGTCGCGCGGCGTGCCTTCGAGCGCGGCGACGACCGAGTTGAGGTTGGGCTGTGAGGTGCTGCCGCTCATCGACGACAACGCCAGGTCGACAACGTCGACGCCGGCATCGGCCGCGCGCATCACCGCACTGGCGTTGATGCCACTGGTGTCGTGAGTGTGGAAATGGATCGGCACGCCCACTTCACTGCGCAGCACCTTGACCAGTTTCTGCGCGGCATACGGACGGCAGAGGCCGGCCATGTCCTTGATCGCGATCATGTGCGCGCCCATGCGCTCCAGCTCTTTGGCGAGGCGCACGTAGTATTTGAGGTCAAACTTGTCGCGCTTCGGATCCAGAATGTCGCCGGTGTAACACACCGTGCCTTCGCAAATGGCGTGCGTGTCCTGCACGGCCTCCATCGCCACGCGCAGGTTAGGCAGGTAGTTGAGCGAGTCGAAGATGCGGAAGATGTCCATGCCGCTGGCCGCCGCGTGCCGCACGAAACCCGCCACCACGTGCTCCGGGTAGTTGGTGTAACCCACCGCATTCGCCCCGCGGAAGAGCATCTGGAAACAGATGTTGGGCGCCTTGGCCCGCAACTGACGCAGACGCTCCCACGGGTCCTCGTTGAGGAAGCGCATGGCCGTGTCGAAGGTCGCCCCGCCCCACATCTCAAGCGAGAACAACTCCGGCGCCTGGCGCGCCAACGCCCCGGCGCAGGCCAACATGTCAAACGAGCGCACCCGCGTCGCCATGAGCGACTGGTGGGCATCGCGGAACGTTGTATCCGTAATCAGGAGACGCTTCTGCTTGCGGGTCCACTCGGCGAACTTCGCCGGGCCGAGCTCGAGCAGCTTCTGGCGCGTGCCGGCCGGCGGCTCCTCGCTGTGATCGTAGGTCGGCGCCGGAACCGCCGCGAGCGGCGCGGCCGGCTTGTAACCCTTGGCATGCGGATTGCCGTTCACCACCACGTCGCCAATGAAGTTGAGCAACTTGGTCGCCCGGTCGCGGCGCGGCTTAAAGCGGAACAGCTCCGGCGTCGTGTCGATGAGCGTGGTAGTCGCCTGCCCGCTGCGAAAGATCGGATGCGCGACGACGTTCTCCAAAAACGGAATGTTGGTCTTCACGCCGCGAATCCGGAACTCGCTCAAGCAGCGATGCGCGCGGTGCAGCGCGAGTTCGTAGCTTTGTCCGCTGGCGATGAGCTTCACCAACATGGAGTCGTAGAACGGCGTGATGACCGCGCCCGCAAAACCCATGCCGCCGTCGAGGCGCACCCCGAGTCCGCCCGGCGAGCGGTAGGCTTGGATTCGACCGTAGTCGGGCACGAACTTGTTTTCCGGGTCCTCCGTCGTGATGCGGCACTGGAGCGCGAAACCATTGCGCGGCACGTCGGCCTGCTGCGGCATACCCACCTCGGCCGAGTGCAGGGAGTGCCCCTGGGCGATGAGAATCTGCGCGCGCACCAGATCGAGGCCGGTGATGATTTCGGTCACCGTATGCTCCACTTGGATACGCGGGTTCATCTCGATGAAGAACCACTCGTGGCGATCGAGGTCGTAGAGGAATTCCACCGTGCCGGCATTGTCGTAGCCGATCGACTGCGCCATGCGCGCGGCCGACTCGCACAGGTCGCTCACCACCTCGGACGGCAGGCCGTAGGACGGCGCCACTTCGATCACCTTCTGATGGCGGCGCTGCACCGAGCAGTCGCGCTCGTGCAGGTGGATGACGTTGCCGTGTTTGTCGCCGAGGATCTGCACCTCGATGTGCTTCGCGTTGGCGATGTATTTTTCCAGAAACACCGCCGCATTGCCGAAGGCGCGCTCCGCCTCGCCCTGCGCCTCGTCGAGCAACGACTCGAGGTCCTCCGCTTGCTTCACGATCCGCATGCCGCGACCACCGCCGCCAAAGGCCGCTTTGATGATGAGCGGAAAGCCAATCTGCTTCGCGATCTTCATCGCCTCCTTGCGATCCGTCACCGGCTCCTCGGTGCCCGGCAGCACCGGCACGTCGATGCGCTTGGCCAGCGCGCGCGCCGCGGTCTTGTCGCCCATCATTTCGAGCAGGTCCGGCTTCGGCCCCACCCACACGATGCCGGCGGCCTCGCAGGCGCGGGCGAAGTCGGCGTTCTCCGACAAAAAGCCGTAGCCCGGGTGAATCGCATCGACGCCCTTCTCCTTCGCGATGCCAATGATGCTGGCGATGTCGAGGTAGGCCGCCACCGGGCCTTTGCCCTCCCCCACCTGGTAGGACTCGTCGGCCTTGTAACGATGGATCGAAAAACGGTCCTCCTCGGCAAACACCGCGACGGTGCGCAGGTCGAGTTCGGTGCCGGCGCGGAAGATGCGCACAGCGATTTCAGAACGATTGGCCGCCATCAACTTGGCGACGGGGCGAAGCGCCGGGGCGGCGGCGGAGGCAGACTTGGATCGGGTCATGGCAAGATGTGCGACGTCACCAGAGCGCGTCGCAGGGGTTAAGGGGGAGACGCATCGGTAGTCACGCCGACACTACGGGCAAGGACATCCGCAAAATATGCACAGGCGGATCGTCAAATATCGGCCCCTCTCCCTCTGAACCACCCGCCAAACTTTTTTCTCTCGACGATCGAGAGTGGGAATAATTGGGTTCTCTCAACCATCTAGAGAAGCACGCCATGTCGAAAAAGAAGAACAGTCTCCTGCAGGGCACCGTCGACCTGCTCATCCTCAGCTCCCTCCGCACCGAGGATCGGCATGGCTGGGGCATCCAGCAGCGCATCGAGCAACTCGACAGCCATGTGCTCACGCTCAAGCAGGGTTCCCTCTACCCGGCCCTCGTCCGTCTCGGCGATCAGGGCCTCATCCACTCCGAGTGGCGCATGACCGAAAACGGTCGCCGCGCCAAATACTACGGCCTCACCCCCGCCGGTCGTGAACGCCTCGCCGAAGAGGTCGCCCAATGGCGCGCCTTCTCCTCCGACCTCAACCTGCTGATCGAGGGCGCCTGAAAGGAAGACCGCCGCTCGCGCCCACCGCCACCTCCCGCGCCCTCGCCGCCTCGCGACCTGCCGCCTCAGTCACCACCTCCACCGCCCGCACCATGAAACTGTTCAACGCCCTTGCCCGCCTCTTCGGCCGCCGCCGCGTCGAGGCCGAGATGGATGAGGAAATGCAATTTCACCTCGAACACCTCACCGAGCGCTACGTGAACCGCGGCCTCGCGCCCGCCGCCGCCCGCCGCGCCGCCCTGCGCGAATTTGGCGGCATCGATCAGACCAAGGAAGAGGTGCGCGACGCCTGGGGCGCCCGCCTCCTCCAAGACCTCGCCCGCGACCTGCGCTATGCCGTGCTCTCCTTGCGCCGCACGCCCGGTTTCACCGCCATCGCCGTCGTCACCCTCGCCCTCGGCATCAGCGTCAACACCGTCATGTTCGCCTTCGTGCGTGACGCCGTGCTGCAGCCCCTCGCCCGCAACGACGCGCGCAACCTGGTCGCCGTCTACACCAGCCGCGCCGACGCCGACCGCGGTTGGCGCTACTTCTCCTACCCGGAAGTCGAGGCGCTCGCCGAGCAGACCGACGTCTTCGCCAACGTCGCCGCCTACACCTTCGACGTCACCGCCATCGGCACCGGTCGCGACCAAAACCTACAACGCCGCGTCGTGGGGATGGTTTCCCATTCCTACTTCGACCTGCTCGGCGTCACGCCCCATGCCGGACGGTTCTTCTCGCCCGACGAGTCCCGCCCCAACGCCTCCATCCCCGTCGCCGTCGCCGACTACGGCTATTGGGAACGTGCCGGCCAACCGGCCAACTTCATCGGCAGCACCGTGCGCGTGAAACAGCGCGACTACACCATCGTGGGCATCGCCCCGCGCGGTTTCCTCGGCCTCAGCTCCTCCGTCGGCCCCGACCTTTGGCTGCCCCTCGGCGAAGCGCATCACATTGTCGACGGCGACTTCGACAATCCCAACTACCATCGCCTCAGCCCCATCGCCCAACTCGCGCCCGGACTCAGCGCTGAAGCCGCTCGCGCCCGCCTGCCCGCCGTCACCCAAAACCTCTGGAATCAGACCGCGCCCAACGAGGATCGCCAGCTCCTCATCGGCGCCCCCTCGACCAACGACCTGCAGGACGACCAGCCCAACGACGAGAGCTTCATGGGCCTCTTCGCCACCCTCTCGCTCGGCCTCTCCGCCGTCGTCCTCGTGGTCGCCTGCCTCAACCTCGCCAACCTCCTGCTCGCCCGCGGCGCCGCCCGCCGCAAGGAGATCGCCGTGCGGCTCTCACTCGGCGCCTCGCGCTTCCGCATCGTGCGCCAACTCGTGACCGAAACCTTCCTGCTCGCACTCATGGGCGGCACCCTCGGCCTCCTGCTCAGCACCTGGGTCGACCATATGCTCATGCAACTCTCGGCCGATGCCTTTGCCGTCAGCCAATTCAGCTTCAACGTCCGCCCCTTCGTCGACACGACCACCCTGCTCGCCACCCTCGGCTTCAGCGCTTTCGCCACCCTCGTGTCCAGCCTCGGCCCGGCCCTGCGCCTCACCCGCCCGAGCCTCATCACCGACATCAAAGCCACCCCCGAGGGCGGCGCCGACGCCTCCCGCTCCGGTCGTTTCTTCTCCCTGAGCAACCTGCTCGTCGTCGCGCAGATCGCCTGCTCGCTCGCCCTCCTGTTCAGCGCCGCCCTCTTCCTCGGCAGCGTGCGCCACGCCCGCCATGCCGACCGCGGTTTCGATCCCGCGCAGCAAGTCGTCGCCAACCTCGACTACCGTATCACCGATATGGATACCGAGCAGATCGCCGCCCGCCAGCAAACCGTGCTCACCCGCCTGCGCGAACGCTACGGCGCCGACGCCGTCGCCACTGCGTCCAACATCCCCTACAACTTCGACCTCTCCCGCCGCTCGGTCTATCCGCTCGACGCCCTTGCCCAAGCCAACCCCGAGACCGGCGAGCCCCGCCGCCAGCGCGCCGGTTACACCACCGTGAGTGGTGGTTACTTCGACCTGCTCGACATCCAGGTCCTGCGCGGCCGCACCTTCAACGCCACCGAAAGCACCGACCCCGCCGGACCGCGCGTCGTGGTGATCGACCAGCAACTCGCCACCTTCCTCTACGGCGACGCCGACCCCATCGGCCAACGCCTCTACCTCGACAAAGAGGCCCTCAACAGCGGCGACACGCGCCTGAGCCACGAAGTCATCGGCGTCGTGCGCAGCCCACGCGACCACGTCTTCAACGAACCGCCCGCCCGTCTCTATCGCCCGCTCGTGCAGGACCCGTCGCCCAACCTCTTCGTGCACCTGCGCCAGCCCGATCCCATCGCCGCCCTGCCCGATGTGCGCCGCACCCTCGACGAACTCGAACCGCTCGCGCCGCTGCTCGCCGTGCGTCCGTTGGCCAGCTACGTGGAGCAACACCTCAGCACGCTCGTCATCGAAATCTGCGGCCTCGTGTTTGGCCTGCTCGGCGCCATCGCCCTCGTGCTCGCCGTCGCCGGCGTCTATGGCGTCAAAGCCCACCAAATCGCTCGCCGCACCCGCGAGATCGGCATCCGCCTGGCCATCGGCGCATCCCCGCGCCGCGTCGTGCGCCAGATCGTCCGCCAAGGCCTCGCCCAGGCGGCGGTCGGCCTCGCCATCGGCCTGGGCCTCGCCTTCCTCGCCGGCCAGGTGCTCGCCAGCATGCTCCTCCAGGGCACCAGTGGCCAAAGCCTCATGCTCCTCGGCAGCGCCGCCGTGCTCGCCACCGCCGTATTCCTCGCCACCTGGATCCCCGCCCGCCGCGCCGCCCGCGTCGACCCCGCGGTCACGTTGAAGTCGGAGTGAGCGCGGAGGCGCTACCCGTCAGTCGACGGAGGTGTCGTTGACTCCGGGTCGGTCGCGACCGGCGCCGGCGGCTCGGTCGGCAGCAAGTGCGCAAACGGCGCCGCCGCCTCCAGCACATCGGCCCAGTTAATGTAACGAGACGTCGTGGTGTTTGTGCCAAATCGCTGGCTGAATTCCTGCACCACTTCGTAGATCGGTCGCCCCGTCGCCTGCACATCCGGGGAGAGCTTTACGCGAACCGTGTGCGTCCGTGTGCCGATGCCGTTGTAGATTTTCTCCAGATGATGGACGTAAGTTTCGTTGAATAGATCTAACCGCTCAGCTCCCAGCACCTCGGTGAAGCGGCCATAGAGTTGGTCAAACACGCGCGCGCCTTCCTCCGGGAAAACCGGCACCTCAATTACCAGCTCGCTGCCGTCAGCACTGGGCAGGTATTTCGCCCGCTCCAGAGCCAATCGATCCGAGGCAGACAAAGCGTCACTCAACGCTATTTCCAATCGCTGACGCTCGGCCGCCGTCAGCTCAAAGGCTTCCACAAACCCGTCTGACAAAGTCGTCGACCTTGCCTGATACGCGCTCTGCCCCAGAAGCCACGGGATTTCATACCCCCGTTCCCCAAAAACCTCATGCAACGCCAGCTTAGCTCGGAAACGCTCCATCCCCTGCAACGACTGCAGCATCATCACCAATTCATCCGCCGTCAGCGCCCGCTTCAGCCGCACCGTCAATTCGGGTGCAGTGAGACCCTTCTCCTCAATCATCGCCCGCACCGCCTCCGGGTTCACCACCGCCTTCTCCTCGTCCTTCATTGGGACCACGGCCTCAGCGACGTCGTCCATCACCACCACCTCACTCGGCCCCGCCGACCAACGTCCCGCGAAAAAGCTCAGAACTCCCACCACCAAGAGTGCGCTCAACCACTTCATGGCCCCTCACCCTGCGCGCTATCCGCCCGTTGACAACTCCGCTCAACAAAGGGATCGGTTCGCCGAACCGTTCGCGCGCCCCCGCTCTCTTTGCTCTTCTGTCTGCCCCCCCTTCACGATGAAACTCTCGGCCCTCTTCCGACTCGTGGTATTGACCGGCCTTGGCCTGGTCACCTCATCCTGCTCCCAGCCAATCATGAATCCCGAAGCCGCCACCCCTGAAGAAATCGAGCGGGGCTACGCCGCCGTTTCGCTGGATCGCTTCTGGAGTGTGATCGACCAAGCCCGCGCCGACGCGCCTTCCATTGATGCGCTACCCAACGCACTTCGCCGCCACGTGCGGGATTGGAACGCCGACGAATTGAGAGGGTTCGAGTTTCATTTCGGGGACCAGCTGCAGGAAGCTTACCGGTGGGATATTTGGGGCGTCGCCTATCTGGTGAACGGCGGCGCCTCCGATGACGGCTTCTACTACTTCCGAGCCTGGATGGTCGCGCAGGGACGCGCCGCGTTCACCGCAGCGCTCAACGATCCTCAGACCATCGCGGACTACGCCACCGACGATCAGGAAAACGAACTCGAGGAACTGCTCTACGTCGTCTCCGATCTCTACACGCAAAAGACCGGACGTCCTCCTCCCTACAAGCCCATTGATCCGACCGCGTTTCTGCCTGTCGGCGAGCGATGGGAGGAAGCAGACCTACCCCGACTCTTCCCCAAGGTCGCCGCTCGCTTTCGCTGAACCCGACCTGCAGTCCCTCCGCTGCACATTCAACTCCGCCCGCCCCTCCCGAGTTGCCCGCGGCTGGCCGCGCCGCCACGCTGCTCGCTTCCATGGAAACCCCCGCTTCCCTGCGCCTCGTTGGACTGGCGCTGTCGCTGACCCTGTGCGCGACCGCTCCCGCCCAAGCCCCTTCCACCTCCACCCCCGCGCCGCCCGCGCTCGCGCTCAACGACTCCGGTTACTTCGCCACGCCCGGCCTCGATGTTATGCTGGCCGACGACTTCTATCCCGAGGGCCACCAAGGTGGGGTGAGCGTCATTCAAAACGGCCGCCGCGTCGCCACCAACGGTGACCTGCGCCTCGAGCCCACGCCCGGCCAATGGTCGCCCATCCCGCGCCTCGTTGAACGCACCGTCGACGCCGCCACCGGCACCATCTCCGCCCACTTCGCCTACCCCGACGCCAAACGCGATCGCACCGGCTTCAACCCCATCCTCTATCCCGACCTGGCCTTCGACTACACCGTGCGCATCGCGCCCGCGCCCACCGAGTCCACTGCCGGCGCCCCCGCCTTTCGCATCACCGTCGACCTCCACGCGCCCCTGCCCGAAGACTGGGTGGGCCGCGTCGGTTTCAACTGGGAATTTTTCCCCGGCTACCTCTTTGGCGCCGTCTACGATCTCGATGGCCAGACCGGCCTCTTCCCCCGCCAGGCCAACGGCCCCACCGCGCTCAACCCGCAACCCACCAACCTCGACAAGGTCATCGGCGACCGCGTCCTCCCGCTGCCCCTCGCCTCCGGCCGCCGCCTCACCGTCGCCCCCGACCGCCCCGACCAACGCCTGAGCATCCGCGCCGTGCGCGGCGACGATCTCGCCCTCTACGACGGCCGCTCCCAACACACCAACGGCTGGTTCATCGTGCGCGCCACCCTGCCCGGCGGCGTCACCGCCGGCGCCCTCGAATGGATCGTCTCCGCCGCCACCTTGCCCGATTGGCAACGCGACCCCGCCGTGCAGGTCTCGCAGGTCGGTTACCACCCCGCCCAACCCAAGTTCGCCGTCGTCGAACTCGACCGTCGCGCCCCCCTCGCCGCCTCCGTGCGCCTCGAACACATCCACCCCGACGGCACCGTCACCACCGCGCTCACCCAACCCGCCACCGCCGCCCGCTGGGACGGCGACTTCCTGCGCTACACCTACCTCAAATTCGATTTCTCCACCGTCACCACACCCGGCCTCTACCGCGTGCGCTACGGTGACGACGCCACCTCGGTCACCTTCCGCATCGATCCGGACCTCTACACCCGCGACGTCTGGCAACCCACCCTCGAAACCTTCCTGCCCGTCCAGATGTGTCACGTGCGCGTCAACGACCGCTACCGCGTCTGGCACGACTTCTGTCATCTCGACGACGCCCTCATGGCGCCGACCGACTTCAACCACTTCGACGGCTACACCCAGGGCCCCTCTACGCTCACTGCCTTCAACCCCGGCGACTTCGTGCCCGGCCTCGATCGCGGCGGCTGGCACGACGCCGGCGACCACGACCTGCGCATCGAATCGCAGATCCACACCGTCTACGGCCTCGCCCTCGCCTGGGAACACTTCGGTATCCGCTACGACAATACAGCCATCGATCAGGCCCGCCGCATCGTCGAGCTGCAGGAACCCGACGGCCAGCCCGACCTGCTGCAACAGATCGAGCACGGCCTGATCTCCATCGTGCCCGCCTACGAATCCCTCGGCCGCCTCTACCGCGGCATCATCACGCCCAGCCACCGCCAATACGTGCTGCTCGGCGATCCCACCGCCGGCACCGACAACGTGAGCGGCGGCACCGACGACAACTGGGTCTTCACCGAGGATAATCCGCGCCGCGAGATCGACACCGCCGCCGGTCTCGCCGCGGGCGCCCGCGCCCTCCGCCACTTCAATCCCGAACTGGCCGACCGCGCCCTCACCATCGCCATCGCGCTCTGGGACCACACCACCGGCGACCAACCCGCCCACCGCATCACCGCCGCCGTCGAGCTGCTCCTCGCAACCGAAGACGAGCGTTACGCCACCTGGCTGCGCACCCACGCCGACGCCATTGCCGAGAGCTTCGAGCGCACCGGCTGGGCCGTCGGTCGCACCCTGCCGCTCATCGACGACGCGGCCTACCACGAGACGCTCAACACCGCCGCCCGCGCCAACGCGACCACCGTCGCCGCCCAGGCCGCCGAGACCCCCTACGGCATCCCCTACCGCCCCGCCATCTGGGGCGCCGGCTGGAACATCCAGAGCTTCGGTCGTCGCGCCTACTACCTGCACCGCACCTGGCCCGACCTGTATCCAGCCGACTACTACCTCAACGCGCTCAACTTCGTGCTCGGCTGCCACCCCGGCGACAACCCGCTGTCCTTCGTGTCGGGCGTCGGCGCCAACTCCGTTGAAGTCGCCTACGGCATCAACCGCGCCGACGAGAGTTACATCCCCGGCGGCATTGCCTCCGGCACCGCGCTCATCCGACCCGATTTTCCGGAGTTGCTGCGCTGGCCTTATCTCTGGCAGCAAACCGAATACGTGCTAGGTTACGGCACCACCGATTTCCTCACGCTCGCGCTCGCCGCCCAACACGAACTTTCCCTCGCCGACTCACCATGACCTCCCGCCTCGCCCTGCTCCTCGCGTTGCTCACCGCGCCCCTGACGGTGCTCGCCGGTCCCTGGACCAAAACCATCTGGCAGGGCGAAAAGGCCTACGCCGCCCGCTCCGACTCCGGCAACTGGGTGGCCATCGTGTCACTCGAGCGCGGTCGCCTCGTCCACCTCGGGGCCACCAAGGACGCCGCCGACAACCTCATCCTCGCCACCGCCAGCAAGGACGACCGCCTCGGTTGGGGCGGACACCGTGCCTGGCTCGGCCCACAAAAGGACTGGGCCGGTGGTTGGCCGCCGCCCGCCGCCTGGGAGGCCTCCGGCGCCCGCGGTGCCTTCATGCGCGACCGTGAGATCCTGTTGCTCACCCCGCCGCCCACCGGCGTCGACGGCTGGCCCGACCTCAGCCGCGGTTACTACTGGCGCGGTGACTCCCTGCAATGCGCCGTCGCCGTGCGCGGCCCGGTGAAACGCGACGTGCAGATCGTGCAGATCATTCAAGTCCCCACCGACGCCACCATCGAAGTGGACGTCACCCCGACCAAAGACGCCCCGCAGGGTTACATCCAGTTGCCCAGCTATTTCCGCGAGGACTACCGCTACGAGTTCGAGCCCCCGGCCCACGTCGACTACGCCGCCGACTTCGCCGCCCGCGCCTTCCGCTACATCGAGGGGGAGCCGGAAAAATTTGGTTTCAAAAACCGCCCCATCACGGTCCGTCGCAACGGCGTGAGCCTCACCATGAGCCGCGGCGACACCCTCGGATCGACCGTGGTCGACCAGCCCGACCACGGCTACAACACGCAGGTCTTCTTCGGCGGCCGTGAAGCGTTTGTGGAAATCGAGCAGCTCAGTCCCCTGCTCCGCCAGACGGGAAGCCAGTTCCGCAGCTTCAGCATCGAGCTCACCCCCCGCCGCGACCGCTGAGCCGAGCCGAGAGGCTCAGAGGCAACGCTGTTTCGTAACAGAGCACACAGAGGAGACCCAGAGGCCACAGAGCCCTCCCACCGCACGCGGGCGACACGCCCGCGGCTACATCTTCTGTTTTGTAGCAACGGCCGTCTCGGCCGTTCCCCCTGCCCCTCGGCCCTTTTAATCCATCCTGCTCAGCAGTGCGTAGCCGGTAGGCGGAGCCATCCGTGTCCATCCGTGGTTAAAAAACCGCTCTGCCCCTCGGCCACATCAACCCTTGCTCTGATCCCGTCCGCAGGCGCAAGGTGACGATCGTGTTTCGCCTCGTCCTCTTCCTTCCCACCACCGCCGCATGAATCGCGCGTATTGGGAAGAGTTGTCCGACGACTACGAGAAACAGATTTTCAGCGTATTGGGGCACGACCGTAAACGCCAGCTGGCCGCTTTGATCGAGCGTCACGCCGACGGCCTCAAAACCGCCGCCGATCTCGGCTGCGGCCCCGGTCAAATCACCCCGCTGCTCGCCCGCTCCTGCGGCCGCGTGCACGCCTGCGATATTTCCGACGGGCTGCTCGATCAGGCACGCGCCGCCTGCGTCGATTTCGACAACGTGGTGTATCATCGTCACGACCTCGCCCGCGGTGACCCGCTGCCCTTTCCGCCCTCCGACCTCGTGCTGTGCGTGAATGTCATCCTCACCGCCGACCTCGAAAAACGCGAACGCCTCTGGGAACAAGTCACCGGCGCTGTAGCCACCGGCGGCACCCTGTTGCTCGTGCTGCCTTCCCACGAGTCCGCGCTCTACACCAACTTTCGCCGTCTCGACTGGCACGTGCGTTCCGGCCTCGAAGCCGACGACGCCATCCGCCACAGCTTCGACCGCGAGGGCAACGTGCCCCAACTCGAACACGGCGTGCGCGGCATCGAGGGCGTGAAAACCAAACACTTCCTGCGCGAGGAAATCATCGTCCAACTCGCCGACCGTAGTCTTACGGTGGATACCGTCGAGAAGCTGCCCTACAGCTGGAACGTCGAGTTCCCCGATCCGCCCGACTGGCTGAGCGCCCCCTACCCCTGGAATTGGCTGGTCGTCGCGCATCGTGCCTGATCCGAGAACCAAATCCCGTCGGGTCGGTCCGTCCGGGCATGGCTACCAACAAACCTGTCGGGGACAACGCCCGCGTCGGCGCTGTCCGTAAACGCTCCCAGACTCATAACCCGTCCAACGACCGTTGGACCAAACGCGACGCCGAAACCGGCCAGTTCATGGACCAGAAGGCGGACGACAAGCCCTTCAAGGGCGTGCGCAAGGAAGACTGAGGTTCACCCCTCGGCCTAACTTGCCTTCGGCGGATGTCGGGCGGAACCCTCCCGCCCGGCATCCCGCCGCCCCCTTTTATCCTTACCTCACAACGCGCCCGCCAGAGCGTGCAAACGCAGCAGCGCCAGATGCGCCTGCAACTCCGCTCCGAGGCGATCGGTGCGGGCTTCCAACCAGTCCGCCTTCGCCGTCAGCGCCGCCGTCGGCAGCGCTTCCCCGGCCGACACCGCGTCCTGCTCCAGTGAATACAGGCGCTCCCGATACGACTCGGCCTCCCGCGCCAGCACGACACTTTCCTGGGCGTGTTCCCAAGACTGATACGCCACCTGCACCGAACGGCTGAGCTCTTCCTGCACCCGTTCGCGGTTGAGCGCCGCCTGCTGTGATTGCGCCGCGCTGCGCTCCGCCTCCGCCCGACGCCGCCCAAAATCAAAGGGGTCCCAGGTGAGCGCCAAACCCACCGTGCCCACGTCATTGGGCAGCAGCGGCAGCCCTTCCTGATGTGAAACCGTCGCGAAGGCGGTGACATCCGGAATGCGTTCCTGCCGCGTCGCCGCTTCGCCCGCCTCGGCGCGTCGCTCGGTGGCCTGCGCCGCCCGGAATTCCGGGTGCTCCTCCACCGCATCCAACCACGCCGCCAACGAACGGCTCTCGCGCTCGGGCAACGGACTGTCGGTGATCATCGCATCGCCCAGCGAGTCGCGGTCCCAGTCGATGAGATCGGCCAGGTGCCAGACGAGCGCCTCGCGGCGTTGCCGGGATTGCAGCTCCGCCGTGCGAGCTTCGGTGAGTTGCGCCTGCGCGCCCAACACCGCCGCATCGAGCACTTCGCCCGCCGCCTGCGCGTTGCGCGCGTCGACGAGTTGCGCTTCCCGCGCCTGCACCCGCGCCAGCGCCGCTTCGTGTCGCGCCGACTCGAGTCGCAGGCCGATCCACAGTTTTTCCACGGCTTCACGCAACTGCGTGCGCGTGTTCTCCAGCTCAACCGCGGCCAGTTCCGCCGCCGCTTCGGCCGCGGTAATGCCACTGCCAATACGCCACTGCTGCGTGAGCGGCTGCATGACCGTAAGCCCCACCACCGAACGCACGCGCTCGCCGCGGGCCAAGACCAGTTCGTCCGCTGGGAACGGTCCGAGAATAGGCGTGAGCGGATCCAACCCCGCCGCCACCGCGGCCGAATCCAACAGCGTGTTCAAATCACCGCGATCCACCGACAGGTTGGTTTGCTCCAGGTCATAGGTCGCGAGGCCAAAGACCCGCACTTCCGGCAGGCGTTTTTTCTCGGCCAACCGTCGCTCCGCTTCGGCTTCGCGGGTTTTGGCGGTCATGATCTGACTGCCTTTGCTGCGCTCCAGCGCCCGGTCCACCGCGACGTCGAGCGTGAGCTCCTGCGCCGTCAGCAGCGCTGGCGCGAGCAGCAGAGAAATTGTCGTCAACCAACGCTTCATGAAGAGGCCTCCTCCGCGGACTTCGGTTTGCGATCCATCGTCGCGCCATACACTGCGGGCACGACCAACAGGGTCATCACCATCGACCAAATGATGCCGACCGAAAACACACTCGCCAGCGGCGCCCACAGCGGCGAACCGGAGAGGATCATGGGCAACACACCCACCGCCGCCGCCATCGACGTGAGGAAAATCGGACGCAGCCGGCGCTGACCCGAGGCGATGGCCCCTTCGCGGGCGTCGAGGTCCTCTGCGTGGCGAAGTTCATCGGCGTGATCGACGAGGATGATGCTGTTGCGAATAACGATGCCCACGAGGCTGATGAGTCCCACCGCCGCGGTGAATCCGAGCGGGTTGCCGGTGAGCACCAGACCCAGCATCGCGCCAAAGAAGGTGAGCGGAATCGCGAGCATCACCAACAGCACCTCGCGGCTGTTTTTGAATTGGAAGAGCAACACGAGATAGATGAGCGCCACACTCGCACCGAGCGCTCCGGCCATCTGCCCGAAGGTGCGCATCTGGCCCTCATACTCGCCGCCAAACTCGATGCGATAACCCGGCGGCAACGAGATCTGGCGCACCGCCGGCGCGATGTGCGAGAGCACCTGCGAGGGCAGCACATCCTCGGCGGGATTGGCGCGCACCGTGAGCGTGCGGGCGCCGTTGCGACGGGCGATCTGCGCGGGGGCCCAGGCGGGCTCCACATCGGCCACCTGACTGAGCAGCACGTGCGCGAGACCAAAGGGCGCGCGCAACATGAAGTCACCCAGCGCATCAAAATCCGCCCGACTCCCCTCGCTCAGTCGCAGCACGATCGGCAGCGGTTCGTCGTTTTCCCAGACCTCCGTCACCGGCACCCCCGAGAAGCCCGCCATCACTTCCTGCGCGATCACACCGGTGGCGAAACCGAGCCGGTTGGCGACCTCGGTGCGCACGTTGAGATCGACCGAAAACCCGTCGAGGTAATCGTCGCGCACCTGCGTCGCGCCCGGCGCGTCGGCGACGATCGCTTTCACTTTATCGCCGAGTCGCCGCAGGGTCGGCAGGTCGGGTCCGACGATGCGCACCTCCACCGGCGCTTCCACCGGAATGCCCTGTTGGAAACGCGTCACGTTGAGCCGCACGCCCGGGCGGGAACCGTGCAACTGGGCGGCGTAGTCGCGCACCAATTTCTCGGTCTCATCCGGTCCCTCCGTGCCCACCAGCAACATGCCGTAGCTCGGTCGCGGAAACTCCGGCGCGAAGCTGTAATACACGCGCGGCGCCGGCGTGCCGACAAAGGCCGCGAAGTCCGTCACGCGCTGGTCCGCCGCCAGCCGCGACTCGATTTCCCGCACCACCGCATCGGTCGCTTCGAGACGCGTGCCGAGCGGCATGTCGACCTCGATCACAAACTGCGCGCGCTCCGCCGCGGGGAAAAATTTGAGTTTGATCACCCCCACCAGCGCCGCGCCCGCCACGAGCGACAACACCGCGCCCAGCACCGTGAGGCGCGGATGCGCCACCAGCGAACGCACTGTCGGGTCGTAGAGTTTTTGCACGCCGTCGAGCACGCGCGCGCCGAGGCTGGCCGGCTGATCCTTGAGGCCCTGCTTGATGAAGATCAGGCAGAGCAGCGGCGTGAACAGCATCGCCACCACAAACGAGGTGATGAGCGCGATCGCCACCGTGATGGGCAGCGCCACGATGAACTCACCCACCGACCCGCTCAGCAGCACGCCGAGCGGCGCAAAGGCCAACACGATCGCGATCGTCGCCGTGAACACCGGCACGGTGAGCTCACCCGCCGCGCGCCACGCCGCCTCCCAATGCGACATGCCTTCGTCCAGTTTTTCGAGGTAGTTGTCGGCAATGACGATGGCGTCATCCACCACCATGCCGAGCACCACGATGAGCGCGGCCAAGGACACTTCGTGCAGCTCGATGCCGAGCATCTCCAGCGCCAGAAAGGTGAACGCGATCGTAACCGGAATCGCCATCGCCGCGATGAGCGCGACGCGAAACGGCAGGAGCAGCAGCGTGACCGCCACCACCGCGCCGACCGCGATGAAGAACTCGCGCTCAAAATGTGTGACCGCTTCGTCCACCACGCCGGGTTGGTCGTTGATCACCGTGAAGGTCAGGTCGGCCGGCAGGCGCGCCGCGACATCGTCGATCGCCGCCCGCACCGCTTCGCCATAGGACACGATGTTGTGGCCCGGCTGCACTTCGATGGAGAGCATGAGGGCCGCGTCCTCCTGCCCGTTGACGCGCAGGAACGAACTCGGATCACTCAGCCGGCGCTCGACCGTGGCGACGTCGCCCACGCGCACCACGCGATCGCCGGTGGGATCGCGCACCACCACTTGGCGTCGCACTTCCTCGACACTCGCGAGGCGTCCGCGCGTGTGCAGCGGCACCTCCAGCTCGCTCGTCTTGAGCGAGCCGGTGAAGGACGTGGTGTTTTGAAACTGCAACGCGGTGATGACCTGCGGCAGACCGGCCTGATACTCGGAGAGGCGCTGCGAATCGGCCTCCACGTAAATCGTCTCACCGCGATTGCCGAAGCGGCGAATGCGGCCCGTGCCGTCCACGCCGCGGATGGCCTCCTCGATGCGATCGAGATCGGTGCGCAGCTCGGCGTATCCACGTTTTGGCGACGAGATCGCCACCAGCAGCGCGACCGAATCACCGAAGTCGGAGTTGACCAGCGGCCCCACCACCGGCGCGGGCAGGCTCAAGAGTTTTTGTTCGGCCAGACCCAATCGCAGGCGCGACCAGAATCCCGCCATGTCCGGCACCCAGTCGTGCAACTCGACCGTCACGACCATGAGGCCGTCGCGGGTGATGGAGTGCGTTTTCTTCGCGTCGACCTCGGTGTAGGAGAAGAGGTAGGACTCGATCGGGCGGGTGAGTTGTTGCTCCACCTGCGCCGCCGACGCGCCCGGATACTGCGCGATCACGAGTGCCTGGTGAATGGAGATCGAGGGCGTGTCCTGCCGCGGCATGGTGAGCAGCGATCGCACGCCGAGCACCACGACGACCGCGCACAACACGATCACCACATGACGATGCCGCAGGGGCCAGGTGAGTAGGCTCATGGGGCGACGACCTTTACCTCGCGCCCGTCGAACAACGGAGCGGTGGTGCCGACCACCACTTGGTCGCCGGCCGCCAGTCCTTGGTCGATGATCACCTGCTCGCCCTGGGTGCCGCCGCTGGCCACCGCGCGTTTGACGACTTGGTTGCCGTCACCACCGAGCAGCCAGACATAGAGGCTGCCGTCGGCTTCGCGTTGCACTGCCGGGGGCGGCAGCAGGAGACCGTCGCGACCGCGACCGGCTTCGATGCGGGCGGTGACGAGGTTGCCGAGGCGCAGGCGGCCGTCGGTATTGGCTTGGCGGATCCGCACCGCAAAGGTGCGGGAAAAAGGATCGGCCGTGGCGGCGATCGATTCGATCTCGCCGCTGAGCGTCGACGGAGCGTCGGCGGAGTCCATGGCGGGCAGCTCGAGTTGCACGGTTTGGCCGAGGGCGAGAGCGGCGCGTTGGGATTCGGCCACGTGGACTTCGGCCCAGACGGGTTGCTCCGCCATCAGCGTGAACACCGGCACGCCGGGCGCGACGACCGCACCCACGTCGAGCGGATGCTTGAGCAACTTGCCCGCGAAGGGCGCCACCAGCTCGGTGTGGTCCAGTTGTTCGTTGGCCAGATCGAGGGCGGCCTTGGCTTCGGTGAGCGCCGCGTGGCTCCGTTCGAAATCGGTGCGGGTGAGCGAGCCGGCTTCGAAGAGCTGAGTGAGCCGGTGATGGCGGGAGCTGAGCTCGTCGGCCTGGGCTTGGGCGATGGTTTTCGCATGGCGCAGTTCGGCCGGATCGAGGCGCGCCAGGACCTGGCCCGTCGCGACCACCTCACCGTCGGCCGCGAGGACCGCCTCGATCTGCCCCGGCACGCGGAAGCCGAGCGACACCGAGTTCACCGGGATGATGGAGCCGGCGGCGATGATCGGATCCGAGAACGTCTGCGTAGAGACGGTCATCACCGAGACCGAAGGCACGGGCTCGACCGGCGGCGCCTTGGCGCAACCCGGTCCCCAGAGTGGCAATAAAAGCGCGAGCAGTCCCGCCAGCTTCGTCGCTGAGCAAGTTGCTCGAACACGGTCCTTTGTCATGAGGACCGACGCTGACAGCGCGTGATCAAAGGGCAACGTCGCCCCCATCGGACCGTGTAAAAAAACCGCGCCAAGGCGGGAGCCATGGCGCGGTCGAATCGAGTCGTTTTTTTTTGAGTCAGCCGGGGCCTATCAATCGTTCAGCGCATCATCGCGCCAATATTTGGTTCCCTGCAAGGTCGCCTGCAGGGCCAAGCCGTTTTTCGTAAACTGGTAAACCTCGACCCCCTCCGCGAGGTTGCCAGCACCGGCGGCCTGGCCGCCCTTTTCGCCGGACTTGGCGGCCGCATCGGCTTGGGCGGAGAAGTCCCAACCCTTTTCGATGAAGGCCTCCATCTTGTCCTTGTCGTAGAAAACGAAGACGCCGCGGAAGTCTTTCACGCCGAGTCCCAGACCCACACCGGCCGAGCCCATTTTCATGAAGGTTTCGTTGCCCTTGCGGTCGACGACGACGCCGTGGCCACCGGCGAACGAAGCGAAGATGACGTTGATGCCCACGTTGGAGAACACCGCATAACCCTTGGCCTTTTTGATCCGGGCCTTGGCTTCAGGCTTCGCCTCGTAGAGCTCAGCGAGGACCTCGTCGCGCATCTCGCGCACCTTGTCGCGCTGCTCCTCGATGGAGGGTTTGGCCGAAACCGAACCGACGGCGAGCACGCCGAGGAGCGTTACAAAGGAGAAAAGACGAACCGATCGAGTCATGCCTGCAAAACTGTGGCAAAAGTAACCGCGCGCAATGCGGTTTGCGCGTTTCATCAATTATTCACCAACAGCTCGTCGGGCGTCGGCGCGCTTGCGCAACCACTCCGCCTCGCAGGCCGGCGAACCACGCCCGAGGTCCCGACAGGTCTGTGGACGTTGGTCGTAGATCGCACAGACAAAACGCGCGGGTTGGTCGATGCTCGGATCGGCCGGCTCCAGCTGCAGCGCCGCACAATGGCCGTCGACCATGCGCAAGTAGGCACGGTGGTTGTCGAAGACCGCCCACCGGTCGGCCTCGGCCCCGAGCCGACTCCAGTCCGCGCCGGTCACCCGCACATACTGCGCCGCGGACGAAAAACAGCAGGCCCCGCACGCCAAACACTCCGGAGCGGCAAAGGCCGTGCTTTCGCCGGGCGGGGGGTCGGGGCTCGGATCCATCGCCGTAAGGCTCAAGCGGAAGAACCCGTGTCCGGGGTGGCGCTCGCGGTCGAGCTGCCGGAGCGACGCGCGCCGCTTTGCGCCAGTTGCTCGGCGAAGGCTTCGGGCGTCTCCTGTTTGATGACCCAGGTGAGGATGCGCAGGGTGCGCTCGGCGTCGGGCATACGGTTGCGGCGGATGAAGTAGTCGTGCACGCGCTGGCGCGGCAGCTCGAGTTCGCGGGCGAGGATGGCTTGGGCACCGGGCCGACGCAGGTGCGGCTGCACGCGCTCCACCAAGGCGTTCCAGAGGCCGGTCTCGTCGCCTGGCCGCAGCGTGATCCCCACCCCGCGTCGCGGCGGCTTCGCCATGCGCCGTCGCGCCGCCCGCGCCGCCGCCTCCATCGAAAGCCAAACCAAGTCCGCCACCAGATCCATCAACCAAGCCCGACTATCCCGATAAACCATCCCGCCACCCTGCCCCACCGAGTCAATGTTGTCACCCATTAGGTGACAAATTTTTTGTAACCCATTGATTGTTAACAAAAGTGGTCGAAATAGGTGTCACCTAATAGGTGACAGGTGGCGCTGCGAGGCGGTGGGGCGCGGGGCGTTGAGGGGGGTGAGTGATGGAGGTGATGCGCGGGGGGGGCGGGGCGGTGGAATTGGCAAGGGATGCGGGGGCGCGGAGGGCGCGGGGTGGTAGGATGGGGGCATGGTTGATCCGTTGTTGGTATTTCAGGGGTGGTTGCAGGAGGCAAAGGACGCGGGGGTGCGCGAGCCGACGGCGATGGCGTTGGCGACGGTCGATGCCCAGGGCGCTCCGGCCGTGCGCATGGTGCTGCTCAAACACGCCGATGAGCGGGGCTTTGTGTTCTACACCAATCTCGAGAGCGACAAGGGTCACCAGTTGGCCACGCACGCGCGGGCCGAGTTGTGTTTCCACTGGGCGCACTTCGAACGGCAGGTGCGGGTGCATGGGCCGGTCGAACCAGTGACCGACGCCGAGGCCGATGCCTATTTCGCGTCGCGCGCCCACAAGAGCAAATTGGGCGCGTGGGCTTCGCAGCAGTCACGGCCGTTGGAGAGTCAGGGCAAGTTGCTCAAAGCGGTCGCCGGCGTGGCGCTTAAACATCCGCTGTCGGTGCCACGTCCGCCACACTGGAGCGGATTCCGGGTGGTGCCGGATTGGATCGAGTTGTGGTCCGCCGGCGAGTTTCGGCTGCACGATCGCGTGCGCTACACGCGCGACGCGGAGGCCGAGGGCGGTTGGGCGCCTCGGCGGTTGTATCCGTGAAGGGGTGACGCTGCCCTGCCGAAGGGCTGCGACGGCGGAGCGGCAGGCGTGAGCGCGAGCAAGTTTACCCGCCTCTGGCGGCGCCGAAGGCGACCAGGGCTCGCGGCCTACAGTGCGCGTTCGATTCGGTGATGTAGGCGGCGAGCTGGCTCGCGCTGCTACATCCGAAGGGCCCCCCTTTGACCTTACATGTTGAGGTCGAGGCGGAGGGCGGTGAGGGAGAGGTTGATGTCACGCATGAAGGCGATGACCGAGCCGATGAGCGCGAGTTGGCCGATGCAGAAAACGGCGATGACGACGGCGCCGGCTTCCCAATTGGCCAGTTTGGCGAGGAAGAGCAGGAGCACGAGGATGGCGGCCGACAACACGGTGAGGGCGAGCATCATGCAGGACGCGCGCAGGATGCCGGCGCGGCGATTGAGGATGGTGATCTGCAGGTGCAGTTTGCTGGAGGCGGTGCCAGCGGGGGTGTTGGCCTGCTCGCGGGCGAGGTGACGGGCCCGGTCCACCACGCGGCCGAGGCGATTGGTGATGGTGAGCAGCAGCAGGCCGACGCCCGAGATGAGAATCACGGGGCCGATGGCGAGTTGCAGAACGGGCAGAAGATCGTTGAGCGAGAGCGACGTCATAAGCGAAGTGGCTGAAATTGGGGGCGGAGTGAAACAGGGGAGGGGTGAGAGGTCGCGAACGAAAAAGCCTCGAGGGGCACTTTTCCGGCGGGGCTTGCGACGCTCGCGCGAGGTCGCACACTGCTGCCTCACCATGACGCGCTCCTTTCCCCGCTCCCCTTGGTTGTTGTGTGCCGGCCTGTTGATCGGCGTTTTCATGACGTCCGGCTGCTCCACGGTGTATTACGAGGCGCTGGAGAAAGTGGGGGTGGCCAAGCGCGAGGTGTTGGCCGATCGGGTGGAGGACACGCAGGAGGCGCAGGAGGAGGCCAAGGAACAATTTGCGACGGCGCTGGAGCAATTGATGGAGCTCACCGGCGACACGGGCGGCGAGCTGAAGGTGCACTACGATCGCCTGGCCGACGCGCTGGCCGAGAGTGAGGACCGCGCCGAGGAGGTGCACGATCGCATCAAGGGCGTGCGCAGCGTGGCCGAGGCGTTGTTCAACGAGTGGGAGCAGGAACTCGACGACTACACCAGCGCGACGCTGCGGCAGCGCAGTGAACGCCAACTGCGTGAAACGATGCGCCGCTATGACCGGTTGGTGCTGTTGATGCAGCGGGCGGCGGATCGCATGGATCCGGTGCTGGCGACCTTGCGCGACCAGGTGCTGTTCCTGAAACACAACCTCAACGCGCAAACGGTGGCCGGACTCGATTCGACCGCGCGCGAGTTGCAGGAGGATGTGACGCTGTTGATCGCCGACATGGAAAAATCCATCGCCGAAGCGGAAGCGTTTTTGGCGACCTGGAATTCCTGACGAGGCGCGACGGAGAGGCAACGCCGCGGCCTCACACGCGCCCGCCCGCTCAGACGGGGCGGACGAGCAGGAGGGTGGTGTCGTCGTGGCGGGGGGCGTGCACGCAGAAGTTGCGCGTGTAGCGGTCGACGGTGCGCACGATCTCGGCGAGGGGGTGATCGATGTTGCGCTCAAGGGCCTGGGCGAGGCGATCGCGACCAAACTCTTCGCCGTCAGGGTTGGAGACTTCGGTGATGCCGTCGGTGTAGAGGGCGAGCACGTCGCCGGCACCGAGCTGCACTTCGTGCTCTTCGAGCATCTCGTCGAAGAGCGGTCCGTCATCGAGACCTACGGCGAGACCTTCGCCGGGGAGCAGTTCCATCTCGCCATTGGCGCGCACGAGGATGGGGGGCTCGTGGCCGGCGCGGCAGAAGCGCAGGACCTTCGTATCCAGATCGAGGATACCGTAGAAAAGGGCGACAAACATGCCGGGGCGCATGTCGGGTTCGAGGTGCCGGTTGACGCGTTTGATGGCGGCGGCGGGGCTGGGTTCACCCTCGGCGCAGAGGCGCATGGTGGCGCGGCACTCGGTCATGACGAGCGCGGCGGCGGCACCTTTGCCGGAGACGTCGGCGATGACGAAACCCCAGCGACGTTCGTCGACTTTCACGACATCGTAGTAGTCGCCGCCGATGTGCAGTGACGGGTGGGAAAGGGCTTCGATTTCGACAGCGCGGATGTCGGGAAACTCGCGGGGGCGCAGGTGGGTTTGGATGGTGGCGGCGGTGCGCAGGTCGCGCTCGCGCAGCTCGCGTTCGCGCTCCTCGGCTTCCTTGCGGTCGGAGATGTCGGTGATGAGCCCCTCGTGGTGGGTGACGATGCCCTCGGCGTTGCGACGCACGACGGTGTGGTCGGCCACCCAGCGCACGGAGCCGTCGGCGCAGACGATGCGATATTCCTGGTTGTATTCGTCGTGGCCGGATTTGGCGTGAGCTTCGACTTCGGCGGTCACGCGCTCGGAGTCGTCGGGGTGCGTGATGGCGATGAAGCCTTGGTTGGCCTGGGTGAAATATTCGGGAGTATAGCCGTATTGGGAGACGCTTTGGGAGACGAACTCGACCGGCCAGTTTTCGGCGGCGCGCCAGAGCACGACGACGGACGGGGAACGGTTGACGATGCGTTCCATTTCCTCGCGGCGGGCGAGGGCTTCTTTGAGTTGGTTCTGGGCTTCGAGGCGCAGGGTGATGTCGCGGCCGACGCCGAGGAAGGCGGTGCGGCCGTGGCGGTCGGAGTAGACCGCGGAACTCATGGCGTGCCAGATCCAGCGCCCGTCGGCGTGGCGGATGCGATACTCGATGGAGGCGTTGGAGGCGCCGTGTTTGAGGGTGTCCTCGAAGAAGGCGGTCCACTGCTCGACGTGGTCGGGGTGGAGATAGTCGGTGAAGCGGCGGCCGACGGCGTCCTTCTTGGTGTGGCCAAGTTTGCTGGTCCAGGCGGAGGAGACGAATTTGATGCGGCCCTCGGGGGTGATGGCGTAGAGGACTTCGCTGGCGGTCTCGAGGTAGGTGCGCCAACGGGCTTCGCGGCTCTGCAGGAGATTGGTGGCGAGGCGCTGTTTCGTGATATCGGCGAGCATGCCGAAGTGGTGCGTCACCTGTCCGTCGGCGTTGCGCAGGACGACCACGGTGAGTTGGCCCCAAACGGTTTTGACGAGCGATTCGCGGTTGGCGAGGGGGTGGGGTTCGTTGCCGTCGGCGTCGTAATCACCCGCGCCATCGGGATCGTCGGTCTGGAGCGCGGCGAGTTCCTCCGAGGTGAGCGGCACGATGTAACGTTTCTCGATGGTGAACTGGTCGCGTTTGCCTTCGTAGATCTCGTTGGTGAGCGCCTCCTGTTTGGCGAGATCGTCCGGATGGGTGATGGCGTAGACGTTGTTTACGTCCGCCACCTGCTCATGCGTGAGACGGATGATCTTAAGGAAAGTCGCGTTGACGTGGTTGGCGCCGGGCTGTCCGTCGGCGTTGATCTCGCGCCAGGAGATGCCGATGGGGGCGTGGTCGTAGAAGGCGGTGAGCTGGCTCTGGGTGGAGCGCAGGAGCTCAACCTGATCGACGAGCTGGCTGTGTTGGGAGCGCAGTTTTTCCTCGGTCTCTTTGAGCCGGGAAACATTGGTGCGCAGGGCGAGGAAGAAGCGCGGGCGGCCGTCGTCGCCCAGCAGCGGCATGATCGTGCTGGAGACCCAGTAGCGGGAGCCGTCTTTGGCGCGGTTGCAGATGGTGCCGCGCCAGGATTCGCCGGCTTTGATCGTCGACCAGAGTTTGGCGAAGAACTCCGGCGGATGGTAATCGGACTTGATGATGCGATGCGTCTTACCGGCGAGTTCTTCGCGGGTGTAGCCGGACACTTTGCAAAACTGGTCGTTGGCGTAGACGATGACGCCCTCGGCATCGG